>MUGG01000015.1 GCA_002148405.1 Alkalinema sp. CACIAM 70d | reverse complement strand
GAATCTACTATGCTCGATGATTCCGATTTTCAATTTGCTCAGCCCCTCACCTTAGAACAAGCCTTGGCCAATCTCAAGGGTAATGACCTGGGTTTACGGTTCTATGCCGCTTGGTGGTTTGGCAAGTTTCAAGTGAACCACCCTGAGGCGATCGAGCTACTCATTTCCGCTTTGGAAGATACCGATGACCAAACCCCAGAGGGCGGTTTCCCCTTGCGACGGAATGCAGCACGCGCCCTAGGAAAACTCGGAGATCAGCAGGCAGTTCCCCCTTTAATTCAGGCTTTAGATTGCTCTGACTTTTATGTCCGAGAGGCAGCAGCCAATTCATTAGAATTATTACGGAACCCAACCGCCATTCCACGGTTGCTGGAATTAGTGAAGTCTGGACTAGCGGATGGGCAAGTTGATCCATTGATGGCTAATTCACAGCCCTTTGATGCCTTAATTGAGGCCCTTGGTGCCCTTCAGGACACCCATACGGTACCCTATATTCTGCCATTTTTAGACCATCCGCTGGAACGAGTACAGTATGCGGCAGCCCGAGCGCTCTATTTGTTGACTGGGGAAGATCGATTTGGTTTTTTACTGGTGGAGGCCCTCAAGGGCAATAATTTGCAACTTCGACGAACCGTCCTCTCTGACCTGGGTGCGATCGGGTTTCTTCCAGCCGCTCAACCCATTGCGCAAACTTTAGCGGAGAATAGTCTCAAATTAGTTGCGCTCAAGGGTATCCTAGAAGCTCAGATTGACCCTGGGCATCTGGGTGATCTTTCTCCTCAGATAGGAGAAGTGTTGGCGTTGATGGATTCTTTGCTGTAGTTGAGATTGGGTAGCATGTCTTCTGCATTTGCTTTAACGTTACTCCACAACATTGAACAGGCCGATTCTGCATCTAAATTAGCGGATGCAGTGCAACAGTTGGCGGATGCTGCCATCCCAGAAACAGTCCCCCACTTGATTAAGGCCCTTGGTTACAATAATCCGGGAGCAGCCCTTGCCGCCATTGAGGGTCTGGTCAAAATTGGCCCACCTGCCGTGGAGCCTTTATTAAATTTATTAGATGACTATAATTATGGTGCGCGGGCTTGGGCCATTCGTGCCCTCTCTCTCATGGGGGATGCCCGTGCCCTGGGTGTTTTGCAGGAAGCTGCACTCAATGATTTTGCGCTGAGTGTTCGTCGGGCGGCTGCGCGGGGTCTGGGTTTTATCCATTGGCCCGATCTATCCTCTGCCCAGAACGATATTCAAAAAACGATCGATGTCCTTTTACAGGTTTTACAAGACCCAGAATGGGTCGTCCGATTCGCGGCAACCACTGCTCTCCATAACCTCGCAACGCTTCAGCCGAATGCTGAAATTCTCGAAAAGCTCCACACCCTCACCCAGACAGACCCCTCACTGGCCGTAAGAGCGAGAGCACAGTGGGCCATTCAATCGATCGCCTCTCCACAACCGTAGAAGGCTGCTATTAGTGTTTGCTTCTGGCCAGATTGCTACAATAGCCACCCTATTCATCACTCAGCTCAACCTTTGAATCAATAGGAGCCTGTTCATATGGCTGAAACCTTAAGCCCGATCGTCCAAGAACTGATTCTGAAAGCAAAAATTATGAACTTTCAGGCTTGGTTCCCAGCCCATCCAGCAGCCTCCATTGCCTTGTTCCAGGCAGCAGATGAAAACAACCGTTGGCTATCCGACGAAGAACTAGAATCCATTGCCGCCGCCGCCCCCAAGAAAGCACAATACATTCCCGTCGCCAAACAGTTACGAGACAACGCAACAGACATTATTGACCAAGCTAGAGCATCCATTCTGCAAAAGTTTCCAGGAATTACGGAGCCAGAGGGCGCATTATACCCCGAAATGCGGGCAGAAGCCTGTTGGCGGGATTTTCAGCACTTTCTGCGCTCCATTTCCTACGCGATCGCGGGCAATGTTCCTGACTACCTGAGCCAGCAGGGACTCCATTTTATGGAAGCGCTGTATTTAGAACTGGCAGTGCCCTTAGATGCCATGACTGCTGGAATTGACGCCCTCGCCGAAGCTTCCCGCCCTTATATCGAGCCTAGCGATTACGACAAAATCAAACCGTTTTTTCAGCACCTCTCCAGTTATCTCTCCCACTTCGGTCAAGATTAACCGATTTGGGTTAAAAGTATTTCTAAAAGTTTAGTCATAGCAATCATCTAACTGAATTAGCGTTTTCAGCAACACCATTGTGCCCTGAACACATTGCTGATCAGCGGTATATTCATCCGCAGAATGACTAATCCCCGATCGACTAGGCACAAAAATCATTCCCATATCTGTGATTCGACCCATTTCCTGAGCATCATGTCCAGCTCGACTCGGTAACTCCAGCGTTGGGAGTTGTAATTGATGAGCTACGTTTTCAATCACCGCCATAATTTGCGGTGCCGCTAACGTAGGCCGAATCTGGAGCGTTGGCTGGATCGTAATTTCCGTTCCCGTAGACTGGGCGATTTGCTCACAAGCCGATCGAATTTGCGCGACCAACCCATCTAAATGAACCTGGGACAAATCCCGTAGGTCAATGCGCAGATCTACTTGTCCCGCGATCGTATTTGTCGCATTGGGAGAAACCGTCAGGTAACCCACCGTCGCCACCTGATCCCCCGGCGTTGTAGTTGCAATTTGGTTCACGGCAACCACCAGCTGAGCCGCCGCCAGCAAAGCATCCTGGCGAGCATCCATCGGCGTCGTCCCCGCATGGTTAGCCTGCCCTAGAATCGTCACTGCAAAGCGATACTGTCCCACAACGCCTGTGACAACGCCAATTTCCACCTCAGCCGCTTCTAGAACACCACCTTGCTCCACATGCAACTCCACAAAAGCTGCAATGTCTGACCGTTTTTCCCCAGCGTCCGTCAGTTGAAAGCGCTTGGCTGTTGCAATTTCGGCCCAACTACCCCCGATTTTTTCCAAACAGCTTTCGATCGACGTTCCATCCAACCTTACATAGAGCGTCGGATCGTCCAGCAATTCCCCCGCCATCGCCTTGGAGCCAATCACCGATCGCTCCTCATCCGTGAACACAATTACCTCGATCGGGTGGCGGAGGCGCAGTTGGTTGTCATGCAAAGTTTGCACCACTTCAAGGCCAGCCAGCACCCCCAGACAGCCATCGAACTTCCCCGCCACAGGCACCGTATCAATGTGGGAACCCGTCGCTAAAGCGGGTAACTCCTCTTGGGTGCCTGCATAACGTCCAATCAGGTTACCCGCCGCATCCACCCGCACAGTCATCCCCGCATCCACCATCCGTTGCCAAACCCATTGTCGGGCTTGAACATCAGTCTCACTAAAGGCAATGCGGCAGACACCGCCTGTCTCCAATTGACCGATCGTCGCCAGTTCATCCAAGCGTTCGATTAAGCGATCGGCATTAATGGTCAGACAAGCGATCGGCAAAGGTGGTCGTTGAGTCACAGTTACTTTAGGTAATCATTATCTACACTAGACCCAGCATAACTAGACCCAGCATACAAAGGAACACCCAGAATTAGGAAATTGCCTGAAAGGCAAGCCAACAAAAAAGCAAGCCAACAAAAGGGTTACGCTGAGTTCTTAGCGTAACCCTTGACAGATCTTGATCTGATCGATCGCTGGCTTTAATAAATCAGAAACTAGCCAGCAAAGAACGGGGAAAAGTAGAAAGGGTGGAAAAACGAGCCATCAGAACTCGCAAGATACAAAATCGAGAGCAGCAGCAGAATCACAAATAGCTTAATCAGAACATAGGTGATGAGATTGTCTGATCTCCATAGGTTTTGCATTACACGCCACCTCCATTGAAATACCAAACAAGAGCAACAACGATCAAGAGTAATACTTGAACAATAATGTAAAGAACACCACTGATGGGATAGAACGGCATACGTACTAACCTCCTTCCCAAATGCCTAAAGAGTTTTCCACCGCTAGGCCCCATGGAGTTGGCAGTTAACCCACTAGCAGTTAACCCACTAAATCTTGACTAAATCCGGTAGACTCTTAAGCACCGTACCATTTGCTAACCAAGTTTTCATTTGAGGAGAAATTTGCACTTGTGCTAGCCGAGCTTGCAGATCTTCCCCCTCCAGAACTTCTGACTTGAGTAGATCCTCCGCCATCCTCTCTAGTAATCCTCGGTTCGTTGCCAAAACCGTTTTAGCAACACCATGGGCACCTTCAATCAGTTGCTTCACCTCCGTATCGATCGCTTCCGCCACCCGATCGCTGACTGTCCGTCGAGGAGAAGAATAGCCCTCTAGAAAGCTTTGTTGGCCGCGTTCAAAGGCGATCGGCCCAAGACTGGCACTCATGCCATAGAGCGTCACAAAGCGTTCAGCCAAATCTGTGGCTTTTTGGATATCATCACTGGCCCCCGTGGAGACCGTCCCAAAAATCAACTCTTCCGCCGTGCGGCCCGCCAACAGCATTGCTAGTTGACCCCGGATTTCCGACTCAGTCATCAAAAACCGATCTTCCTCCGGCATCTGTAGTGTATACCCTAAGGCTCCCAGTCCCCGTGGAATGATAGAAATCTTCTCAACTTTCCCTGTCCCCGGAATCACTGCACCAATCAACGCATGCCCCACCTCATGGTAGGCGACCGTTCGTTTTTCCATCTCATTCAACACCCGCGATCGCTTCTGCAAACCCGCTACTACCCGTTCGATCGCCTCATTAAAGTCCGCCATCGTCACCGCCGATCGTTCCATCCGGGCTGCCAACAGTGCCGCTTCGTTCACTAGATTCGCCAAATCCGCTCCCGCAAAGCCAGAAGTTCGCGCGGCGATGATACTTAAATTCACATCTTCCGAAAGCTTCACACTCTTTGCATGAAGGCAGAGAATCGCTTCCCGACCCAACTTATCCGGTCGATCGACCAAAATTTGCCGATCGAACCGACCCGGACGCCGCAACGCCGGATCAAGCACCTCAGGTCGATTCGTCGCCGCCAGCAAAATTACGCCAGTATTCGGATCAAACCCATCCATTTCCGATAACAATTGGTTCAAGGTTTGTTCCCGCTCATCGTTCCCCCCCAGCATTGGGCCTCCGGTAGCACGAGATTTCCCCAGCGCATCCAACTCATCAATAAACACAATACAAGGCGCTTGATTTTTCGCTTGGTCAAACAGATCGCGCACCCGCGCAGCCCCCACCCCCACAAACAGTTCAATAAATTCGGAACCCGAAATACTGAAAAACGGAACTCCCGCCTCTCCTGCGATCGCTTTGGCTAGCAATGTTTTTCCCGTTCCCGGTGGGCCAATTAACAAGACACCTTTAGGAATCTTAGCCCCCAAGCGAGCGTACTTTTCAGCATTTTTTAAAAAATCAACAATCTCTTGTAACTCAACCTTCGCCTCATCAACTCCCGCAACATCATCAAAGGTAACGCCAGTATTCCCTTCCGCATAAATTCTTGCATTGCTTTTACCTACCGTTAAAGCACCTCCCCCCAGTTCTCCTCGGCTCATAAACCAACCCCAGAGACTAAAGAAGAGAAGAGGCGGCAAAATCCAGCCCAGCAGCGTAAAAATCCAATTGATCTCGCTAGTCGATACCGCAGAAAACTCAACCTTATTGTCCCGCAGAATTTTAGGTAACTCGAGATCATTTACCACAGGTGTAGTGATTAATTTAGCTGAATTCTCCTGCGATCCTTTCAGGGTATAGATGATTCGATCGCTACCCACTTCCGCCTTCGCCACCTGTCCGGCTTGCACCTGTTGAATAAACTCACTGTAGGGCTTACGGACATAGGGCGGTTGTCGGAACAGCAAGGAATTAATGAGCAGCAGTAGACTTAACCACAACAATAGACTGCCACCAATTTGTTTCGGCTTGGGCAGATTAGAAGGGCGATCGCCTTGGGTATTGACAGGCATAGAAAAGCTCCTTCAGCGCGATCGAGATCGACACCTTCACCCTAAATCACAAAGTTGAGAAACTTGTGAAGTCAGTCATTCGCCAAAAATAATCTGAGAGATGATTACCATAAGGCAAAATACTATTCAGTGAATTGAATCATTATCCTCTAAAAATGAAACAATTATTTAACTTTGCAAGCAAACTAGTCACCTTGTTCAGGGCTCCTTAAACAGTGATTTACCAAGGCTCTCAGCAGATTTATTCCAGAGCCAAATCAGTAAAAAAACATTCTTTATTTAGAAAAATTGACAAAAGATACAGAATTACCGCAATAGGATTTATGGTGTAAAAAGCAAGGTGCAAGATGGGATTTACACTGCTGAAACGATCGATATACCTTCCAAATAAAATTTGTTAGGGGAAGCATTATTGATTACATATTATCGTTTAACTAGTCATTATCGTTTAACTAGTCGTTTGACTGGCTGTTTATAGCTATTTGACTGGTCGTTTGACTAGCATTCGTAAACAACAGCATAGGAATCTAGAGGATATTTTTACTAGGGAAAGCGCCCAATCTCAATCCAGAAAATTGATGAAGCAAGAGGCTCTGGAAATAGAGTCCTTAACTGCATAAGAAGCAGAAGGATTCCGTGTTTGACTGCTCGATAACAAGGAGGTGCTGGGTTACGACTGCGCCACATCCTAATCCAAGATATGAACCCCAGTGCAAGCATCAGTCGGTATTCTACTGCAAGCTATCGGGGGAGTAAACCTAAAGAGATTCAAGATGGCATTAGATATATCCCTGACCTATATCAACGTTTAATTGATTGAGCTAGCTAACTTATTTTAAGGAAATAAATTAATCATTTCTGGAGAAAGAATCATGACTGAGCAAAGACTGGAAAATATAAACTTAAACTTAATTACTTCAGCTAAACATTTTTTTCCATCTCCCACTTCCTGGGAAGATCAAGTTTTTTATTTTCTCCTAGTCGATCGCTTTTCCGACGGCAATGAGAAGGGATACAAAGATAATACTGGAAATATCGTCGAGAATGGAACAACGCCTTTAGGAATTCTTATCGATCGGGGAAATGCAATAACCAACGAAACAGAAGCTAGTCACTGGCGCGAAGCCGGAACTCACTATGTGGGTGGCACCCTCAAAGGACTCGCTAGCAAAATTGGCTATCTCAAACGGTTAGGGGTAACAGCACTCTGGATTAGCCCAATTTTCAAACAAGTGCGATTTCAGGAAACCTACCATGGCTACGGGATTCAGAACTTTTTAGCCATTGAACCTCGCTTTGGCAGTCGTGAAGATTTGCAAGAAGTGGTACAACTGGCCCATGCCCACGGTATTTATGTGATTCTAGACATTATTTTGAATCACGCAGGGAATGTGTTTTCCTACGCAGGCGATCGCGATCGACCGTGGACCGGTGGGACTTATCCCGTGGAAGGATTTAATGACGCCCAAGGTCATCCCAGTATTTCCTTTGTCAAAGCCGATCCTCAGCATCTTCCCGATGTTGAGGGTGCAGTGTGGCCGATGGAACTCCAAGATCCTGATACCTTTACCCGCAAGGGATACATCAGAAATTGGGATAACGATCCTGAATTTCGAGAAGGTGATTTTTTTGATCTCAAAGACATTTATCACGGCTATGGTTTAACCGATAACTATCAAGCATCTAATGCATTGCATCACCTCTGCAAAGCATATCAATATTGGATTGCCGATACCGACATTGACGGCTTCCGCATCGATACTGTGAAGCACATGGACATTGGAGCCACTCGCTACTTTGTTTCAGTAATCCGCGAGTTTACCCAAAATATCGGCAAAGAAAACTTCTTCCTGCTGGGCGAAATTACCGGTGGACGGCAACGAGCCTATGAAACCTTGGAGTTAACGGGATTGAGTGCGGCGCTGGGGATTGATGATATCCCCGATAAGTTGGAATACTTGGTCAAGGGCTATCGCAATCCCAATGACTATTTCAGTTTGTTCCGTAATTCCGATTTGGTCAACAAAGGCTCTCATATCTGGTTCCGCAATAAGGTCGTGACCTCGTTTGATGATCACGATCAGGTACGTAAGGGTAATCATAAAGCTCGATTCTGTGCCGATGCCAATGCGGAAAAAGTCGTGCTGAATGTACTGGCGTTAAATGCCATGACCTTGGGAATCCCCTGCATTTACTACGGCAGTGAACAGTGTTTCGATGGCGAGGGCGGCAGCGATCGCTACATCCGAGAATCCATGTTTGGTGGAAAGTTTGGTGCATTTAGAAGTCGAGGTGTGCATTTTTTTAACGAAGAGAATCCGGTTTACCAGGAACTGGCTAAGGTGCTCGACATTCGCCGGAAAAATATTGTTCTGCGGCGGGGGCGGCAATACCTACGACCCATTTCAGCCGCCAATGATGGGGTGCGCTTCAGCTTTCCACAAATGGTCGGCAACCAAATGCGATCGGTGGTGCCCTGGTCACGGATTTTTAACGGTAAGGAGATGGTGTTGGCGATTAACACGGATTATGACCAGCCTAAAACCGCTTGGGTCACGATCGATAATGAACTGCATCAAGCAGGAGATAGGTTGAAGTGCATTTACTCGACCAGTGCATCACAGATCGGCCAGGTGGTGACGGTAGAAGCGCGGAATGGGAAAGCGGTATTGGTTACCGTTCCTGCCGCAGGTTTTGCGATTTTTGAATAGCAAAACTAGTAAAAGTTGCGGAGCGCTAAAATTCCTATCCCCGCTGCAAGCAGACGGGGCATTACGGAATTTTCCCTTCGGGACGCACTTCCGCTTGTTATGAACGTCGCAAGCGGACGGGGAATCAGACCCGTAGAGATTGAAAAACTAGAACCATTCTTGATGACGACAACAGAAATAGAATTTCCTGGAGGGACTGTAAAATGTCTACAACATACAGCATTACCGTTTTTACCAGCGATGTAGATTACGCAGGTACAGATGCCAAGGTATACATTACGCTCTATGGCGAACGGGGGACAAGCGAGAAATTTTATCTTGGTGAGGAAGGCAATTTTGAACGGGGAAAAGTCGATCAGTTCACAGTCACCTCACAACGAGATATCGGGGATATCAACCGTATCTGTATCGGACATGACAACTCTGGAGATTACCCAGGCTGGCATCTGGGCAAGGTTGTCATCAAGAACCTCAGCAATCAAAAAGAGCAGTCTTTTGCCTGTAATCGCTGGCTTGCCAGAGATGAAGATGATGGAAGAATTGAGCGCATCCTTTCCAAAACCGTTGCACTCATCTTGAAGACCCTGGTTTGCCAAGTGACGGAAGATGATCTTGGCTGTGATGAGGCCTATATTCAAGTAAATGGCTTAACCGTCTGGGGGCCCACCGCTATCAACAACGGGCATACGCTTCACATTGATCGGACGGTTGAAGTGAATCAAGGGGATGACGTCAAAATCACTTTAATGGAATCAGATCCAGACTGGCCCATTATCAACATAGATCCCGATGATGTATTGGGGGAACAAAAAATCAAGGCTGAAGCAGGGGACTACGCTGTTAATTATCGAGGCAATCGCTCCTTTTACTGCCTCTTTTTCTCTGTTGAAGAGTATGGAGTTCCAGCGAAGCTTGAAATTGTCCAACCCAGTCTAGGTCATCCTTTCATCTGTAAACCTGGAGCATTATCTTCACTGACGGTCAAAGTGGCGACTCGCAGCCGTTTTGGGGATATTGAGGCTGCGATCGATGAATTGACGAAAGGCATCACGACTACGACAGCGCCTATCTACCTGGAAGACACAGAAACTAGCAAGCGGTGGCCCTGTGCAGTCCAGTTGATCGATAGGGAACAAATTGATAGGAATCGTCAAGAATACCGACGGCTCAGAAATGAAATGAATCCAAAACCGACTCGATTTCCGCAAAGCAACGCTGAATTTAGAGCGGGATGTGGCATCGTCACTGACTTTGGTATCCGTGTATCGCCTCTCATCACTGAAAAAAATTGGCCCAGAATGTTTAACCTGATTCTAGGCGATCAAACGGTTTATCACTGTATCTATGTTTCCAAAACACTTCCTGATGCAGATGACATCAGATTTATCCATCTCACTGATACCCATCTTTCAGCCGCAAATGACGCAATTCCGGTTGAAATTCAAAACCATCCAGGACTTTCTGATGGGCAGAAAAGGTTAATGCTTGCGACCTATCGTAACCCAAATGATCACCTGCGCGAAATTATTCACTACGCCAATGAGAACAAGATAGATTTTGTAGTGATCACAGGAGATATTGTTGATTCCTGCACAACCGGTTGGTTTCAATGGAAGAAACCCGAAGCAACAAACCTTCGATACTTTCAAAAAATCATCACTGGCAAAGATGGTCTCAGTGAAGCACTTCGATGTCCTCTGTTTGTGATTCCGGGTAATCATGAGTACAACAATTTTGCGCCTCCGCTTCGATATACAGTTGTTGGAAAAGATTTTCCTCGTCTTTCAAAAGCAGCAGGTCTCATTATTCAATATGGTGATAAACAGTACATTGATTTAATGGAAGAATATAAGCCTAGTCGATATGGGCAGGGCGAAATCCCGTTACCATCTGCCTATGTTCTTCTAAAACCTATCTATCCACAGTTGTTCCAGTATTTGACAGAGATTTCGTATAATCTCAGTTTCTCAACAAACATTGGCAAACACCAACTGGTATTGCTGCATACAGGTCATGACACAAATCTGCCGGAATATAATATCCCAACTATAAGCGAAGCGATTCTGCAATACGCTGCTACTTGGGTCATGAGCCTTGGAAAAGATCCTCGTTTTCCCAACTATGAGTATTGTGTTAAAAATGCTGGCTTTAGTGTGGAATCCAGAGCAATTCTGGCTCAAGCGCTGAAAAATCGAGAACAACCGGGATTGGTGTTGCTTTTCCACCATGCCCCCCTGCTCATGCTGAAGGACAGTATCCCTGAACTAATTACCGAGTACAAGCATGCCCATGCCAAGAATCCTCCGAATGAGGTCACTGCATGGCTGAATCAGATCAGAGGGTCTGATGATGACTATAGTACATTGCTTCAGAAAGGCTTTCCTCAAGCAGGCAGTCGATATTTCTTCTGCCATCAGGAGCGTGATGCCTGCCTTAGTTTTGCCTGTGCTAAGGAGGGATATCAAGAAATGTTGTCTCTTATGACAGGTCAGGAACCGGGCACTGTCCACCGGGTAGCGGCTGCTTTCAATGGTCATTACGGAGATCCTACGTGTCGCGCGACGCCTCCTCCAACGCCAGGGCAAAAGGGCTTTTGTGTGTATGCTGAGAACTATTCTGGGAGTGACCCTCGGCGGTTTGGATTGCCGGAGGGACATCAACCCGACCAATTGCCACAAAACCAAAATAATATTGCAGGCTGGCTCAAGTCCCACGAAACGCTCTTGCTTGGATGGGGAGGATTACACGGAGCCAATCAACCACGCTTCAGAGAAGTTCATGTGATCGGAATGGGAGCGAATGCTGGCATCCAATCCATGCAAATGAAAGAAATCCCACGCTTTCAAGATCGAAGCCTGGTTTCTTTCCGTTCCTTTAACTTTCCAACCTTCTATATGAGGCATCGGAACTATCTAGGAGAACTGACGGAAATCAAAACTGATCTGGATAAGCAGGATGCTACCTTCAGGATTGTGCCGGGATTGGCAGATGGTTCTTTCATTTCCTTTGAATCTGTCAACTATCCTGGTTATTACCTGAGGCATCAAAACTGCCGCATTCACCTCCATCAATATCGTGAAGATAAACAGTTTAAGGAGGATGCGACCTTCCGTCCATGTCCAAGCTTAGCAGCCCAGGGGTGGACATCTTTTGAGTCGTTCAACTATCCCGGACACTATATCCGTCACAAGAGCTTCCATCTCTACATCGAAAAAGGAAGTGATGACCTCTTCAAGAAGGATGCCACTTTTCAAATTGAATTGCCATTTCGTGTTGCATAAGAGTTCAACTCAGTTCACGAGTGCGATCGCTGAAAAGTGAACATCAAACATATACCGCTTCGTTAAATTCTGCTTCACAATTTAACAAATCACCCGGAGGAAAACATGGCAAGTGCAATCTTGAACACATGGAAAACAATAGGAGGAGCTAATGGCTACATTTGGTGTTGAAGGCATTCGATACTTCAGCAACGCACGCGCTGCGGGCGTCAGCACCGCTGGTGATCTGACGTATACATTCAATCGCTGCAACGGCTTCGATAGTGCGTTACGTTCTGCTGGGCACACACGCGCCTTTTACTGGGCAAATACAGATTGTTGGGAAACGGATATTCGTGATTCGGATCAAGGCGGAGACGATGTGCATTGGGTAGACAACGTCGATATTTTCTGGATCGAAACCCATGGCAATCATGAGTCTAATGGGCAAGCCAGGATGCTGTACGATACCCCACATACCAACTGGCGCACTTATTCCGGTCAATGGCAACTTGGGGAAAACTGGAATGCTGAATGGGTCATGGCTTACTCCTGCAAAACTGTCGATCTCAATAATGTTTCTGGATTGTGGAACATCTTTGCTGGCATGCACATCTACTGCGGTGCCTGGGACAATATGTATGATGCCTGGACTACAGATGAATGCGGGGAAGATGTGGGCGACAACCTGACGGATGGTGACACCATCTCCGAAGCCTGGATTGACGGCGTATCTGACTGGGCAACAGACAACCACCCGATCACCGTTTGCGTAGGGAATGCAGCCACCTGGAATGGGGGCAACATTCGATGGGATCTGAGCTACCTGAATCGAGACCACCTGTGGGGACACGGCAATGTCGATCCAGATTTGCCGCCATCCCAGCAGGCTTGCATTTTATGGCGTTGGGCAGAGGGATAAATCATGGACGGCACGAAACTGATTGAACAATTGGCTAGCAACATCGTAGGTGTACCCCCAGTACCCCCACGAACTGAGGTGATTGCTCTGCGGCAGCACTCTCTTGATGAGTTAGAAGAACGGGCTAGACGGTTTTTGGATGCAACTGGTGAAGCTTACAGCCTCCCATTCAACCATCGGGACTGGACTATACAAAATAACCGGACATTCATCCGTATGCCATTTGGTGCCAGGGCAATCATTTATCATGCTTCTGGTGCCATGAAACTTGTTAATCGCTTTAAGCCCATGGAATCCCTTTTCAATAAGCTTGAAGAACGGGGCAATCTCATAGAGCTGGTTGAAAAAACAGCGAACCAACTGAAGATTTATGAGGGACTTGGGCAAAATGAGTCTCTGCGCTTTGAACGATTGTGGCAAATCAAGGCAGCGGCAGTAAGTCGGCAAGGTCAAACCGTGGATCCCGTTCTCTGTCGGGTGGTCGGTGCCTATCGCCACTTTGTGGGTGAACTTCCGGTTTGGGGTGCGGCTTCAGTTGCGATCAAGCTAGCCGGTGAAGGAGAACTCGATTCATTGACAATCCAAATTCGTCAGACTACTGACAAAGTGGTTGATCGAGTAGAAATTCTTCGTCCGGAACAAGCGGCCCGCCAGGTCTTCCTGCAATTAAGCCATCTGATGAGAGATTCAAAAGTTCCGGTCAGCGAAATCATTAAGCCACGGGGGCTACGTTTTGGCTATTTGAGTTTACCCAAACGCAAAGCCCAACGAGTTTTGGCTCCCGTTTACATTGCCACTATTGACATTGAAGGGCAGGAAGAAGCTCAAGCATACCAATTTGTCGTACCCGCGACAGAGAAAACGTATCTACCACTCCCGGCGGGTAGTGAAGCTCTGCCATCTCCTCAACGCCGAGTTGGGTAGTGGATTTAATCCACTATCTTGCAGAGAACAAAGGAGCAATCCCGGTTAAGTTATCGAATTAGACAACGTTACATTAGACAACGTTACAGTTTTCCCACAACTGAATCCGCAACTCTCTAACTGATAAGGCTGCGATCGCTCAAATCAAACAGGAGGTGACATTCCATTGAACCGATCAATTTAACAGGACTACGATCGCTGTTCTTTCGATACAAAGACAAGCGCGATCGCTCAACCTAGGAGTTAGCCATGAGCGGCCTCTTCCGTAAAACTATATTTCTCTCAGGTGCTATTCCTAAATCAGATTTTCAAGAGAGGATAATATGCTAAAACAGACCTTCACGATCGTAGCTTTAAGTACAGCTCTTGCAGGTAGTCTAGTCAGCGCTGCAAACGCCACACCTCAGGACTTTGTTGGTAATTGGATTAACGTCAATTCTAACACCAGTGGAATCACTCGATTTGTCGTCACACAACAAGGTAAGGAACTTCGTATTCAAGTCTTTGGCAAGTGCCATCCAACAGACTGTGACTGGGGTTCAGCCTCCCTAGTGACCTATGGTAGAAATGTCGAAGATCCCAACCATACTGCGGCGACCACTACCTATACGCCATCCTTTGCTAAAAATACATTGGTACTGAACTTACAGGGAGCGAGGGGCAGCCAAATTAACTTGCAAAACTTTACTCAATTCGTTGATAACAGCAATCGTCAGAATTACTTCACCCAGGAAAGCTTCCGACAAGTTGCCCTCACCCCTCGCCTAGTTTTCAAGGGAACAGAAGCCTATACCGCCAATGGCAAGCAGTGGATCAGATACAAGCTGGCGATCGCCAACAAAGAAATCTTTCCAGCAGAACTCTTTGGACCTGCACCGGACTTGCCCCCCTGCGGCTCCAATACCCAAGCTTCTCGCACCTGGGTTGATATCTTCAACACCGCGAATAATCAACGAATCTACGGGTTCTGCGCCCTTTCCTCGCAGCAGGATCTGGATTCCCTCTGGTTTGCTGTAGAACGCGGCACTGCTCCTCCTCGACAGGTCTATGTAGTGCTGACCGATCGCAGAACAAATACAGCTTACCGTTCCAACTCAGTCACTTTACGCTAGTTCATTTCACACCTTTCCCGCTAAGTACACCGTATAAAAGTACATCAAACTAGGAGGCAATATGGGTAGTAATCGTATTGGACAATTGGCTTGGGCTGCTTTAGGGTTAATTGGTCTCATTTCGATCGTTGACATTGATGGGATCCCGATCGTCATCTGTCCTCAGTGTGGCAGATTTAACCCCTTACTGGGTGTCCTATTAGTCGCCTTGGCCGTCGCTGCCTTTGTCAGCAATCGTAAGGCAATCGCAGAAACAGGAACTATCGCAAAACCGGAATAACTAGAATCTGCCAACTACGATCGCTAGGAATTCTAGCGATCGTAGTCATCCATACAGTATTGAATTCTAGGCATTGGATTCTATGCAATCGAACCATTTTGTAGAAAACAGTTTGGGCAGCATTTACTTAACTATCCACAATTTAATCAGAGGTTAATTGCTATGAGTGAAATTATTAATGAACGCTGCACCATTTACGGATATCTCTACGGCGCAATTTGTCCCAATTTCTTGGTTTGGGATGCCATTGGTGGGGCTGAAATTTATGCTCGTACCTCAGAGCGCCAAGAGGCTATCACTGACAGTTTGGCACGCCCCAATCAAAGCAGCCTGAAAGCAGTGGTAGAAGAGATCGAAGAGGCTGGTTTACAGAACCTGATTGCACCCAGCAGTATCATGCGAGCGACCACCGACGATCGGGGGGCTTTTTGTCTTTTCGATCCAGATTATCAAGGGCAATTAATCGACCTATTTGCCTGCATTCGTCGGATTCCGGCTCCCACCCTTGAGCAGGGCAGTGTTGAACTGGAACGTCCCCTGTGTCTATTCCTAGGAACGTATAAACCTTTCAAGTTCGGCGATCGTTGGTATTTGATCGCGGTCATTCCAGCAGGGATTTGGTGCCGCATCCGGCGCAAAGCCGATCTCTGGGTCATTGTCGGTCGGGTGACCCCTTGTGATAAACCAACGGTGGGTCTTGGAGCCCTTACCGTAACCGCCAGGGATGTGGACATCGTTCAGCCTGACTTCCTGGGCACAGGGGTCACGAATGCGATGGGGGTATTCCGCATTGATTATCCCGGCGCTAACTTTCGGCAAGGTACTTGGATTGATGTGGAATTATTTGGTGGGCCGGATGTGTATTTCAAGATTGAGGATGCCGAGGGCAATGTTTTACTCGATGAACCCCCGATGCGAGGACGGGCCGCAGGTCGGGGCGATCGAGGCCCCTGCTTCTGCGTCAATCTTTGCGTAGAGGTTCCCGTTCCGCCGGATCCCAACATTCCCAGTGTATGGACTAAAGTTGGAACGCAGTTCACCATTCCAGATGCTGCTGTACTCAATGACTTTGATACCGATGGCTATGCGGGCACCGCTAAATATGCATTCCACGGCACAATTCGGCTGCTAGGAAGTGCACCTCGATTGACCAGTTCTGGGAATTCCGTGGAGTATCGCTTCTTGGTGAGTGATGTTACCACGCCCAACGGGACAGCCCCACCCGCAGATACGGATTTTTCCCGCATTGTTGGAGTCGGAGCGAACGTTCCTCTATTCGCAAAAACCCAGATCGGTCAAATGGTTCGCTATTCTCCTTACAGGATCGTAGACATCTATGCTGAGCAAGCCGATCTCGATAGCGAAGGTTGGCTGGATATTAACACCTCCATTACCCGCACCTTTGCTGCCGATCCGCTGCTTTCTCCAGCAGATATTCCAGACTTTGTCTGGGTCGATGGAGATGCATTGATGGCCATTAATACGACTGCTCTCACCACGCAACCTAATGTGCCATCTGGGGTTGGCAATCCCGGCGAGCGGGTTCCCCCAGCAAATCGAATTGCGATCGAGCAAAAGGCGATTCGCTTTGAAATTCGCGAGGTCATTAACAAAGCTGCCAATTTGTTCAATCCAATGCCAGGGAGTGGTACGACCCTAAATACGATCGTGCTAAATAACAACATCACCTACATGAAAGTGGCCATGGCAGAACATCTGTCTAGTACAGCCTGTACTCCCCTTTCCGGTAGTCCCCACGTTGCTTTCACAGCCTACCATCCCCACATTGCCAATGTTAGCATCAACGTTCATAGCAACAATGGAGTCTACAATCAAAACTTAAATGATGCCGCTTCCAAACCTGCTACCAGTAATGCAGCCATTCCACTCAGTGGTAACACCAACTCCTCCGGTGTGAACCACTTACACAATCCTGCGGTCATGCTACCAGCTGGACTGATTAAATGTACCTACATCGTTACCCTAGAGGTATTGCGGCGGCTACATAATGGCGATACTGCTGTCATTCCCAATTGGGTACAAACCTCATTCTATTACGAACCATGATTGAGTCATGTGATTAGTCATGTGATTAGTCATGTAATTAGTCGATCGGTCAGGGGCTTCTACTATCCATGGAATGAACGAGGTCAAAATGATTACTTTTTCCATCGCAACCTACGAAGTTATGGCGTTTGCAGGTAAGAGTCAACCAGTTCGAGTCTATCTAACCGATGATAGTAATCGATATCGTGGATATATTGACTTCATTGAAGATTACTCTGGAGCACAAAATTTCATTGTTTATCCCAATGGAATTATTAACGCATTCATGCCGTTGGATAAATTACATCCCATGCTAGATCTTTTGAGAAACGAAAAACCCGTTTATTTCTCAGTGAACGAGCAATACAACTGGGCAGCCCTGAAGACAGGCTCAGAACCTACCGGAGAAGAAGAAACTTCATGAGAGAACTTTACGGGAGAACTTCATCAGAAAACTGTATGAGAGAACTCCGTAATGACGATCGTTGTTCGTGAAACTACCGGAGAAAGCCTAACTTTTCATTCTTGGTTCACAGAGACAATTTCCAGAACGCACACCGTATTGATGCACACAAATTTCAGCGTAAAAATTTGCAAGGAGATTATAGACCATGAGTCTAGCAAACTACGGCGTTTTAAAAGGTCGAGCCATCGAACGTAAAATTGATCCCGCTAGCGATCCCTCGCCCCACTATCAAGTGCTGATTGATGACGGTGAGAAAAAACATCGCATTGCCATTAACGTCAAATCCCAACAAAGTCCCTCAGATTTACTGTATTTCGTTAACGATCGCTTCCAGCATGGCATTTTGGATCAATTACCTAACCTCCGGCTCGGATTTCAAACCCTGGACTCCAAACCCGGTGGCCTTGCCCTGGACTTTATTCGTAGCAACCTATTTCGCCGGGAAGACATGAAGCCGCTTCCCCCCGATGTTCCTGGCCCAGATAATGACTTGAAAGAACTGATTGACTTGTATATTCAACGGGCCATTCAAGCTGAGGATGCTGTGGTCTATGCCTTTGGCGTCGCTTGGGGCCCCGAACCATCCACACCGGATAAATACTTCGGGTTCCGTCCTGGTAGCGGTATCCATGACATCCACATGAATCAAGGCAGTGTCGGCAAATTTCAGCAGGATAACGGCGTCTACCAAGATGGAGCCTTACTGATTCATTACCCCTCACGCAGCCAATGGGTCGCTATTTTCCTTGCCTTCCAATCCCAGTGCTTCCACACCGACGATCTTACCGGCAACGCTATCAAAGAAGTCTGCGAACCCAAACCTGAACCACAACCCGAAGAAGTTGCCGTCAAGATTATTGCTGCCTTGGTTAATCCCCTCGGAGCCGATCCCGGCAAGGAATCCGTAACGCTCATGAACCTGTCCCCCAGTACAGTCAATCTCAAAGATTGGGCCTTAGCAGATAAGCAAAAACACAAGTATTCCCTACCGGATCTACCGATCGCCGCTGGAAGTGCCGTCACAGTTTCCCTGAGCGGCAAAGATGTGCAACTCTCCAACGATGGCGGCATTATCACTCTACTGAATGCCCAAGGCATCAAAATCCACGGCGTTTCCTACACCAAAGACCAAGTCCAAAAGCAAGGCTGGACGATCGTTTTCTAACCGCCTCCACCGCCATTAGAGCACCTGAGGGGATGGGTTGCTCAGGTGCAGCGGAACTGCGATCGCGCGATTCCGGCCTGCCATCTTAGCTTGGTACAAGTTTTGATCGGCTTGTTCCAGCAATTGCGTTGGTGATGCAGCCAGCGTTGGAATCGTGCAAGAAATTCCCAAACTTAGCGTGACATGGGCGCTCACCTGCGATCGATCATGAACAATTTGCAATTTTTGAATATTCGCTTGGATGTCCTGGGCAATTTGCGCTGCGCCCGCGATCGAAGTGTTGGGTAAAATCACCGCAAACTCCTCTCCCCCATAGCGCGCGGCCAGATCGGTCGGGCGCTTTAGCACAGACTTGATGCCCTTAGCAACCTGCGCTAAACAAGCATCCCCCGCCGGATGGCCATAGGTATCGTTGTAGAGCTTAAAGAAATCAATATCCATGAGAATCAACGACAGCGACGTCTGATTACGCAGCATGCGTTGCCATTCCTGCTCGAGATATTCATTAAAACAGCGACGATTAGCCACCTGAGTTAACTCATCCATGCGAGCAAGGCGTTCTAACGTTTGATTAACTTTGTCTGCTAATTGTTTTGCCTGCTCCAATGCCATTGTCTTTTGCAATAGCGCTTGAGTTCGCTCCTCGACTTGCTGTTCCAAGTGCTGCGCTAGGCTCACATGGGTTTGCTGTAGCGTTTGACAAATTTGGTAACTGCGGCTCAGTAACCCCGCACCCAGCAAAGCTAGTAGCGGCGACACAGCCACCAGCCACCAGCCCACAAGAAACAGACCATAGCTGAGGCCCACGATTCCACCGATCGCGCCTGATAGCCCAATCACCAGCCACTGGGGCGATCGGAGTGACCAACCCAGCACAACTCCCAAACTGGCCGCAGCACCGATCCAAAGCCACTGCAACCCCTCCGGCACCCCTTGCAATATCGGACGACGCTCCAACGCGCTGCTGACGATCTGGGCTGTCACATTGGCATGGATTTCCACCCCCGCCCATGTGGTTGAACTATCGGTGGTATAGGGTGTGTAGAAGCGATCGCCCCACAAGCTGTCTGCCGTCGCACCAATGAGGACAATTTTGTCCTGCAAGAACGAGGGAGGTACCTGCTGGGTCATCAATTGGGTGTAGGAAACTTGGGGAATGCCACCGGGAATCTGTAAAAAATTTGAGAGAATTTGATTCCCCCCATTATCTAGGTTCACATAGCCCCCAGCGTTTGCGCCCAGCCGACAGAAATTAGCCGAGCCCACCTGCGTACAGGTTCCCCCATCGCCCCCCTGAACGGTCACCCCCCGCTGCTTCAAATACATCAACGCCAGTTTCGTTCCCAACGCTAGGGTATTTTTGCCCTCTTTCTCGATCGCCAATAAATTCCGCCGCACTACACCATCCGCATCCAGCAGCAAATCATTGACGGCAATTTGATCGCGATCGGCCAATATGGGTGGCGGCGGCACCTCCGGGCCAGACCCATTTTTCACTGCCTTCGTAATGCCAATTAAATTGGGCGTTGTGGCAAACACCTGCAACAATTCGTTGCGGCCAGGGGCGATCTCCAAATCCCGATAGAGATCTAACCCAATGGCCGCAGGGCGATCGCGCGTGATCCGTTGCAGCAATTGCGCCAACTTGCGATCGGAGACGGGCCAGCCCCCTGCCTGCTTCAGGTCTGCTTCGCCAAAGGTCACCAGCACCACCGGAACCGTGCGCGATTCCAGCGGACGGAGCCGAAACCAGTGATTGAGCAGCCTCTGTTCTAACCCTTGCAAAGTTCCCAACCGATGTCCCGAGATCGTGGCGCAGGTGACTCCTAGAGCCATCAGACTCAAACGAACCTTGGGTTTCTGGAAAATTGTGGTGAGTCTGGTGAGTCGATTCATCGGGGGCGATCGGCAGGGGAGGACATGGGCGAGTGGGGTAATAGATCGGCGATCGTGATCCAAGCCTCCGTTTGCAAACGTCGAGCCTCGGGTTCCGACAAACTGAGATGGCCAGCGTGGGCTTGGCGTAAGGTGAGATAAGCATTCAATGCTTCATACCAAAAACCCGACTGCGCATATAGCGTCACCTGCTGCACCGGACTTGCTTGGGCAAGACGCCGCTGGAACTCCGCCTGCGGCGGGTCATAGCCAATCCAGCCATCCACCACCCAATCCTCCGTCCGTCGCGCTGGATTACAGACCAAAGCCGCCGTCCAATAGTAAGGTTTGCCTGTTTCCAACTGCACCTGCGGCGGCAGCGTCACCTTCAGCAGCCCCGGTTGCTCCACCGGGAGATTGACTTGATAAATGCCTTTTTGATCCTGAAACAAGCTAAATTCCAAGGTTTTAGCTGTCGTGGGTGGAATTTGCACCCAAAGGGCTGGATTCACCTGGGCCGTCCGCCCGATCGACTGGCTGGGAGCCAGCGCCACTAGAGTTTCCTTGCGGCTGGAATCGATCGCGCAGGTTGCATCATTGGGAGGCCGAGATCCGCCCCCTGCTGTACTTTTGGGTGTACCTTGCCCCGGTGGCGAACCAAATTCCGCCTGGGCGATCGTGGCGAACCCACCGCCCCAGAACAGCACTAGCGCCAAGCTGCTCACCCCTAGTTTTTTGATTAATCTCTTCAGCGGGGAGAGCCGAACTGCAACATCAAAACCGTGCGTGTGATCATTCGCCATTTTCATAGGAGTTTTCTCTGGAGCAACCGTAGACCTGGCAAGCTAGCATCAGGCATTCCATAGACTCAGTAGTTGAGAGATCTGCACCCAGGATCTCAGCATTTTCCTGGAGAATTGAACCGAACAACAGGCTCGATTCCCAGCAGATTCCATGCATACCCCAAGTGCTGTTCAGAACGAATCCGTATTTATAACCAGTTACCAACTAAGATGAAGGGTGCCCAATAAAAGGGATGGTTAAACGTAGAAGAGTGGATGAGAGCCAGTTGCGCTTCCCGAACTGCTTGCGCCTTGTTGGTCTGGGGCTGTACTAGGGATTGGTAAAATTTTGTTACAAATTCTGCGGTCGATCGATCATTCACCTGCCACAGCGTCGCCAAGGTACTGCGGGCCCCCGATCGTACCGCCACCCCCGCCATCCCCAGCGCCGCCCGATCGTCCCCTAGCGCCGTTTGACAAGCACTCAGCACTAACAGTTCGATCGCATTGCCCACCTGCAACGATCGAGGATTCAGTAACGTCTTCAATTCCTCGATCGTTAACCGTCCATCCCAGGTTTGAATATAGGTGTCCTGGCTGTTCGAGCTAAATTGACCGTGGGTTGCTAGATGGATCACGTTAAACGGTAGCGCCTGGACTTCTGTTTGCAGCGCCGTAGTCGTAAACCCTTGGTTCAGCAGCACCTGTGCCGCAATCTGCTGGCGAATTTGGCTGACTTCCTCCTGCACCCCTGGCAGAGGCGACGCTCCATCTTTCCCGGCACTGAGACCCCCCACCAACGCCTGCACCTGCGCCGACTGCAATTTGTGGGGACTGAGTAATTGCAAACCAGGAGCCAAGGCGATTTGGTATTGCTCCACCAGGTATTGCGTTCCCGTATGCAGCGCGGCCATCGGCACATTGCGCAGCGAACCATCCAACACAAAAACCAGGGTTTTAATCTGATGTTGCACTAGATCCGTCGCCGCCGGAGCAACAATCCAGTCATAGAGTTTCCCCGCTGTGGCCAAGCGTTCTTCAACAAACGAGGTGCGGCGGAGGGATGCCTGCATGGCCGCAATACCGGCTTCAATCTGCACCTGGGGTAATAGAGTGGCATAGTGGCGCAGGGGTTGCCCCGGCAAGCTCAGAATCACTTCGAGACGGTTGGGCAAAATGATCGGATAGATCACCGCTGCGTGGGTATCGATCGCGTCGATCGCCGTGGGTTCTGCCTCCAAACAAGGCTCCCGAAAAAAGTCATGTAATTCCGCCAGTTGCAGGGATTCAATCACCTCACGGGCTTGCTGGAGATGGGCTTGACTGACTTCCCTAGAATTCGCAGCTTCTGTTGCGCTGACTGTTTCTGTTGAAATCCCTGAAGTCGGTGCTTGCAGTAAGAGATCGACTAATTCCCGGTAGACTGGCTCCACTTTTTCTCGAAAGGAAAACTGGGCGTTCGTATCGATCGACACTAAGTCATAGCGCAACGCTTGTAGGGTTTTGACGGCGGCTCCATAGGCCGCGATCGCGGCCTCCTGTTGGTCAGCTTGGCGTAAAATCCGCCCCTGCTGCCATTGCCACTGGTAGAGAATTTCAGGGGTATTAATGGCTTGCGCTAAATTCAAAGCCGTTTGCGTAAGTTCCAGGGCTTCGGGCCAGCGCTGCTGTTGTTCGTAAAGTGCGCCCAACTGCCCGATCGCGTAGGATTCCGCCCGTCGATCGCTGATTTTTTGGGCCTGTTGAGCCACGGTTGCTAGTCGCTGGGCTGCTTGCTGGATTTGGCTAGGAGGCAGCAGCATGGCCAGTTCGATCGCGCTGTATAGGCTGACTTGATTGGACGGCAGGGTTTGCAATTGAGCGTCTACTTGGGCACCGACTTGAGCCATTAAGGCTGCGGTCGGTTGATGTGATTGTTGCAGCAGTTTCAGTTGACGCAGTTGAGCGGGGAGTTGCAATGGCCCTGCGATCGCCGCTGCTTGGTCAAAGGCTGTTAATGCCTGGGGGAACTGCCGTTGCGCCCAGTACAGATTACCTAAATGAAAGTCAGCAGCTTGCATATCCGGCAGCGATCGTAACCGTTGCGCGATTTTCAGACTGTCTTCTAGCGCAGATTGGGCCTGGGGGTATTCTCCTAGGACGCGCAATAGAGATCCCAAGGTCAGTAAACTATTCGCTTTGAGGGTTGAATCCGGTTGAGCCCGTTGCGCAGCCACAATCTTTTCCAATTTCACCTTAGCTTGGCGATAGAAACCCAAAGCTTGCAACGCCTTAGTCTGATTCAATTGAGCACCGATCGTGCCGGGTTGATAGCCCAACTGACGGTACTGTTTTTCCGCCTCTATCCAGCGATCGAGGGCCGTTTGCGGATCGCCCCGCTCCAACGCCTGTTGCCCTTGGAGATTCAGGGCATGGGCTGGCTGGAGGTTATTGGGGGAGGGTTGAGCCAAGGTATGAACTATTGGTAAGCTCAACACTAGGAGTAGACTTAAACAGGTGTATAGAACAAATAATTTCCACTTTTTTTGAGAGTAAAATACAAATAATATCTGCAACGCTTTAGCTGGCAATAAAAATAAATATAGCAATCGCTTAAATAGAGGTTTAAAAAAGTATTTAGAAAAATACCGAATCAGTCGTGAAATAATTAAGATTACATTGAAAAACAATGGGGTAGTCATAAGTAAGAACCGTAATCTAGCCTCTCATTCTTTTTTTGAAACATCGCTCACTTAGATACCCCAAAATATTAATCATTCTGACTTAGCTGAGCTTGTAGAGACTGGATTTGTTCAACGGTTAGACCCGTCGCTTGTGCAATGGCCTCGATCGAGAGCAATCCTTGCTTGAGGAGATTAAGGGCGATCGTTTGTCGCTCTTCTTCCTTGGCTTCCCGAAATACTCTAATATCTTCCATTTTGATTCCCAACATGTCATCAATCTCCTGTCTGGACAACGTTGTAAACATGTAAGCAATGATTGTACTTATCATTTCTATTATGCCTTGCTTCATAGGCAATTCAGTAATTTCCTGATTCGCCCGCTGAAGCAGCATCCTAGCTTTACCTGGTGCCGTTGTTTTATCCTCAATTGTCAAAACCATCGCGGCTACTCCCAAGGGTAACTCCTCGATTGATCCTAACTCATCTAGATAAATCAGATGCACTTGTTCACTATTGAGCAATGCCCGGTAAGGATGGGTTTCGGACTGTTCTATTGATCGATATGGATAAATCACCACTGTCTGCCAATCGAAAAATGAGTCTCGATTGCGATAAAAATAGGTTAGGGACTCGGTAAACGTTCGTTCATAAAGTCGCTCGTCTTTCTGCATTTGAACTTCTGCAAAAAAGACAACTCCTTTAATTTCGTCTTCTGGTGGTAAAAATACTCCATCAATCATAAACGTTGGTTCTTTAATTGCCACTGACTCAAACCGATAGCGATCAGCCGTCTTTGGTGATTCTTTTAAGAGCTCAAAAAGTAAACTAGGAGCCTGCTGAAACAATTTATAGAAAATGGCATCACGACGCATACAATTAGCTTATTAAAAGAGAGAAGTGTTGGATCTAGTAATTTGATTTGCCAGTGTCTCGATGGGTTGGATGATTCAATTCAAAGTCATTTATTAATATTATCGTCATAAGGATTAATTAATCATTTTCCCTTGCTAAAATTAACGATTCTGCGGGGTTTGACGATGGCTACAAGCTGATATGGATGGCGATAACCGAGCCGCCGATGGCAACGTAGCAGTCAAATAATCTGTTTCAAGTTCGATCGTATCGGCTACCAACACGATCGAACCATCCGATCGTTGCGTCCAGCCCGTGATTTCGACAATCTTCGATCGTTCAGAAACCCCCTCCGTCTTTTGCAGATTGAGGCCAGATTGATGAGCCATCGCCGGATCAGTCCAGACTAACGTTTGATTCAGCACTTCCGATCGATCGGGCGACAGACCACCCCGCCCCAGAATCACAAACCGATTTTGCAACTGTTGGCCGGAACAGGTTTGGGCAATTTGTTGGGTCGAATCCGCGATCTCGCTGGGTAACGCTACCAACCCTCGATTGGGATCAACATTCAACGTCGTAATCAACACCGAGCCACTGTTGCCAAATTGAGAACTAGCTGTAATGTCACTCAAGGGCGTTCCCTGGGGTTGAAACTGTAAACCAAACAGCCCCTGCGTCGTAATCGCAATCTGTCCACCATCCCCCCGAAAGGCATTCGCAATGATGTCACTATTTTCTGCCAACAGTCCCACCACAAAGCCACTGCGAATCTGAATATTCCCGCCATCCCCGCCTGCCTGTGCCGTCCCCGCACTGGCTGAAATCAAGCTATTCCGACGGAGTAATAGGAAATCCTGGGCCTTGATCGTAATATTGCCGCCTTGGGTACTAGCCGTTTCTGCAAAGATGGTGGCTTGATCCCGTAGCGTCACTCGATGCGCCACCAGTTGGATATCCCCACCCTGGCCCAAACCTTGACTATCCACGGTAATTCTCGCCCGGTTGTCCAGTAGCAAGTCTCCCGTCGTTACCCGAATACTGCCCCCCTGACCAGTTGCTTGGGTTTTCGCGGTAAATCCAGTATTGGCAAAGATGCCACTGGGCGCACCGGAAATCGTGACCCGATCGCGGGCGTTGAGCGTAATACTACCCGCATCCCCAGTACTTTCCGTCGTAGCTGCAATTTGCCCCCGATTCATCAAGGCCACCGTAGCCGCTGTAATGTTAATATCGCCTCCGGCACCATTGGTAAAGGTCGTTGCACTGAGAATCCCGTCATCCGTCACTATTAGGGAATCCGTTGTGAGGGAAAGATTCCCGCCCGCCCCAAACGATCGGGTCTGCGGGAGGCCAATCAAATCCCGACCGCCACTACCAGAGGCAATCCGTCCGTCCTGCAACGCAACCGTTTGGGCTTGAATGCGAATATCCCCCGCGTCGCCTGTCCCCACGGTCCCCGATCGAATTTGGCCCCGCTGCTTCACAGTCAGGGTGTCTGCCGTAAGATCAATCAAGCCTCCATTGCCACTGGCATTGGCTTCTACCCCATTGGCGATCGTGCCATTCTCCAACTGAATCGCCCCCTTCACCCGAGCTAGAATCGTGCCTGCATTCCTCGCCCCTCGCGTACTCGCATTAATTTGACCTTGATTAACCACAGATAATGCATCGGTAAAAATTTTAATATCGCCCCCTTGATTGCTGAGAAGATTGCTGGTTTGATTGCTTGAAATATTATTTAAAGGATTACTAGAACCGCTATTAGAACCGCTGCTTGAAGTCGGAGAGATGTTCGTAAAGAGTCCACTCCCCGGCCCACTAATCGTAATCTGCTGGATGGGCCGATCGGGGGTTCCTAGCAAAATGGCACTGTCCTGCCCGACCAACGCATCGGCAATCCGGAGTTGCCCACCACCGGACAAATTGAGCACCTGACTTTGCACCAAGAGATTGCCTTGGGCCTGGGCCAATGCGGCGGACTGGTTGCGACGACTGACTTGCACAGTATTCGCCACCAAGGTTAAATTCCGCCCTGCCTGTAAGGAACCCGGCACCTCCACCCGATCGGCCACGAGAGTTAAGTCCTGCCCTGTCCTGAGGACGCCTTGGTTCACAATCGCACCCTGGGATGGCGCTGCCCCCAGTTGCAATCCCAACGGAACGGCGATCGTCAGTACATTCGGTACCGTGGGTGATGTGGCGCTAAACAGGCTACCATCAGAAAAGGGAATTGCAGGGGCTGTAGCGGCGACAAAAGAGCCCGCAATCTCTAACCGCGCCCCCGTCCCAAACGTAATGCCATTGGGATTGATTAAGAAAAAATTGGCATTCCCCTCTATTTGCAGCAGACCATTGATGGCAGAAGGCTGGGTTCCGGTCACGCGGGCCAAAATGTTAGTGACACCGGGATTGCGAAACACCACCGATCGCCCCGCACCCACATTGAAATTCAAAAAACTATGGAACAGGTGATTCCCCCGCTGCAATCCACCTTGCACCGTCTCGATCGGGCCACTCACGGTCAGTGTTGACGCCTGACTCCCCAAGGTTCCATCAGGCACAATTTGCGCCCTACAAGGCTGTGGCAGAGTTTGGAGCAGCACCAGCAACCCGCCCCCTAGCCAAATCCCTATCCCCCGTTGAGACCATCGATCGATGTCCATACCCCACCTTGAAAAACTCGTTGGATGAACCAATCAGTCACGCACCATCGCTTCAGATTTTCACTGACGATTTCTGTTTCAGGATTGTCACACAAGAGCACCCCACCAGCATTCCCAAATCCTACTTTTTGGCAACATGTTTTTATAACAGTGTAGAAAATAATAGCTAGACGGATTCCCCTAAGAATCAGGATCAAAACACTGTAAAAATCAAAAAATGTAAAATTGTCGTTCTGCATAGGCTGCGATCGTGTGAGATAGATTGCAGTATACAGATCCTCCACTGTTGCCAATCCGATCCTTTCATTTGCCTGTATGAGCCAAGAGTCTTCCCATAATTCCAAAATTTCCATTAACTGGAACAATGACGAAATCACGTCGATCGAAGTGAACGGTATCCAGTACAGCCATCCCGACGAAATTCCCAACGACGACGATCGCAAAAAAGTACTCCAGTTAATGGCTCGGGTTGCTCCCCAAACGTCTGTTGATTTCGATCTCGACTTTGACGATGAAGAGAGCACGCATCCCTCAGATTCCCTTTGGCCAAAGCTGCAACAAACCCCGTTTTCCCAGCCCAGCCAGCCCGAAACTTGGCCCGTAGAACGAATTGTCTTTTGGGTGTTTTTCCCGATCGGCGTCACCTTTCTAACGATCGCAGGCATTTTTGCTTATACCACCCAGCAAGCCCTTGCTAGGGAACAGCGGGCGGCGGGTCAAGTCGTTGACCTCATACCTCACACCGTCGTCGATCGAGAGCGTCGCTACAGCAGCTACACCCTCTATGCACCTGTGGTTGAGTTCCAATCCGCCGATCGCAAAAACCACCGCATTGAACTCAGCGAATCTAGCCGTCCCCCCGCCTACGAAAAAGGCGAACAAGTCACAGTTCTTTATGATCCGTCCCATCCCAGTCAAGCCCGGATTGACTCCGTATCAAGTAAGATTCTTCTGTGGCTGTTACCTGGAATTTTTGGTTTCCTAGGCAGTGTTTTCTTTGGCATTTCCCTAGTGATTCGGAGGGTATTCAGTGCTCCTAAAAATTCGGCCTCCTAGGTAGCCCGTCATTCCGCATCACTCACCCATGCAGATCCTGTTGCTGATGAAATTTCTCAATCGCGGTGTGCATGGTTGGAAAAATGTAGTCCGCTCCAATTAATGCGAGTAACCCCGATCGCCGCAATTGCGCGTAGAGATCCTGCTTCACCCGCGCCATGGTAAACCGAATATTTTTCCCTTGCAATTCTTCATGCAATTCTGTCAGCGCATCCACAGCCGTAATATCCACCTCAACGATCGCCTCAGTATTGAGCACAAACCACTGAACTGGGGTTGCTTCTGCCTCCACAGCCGCTAGGGCACGACGCTTAAAATTTTCCACATTAGCAAAACACAACGGTGCATCATAGCGATAGATCACCAGCCCTGGAATCGTCTTCGCGCCCTCCCAATCATCGATGTCATGCAGTCCCGCCAAGCCTTCCACCTGGCCCAAAATCGCATCGTGGGGTCGCGCAATGCGTGCAAACAAATCGATCACCGATAGGGCGACTGCCACACCGACCCCCACCAGCAGATCCGTCAGCAGAACCCCCACCGTCGTAATCAGCGCCAAAACTAACTCCGTGCGCCGAAAATGGGCCAACCGGCGAAACTCAGGGAAATCGATCAGCCGTAATGCCGCAAAAATCACGATCGCCCCCAGCGCCGCCTTAGGAAAGAGCGCCAGAATGGGCCGAAAAAATAACAAAACCGTAACCAAAACACTAAAAGCAACCAGAGCAAAAATCTGCGATCGACTGCCAAGGGTATCGCCAATTAACGTCCGGCTGCCGCTGCTACTAATCGGAAATCCTTGGAAAAATGCATTGCCTAAGTTCGCCATCCCCAACGCTAACAATTCCTGATTGGCATCAATTTTGTAATGGTTTCGCGTAGCAAAGGCTCGGGCCGTCAGCACCGTATCGGAATAGCCCACGATCGCAATACCCACCGCCGAGGCCAACAACGTTACCCAATCCTCTGCCATCAACTGCGGCCAACTAAAATGGGGCAACCCTGCCGGAATTTGTCCCACCACCGCTACCCCCTGACGATCGAGTTGAAAAATCGCCACAATTGCCGTCGCTAACAGAACGCCCAGCAATGGCACAGGAGCCTGACGGAAACGCCGCTGCACCGTGATTAAAAACGCTAAAACCACTGTAGCCACTGCCAAAGTGGGGAGATGAACTTGATGCAAATGGGTCACAAATTCCTGGAGCGTTCCCAGGAGGCTATCTGCTTCGATCTTGATTCCCGTAACTTTGCCCAGTTGCGACACAATCATAATCAGTGCCACCCCAGCCATGTAGCCCACCAGGATCGGCTTGGAGAGGAGGTTGGCTAAAAAGCCCAATCGCGCTCCATAACCCACCAAACACACACCACCGACCAGCAGCGCCATCACTGCTGCCAATGCTGCTCCCGTCGCCGAATTACCCATCGCCAACGGAGCAATGGCCGCCGCCGTCATCACTGCCGTGGTAGACTCCGGCCCGATCGACAGTTGCGGCGAAGAGCCGAGAAGCGCATAGATCAGCATGGGCGGCAGAATCGCCCACAGCCCCGCCACACTGCCCACGCCCGCCAATTCTCCATAGGCCATGCATTGGGGAATCAAGTACGCCGCCACTGTCACACCCGCTAGCAAATCCCCCCGCAACCAAGCCCGTTGATAGGCCAGCAGACGGTTCAATCCGGGTAATCGCGATCGCGCGGTCTGCCAGCCCCGCTGAGTGATATTTGTAACGTGATTTGATTTCGCCCCACGATTTGACTTCGCCACACTCTATCCCAACTCAGCACCGGTTACCTCAACACTATCATCCCACTGCACCCCTGCTCGAACTATTGGGCGATCCAAGCTGCCAACAAGATCCAGCCACAGGCCAACAGAATAACCACCACATCTAGGTAAACCAAAAACCAAGGAATTGCATAGGTCAGCCAAACGCTTGTCATAACGACCTCCTGGGAACGACCTCCTAAGACAGTTCGATCGACTTAGCGATTCTATTAACAATCTAGGAAAAAATTTTGAGAAACCTGTGAAGTATAGAGCACAAGACATCCCTAACCATCCTCCGACCCATCCCCAACCTAACCAGAGTCTAGGGCGGCCCACACATCATCTTCCAACGCCTCTTCCTTAGGTTTCGCCTGAGATTCCTTGGCCTGAGATTCCATTGCAGGGTTCTCAACAGGGTATGAATTGCCAGCACTCTGCAAATGACCGGGTAAATTGGCTTCTAACCCATCCTCCAAATCGTTGCCAAAGTTGATCGACTTCATGACCCTCCAGCCCGTTTGTGCGCCCATTTTTCCCGTTTTCACAAACGTCCAACAGCCGCGCTGAAAGGCAGTTTGACTGCTATAACACTTCGGTTTCACGCCAATTAAATGCTCCACTTCTTCCGTACTGAGAAGCCAGTTCTCCGTGGCAGCCTGTTCCAGAACTTGCATGTACCATAGGGGATTAAACGGTTGCAACCGACTCGCGATCGTGGCTTCTAATTGCGCCAAAGATTGCGCGATCGCGGCCACCTGTTGTTCTAGGCTAGCAACACTGGGCTGAGATTCTTGAGCGCGCGCTAGCGAGGGTTCTTGCGGGGGTTGCTCTGGAGGAGGCGGGGCAGACGGGATTGAGTGAACTGAGGAATCACTGGTCCGGGCCGTGGTAGGCGGCATAAAAGGTTGAATCAAGGGTTGAGCTGGGGCATGACTCCCCTCTTCAGGGAAGATTACCGATGGCATTGGCACAACGGGCTGTTCCGCGTGGGTGGCGGCTGAATGCACAGCGGCTGAATGCACAGCGGCTGAATGGTCGGCGGCTGAGGGCACTGTAGTTGAAGGATCTGAAACTGGAGCTGGAGGCATTTCAGCCGATCGATCCGCCACCGAACGGCTTAACGCTTGCCTCAGTTCCCGTGCCCACTGTTGCAAAAAGTTCGCCGCCTCTTGATTTCCCCGTGCATTGAGTTGCACCGCCACCTGCTGCATCAACTGCACAAACTCCGGCGTTAACAACTCCCCATGGGCATTTAATAATTCCGCTTCCGCCCCCTTAGGACAATCGAGAAGCGCTTGAATCAGCTTCAGGGAGGTTTGCAGACGATCGTCGATCGGGGAATTTGGCGAGGTTTCCGACTCCTGCGCCAGCACATGGGCCAGTTGCGCCTCCCAATAGCGTAGAAACTTCGCCGTTTGCCCATCCCCTTCCTGTAAGAGTTGAGCCGCCACCTCCTCCATCACCGTTAACAGTTCCGGATTAACCAAGCTTTCATTGCGTCGTAACAATTCCCACTCTTCACCTCGGGGACAGTTGATCAACGCTTGGACTAAATTGAGATAAGCAGAGAGATTACGGTGTTGACGCATAGCGAAGACATCCCCTAAGTCTGAGCAATGGCATATAAGTCTGAGCAATGGCATAGCTGATAGCTTTACTCTAGAAATGGGATATGAGGAAATTGTGAGGAACAGGACAGGGATCACGACCAAAGGGCCAGCCTGCACGATCGAGGCGGCACGATCGAGGCGGCACGATCGCACCGCAACCCTATCCAGGCGACATTCCATTCCTCACAACTTCCTCAAAAGTTTGGCCTATAACTACAGTCAGATCCAGATAATTAGATCAGCCCAGTCTGAGGTGCCACCCCATGACTTACACTCTCGCTCGATCGTCCCAGCACGCCTCTACAACGGGCTATGTTCACTCCTTTGAAAGCTGCGGCACAGTAGATGGCCCAGGAATTCGCTTTATCGTGTTTACCGCTGGGTGTCCCCTCCGCTGCCTCTATTGTTCCAACCCGGATTGCCGTCACTTTGAAAATGGCAAGCTACAGACGATCGAGACGATTATGCAGCAGATACGAAAATACAAAAGTTATATGCAAGCTTCCGGGGGAGGCGTCACCGTCAGTGGAGGCGAACCCTTAATGCAGCCAGATTTTGTGCGATCGCTCTTTCAACAATGTCGATCGGAGGGCATTCATACCGCCTTAGATACTTCCGGATTTTGTGATTTAGAAGTTGCCAAATCTGTTTTAGAATACGCCAATTTAGTATTGTTAGATATTAAATCCTACGATCCCGAAATCTATCACAAAGTTACTAACGTTGATTTAAAGCCTACATTAGCCCTTGCGAAATATTTAAGTACTATTGGGAAGCCTGTTTGGATTCGTTTTGTCCTAGTTCCAGGACTCACAGATGCCCCCCACAATATTGCAGGGTTGGCCGATTTTCTCGCCTCGTTACAGAACATCGATCGGGTGGAAGTTCTTCCCTTTCATAAGCTGGGAGAATACAAGTGGGCTGAGTTGGGCTATGACTATCAACTGAAAGATACTGAACCACCTACCCCAGAGCAAGTAGAAGCCGCGATCGCGATTTTTAGAAGTCGAGGTCTCACCGTATTTTAGTGAAACGTAATTTTATAAACGTAATTTTAGCTAAACGTAATTTTAGTTAAACTTCCGACCGTACTTTTAAAACCTCTTGTTACGACTTCTGACTACAACCTCTTCTCTTGTTACAACCTCTTGTTACAACCTCTTGTTACGACAGGATTCCCATCATCTTGGAGGTACCTACTATGCAAGTGAAAGTAAACTACACAGGACAAACTCAGTTTCAAGTGATTGCGAGAAACCATGTCTCTTGGAGCGATCACCCTTTTCGAAGTGGTGGAACAGACATCGGCATGACCCCCAGCGAATGGTTACTCGGCGCGATCGGCACCTGCGCGGGAGCCTACGTTGTGCAATATTGCGAAGCCCAAGGCATTGATCCCAAGGGACTGACCATGACGGTCTTTGGCCAAGTGGAAAACTTGCCCCAACGCATCAATTACATTCGAGTGGAAGTTCACATCCCCCACCCCCTAGAATTCCAGCACATTACAGGCATTAAGCAAGTGATTGAATCCAGCTTGATTCATAACACCCTCAGCCATTCGCCCGTGATTACAACCGAAATCATTGCCGAAACTCTGAAGCTTCCCCAAACCGCTGCTACAAACTAAGTTTTATGGAGAATCGTCAAGTCATTCACCGTCAGCATCTCCAGCAACTTTTTGATGCATTGATACACAGGGGCTATGAATTGATTGGCCCAACTCTGCGCGATCAGGCGATCGTGTACGATACCCTCACCCAAGTCGAAGAGTTACCGATCGGCTGGAGCGACGTGCAGGAAGCAGGCACCTATCGCTTACAGCAGCGGGATGACGCAGCACTCTTTGGCTATGCGGTTGGGCCACAGTCTTGGAAAAAAGTGTTATTTCCGACTCAGGTTAAGCTTTGGAGCGCAGATCGTCAGGGCCGCGAGGTATCTTTGCACGTCGAGCCGCCGATCGCCCAAAAACGTGCCTTCATTGGCGTTCGTTCCTGCGAATTACACGCGATCGCCATTCAAGATCGCGTCTTCTTAGAAAGCGGTTCCATCGATCCCCGTTACCAAGTCCATCGCCAGAATTGCTTCATCGTCGCAGTCAACTGTGCCCAAGCAGGCGGCACTTGTTTTTGTGTTTCCATGGACACAGGGCCAGCAGTAGAATCCGGATTCGATTTAGCATTAACGGAAATTCTGCAACCCGATCGCCATGAGTTTCTCGTGGAAGTCGGCAGTCCCTTGGGCGCAGAAATACTTGAGCAAGTCACTCATCGGATTGCTAACGCCATCGATCAAGAGCTTGCTGACCAAGTTGTTGCTAATACAGTTCAGCACATGGGACGATCAATGGATACGACAAATCTGAAAGAATTACTCTATCAAAATCTAGAACATCCCCAGTGGAACGAAGTTGCATCCCGTTGCTTAACCTGCGCCAATTGCACCATGGTCTGTCCCACCTGCTTTTGTTCCACCGTTGAGGACACGACCGATCTCACCGGAAACCATGCAGAACGCTGGCGACAATGGGATTCCTGCTTCACGATGGATTTTTCCTACATCCACGGCGGCGCAGTGCGGATGAGCGCAAAATCTCGTTATCGCCAATGGATGACCCACAAGCTGGCCAGTTGGATCGATCAATTTGGCACGTCGGGCTGCGTGGGGTGTGGCCGTTGCATTACCTGGTGTCCCGTCGGCATTGATATTACCGCTGAAGTTCGTGCCCTTCGCGGAGAGGAGATAACATCATGACGCTTTCATCCCTTGCCCCGATTTTGCAGGAGCATGAGTTCTTTGCAGGACTCTCCCCGGAATACGTCCAATTATTGACAGAATGCGCGTCTAATATCCGATTTGATGCGGGGGACATGCTCTTTCGCCAAGGGGAACCTGCCGATCGCTTTTATCTCATTCGCCAGGGCCGGATCGCGATCGAAATTAGTGCCCCCGGTCGTCCTACCCTGACGATTAAAACCCTGGGAGACAATGATGTGCTGGGCTGGTCTTGGCTGTTTCCACCCTACCAATGGCAATTCGATGCCCGTGCGTTGGAATTAACCCGCGCGATCGCCCTAGATGGTCGCTGCCTGCGGGGCAAATGTGACAATGATCCAGTGTTGGGTTATGAACTGATGAAACGCTTTTCCCAAATCATGCTGGATAGTCTCAATGCAACGCGATTACAGTTACTTGATTTATACGGATTGCCCGATCAGAAATCACATGGCAAATGAACCTTCCACACTAAAACTATCTACGATCGAACCCTCGATCGAACCGATGCTACCTCGGCTCTATCAAGTCCAACGCACCCACAAGGAAACCCACGAAACCTTTACGTTGGAATTGACTCCTGAGGATGGGCAACCGCTCGTATTCACCCCTGGGCAATTTAATATGCTCTATGCCTTTGGGATAGGTGAATGTGCCATTTCTATCAGTGGCAATCCGGCGGATTCGAGCAAACTCATGCATACGACGCGGATCGTTGGGACGGTTACCACTGCCCTCAGCAAACTCCGACCGGGGGATGTAATGGGGATTCGGGGCCCCTTTGGTCGGGGGTGGTCTATGGATCTGGCAGAAGGCAATGATGTCGTCTTTGTGGCGGGGGGGATTGGCCTTGCGCCCCTGCGTCCTGCCATTTGCCACGTCCTCAACCATCGGGAAAAGTACGGCAAGGTGGTTTTACTCTTAGGCACGCGCACGCCGCAGGATATTGTCTTTCGGCGCGATTTGCAAAAGTGGCGATCGCGGTTGGATGTGGAGGTGTTAGTGACCGTCGATCGAGCGGAAGCGGGCTGGCAGGGCAATGTCGGTGTGGTGACGGGATTAATCCGGCGGGCTCCCTTCGATCGACTCAATACCGTTGCCATGATTTGCGGCCCTGAGATTATGATGCAGTTTACAGTCATGGAATTGCTGAAGCGGGGAGTGCCAGCGGAAAAAATCTATGTGACGATGGAGCGCAATATGAAATGCGCGATTGGATTTTGTGGCCATTGTCAACTCGGCCCGAATTTTCTGTGTAAAGATGGCCCGGTGTTTCGCTATGACGAAATCAAGTTTTGGTTCGACCAACGGGAATTTTAATGGCGAGAGAGAAACAGAACTCCCTGCAACTAAACACTATGTAATCAACATGTAATCAACATGTAATCAACATGTAATCAGCATGTAATCAACCCATAAAAAAGCTTGCTTATCCTTTCAGATAAGCAAGCAAGCAGCATGGACAAAGTTGATAGAGTCACTACAGGAACGAATCATGCAGAGACTTATTAAGCAAATTTACTGGGCAAAGTATCGCACAAGTTATCGCACAAGTTGGGGGACAACCTACTGGGCCGGAACCGCAGGAGCAACCTTAGCAGCCACATTTACCGACTGCACACCTTTAATCTCCTTGGTTAAAGGTTCAATTTTATTCAACTGCTCTTGGGACTGAACCGTTCCCGAGACAACGACTGCCCCTTGTTTAGCCTTAACCGTTAATTGGCTCTTGGGAATATTCGCCTCGAGCTTACTACTGACTTCGCTGGCAACATCACTATCCGCTCGATCGGCATCTCCGCCGGTCATATTGTTGCGCTGTTCCCGTGCACGAATATCTGAATTCAATTGGTTGCGACGCACTTCGCTAGCTGCATCATTTTGGTTATTTTTTGCTGTTTCCGTTGTTGGAGTGTCTCCGGTTTGTTCAGTAGAGTTCGGTGCACTCGCGCTGGTTTTCGAAACATTGCTTTCACACGCAACTGTTCCAGCTAACAAAATACTTCCTAATAATACCATTGCAATTTTTTTCATGGTTCTCCTCCCAATGAGTTTACTATTTTGTTGATGATCTAGTAGCAATTCTTTAGCGAGCCACAGCATTCGGCGAGGGATAGACAGACCACTCCTGAATTCCGCGCCGTTTGAGAATCTCTTCTGCTTGGCGAATTTCAGCATCTGTACCATCTACGATCACGAGATACTGCCCACGATTAACGTAGTCGTTGTACAGTTTGGCCCGTTCCTCAGGAATTCCAAGACCAATTAAACCGCCGACCAAACCGCCCGTCGCTGCACCGATCGCGCCGCCTGCTAGCGTCGTTGCGATCGCGGTTGCAGCAGCCCCTGCTAGCATAATTGGCCCCACGCCGGGAATTGCCAAGGTTCCCAAGCCCACTAGCAAGCCCATCAAGCCGCCGACTGCGCCGCCCGTTGCTGCACCCGCCTTAGCGCCTTCGTCTACATGGGTGGTTTCCTTAATTTCCTCAAGCCGGGTATCACCCACTAAGGGCCGATCGTCTAAGCGATCGAGATTTTGAGCAATGACAGAAACACGATCCATCGTGAAGCCTGAATTCCGCAATTCTGTTAAAGCATTTTCTGTAGTGATCGCAGAGGGAAACACACCCACTGCACGATTCAAATTGCTTAAGCTCATAATTTTCTCCTAAGCTATGTGATTCATTTGATGTTGTAGCTTGTGTTACTTATTGTCTGGTGCAGAACCAGGAATGTCGCCACTCATAATAGAGTTTGTTTGGAATTCCTGACATAGGCTGCGTCCCTCTAAAGGAGGATCTGTAATGTGGCAGCAAAATTGGATTAGGTGCCTGAAAGCCTTATCAGCCTTAGATCTGACTTCAGTTATCCAGCTAGATGAATCGTCTTGTAGGGTCATCATCCATCGTCGTTGAGAATACGTTCTAGATTCAGCACCAGTCGAGCATTGGGCAAATTTCCTATTATTTCCCTGCTTTCCAGCAGGTCTAATTCATTGGATACCGCTGGGCAAGGTCGATCGCCATTTGCTGGAATTCGGCGACGAGTTCTGTGGGGGCGAGAACTTGGGCGTTGCTGCCGAAACTGCGCACCCACCGCGAAAATTCAAACCACGATCGGCGGGGTAAGGGGATGCAGTAATCCACTTGGATGGGGTTGCCTTGTTTGTCCCGTCGCCGATTTCTCAGACGCTGTCTAGGGTGGCGGGAGTCGGCTTCTAGGATGAAGGGGACGACGGAACCAAAGAAGCGGACTTGAATTTCTTCTAGGGGTAATTGTCCTGCCCGCTCTAGCTGCTGTTCTTCGTAGTTGCCGAGGGAGAGGCCCCAACCATTGCGTAGGAGTTCGTGGGCGGTTTGCAGGCTGGCCTGTTGGCTGTCCATGCTGCGATCTGTCTGGGGAAGAATGCGCAGGTAGTCGGTGAAGCGATCGATGCGGGAGAGGGCGAGGTGTCCGTTGGAGACGTTTTCGGAGAGGAGGTACCAGGCAATGTCGGAATAAATTAGTTGTAGGGGATAGATGGCTTGGTGGCCGATGGCTTTGGGGTGGTAGGGGCTGCGTTGGCGATAGAGTTCGATCGCTTGTCCTGAAATGATTGCTTGTTCTAATTCCGGTAGTTTGGCGAAGAGGGTGCTTTTGTATTGTCCTTTGCGGCGCATTTCGTCGGGGTTGGTGGGGACGATCGCGCGATCTAGGTGGGTGCGGACGGGGTAGAGCAGTTGGCCGCCGAGTTCGAGGTTGAGTCCGCGCAGGCGTTTTTCGAGGCGATCGTAGACGGTTTGGATGCGGGGGTCGCCTTGCATGGCGGCTTGGGAGGCGAGGGCTTGGAGGGCGAGGCTGAGTTCTTGTTTGGAGCAGGCTCCGGTGCCGAGGTAGTAGCCCCAGCGATACATGCGATCGTCGAGGATGCCGTAGGTGCGCAGGGTGCGGAGGTCTTTGCGCAGGGTGTGGACTGACCAGTCAACGACTGGGAAGCCTAGGGTTTGGGCGACGGTTTTGACTTGGTCTAGGACTGCGACCATGGCGTCGTTGGGGAGGTCGCTGTCTGTGAGGGGGTCGGCGGTTCCGATGCCGGGGTGGTGGAGCAGGGTGGTGATGAGGATGAGGAGGCGATCGAAGGCGGCGGGGTGGGTGTAGGGGTGGGGCATGGGGGCGAAGGATCAAGTGTTATTTGAGTATGCCCTGGATGTCAAGGGAAAAGAAAATATTTTTAAAATCTAGGATGATTCCTTAAAAAGCTTGCTCTATAAAGTTTTGAGCCCGTTTGATAAATTTTCTACGAATATTTGATTCTTTTTGGAAACAAATGGGCAGATTGGTTAAAGTGTTCAGTAACCTTATGGCTGTGCAGTCGGAGTCGAACTGAAAATCTATGACCATCTGTAGGAAGCACCTAATCTTCTGTGAAGACTACTCGGTACTTCACCGCTGTCTCCCAAGAAAGTGAACATCTTGTGTTTGCTTAAATAGCCTCTGATCTATGAGTAACAATCAATAATGCTAAAATTAGAAAGCTTAAATGTCCCCACTCGCTGGGGAAACGCATTGAATGCAAACAATTTAATTTGGCTGCATAGTGTCCTCCTCTTAGTTGGTTTCCCTAAGTGGGAAACTATTAACAACTGTGAACGGGAGTCAATTATTTCTTAATGAGCATCATAATTGAATGTGAATTGAGGATTGACTTCCTTGTTCTCAGTTTCCTGTGCTATAGTGGCATCGTTAATCTAGACACCCTATCAGATCAATGAATACCTCCTGACACCTTTCTGCCACAACTAGATTTCTAGTTCACTAACAGAAGCTCACCAGTAGACAAATTAATGAGAAAAAGTATGCAAAATCAGTCTGATTCTGTATTAGATCCGTGCGTTACTGAAATTCGGATCTCGTTTACCTCCTCGGCACTCAAAAATTTCCACAAATTGAATAATTCTAGGTTGCAGGCTCGCATTAATCAGCGCATTCAGCAGCTTGCTCTGAATCCTCACCCGAAGGGTTGCAAAAAACTCAAAGCATTCAGGAATCTCTGGGAAATTGCCCAAGGGTCTTACCGGATTTGGTACGAGCCGCGTTGTGTTATGGGTGAAATTGAGATTGTTTGGATTGGCCATCACCAAGACGATTATCGCAAGCCCAATTTTATGAAGCGGGTTGCTTAGACTGGTCGGCCCCCTGTCTAGGGGGCTTTGCACAACCATCTCAGAGACTAAAATTCTGTCATCGAATAGAGATCGAATCTTACTGTTCGCATTGATGTTCTTGCTCTGTTCAAATTCACCTGATATTAATTAGGAAGAATTGCTACCATGAACTCTTCTTCTGCTACCATTTACACGGCTATTAGCTTTGCTCCAGTCCAAGGATTCATTGAAAAATCCCGGAAATTAAGGGATTTACATGGTGCTTCGTTGATTTTGTCCTATTTAAGTTCAAAATTGGTAGAACAAGCCCTAAAACAAAATTTTGAAGTGATTTCACCCGGTTTGGTTAATGTCAAAGAAGGGATGCCTAACCGTATTCTCATAAAGGGGAGTACAGCACTTAATCGAGATGATGTTAAAAACACATTGATTGCAGAGTGGGGGGCCATTTTAGATCGCTGTCGTCTTTGGGTAGAACGACGACTTGATAAAGAAGAATACCAATGGTCACAAGCAGACAACGATAAAGGTATTCAGAAAGGTGAATGGGAACGCTGGAAAAGCTATAACTGGGAAGTTTTCTGGGGCCATGGCTCGACTGTCACAGCAGCTATGGAAGATCTAGAAACCCGCAAGCTGAAACGTGATTGGATCGGTATTAATTGGGTAGGAGAAAGTTCTAGTTTAAGTGGTACGGACGCGATCGCATGGCCTGGGTTAGGTCAAGAATCAAATCGTCCTTGGGAATGGTCACGCCATCAAGATTCTGTGACCCAGTTTTATGAGCAATTAGCAAGTTCCTTAGAACAATCAGCCGACGGCAATTTGTTGGGTAACTTTCTAGATCCTAGCGAACGTCTCAGTATTCCGGAATTAGTTAAGCGGTTAATCACTCGCTACGAAGACATTGGGCAACATTTCGGTAAAGATTTTCGATTTGATAGTCTTTCTGAAATGGTACGTTTACCTCAACCTAATCAACCAGGTCATTGGACAGGCTGGTTTATGGGGGATGGGGATAGTGTAGGAGATAAACTCAAAGAGTTAGCTAAAAATCCGAATGATGTCCAGCCTCTCAAAACATTCAGCAATGCTATGCGAAAGTGGGGGCAAGACTTTAAGCATAATTTTCCAAAGAATTTAGGTCGAGTAATTTATGCAGGTGGGGATGATTTTTTAGGGGTTATTTACAGCAAGGATCCTAAAGCTGCAATTCCAGAAAATCAGGCATTGCAGTGGTTGATGGGACTGAATCAACAATGGCAAGCCCATGGTCAGCCAATTACCCTCAGTGTTGGCTTTGTCTGGGCGGGGCATAGTGTGCCGCAACGAGATGTATTGCAGCATTGCCGAGAAGCGGAAAAACGCGCCAAAACCTTAGGTAAGAACCGTGTCACGATTCGGGTTCTGTTTAACAGTGGCCAGTATGTGCAATGGACTTGTCCTTGGGCCGATTTAGATATTTTGACGAAGTACCGCGATCGCGATGGTGTCAACACGCAAGAAGAGATCAGGAAAGGTTCTGAGAAAAGAGCTAACTGGAATCACCTCTACAGTGATTGGGCAACCCTCAAAGCCCGTCATGCGATTCGATTAGAAGCTAATGAAGAAGAGTCAGTTAAGAACGAAGTTGCTATCCAAATATTTGACTTCTACTTTGACCAAGCTGCAACTCGCTTCACTTCTGAAAGAAAATGGAACGACTTCATCGGTAATATCAGTGAACGGAGAGAACGTGACTTGGCAATTATGAACTGGATGGATGATTTGATTCAAGTGGGGTGGCAATTATGTCGCAATTCCGATCGTTAATTACAGTGTCACCGCTGGGCTTAATGTATGGCAGCGCTGGCGGATTCCTTTCTCCCGAAAACTTAGTGGGACGGGCAAACACCAAATTTCCACCGGATGCAGCAACTGTTGCAGGGTTATTACTCAATGCCAATCGGGAACAGAGATTCATCGATCCACAGCAGTTAAAACGCGATTTGGTAATTTCAGGGCCATTTTGGGCAAACCGGAATAAACCAACCGAGTTTTATGTGCCGATTCCCTGGCATAAAATCATTGGTAAAGATGACAGTGATGAATGGGAATTAGTGAAAAAGTCACGGGAGGCTCAAGAGTCAGCGACCTCTAAGGATCAGTGGTTGCTGAATCAATGCCAATGGCAACGCCGTCAGTCGGGAGTTGATCCCGCCTATAGTTGGCAGTTGATTGGTGCCTGGGATGTGCCGACGGATGAGTTACGAGAGCGGGAACGGGCGATCGCGGAAGCCCCCTGGAAGCATACCCCATTCCTCCACCCCAAAATCAAACCCGATGAACGCCATGTGGTGGATAAAGATGGGTTGTTTTTAGAAAATGCAGTGCAGCTCCACGAGGATGCCTGCTTGGTCTATCTCACTAATATTGCCCATGGTGATTTGGATGCATTTGCAGGATGGTATCGGTTAGGAGGTGAAGGCCATTTGGTAGAGATTGAAAGTTGTGAGCTAACCGCTAAACATAAAATCAATCGTCTTCTCAATCAAAAGATTCACCATGCCTTTGCTCTCATTACGCCAGGAGTTTGGGGATCGAATAAGTTGTCCTATCGCTACCCCCAAGCATCGAGCTTCCCAAATCGCGATTTGAAGTTGCTGACGGATAAGGCAACACCCTACCGTTACCGCGTGGGGCAATCCCAGAAAGAACAGAGTGAGGGAAGCGATCGCTACAATCCCAAATCCACAGGTCGTCTCAGCCGAGGTCGTTATGCTGTTCCTGCTGGCAGTGTGTATGTGTTTCGGGAACCGCTGGGCATGTCTTGGTGGGATTTTCCAGAGGAATGGTTTCCTAAGGAAGGCTTTCCTCTAAAGCATTTGGGTTGTGGATTGTGTTTACCGATTAGTTTGAAAGGAGTACCGGAATGTACCACAAAGCTTACGGCGTAATTGAAGCATTAGCCCCTGTGCATGTGGGTGCTACTGCTGGGGAAGAAACGGGTAACCTCAACCTGATTTTTCGGGATCAATTTACTCAAACTGGGGTGATTCCTGGTAGCTCGATTCGGGGCCGATTCCGGGCAGATATGCGAGATAGTGAACCAGGCACAGAACAACGCTGGTATGGCCATGAAGCCGTCGCAGGTCAAACAGATGGTGGTACCAGTGAAGCATTAGTCAAATTTGAATATGCTTCTCTAGTTTGGTTTCCAGTGTTTTGCCCTGGTCAGCCTGTAGTGTGGGTGACATGCCCCATGCTGCTCAAGCGGTTTAAGCGGATTGCAGGCATTACCGCAGATGTACCAGATCCCTATACGGCTCAGAAGGGCTTGCAGGGGCGAAAAATGAAAGATCGGGGTCAGATTCTGTTCTTTAACTTGGGCTTTCTGGAAATTGAAAACGAAGCTGACTTATCTGCTTGGATTCCCACGGGTACTGATTTGGATGCCGACAAGTTGGTTGTTGTCAGTGATAACGATATCAGTATGTTGCATGACATGGCTCTCTATCGTCAGAGCCGAGTCAAGTTATTAGATGATATGAAAAAAGTTGATACCGACAAAGGCGCATTTTTCAACACCGAAGCGTTACCGGAAGGGAGCATTTTAGTATTTCCCATCGCCCTGAAACAAAAAGGTTGGAAGCCATTTGGAGAGGAAGCAGTTTCGGAGCTGTACTTTGGTGGGTTGGAATCTATCGGCTTTGGTCGGTGTCGTGTATCGTTAGCAGGAGAGTATCAGTAATGGCTTGGCAATCCTATGAACTCGATCGTGTGGCTCAAAAACTGGTACTGTCGGCACGGGAACGCGATCCAAAATCGTTGAATCAGTCTCACAAAATGAGAATGTCTGTCGCCTATGGCCTAGAACGTTTTTGGGGTGAGCATTTGCGTTTACAAGGCAAGAAACTTGAGGATCAGAACAAGTCTAAATATTGGAAAGCCACTTGGGATGCCTTTTGCGACGTGATGGAAAACGTGGATATCACACTGCCTAAGGATGCTGTTGCAGCGGAAGACACGAAAAAAATTCAAGATATTTCTACTCGACTGTGGGCGTTGCCTGTGGAAGATCAACGGGTGGCGATCGCGGTGCTGACCCAACTCTGTGACTGCATTGTTTGGTGGACTCAACGTTACAAAATTGGGAGATTGGCGGATGAGAGCGATTCCTGATGCTCACCAAAAAGTGCCTATGATGTTTCGGGCACAGGTGAACGGGCGATGCCAAATTCAACGCTTGGTTAAAGGGGAAGAACCCGATGCGGTTCGGTGGACGGATGAATGGACTTCGCGGGTAGAAACTGTCCCCAGCCCTGCATCGATTGAAGTGCAAACACGGGATTGTGAAATTGCGTGGCGCTTAATCACGAACTCTGGTTTGGATGATGGCGTGATTCGTCCGGTAATTGGTGCCCAAGGCTTGCCTTACTTTCCGGGAAGTAGCATGAAAGGCATGTTTCGACGGGCTTGTACCGCGACTCAAGCCGATCGCTATTGCGGTAAACCTCTACCGGGAAATGATTGGCAGCCTGGTATTTTACGTTTTCATGGTGGTTACCCGATCGATCCAGCCTGGACTGAGCATCTAGTCGATATTGTGCATCCCCAGCAAAGTTGGCAAGTCAAAAGTAACGATAAGGAAGGGGGCGCATTTGTACAAATCTCCCTCTATAAACCCACCTTGCGCTTTGGCATTTCCAGTACGTTACCTCTTGACTCCAGCGAATGGGATGTCATTTGGGAAATTTGGCAACAGGCGTTAGCAAAAGGCATCGGTTCACGGGTTGCAGCAGGCTATGGCCAAGTGCGTGATAGTCAGCCAACGGTTCTGCATAAATCTCGTGTGAAAGGGCAAGGACAAGCCCCCAAGCTGATTACCCAAGCCGGGGAATTTCGTCCCAATATGTTTCGTGCGTCTTTACGGGGTCATGCGCTCCGAATTTTTGGTGGCTTAACCGATGCCACAACCGCAGAAAGGTTGGTGGAAAATCTCTTTGGTGGTATCCAAGGGCGGGAGGGAACGATCGGTCTTTTAGGTTTAAAGTTTGTTGAGTCTAAGTTATCCATCGATAGTTTTGGTAGTGGTTCCTATGCCCAACCCTGTTACGACGTAGAAGGAGATTTAATTTGGTATTTGGCGCGATCGCTTAATGACCCAGCCCATGAACCACTGTTGAAAAAGCTAGTGGCCAGTTTGATGCAATTTGCCATGGTGTTTGGTGGCTTTGGAAAATCCTGGCGACGGGCTGATCACCGCAAATTTTTTGAGGAGTACTATGACGATAGCTACAAAGCCCTGATTGGTTGCCATTGGCAATGGCTGGATGATCCTACCTTGAGGCGCAATGTCAAAGTCTGGCGTTTAGCACAGGTCGCTGGTTTTGTGGAACAGGTGCAAACCAATGCTCAGGAGTGGATGCGATCGCAAGGAGTGACCCCAAAGCCCAACCATTGGGCGCAGAATTGGCGGGAAGCTTTGCATCCGGCAAATGTGCAAGTGTGGGGACGGGAAGCGGCAGATGTGGACAGCAGTGAGGCGATCCGCTGGTTCCACGGGGCTTATCGTCAGGCCATTCCTGGAGTCTGCGCTGAGGGGACGATCTATAAAACGGATTTTGTGGGTAAAGTCAGTCAGGTTGGGAAGCTTTGGCATCGGATGTATCCTGTGGTGGAGCTGAAGAAAAATCCTGATGATCCTAAGAAGCCTGTGATTAGAAGAACGCCCAAGTATTTGGAAATTTTGACCATCTTTCCTGATGGTTCGAATGCTGCGAATCAGTTCTTGGATTTTCTGGAAAACAAACCCTTTGGTTTTGAGCAATTGTGGGGAGAGGAAACAAAATGAATCTGTGGATTGTGACGATCGGGAGTAGTGATGTTCAACTGATTAGTGATGAGACTAATCAAGCTAAAGGCAGAACGAAAAATCAATATAGTGATCAAGTCTGGAATGACTGGTATACAAATGATTTGAAGGAGGATTGCTACTATATTGACTTTGACCCTAAAAAAGCCTTTAAGAAAAAGGAAGAGACCTATCGGGTTGCTGCGCGAACTTTAGGTCAAGTATACAAAGTCAGTGAAGAGTCTATACAAGCGGAGATTTGGGACTATTTAACCTTTCCGTTGTTGGATAATTTTGTACAGGCATTACAGAATTCTCCTGCGCCTGAGGCGATCGTAGTTCTACTCACGGATCAATCCACTATTTTTAACAATAGGCAACAACGTAGACTGAATAGTCCTTACTGGCAAGATACTTGTGAGTTAGAACCCATTTTGCAGCGCTACTTTGTAGAAAGGTTTCCGGGTGTTTCCTGTGAGTTTGTCTCCCTGATTCCGCAGTCTGAGACTGAAAGTTTGGATAACTGGAATGCAGTATTGGATTTGGTACGCAAAGAATTTCGTAATTTGACGATTGAGAAGAACCCGATCCAAATCGATCCGGAAGAAACTGTCTACGTCAGCCATCAGGCAGGTACTCCAGCAATTTCTTCTGCGGTGCAGTTCTGTAGCTTGGCTCAGTTTCGAGATAATGTTCAATTTCTGGTTAGCAAAGAAGATACACAAACAGTGCTGCCTCCCATTCCCCAATCAACTTATTTGGGAGCGATTCGGCAACAGGAAGCTAAGGCATTGCTCAAACGTTATGATTACAGTGGCGTGCGGGATTTAGTTGGACTTACCAACACCCAAACAACACCACCAGCAGCAAAACGACTCAGATATTTGCTCAATGCAGCCGAACAATGGAACTTTGCAGAATTCCAAAAGTTTAAGAAGATTATTAACGATCGAAAGTTATTGTCTCAAGCAAATTTTCCGTGGTGGAGAATAGGCTACGAGTCGGCCTATTTAGCATGGGTACGATTGCAGCAAGGAAGCCCAGTAGATGCTATGGTTCATAGTTTTCGTGCTGTAGAAGGTATAGCAAGTCTTTGGGCTGAGAAAAATTATTCACACTATGTGCAACGAGATCCAAAAAAAGGATTGATATTAAACTATTCCATTTGTAATAAGTTTGGCAATCTTACTTATTTGTTTGGAAAAGTAGAGAATCCCAAACAGGAAACGGGTGCCTATGGCAAGGCGCTATTTGCACTTTTAAAGGAGGCTCGGAAGCAGGATTTACAAATTAACTCACACATCTCTATCTTCTGTAAACCGCTAGATCGTTATTATAGTGGTAATGATATTTTTGAAGAACGCAATAACTTATTTCACCGTTTAGAAGGGTTGCAGGAGCATGAACTTTTTGCGGCGTGGGATACGTCTGATGCAAACCTGTGGATAATGAGAGTTTTAGGTTGTCTCAATTTCATTGCTGGGCAAAACTATGAATTTATTTCCTTTGAGCAGCAGGAAGCATGTGATGAGGCAGCTAGTTTGATGGTGAAGGTACATGAGGAAATAGAAAGGGCGATCGAACAACTCTAGAGCCTTCCTCTTTCACCGGGTGGCGAAGTAACTTAAGATGCCGAGGAGCCGATCGACCGGGGCAATGGGATAGTCCATCAAATCTACGTATACCGTTTGGCCTTGGAGTTTTAGGAATCGCCAGAGGTTGCCTGTGGTTACGGTTCCGTAAACGTGCTGGATTGTAGATCCATTGATGTCATTAAATTTTTGGGCTGCGATCATTTCTGCGATGCATTGACCAATGCCAAAATTGATGTCTTCTTTTTTGGCTTCTACGATCGCGACGACGGGGGCTTCTATGATGAGTTGTTCTTCCGATCGACTGATGAGGAAGTCACAGACGCCGTTTAATCCGAGGGCTTCATCCACCGTGAACTCGGTGCCTGAAAAAATGCTGACCGATCGATGCAAGATTTCGCGCAGTTCTACGAGGACTGGACTGATTAACAGTTCTGACCGGGCTTTTTCGGTGCCTACGGCTAGGGCTAAGGTTAAATTTCGTCGGAGGGTTTCTTGTAAATAGTCGCTGGGAGGAATGGGTTGAATTTCGGGTAAAAAGCTGTCTTTTTCGACGATCGTGAGATCAAAGGCTTGTTTAACTTTTCGTAGGGTGAAGTCGCTGTAGACCATGGAAAAGACTCCTTTGGGCGATCGCTGGTTTTTCCTGTTAGTCTGTGCGATTCAGTGTAGCAGTTTGGTTCACGATTTCTTGAGGGGGATTTATAATGGGAGTTGAAAGCCCTGTAGGTATTAGGTTTAATCCAGCTCTCCTCCCCACTCGCTGGGGAACCCAATTGAATGGAAACCAAAACTTATCCTTTGGACACTTAGGACGCTTCTGGGTGGTGCCTCCCCACTCGCTGGGGAACCCAATTGAATGGAAACTTGGCGTCATGTTTCACGCTGGCAAGGCAATCGTAGGCTTCATCACCTCTCCCCACTCGCTGGGGAACCCAATTGAATGGAAACTCCCAGAATTCTGCTTCAAAAACTTCAGAATCAAAATTTTCCACTCCCCACTCGCTGGGGAACCCAATTGAATGGAAACTAGATAGGCTGACCTAGGGTAATATCTGTAGTATCTACACCCACTCGCTGGGGAACTTAATTGAATGGAAACCCCCAAGTTGGAATTATCCCAAACGTGTAAGCATAATCAGTCACATCCCCGCTTGCTGGGGAACCCAATTGAATGGAAACCAGGCTGGGCAAACTGCTCTATCATGGTTGTCAAAATCGACTCCCCACTCGCTGGGGAATCCCAATTGAATGGAAACTAACGGCAGCGACACGCCAGCGCGGGAGGCTGTCAGTGAAATACTCCCCACTCGCTGGGGAACCCAATTGAATGG
>MUGG01000096.1 GCA_002148405.1 Alkalinema sp. CACIAM 70d | reverse complement strand
CTCCTGTTTGCGGGAGAAGGGCTGGGGATGAGGGCGGAAAGAAGCCCAAAAATTTAGAGCCACCCCGTTTGACATCACAAACAAGAGTGGCTCGATCGAATGTTAAAATTCTCAACAAGCCGCCTTGCTGGCTGTAACAGCGAGGGGGATAGCTACTTGGGGTTGTGACCGCAATCCCAGGTAGTGGCCTAAATTTTCGGGAACCCAGCGGCCCCATGCTTCCTACCTAACCATCTCCTGAAAGAAGGATGTCCATGGCAACCGCTATGAAAAACCAGCCTACGAACAAACTCCTCCCAAGTCAACCATACAAAACTAACGAAATATTAACCTTGCTCCGATCGTAGGATTCACCAGCCCGATGTCGATCGTAGACCGATCTAAACTCCCCCTTAACGAACCCCCAACAACTTATGGGTTTGCAAACTAATCCGCCACTGGGGATGCGCCAGCACATAATCAAACACCAACTTTTGCCCCTTTGCACTCGTCCACTCTGGCTGCAAATACCGCACCACCGATTCCGGCGTCTTTGCCGACTGTTCCTCCGCCCAAGCAAAATCCTCAGGCTGAGAAATCACAACCTTCAATTCATGGACATGGGCATAAATCTCCGCCACCGGCGGTTTAAACATTTTCGGCGACAGCGTAATCCAATCAAACTGTCCCGTTAACGGATGGGCACCCGACGTTTCCAAATGCACCTGCAAACCCGCTTGCCGTAAAGCCTCCGTCAACTCTGACAAATCATGCATCAACGGTTCACCCCCCGTAATCACCACAAAACTGGGATGACAAGACTGTGCCTCTGCAACCAAATCCGCAACGCAACGCCGAGGATGACGCTTATCACTCCAGGAAATCTTCGTATCACACCAAGGACAACCCACATCACACAACGCCAACCGAATAAAAAACGCATTCGCCCCAACCCAAGCCCCCTCACCTTGGACAGAATGAAACGTCTCCACGATCGGCAACAATTTCTGCAATTCTGAAGGATGATTATTCTCCACTGTTCGATCGTCTGTTACAACATTAGATGGATTAGAAGACATATTAGAAAAAGAAACCACAATAAAATTCCGATGACAACAACTCAGACAAAACCGAAAAACAGACAAAATTGAAAAACAGAGACGCGCAATGTTCTGACACGCCTCTATTTTTTACCAACCCTCGATCGACTCCATAACGCTAGACTTTACAGATCTAGCCGTATTGCACTCGCGATTTAATCATCCGTATACTCCGCCCAAGAATGCGGCGACTCAGAAACCGACACATTCAGCCTCACCCCATCGGGCAACATCTTCTTGGTTTTGTCGTAGATATACTTAGCAATCATTTCCGCCGTCGTCTCATACTCCGGTGGCATCACCTCATTTAGCACACAGTGATCCAGTCCCCCCTTCGTCACATCCTTCTTCGCCCAGCGCAACGTCCGAAAATCCGCCACCATCACCGGATGGGGACAATATTCCGACCCATGGAGCCGATCGCTCGTCGCTTCCAGTTTCACCGTATAGGTGTGACCATGGAGCCGACCGCAAGGCCCGTTGTAGTCCCGGATTTGGTGGGCAGCAGAAAAATGAAATTCAGTGGCAAGTTTCCAGCGAGGCATGGGGAAATAACGACAATGACCTAACCAATCTTACCTAACCTGTCCGAGAAACCGTTTGCAGGAAGGCATCAAATTCCGATCGATCGGCCATGGCCACCTGCGCCCCTCGCCGGGTTGTCGCCAAAGCCCCCGCCACCGAACCCCACACCACCGCCTCCCGCAGCGACTTTCCCTCCACGATCGCCGTCGCCAATCCCCCCGCAAAGGCATCCCCCGCCGCCACAGAATCGATCGCCGTCACCGAAAACGCAGGCACAAAAAATTCCTCCTCCGGCGTCCGGCAAAACGCCCCTTGGGCCCCCAGTTTCACAATCACCGTCTTCGCTCCCTGGGCTTGTAACTGCTGGGCAGCTTGCTGGGCCGTCTCCGGTGAATTCACCACAATCCCCGTCAATTGGCTAGCCTCCACCTCATTCGGCACCAAAATATCCACGTAGGGATACAAATCCTCGATCGATCCCCCAGGGACAGGCGCGGGATCCAAAACCACACAAACCCCTGCCTGCTTTGCCGCCTGAGCCGCCTGCCGCACCGCCTCGATCGCCACTTCCAATTGCAGCAAAAGCACCTTCGTCATCGGCAGTAACGGGGATAAACGCTGCACCTCTGGGTCACCCACCCGATCGTTCGCCCCAAAAACACCCAAAATCTGGTTCTCACCCGTATCCGCCACCGTAATCACCGCCACCCCAGAATGCATCTCCGGATCGATCGTGATCGCCCCAGTCTCCACCCCATAGGACTGCAAACTGGCTAACAACTCCTGCCCAAAGCCATCATTACCCACCCGTCCCACCATCACCGTTGGAACCCCCAGCTTCGCAGCGGCAACCGCTTGATTAGCCCCCTTCCCCCCCGGCGTCGTGAAAAAACGGTGGCCCATCAGCGTCTCTCCCGCCTGGGGCAAGCGAGGCACCTGGGTCACCAAATCCATATTGAGGCTGCCAAAAACAACGATCGTCATAGCCAGATCGCCAACTCAGCGGCTAAATTTCACCCCCAATTCTACCAGCCGCCAATCCTACCAACCCCAAGATCCCGGTTCGCCCTTAAACGGCCCCACGATATCCTGGGTAATCCAACCCCCATAGAAACTCCCCGGTTGTGGCGTCACCTTCTCACCATCCACATAACACCCCTCCATCGGAGCCGCATAGAAAGCCACGTAATTTTTGATAGCTGCAAAGGCTGGGGTCGGGTCAGAGTAATACCAAGCGACGTTGGGTAGTTGGACATTTCCGATCGCCAGCGTGTAATAACGACCCTGCCCTTTCCACTCACAAAAGGTCGTCCTAGGGGAAGGTAACAGGTAGGTCTGATTAATATCTTCCAGGGGAATATAGTACACCGGAGGATGACTGGTTTCCAGCACGCGATAGGCTCGATGGGTATCCGCCACCGTTACCCCATTACAAATCACTTGAATATGCTTCTGGGTTGGTTCCAATCGAGGGGGACGGGGATAGTCCCAAACAGACTCTTGTCCAGGTTTAGGTGGAATCGGTTGTGGACTTTGCATAACGTTGTGGGGAGAGACTGATCTGTCTGTGGAAGAAGAGAAATGAGGATAGAGATTGGAATGTTTAGCTAAATATTAGGTCAACTATTGAGATGAATGCTTGGCATATTGTTTCCGAAGTTGTTGGATCAGATAGAACAGAACGGCTAAATTGACGCCAAGCACTAGAACTTTGAGAAGAGAAAACCCATGGACTAGTTCGTATAATTCAAACGGGACACTAGTTCCTACCAAAATAGTCACCAGCCATTCCGCCCAGAGCTTACGGTACCATAGCCCAACCGCTTCCACGATCGTCACACCAGAATAGGCCAATGCCCCGAATCCACTCAATCGCAACGTTTTAGAACTTAAATTCAGTAAATGATCCACTAAGGCGCTGAGAATTCGGTGTTTGCTTTCTAACAGATAGGCTTCAGAAAAATCAGCCAGTTGATCGTGATTCTTGAGTGTGAACAGGAGCGCGATCGCCGTCACGAACATCAGACCTGCAACAAAACATTTATAAAGTACGATCGCGATCAGTCCAAGGGGTCTTTGATTTGACAAGCGTTCTAACCTCTCTCCACCGTTGATGGCACCGTTGATGAAATGGTTGAGGATACCGTTGGCGATGTCAATAACGGAAAGAAGTGACCCACCGGGCCTTGACCTTGACCAATATTCAGAGCATAGCCCAACGCCCGTGTAACGTAATCTTTCGCTTTGCAAGTGGCGGTGAACAAATCTTCTCCCAAGGCTAAATTCGCGACGATCGCAGCGGACAGTGTGCAGCCTGTACCGTGGGTATGGGGGGTATTAACGCACTGGGTTCGTAGTACTTCCAGACGACTCCCATCAAACCACACATCAACACCCCGCAGTTCTCCAGTCATACCCCCACCTTTAATCAAAACCGCCTTCGGCCCCAGTTGATACATCTGCTGGGCAGCAGTTTTCATCCCAGTGAGGTCGTGGATGGCCACGCCAGTGAGAATCTGCGCTTCGTAACGATTGGGCGTGGCGATCGCGGCGAGGGGGAGGAGGCGATCGCGCAGGATTTCGATCGCGTCATCTCCAATGAGTTGAACCCCTGCCCGTGACACCATAACGGGATCCACTACTAAATTCTGGAAAGCCAGTTGCTGGGCAATTTCTGTTACCGCCAGCATAATTCCCTGGTTCAGAAGCATTCCTGTTTTGACTGCTTGCACATTCATATCTTGGACGATCGCTTCGACCTGGGCAAGCACCGCGTCGGGGGGCAATGCTTCAACCCGTGTCACACCAAGGGTATTTTGGGCAGTCACACAGGTTAGGGCACTAGTCCCATGTACCCGATGGAAGGCAAAGGTTTTTAAGTCGGCTTGAATGCCTGCTCCACCACCACTATCAGAGCCTGCGATCGTTAGAACGATCGGGGGGATGGGCGAAGCTTGTAGAGACATATAGAATTACTGACTCAAGCAATATAGGACAAGCAATAAACTTTAGACAACAGGAGACAACAGGGTAGACCAATTGTTCCTTCAAAATAGTTTAACTCTATCGCTTGGGTCAACGGTTTAGATTTAGTGTGGCATTCCGGTTAGCTTGCCAAGGGAACGTTGGGTTCCGTACTGGCCTGATAAACTTCTTCGCCCACAAAATACAGTGAAAGAACTCGGGCTCCCACAATAATACGAGCTTCTTCTGCTAAAGCTTCGACATCCTCCAGCAAACAATCCACAATCCAAGGTTCTGGGCAATGGATGACCAAGCATTCGCGGCGACGAGAGAATTGTAAGCGGCAGGTTGCCAACGCATGGAAGAACTGCTTCCGGAAGCGCTTGAGCCGTTGTTGGATGAGGATTTGACGATCTTCAGAATTGAGTTGAATAGACATAATGGGCGCTTTGAGGTATACGACCTTGTAGATGCTGACTAAATTGAACTCGATCGAGCGATCAACGAATACTGTGGGAATTCGGTATCTTCAGGGAAGACATCTGCGAGCAGTCCGTGGAATCACTGATTTTGCACCCTGGTTGATCGGTATCTCCTGTGTTGTCAGTATCTACAATCTGTCTGGCATTTTTCCTGAAGTCTGAATGCAATCTTTGACGCAGAGTTCAGGGATAGGGTTCCTAGGGGGTGGTTCCCTGGAGAGGCTAGCCCTTCAGCGGAACTAACCCACAGAGAGGAGTCTAATTGAAAGGGGAAATCGACTTGATTTCAAATTGACCAGATTTCAAATTGACACAATTCTGATACGGGCATTGTCTCGATCGATCTTCTGGAGCGTAGGATGAGCCTCTGATAGGAGTGTTGTCTCGATCTAACTTCTGGAACATGAGAGCAATCAATCATGCATGGGCTGTGAATTAAGCTCTTTAGAGCAGGCGAGGCCAAGTTGCAGCGTCACTGAATTTTCATTGACTTTTCATCAGTTTGTCATGCACTTGTCATCCACTTGTCATTATTTTGACAGTTGCTTGACATTCACAGGTCATTCAGCATTGATATTGGTTTGGCAATTATTTTTGATATTTATTGAGGGTACGGTATGACTCGATCGCCAGTGCAAAGAGATCTTAGACTTCCTTGGTTGGAAGGGATCCGTATTTTTGCCGCAGTATTTTTATTGCTCTATCACGCGCAGTTGCTATTGACCCACTATGCCTATACGCCGCAGCCAACGGGGTTATTGGACAACTGGCAACGAATGACCACTGCGGTCACCCCCTTAGGGACAGGGGTATGGACGTGGCTGTGGAGTTTACCCATCTGGTTTGGCTATCAGTTTGTCGATGTGTTTGTGTTGATCAGTGGCTTCAGCTTGGTGCTGTCTCTGAAGGGACGACCGATCGAACCTGGATCCTTCATTCGACAACGGTTTTTGAGAATTCTCTGGCCTTTTTGGACGGTGGCTTGGTTGGGCTATCCTATTCTCTGGGCGATCGGTACCCTGACCCACAGCTACATTCCCGATCCTTGGCATATTTTTGCGGGGCTCACGTTTCCCTTACTCTTTGACTATGGTGGGCTTTTGCTGCTGTCCACCAATGGCCCTTGGTGGTTTGTGCCGCTGATTTTGAGTTTTGCGCTAGTCTTTCCCCTCCTGTGGCATCTCATGCACCGATGGGGCGTGAAAAATGTCTTGATTGCCAGTATTGCAGTAACGTTGGGGTATAGGTTTCTAGCAACCTACGTCCTAGAAGGACATCCGACCTATGCAATGGTCAGTGCAGATGCAGGCTGGCAACCGTTTTTGACTTTTGTGGCTAAGCTCAGTACGTTTGTCGTCGGCATGATCGTCGGCATTTACCACCAACGGGGGAAAGGTGCCGTTTACTGGAGTAATGGCAAAGCTTTGCTAATTGGGCTTCCAGTTTATGTACTGGGTTTTGTAGGGCAGTTTTATCGATCGGGATGGATTACCAATGAATTTTTCATTGCTATTGGCCTATCCCTAATCTGTATGGTTGCTTTTCGTAGTTTGTTGAAAGTTGTGAATTGTAATCGCCTTCTCTCAAGCCTTGGAAGACATAGTTATAGCTATTATTTAATCCATAATTTTATTGTTGATCGAACAATGCATCTTTATGTTGGTGATAATGTTAATCGATACTATCAGGCTCTACCTGGGATGATCCTAGGAACCTTATCCTTAGCGATGTTAGTAGATTGGGTGACACCAAAATTTCAGCAGGGTGCAACTGGTCTTTGGCATTGGCTCGATCGCTGGCTGCGAAACTCTCCCAAAGATTGGACTCCTCAAGTTGGAGATCCCGTTATCTATCAAGAGCAAGAAGACTGGTCAATTTTACAATTGGAACAGGTTCGGCGTGATCCATCACTTTACTTGTGTTGCATTGCACGCGGAGGCGAATCTTTGTGGGTGAATGTGCAGGATTTGAAACCCGCAACTATGGCAGGGAAGCCGTTTTCTGTTTGAGAGTGTAGGTCATGGGAGGCTTGGCAACTGTAGAATGATTGTGTTTCGCAAGCATTCTAGGCTACTGATATGCTGATTCAGTTGACAATTCCTGACATGATGTGTAGTGCCTGTGCTAATACCATTAGCCAAGCCGTTACAGCGCTTGATCCGAATGCCAAAGTTGAGGCTGATCCAGCCACTAAACTGGTGAAAATTGAGAGCCAAACTTCTGAAGGAGACATCCGATCCGCGATCGTTGCAGCAGGCTATACCCTTGCCTAATCGTTCATCCACTCCCGAAATTGATTAGCACATTACGTTGATTAGTATCGCGTTGATTTCTACAACAACAACCCACCTATTACTAGGTGGGTCGTGCGGTCAGGCCTGTATTGCCAAAGGGTTAAATTTTCGATAGATGAATGAATGAATCACCGAGGAGTAGAGAAGTTCCTAGACTAGGTAAACGACAAAGTATCAGTTACCGAACATCTAGGAACTATGGCATTTAACCGAATGGGTGGGGATCTCCCACAGGACTATTCACAAGTACTGATCACTAGTACTTAGGTGTTCCCATGGAACTGGGATAGCCTGAGGTATCTCCAGAAGCACCGGACAGACCTGCAACTTCTTTGACGAAACCAGCATAGGCTTCCATACCATGTTCGCCAATGTCCAGACCTTCCATTTCCTCTTCAGGTTTCACCCGGATACCCAAGGTTGATTTCAGCGCAAACCAGAAGATGCTGGAGAGAAGAACCGTCATACCACCCACGCAGATGGTTCCCAGGAACTGAATCCAGAGCTGTTCAATGCCACCACCAAAGAATAAGCCAGCCTTGGGAGCAACGTCGCCTGCCCCAAAAACTCCACCCTGACTGAACAGACCGACTGCGAGTGTCCCCCAAATCCCGTTGACTAGGTGAACTGACACAGCTCCCACAGGGTCGTCAATCTTCAGGCTATCGAAGAAACCGACGGCAAAGACGACAAGAACGCCACCGATCGTACCGATAATGGCAGCAGAGGGAAGACTCACAAAGGCACAGGATGCCGTCACTGCAACCAGACCGGCCAGAATACCGTTGATGATCATGGACAGATCCGGTTTACCCATATACCACCAAGCAACAAGTGTGGCAGCGACTCCACCAAAGGCTCCCGCTGTGTTGGTTGTCAAGGCAATGTGAGCGATCAAAGAACCGTCACCGACCGCCATGGTGGAACCAGGGTTAAAGCCAAACCAGCCCAACCAGAGGATCAAGCAGCCTAGGGTCGCAATACTCATGTTGTGCCCCGGTAGCGCGTTAGGCGTGCCATCCGCACGGAACTTACCGAGTCGTGGCCCCAGGAAAGCAGCCCCCATGAGAGCAGACCAGCCGCCCACAGCGTGCACCACAGTGGAACCTGCAAAGTCATAGAACCCTTGAGTGGCTAACCAGCCACCACCCCAAATCCAGTGACCGGTAATCGGATAGGCGATTCCAACTAGGAGCAAGCTAAAGATGAGGAAGTCAACAAACTTAATGCGTTCTGCCACTGCCCCAGAGACGATCGTTGCGGCAGTACCCGCAAAAGCCAGTTGGAAGAAAAACTTAGCGGCTAAAGGAACACCCGCCCAGCTTAGAGAACCAAAGATTCCTTGATAGGCATCGCCCATTGCAGGGCTGTTATCTGCACCGGAAAGGAAAAAACCACCTGCGCCAATAAAAGAATTGCCGCTACTGAACATTAACCCAAAGCCGATGACCCAAAAGGCGATCGTGGACAGCGCAAAAACAATCAAGTTCTTAGAAAGAACGTTTACGGCGTTCTTTTGGCGACAGAATCCGGTCTCTAACATCCCGAATCCTGCATTCATAAAGATCACGAGCATGCCCGCGATCAAGACCCAAGCCGTGTCCAAACCGATCTTCATGGTTTGAGCGTCCTTGGCAAGACTCTCTACGGTAGGGGGCTCACTGGCAACAGAAGCCACATTCCACAGACCAACAATGAGCAAAGCGAGTGGAATACAAGCTTGCCAACTCGGCGACAACCGTTTCAACCAGTGGATGGCTAACACCTTTTGCATCCAACGGGGAAGCGACGATTGCCGAGTCAGGGGTCTTTCCGTTTGTTTCTTAGCTATCATGACCAGACGTTCCTCGGTAAATCAATAAACTTAATCGCCATAACTAGTCTGAGTAGTAGAGATCCAGTTTTCCTGGGATTTAAATGACGCAAGATTTCTTCCAGATCCCGGACTCGACTCAGCATGGAATAGACTGCACCAGAGGACATCAGCGAAACGAAGCATGCTTCAGTCAACACACTTCTGATCAATCTACATGATCAGTAAAATAACTATCTCCATACCAGCAAGAGAGTGTCGAGACAGGCATGAAGAGCGCTAATAAAGCCCAATTGAGCCATAGCACAGCCGATTAAGTTATCAAACGATAATGAAGATGACACCAAATTTTGAGGAGTGAATTCTGTAAAAAAAGTTACTATTTTTTTACTCACATTACTCTTTGAAAATAAAAAATGCCTGTCTTTTGCCTAGCTCATCCCACTTCAAAATAGCTCAATCAGTTGTTCTGCAAGGGTGACACCATTTTTCTATAGATCTATGCAAGGATTACAATTTGTGTTTTAAATCACCTGCATAGATGAAAATGCATGATTTCTTTCTATGTGCACTGGATCACAGATAACAGAGATTGACTTTTTTCTTTGACTGTCTTAAATCACTCGTGCTGGAGACTCTACTATAATCCTGATGTGACAATCTGCACCCTATCGTGACTCACGAGCATAGGAACTGTCGCGGAAGTGTCACGTAGGTGGGTTGTAAATCAAAATTTTTGATGGACAAAATAACATTATGGTGCCACTTTGAATGGAATTGCTGAGTTTTGGGTTTCGGGGATTGCATAATAGAAGTATGAATTGAGGGTGTATTCCATGCAATGTCCTGAATGTCGGTCCACTCATATCCGTAAAAATGGAAAGAAAAAAGGTAAGCAAAATCATATTTGTGTCGATTGTGGCCGACAATTCATCGATTACTATGACTCCCCTAAAGGTTACTCGGATGACTTCAAACGCGAATGCTTAAAGATGTATACCGATGGTAGCGGCTTTCGTGAGATTGAACGAGTCAAAGGCGTTCATCATACGACAGTCATCCTTTGGGTCAAACAAGTTGGAGAATGCTTCCTAGATACTTATGATCCAGATAAAACTGATCCAGATAAAACGCCAGAATTGGGCGAACTCAATGAACTCGAAAGTAGACCATTTCACAGCAGGAATTTTAGGATGGGCGTTGGTTGACCATAGTGCTGAGACGTTTAAGCCATTGTGGGCAATTGTGGCGCAATGGCAGTGCTTTTTCTATGCTATCTAGCTCGGTTGCATCGCAAGACGTTGTGCTATTTCAAATCTGAGGCAATGCTGAGGTACTCGATCCGTAAGGCTATGCTCCGCCGCAGGCATATGTTACTGCACCATTTGAAATTCTGGAGTATGCCTGTTCTAGTCTAATTTGTAGACTCATTCAGCACCGCCTAGGTTTTGTTGTTGATTGAATCAAGTTGATTGCTTCGTTCTGCATTAGTTCTGCATTAGTATCGATGATTGTGCTCGGACTGAAATTTATTTGTTTTTCCAAGGAGTTACTATGTCCCCAAGAATTGCTGCGATTGTTCCTAGTCGAAATCGACGATCGAAAACACTCCGTTTTTTAAAAGGCTTATCCCAACAAACCTACGCAAAGGTAGGAATTATTTTAGTAGATGCTAATTCTAGTGATGGCACTCCAGAAGCGGTTTGCCAAGACTTTCCTCATATTTCTATTCTGCATGTAGACGATAATAGTTATTGGACAGCATCCACTAATCGTGGGGTAGAAAAGGCGCTAGAGGAGGGGTATGACTATATTTTGACTATTAATGATGATGGGGTTATCAATTCTAACTATATAGAAACGTTAATTGGGATTATTCAAAAACATCAATTAATGATTTTAGGGAGTCGGCATGATTACCTCAATGATCCCAATCTAGTGGCATGTATTGGAATTGGTTTGGACTGGAACCGGCATTTAGTGAGAATTCTTTATAGTAATTGTCCTATACAACACCTGCCTCCAGAAATTGGTAATGCAGAAATTTTGGATGTAGAGACTGTAACGGGAAATGGAACACTCTTTCATCGATCGGTGTTTGATCAAGTAGGATTATTTGATGAGAAGCACATGCCCCATTACTATGCTGACTCTGAGTTGGTTCTACGGGCTAAGAGTCGGGGGATGCGCGTGTGCGTCACTCCGCAAGCCATTATTTGGGAAGATACGCCAACTCCCTCAGAACAAGCATTGGCTAGACAAAGGGGGGCTGAGCGCTCTCTTTGGGAAGATTTTATCTACACATTCTTCCACAAAAAATCTGGGGAGATGATTTCTGCAAAGCTTCATTTTGTTCTACGGCATTGTCCACCTCAATACAAAATACAGGCGATTTTACGAAGAACTATTGGCGCGGTGAGTGGCTGGTGGGTTCGTAGATTAGGCCGTCAAATGCAAAAAGTTCTGTCCCCTTCTTTGAGCAATGCAAATTAAGACGCAGTAGGATTGCCCTGATTCCAGCTGCTGTCCAGAATTAGACTTGAGGATTCCTAGGATTGGTATGATGGGGACTGAGTAATTGACAGTCAAGGATAATGTCATGAATCCTCCTGTACAGGCCGATCGGACACGTGTGAGTCACTCAATCTGGAATGCACGAGTTCTTGGATTGCAGGGCTACCAATCCATTGGTTTGTGCAATGGCACGATCGTGTCAATGACGCCTCAATTAGATCAAGAGAAACCCGATGTAGAAAACCTGATCGATTTTGACGGAGACTGGATTTCCCTTGGGGGGGTAGATCTACAAATTAATGGAGCCTTGGGCTTAGCATTTCCTGATTTGACACTGGATAATCTTGATACTCTAGAGCAGGTCGGTCATTTCCTTTGGCGGCAGGGAGTCGATGCCTACTGTCCAACGATCGTGACGACTTCGATCGATAAAATTCACCAAGCCCTCGCCGCGATCGATGCCTGGATGACTTGCCCCCACCGCTCTCCCTACCAAGCCCAAATCATTGGCGTGCACCTAGAAGGCCCCTTTCTCAATCCAGCCAAACGAGGAGCGCATCCAGCGGAATTTATTTTGCCACTCACGATCGATAACGTGAAGCTAGTCCTAGGTGATTACGCCCACGTTGTCAAAATTATGACCCTTGCGCCAGAAATGGATGCTAGTAACTGTGCGATCGACTATTTGCGATCGTTGAACATTACCGTTAGTCTTGGCCATTCCCAAGCGACGGCAAAGCAGGCTCAATTGGCCTTTGACCACGGTGCTACTATGGTAACCCACGCCTTTAATGCCATGCCCAGTTTGCACCATCGGGAACCGGGGTTATTAGGGGCAGCACTTGTGGACGATCGGGTGCAGTGTGGTTTCATTGCCGATGGCCAGCACGTTGTTCCTGTGATGCTGGACTTGCTGATACGAGCGAGTGGGGGCAATGGTCTTCAAGCGAGGGGAGATCATCGAGGACTGTTTTTAGTGAGTGATGCGCTGTCGCCCTTGGGTTTACCCGATGGTTTGTATCCCTGGGACAGTCGGCAGATTGAGGTCACCGCAGGCACCGCACGGCTACCCGATGGGACGTTATCAGGGACAACTCTGCCACTGCTAAACGGGGTGTGCAATTTGGTGCAGTGGGGGATTTGCGATCCAGAAACCGCGATCGCCCTCGCAACCACCGCCCCCCGCCGCGCGATAGGCCTATCTGCCGATTACATCGGCCAGTCCCAATACAACCTTTTGCGCTGGCATCAGACTGACCAAGGGCTGCTGCAATGGCAACGCTTAACGGAACTGTGACGATTGAAATGCTGCTACCTTCTATCTCACGTTTTCCCAGTCGTCTTCACCCAGGTTCTGATGGATTTCACCCAACTCGTTTCTCCCATGGTCAAAACTTGGGTTAAGAAATTGTCCAGGACAGCGGGGGTTACGATCGGTAGACAAATCGATCGATCAACGGGTTGATATTCGCCTGCTTGCCACACCAGAATTTGCGATCGGGTACCGTCATACCGCCAAATTTCAGGGATACCTAAGGCCCCATAGATGGGTAGGCGAGGGAGGGAAAGGCTGGTCATGTCAACTTCGATCGCGAGGTCGGGGGGTGGGTCGACCGCGAGGTCGATGGTCATACGTCCGCGAATGGCAGGTTCGTTTTGGATGTAGTAACATTCATCAGCTTCAACACCTTTAGCAAGGTCAGCGCGGCTCCAAGTACAGGAACCTAAGCTACAAATTTCAAGTTCTTGTTCTTCCGTTAGGACTTCCACTAAACGGGCGAAAAATTTCTTGTATCGTTCGTGGGGTGGTAACGGCATCCAAATCTCCAAATTTCCGTTGTCGTAGGTGAGCCGTTTGCTGGGCTGGGTTTCAAGTTCTTGAATTAAACCCTGAAAGGTTTCCCAGGTGATGCCTTGAAGCAAGATGCGTTCTTGCTCACGGATGGTTGGGGATTCGCTGGGGATGACCGTGACCATGATGGAGGAGGTGGGGACGGTGTGGGGTTATTCTGGTGATTATAGCTTTGGGTTTGGCTGGAGTGGCGTTGCAATCACGAGTTGCAATCACGATCGGCCACCACGACTCTGGCCACCACGACTTTAGTGCGAACTGAATGAGACTTCAAAGACTTCAGCAAATTTCTGTACAACGATCGGTAACACTTGCTCAACCGTTAAATCAGGAAGCCAATCGGTCATCCGTCCCACGGGTTTATCGGCAATCCCACAGGGTACAATTTGGCTAAATCCAGATAAATCTGGGCAGACATTCAAGGCAAACCCATGCATGGTAATCCAGCGGCTCACTTTGATGCCGATCGCTGCAACCTTGGCTCCCTCAACCCAAACGCCAGTCAACTCTGGAACCCGATCGCCCTGCAATCCGTATTCCCCCAGCACTTGGATAATCACTTCTTCCAATTGCCGCAGGTACCAATGCAAGTCCTTGCGGTAGTGCTGTAGGTTCAAAATCGGGTATCCCACCAGTTGGCCGGGACAGTGGTAGGTGACTTCGCCTCCGCGTTCGATGCGATGTAGTTCATACTCTGCTGTCTGCGGGTCAAATTTGAGAAACCCTGCATCGGATCCCTGCCCCAGGGTGTACACGGGCGGATGTTCTAGCAGCATTAAGCTGTCTGCGGGATCCAAGCCTGCATCGATTTGGGCTTTACGATCGCGCACCTGTTGCTGCTGCCATGCCCAAGCCTCGGCATAGGGCACTAATCCGGGTTGATAGAGGCGGCACGATCGACGATTTTCTGCTAAATTTTTCTCAAGTACCACTAGATATAGTGTCTCCAACTTGAACAAAGCACTGTAAACTACGAGTCTAGCGATCGCGTTTGCTTAGGCGATCGTGAGTTCTGGAATCTCAATTGTTGCAGATTCTCTCAAACCTGCCATTGGAACCTGTTGAGGAATTGCCGTGAATCTCCCCAACCCCACTCGCCATACTGGGATGCCTTGGTCACAACCTGACTACCATCAGCCGGAAGCCCATCCCTTAGAGTCAGGGCATATTCTGCTGAGTCCTGGTTGTCACTACACCTACCGCATTATTGGGCCTTGTTGTCGGTTGTTCGATCGGGAGCAGTTGCCCTATCCCTGTTGCCGGATTGAATGGCATGGCAAAGAACCCAGTTGGCGGCGCATTGGTAAGCGCTATGTTCCTGATATGGCGACTAAGGGTAGCCCGTCTTACAGTGTGGAGATTGTGGGTCAGGAGCACCGCACAAAACCGATGGTGATTACGCTGTACTCAGTCAAGCTTTCGCCAGAGCAACGGGAATGGTGGCACTCCCGCAAGCCGATCGTTAGTTCAGATGACTAGATATTTCCCAATGACTTCAGGTTTTGGATGATGATGAGCTCTACCTAGGCTTAAAATTCAATGTCAGACTGCGGTGAACCCCAAAAACTGGACAGGTGGTTAAGTTCTGAAAACTCAAACTGTGATAGGAGTCTTTCATGGTCAATAAATTTGATTTAGCATCCCCCATAGATAGGATTAACCGATCGACGATCGCAGGCAATCCATGCAGAATTTGCATAGAATATTCCTTGCCCAGAATATTAGAAAGCGGCTAGAACACAGAAAAATTCAAGGATTGGAATTTGAAGCTATCACTGGCAACCCTTAAAAAAAATTTCTAGAGATTATTTATCCCTCAAATAGGTGATTTTTTATCCCTACAAAACAAATATCTCCCATGACCCACTTCATCATCTTTATTTCCACCGAAAACCCAGTATTTTGGCTCAAAAAGATGAATTTCTTGTATCATGAAGAGCTTAATTAAACTCATGAAGTTTGTACAAAGTTTTCGGGAATACTTCTTTTTCTTCACAAAACATGCTAAGAAGAGTCCGCTGCATTGAGCAAATCGATCATCTGCTCTCCCTGGCATCTTGAACGACGCTGGGTCACTGTTCTGAGTTCCCGCGATTCCTTGCAGCCAAGGTAAGCAATCATTAAATTTCAAGCAGGAATACTACGTCAATGTAATCTAAATCAGCTGATACTGCTGAACAGAAAAATTTCAGAGAGCACATCGAAGAGTAGAGCAATCTCAAAAAAACAAAGCTGTTTAGGTCAATTGAGATGACTCGGTTATGCAAAATAAATTGATTTGAAAAGTGGATCTTAACAAGTGATTTGAGAAGCTGTTCTACTACGTTAAAAATTACACTGGAAACTATAGTTTTTAGTTACTCAAGCTAGTAATGAGTTCAATCACACTGTAATGTTTGAGTAATCCGTTCTAACGCACCGGGCCTGCGCCATCCCGTTGCAAGTCATAAAGCACTTTTTCCACATACCACCGATCGGACTTACCAGGATACTTCAACTGTGCGCCCCGCAGTAATCGTTCCGCCAAGGCTCGATCGCCCTTCGTCGCTTTCAACAATTTGCTATCAATCCTGCCGCCCAAGACCCGACCATTCCCCGATCGATTGCGATCCTGCACAACAGAATAGACCAACAATCCCAACGCGCCTAGGATCAATAGCCCTGCAATTAACTTCACCATCGCTCCATCCTAACTGGAAAAACACTACTGAAAAACAGCCACACCTGCAGCTTAGCCCAGGTTTTAACTTAGCTCAGGTTTTAACTTAGCCCAGGTTTTGCCAACCCGCATTCCGTAAAATCCACTGCTCCACCATTGCTATCTTCAAGCCTTCTCCGTTGGTTTACGAACATTCATCCGCTTTGCACAGCCTGATCTACGCAGCCCATGGGGAGATTCCTAGGGATTCATTCGGTTAATTCATTGGGCTAGAAAGTCCATTCAGCCCCCTCCGGATCAGTCACAACAAACTCTAAAACCGAATTTTGCGATCCCCCAAACTTGAGTTGCGTTCCAGGATAAAGCTGCACCTCTTGGTGATTAATCTTTTGCCAACCCTGTGCCCCCAAAACCCAAGTGCCATAGCGCGAAAAATCCCGCAAATGATAGGTCAGCGCCTCATCCCCATTAAAGGCATTGCGGCAGAAAATTTCGGCATGCTTCCGAGACACCCCCGGTTCTCCCCGCAGCACCAAATCATTATCTTCACTAATGCCCACCCGCATTAGTCCACCCCGAATCGTCCACATCCGCGAGGTGATTAACGATCGCAGTGAGGCGATCGGCATTTTGCGCCCAAATTGGCTAGGATTACTAGGAATTTGTGTCAAACTTTCATCTAAGGGTTTAATCAACTCCCCATCAAACTCCGGATGCATGTAGAGCACCGGCAGCGTCCAAGCCTGCTGATTGAACTTAAACAACGTCAGCAAGTTCTGCCGCGCCACCGCCATCGCCTGGTCGATCGACAACCGTTCCGCCAACGCCTGGGAAAATGCTTGAATAAATGCTAGTGCTTCCTGATCCGTAATCGAATCCCGCATTGCGAGTACCGCCGGAACCCCATGGTGCAGCAACACCTCTGCCAAACTGCTGCGGGGAATCGTCTGGCCGCCTTGATGATCCGGTTGTGCCCCCCAGCAAGCATTAAACACCGCCAGCTTGACCCGCCCCCGCCGCAACACCTGCGCCAGTTCCGTGCCATTCATCGCCATATCCGATCGTAGGAATAAGAGTCCCCCATCGGGAGCCGGAACCCCATGCCCTGCATAGAACAGCACATTATATTGCTGCGTTTCTAGGCGGGCAATTAACTCCGCTGGCGACGGCTGTACCAACACATCCACCGCACAGAGCGCCGCATTGCCAAAGCGACTTGAATTACGCAACACCCGCGATAGCGCCTCTGCCTCTTGATCCAACTTTAAGCGATCGTCCGTTTCCAAATGCTGCTGCGTCACATCCCCAAACCCTGAACCCGAATTCAGTTCCAGATGAGGAGTTGAGTCTTGCCCCAACACCAGCAGCACGTTTAACATTTGCTCCGTCCGCAGCGGTGGCAAATCTTCTACATCACTGGTCGTTCGGCTAAATAAGACCTGTTGACCCAGAGAAATTGCGGGTTTGCCCGCTTGGCTTTGCATAATTTCCCAGGGCACTGCAATTAAATCGGGATCCCGGATATCTAACCGCAGCCGCAGGGGCTTATTCTGTCCCATGGCAATCCCCTGGCTTTGGCTCAGACAGGTTTGGATCGGCCCGGTAAATAACCATTGCCATAGGTTAATTCCTAGGGTTTGCATCAAGCGAACGCTATAGGGTACCGCCTGTCCAGAAGCAGAAGGCCCCGTTTCCATGGCAGGCGGTTTCGAGGGCGGCAGTCCTGCCTCCGAGACGTAGGGAACCGTTGGCACCGATCGCACGGCAAACATTTCCTGCCAAGAACTCCAGACCTGCGATAGCGACTCCGACCACAGACCATCATGCAAAACGTATCCCGCGCGATAGGGCGCATGAATGACATGGATCGCAAAGTGGTTTGCCCCCGTCGCCCGTAGACGATCGATGGCCAAATTGAGACAAGGAATGTCCGAAGAGCCCATGCTGAATCGTTCCTAAATGACTACGTTCAAGAAAAATGGCCCCGGTAGAACCATCCATTGAACCAACTACTGAGGACTTGCCGCAGGAGAAGTCGATATCCCCTCTGCCGGTGACGAGGGTGGCGTGACGCAGGAACCGATCGAAGCATTCGGCATAACCGACAGAGGTTCCGTCACCCGACTGAGGACAACGGCCTGTTGCCACCCCTCTACACCGGGCAATATCTGCTCTGTGGGTGAAGGTTGGGGTGACGATTTAGGCGAGGAACGGGCCGCAGGAGAGGTTGGGGTCGCAGAACTTTTGGCATTAGAACTGGTTGTTGGAGAACTGGAACTGGTGGGATTAGGCACTGTGGAATTAGATACCGTAGGCCCTGAACACAGCTTTAACTTCACCCATTGATCCAAAGATGCATCGGTAGGATTGTCCACCTGCAACACTTGGAGCACCGATCCAACTGCCGCATCCCCCACTTTGATGGGAATGTCTCCTGGAGCCCGCTGAGTCGGTTGAGGTAGGAGAGCAAGACCTTGTGGCGATCGTGCATCTGGTTTGACCTTGATCAATTGGCCCACACCGAAGTCCCGGAAGGGGGAAGAAGATGAGCGGGGGGGCACAGGCGATCGAGAAAACCGAGACAACCAGCCCACATTACCTCCGCCCAAGACCCAAGCAACTCCCACAACGGATGATGCCACCAACAGGAGGACTAGAACCATGGGAAACCAACCACGGGAGGAAGATTGGGTTGGCTTCATCAGACGAGTCTTGAGGCGAGAAACCCGATTGGAGCCCGGACGACTTGTGGGAAGTTCAGCATAGCTTGATGAGTCAGGTTGAGAAACCGTGGGATAGGACTCTGCTGAAGCTTGGTAATGCAATAAGGCGATCGTGACATTGTCATGGCCATTGCGCACATTGGCAATTTCCAACAACTGCCGACAGGCTTGGCTCAAATCAGCTTTTCCATCCAGCACCGGTAATAATTCCGTGGCCCAAGATTCTTCAATGCGATCGAAATCACTCAGGCCATCGGAGCAGAGAAGATAGATGCAATCTTCATCAAATACAAAGCGCTTCGTATGGGGATACAGGAGCGAAGAAGGAACCATCCCAAGGGCTTGTGTTAAGGCTCCGGAATTGGAATGCTGAGTGGCTTCTCGGTAGAGGGTATAGGCTTGACGGACATCCCGCGACGCAATGTCATCATCGATCGTGATTTGATAGCAACCTTGGCGCGTAATGCGATAAGCTCGGCTGTCTCCAATGTGTGCGATGCAGATCTGGTTGCCATAGATTAACCCCGCTACGATCGTCGTGCCCATACGTTGCCGTTCTGTGCGTTCCTCCTGATCATTCCGAGCACAAATAGCATCATTGGCTTGACGGATTGCCTTGGCTAAGGCCCGTCTTGCACTATCAAAACTAGAAATGGTTTTGTTGCTCACCGTTCCTAGGGCAGTTTCGATCGCCAAGTTGGATGCAACATTTCCCCCTTCATGGCCCCCAATCCCATCGCAGACCAAGACCAAGGACTGAGCTGAAGTGTTTAAATTTAGCTCTGTAAAAGTTCCGGCAGCCGGATAACAGGAATCCTCATTACGTTGTCGATTGGGGCCTTGATCAGTCTGAGTAGTTATCAAAATTCGACTACCCGTTCGCTTCACCTGACTAATTTCATGATCCAGAAGATTAATTAGTTGATCAAATTCACTGATCTCCTTCTGGATCAAACGATCGCAAAGCCCCATCCAAAACTTAGGGTGGGCACTAGTTCCAGCTAGTTCTTGCCAAAACTCTCCCAGATGGGGCAACGTCACCTCTAAGTCCGGCTGATAGAGCACTTCCAAGAGATGGATCACCCCTCCATTAATCCGAATCAATTCTGGTTGTAGAAGTGTGGCTGAAGCTTTTACCTGGGAAAGGGGTTTCCACAGCTCGGCCAGTTGAAGGATCCAGTTGACTTGTTGTAGGTGTGAAGCCTGTCCCCATTGTTCGATTAGTTCTGGCATGAGGCATCCCGCCAACGATGCTCCCGTGGGACTAAGGGTTTGCGCACCGTAAACAGCTCCTTCCTCTAGTAGGATAATGGGCTCTGAGTCTTGTGTCCGGATTATGCCGTAAACCTGGGGAGTTCTGGGACGATGGGCTAGCAGTCGTAGGTAGGTTTCTAGTTTGAGGGAGATCTCCAGCGGAATGTCGGGTAAAAAGCCTGGGGTTGTGTCCAGAAGGATTTGGGGTGCGATAACTTGATAGCGATCGGCCACCAACGTTCCCACCGTGAGACGCTCTGCACCCCCGCCCGTCGCCCAAAGGTAGTGTTTAGGAATGAAGGTCTGGCAGCGATCGCAAAAAAGATGATCGTCTGAATTGGGCGCTTTGCAGAACGGATTGGGACATTGGAGGGAAGCGTCTTTGGCCATAGTTGATGCGATCGCGTGAACGGAAACTTTGTAAGAAGAAACGTCAAAGCATTAACAGTTAGTTTCGCCTATCGCTTCCTGGAACTACAATGAGCATAAGCATATGTACGCATTTGGTGTTGAGACCTCTATGGCAGAAAGTGATTCTCAAGCTCAAGCCCCGCTGTCCGATCGCGAACTCCAGGTAATTGAGCTAGTGGCGGCTGGGTTAACCAATCAGGAAATCGCTGAAAAGCTGGACATCAGCAAGCGCACCGTAGACAACCACATTAGCAATATTCTGACAAAAACCGAGACCGAGAACCGAGTTGCTTTGGTTCGGTGGGCGTTGCAGTGGGGCAAAGTGTGTTTGGATGAGGTGAATTGTTGTACATTACCAGCCTATAAACAGGGAGAAGGGGCTTAGTTGTAGGCATGATAATGTTTTCTGTGAAGAACGATTCGGTGCCTTTGGCGGTTTACCGAGAAATTGCAGCGCATTTAGAGCAAGTGGACGGCGTGCTGGTTCAGTGTTTGCCCCAAATGTCTCGAGAATTTAACTATTTGCAAAGTCAATTGGGGGGCTTACGGATCGAATTGCCCGATCGACCAGAGGCTCAACAACAGGTTGATCACATTTTGGCGTACTATGGCGATCGCTACGGCGAGTGGAAGCGTTACTGAGACATCATGGGTTCTATTCAGGCAATTCGCGGGACACGAGACATTCTGCCCGACGAGGTCAGCACTTGGCAGTTTGTGGAGGCAACAGCGCGGGAAATTCTGAACCGAGCAGCCTTTCGGGAGATTCGTACCCCCATTTTTGAGCAGACGGATTTGTTTGCACGGGGGATGGGAGAGGCCACCGATGTGGTCAGTAAGGAGATGTATACCTTCCTCGATCGGGGCGATCGCTCCCTAACGCTACGTCCCGAGGGAACGGCTGGAGCGGTGCGGTCGTTCATTGAGCACGGGTTACAAGCCCAGGGTGGCCCACAACGGTTATGGTATGTGGGGCCGATGTTCCGTTATGAACGCCCCCAAGCCGGACGGCAGCGGCAGTTTCACCAGTTGGGCTTAGAGTTGCTCGGCAGTGGTGATGAGCGGGCGGACGTGGAAGCGATCGCGATCGCCACGGATATCTTGCAAGCCTTGGGACTGAAGGATCTGAAGTTTGATTTAAATTCCATTGGGAATGGGATCGATCGCACCGCCTTCCGCGAAGCCTTGGTTAACTATCTGACGCCCTACAAAGCTGACTTGGATCCGGACTCCCAGGATCGCCTCACCCGCAATCCCCTACGGATTTTGGACTCGAAGGATCAAAATACCCAGCGCATTCTGGATGGTGCACCCAGCATTTTGGATCACCTGAGCCTAGAGTCTAAAGCCCGCTTCGATCGGGTACAGCAATTGTTGGCGGATTTAGGCATTGCTTGTAACATCAATCCTCGGCTCGTGCGGGGTCTGGACTACTACACCCACACGGTGTTTGAAATCCAGTCCGATGATTTGGGGGCTCAGGCCACGGTCTGTGCGGGGGGACGCTATGACGGCCTGGTGGCAGAGTTGGGTGGCCCGGAAACGCCAGCGGTGGGCTGGGCTATGGGCTTGGAACGGTTGATTTTGCTGCTACAAAAGGTTCAAGCAGCGCCGATCGTCAAAACGGATTTCTACCTTGTCTCCCGGGGGGCCCAAGCGGAGGCGCAGGCATTGCGCATTGCCCAACAACTGCGGCAGGCGGGGTTTAAGGCGGAACTAGATCTCAGTGGCAGCGCCTTTGGGAAGCAGTTCAAGCGAGCCGATCGATCGGGGGCGGCTGCCTGTTTGATCCTAGGAGATGCGGAAGCAGAGAACCGCACGGTACAACTCAAATGGCTGGCGACGGGGGATCAAAGCGAGCTTCCGCAGGCTGAGATTGCCCAGTACTGCGAGGATTGGCGGCGGCTGATTGCCCAAGGGACAGTGTAGTTTCTGGGATTGTTCTATCTCAATTGCTCTATCTCAATAGTTGTTGATCATCTGATCAACAACTGCTGTGAAGCTCAGGAATTCAACCGCGAGAAGTCAGTACCATGGCGGTCAGTCCTCTGTGGCGAAACTTAGGATTGTTGAGGCTGAGGCGCGTTCTGAGCGTGGGTTCGAGGTGGCGGGGCTCGATCGGGGCAAATCCTAGCTTTTGATAAAACGAAACGGTGGTGGGGAGACTAGCCAGATAGATCGGGATGGTCGCTTCTTGGATCAAGGTCTGGATCAGTGCTGCCCCCAGTCCTTTGCCACGCCAATAGGGCTGGACAAAGACATCGTAGACTTCGGAGTGGGTGGGATTGAGGTAGAGCTTGGCACAGGCGATGATATGGCCTTGGTGTTCCACGACCCAGTAGTCTGACCAGTTCACCCAGGGCAGGATGAGCATGCTCAACAGTACGAGGCTAACCAACAAAATCAGCCAAGCAAAGACCAGTCCGGTAGGTTCTGGAAACGTATGGAGGGCGTAGATGGCGATCGCGATCGTCATTGCCAAACTGAAGTACCCCCACCCTGTTTCTGGAAGGGCAAGGGATTTGGCTAGCGCTTGGACTGAGGGGTTGGATGCGGGTTGGAAGGCGAGGCTTGCGAGGGCGCGGGTAAGGTGGGCGATCGATCTCGTATCCCGGCGGCTGGCCGGACGAATCACAAATTCCTGGGGTAAGGCAGAATCAAGCATCAAGACTTCCTATCCAGATTAAGATTCCCGTAATGGATAGTTTAGGGGGGGGCAGGGTTTCATAGTGCCCGGTTTGTAACGCTGCCGATCAACTGTCCTAGCAGGTGTCTCAGAGTAGGGCCTTCGATCGGTCAATCTTGCTTAATAAAATGACATATCTTGCACAAACATGAACTTGTGTAACGTTTAGCCATGAACTTTTCTGAAGCAATTCGCTGATCCTGAGAATCTACCGATGCTCACCCCGTATGATTGAAGGCGAGTTCATTCTCCCTTTTCAGAAAACTGTTAGGAATCATCTAGCTATGGCTCAATTTGTCAAGGCTTACAACGACGATCCCTTCGTTGGGCACCTCTCCACGCCCGTCAGCGACTCCGATTTTACCCGCGCGTTTATCGGAAACTTGCCCGCTTACCGTAAGGGGCTGTCTCCGCTGCTGCGTGGTCTCGAAGTTGGGATGGCACACGGCTATTTCATCGTAGGACCCTGGACGAAGCTTGGTCCCCTGCGCGACTCTGATTTGGCTGCTTTTGGTGGTCTGGTGAGTGCGATGGGTCTCATCATTATTGCCACGATGGCTCTCTCAGCTCACGGCTTGGCTCGTTTCCAGAATGATGACTCTGGTAGCTCGAGCGAACTGCAAAGTGCCCAAGGTTGGAGTAAGTTCTCCGGTGGATTCTTCATCGGTGCAATGGGTGGTGCATTCTGTGCTTATCTGCTGTTGGCCAACATTGGCACGATCGATGACATCCTGAAGGGCGTAGTGAACTACTAAAGCCGTTCGTCAATTGGATGAAAATGCTGAGGTTTGACTTGTCATCGAGTCAAACCTCTATTTTTATGCCAGATTGGTGTGTCTAAGCTGATTGTTTTATCCCACTTTCATTCCCTACGGTAGACTGTAGACCAAGCTACCCCTATTGCATGGATACGACCTATGGCTGGACAAGAAACAACCTGGGATTTTCTGTTACAGCAGGAGGGTGATCGATCGTGGTTACCCCTGGAATCGCCGGATGTGGAGATTCTGGAGGGACGCTATCGGGTCTTGGTGCGATCGACCTTTAAAAATGCGGATATTGAACTGCGGATTACCCACGAAGCCACGGAGGAGGATCCGCCTAAACGCCGTACCCAGCGACGCCATAGCCGCACCAATGGCGATGGCCTGATGGTGGTCATGCCCTTTACGATGCTGCAACCGGGGGTGTGGGAGCTGCATTGCAGCAGTGGCCTGATGACAGATTTAATCGGTGCAAGTTGTCAATATTCCGTTCAGTTGCATGTATTGCCGAAGGAATCTGAGATTGGTGGGGAGTGGGAGCCGGATTGGGGCCAACCGATGGCGGTGACGGAGCCTGTGCAGTCAGAAATTAAGGATTCCTCGCCTGTGGCTGCTGAGGCTGTAGCCTTTGACCCATCCCTGAGCGATGAGCGATCGAGGGTCGATGAAGAAGCGGTACTGTTAGCAGAATTGGGGTTGCCGGAAGTCGATCAGCTCACGGATCTTCCAACCCATACGGAGATACCGACAGATGCTGGGGCTGATATCGCGGCCAATGTTTCGGTGAACGTTACGACGAATGTCGCGGCTGATATTGAATCCGGCATTAAATTCGACTCGGAACCCAGTCTAGACAGTTTGCTGGATGAGCTAGAGTTAGCGCCTTTGGAAGAGATTTCTGGGCTGGAGCGATCGACCACGGCAGAGGGGGAACGTCAACCCGTGGAATTGCCAACGGATCTGGATCTGGGCCTTGATCTTGAAGCGTTTAATCTGGATGGCGAGGATGCCTGGGCTGATCCGATCGCTGAGGTGCCTCAGGACAGTTCTGCGATCGCGGTTGATCTGGACTTATCTAATTTGGAATTATCTGAGCCGGAATTTACGGTTGAGGGTGGGGCTGAAACGGATCTCGACTTGGGGTTAGATTTGGCCCTTGACGATGCGATCGCAACGGAATCAGGTGGGACTGCTGAATTGGCGGAAACAGCGGACGGTGCGCTTGACCAGCCCGCGATCGCCATTCATCTGCAACCAGACACCTATGAACTGAATGTCGGTCAGAGCCTGAACTTGGGCGGCCAGGTGATCCCAGAACCATCAATGACCTTCGGTGGATCGGAGCCCTTCAGTGGGTCGGAGCCCATTGCCCTTGCGCGTGTGGATGCTCAGGTGGTGCTGCGGGATCCCCAAACCGGGGAAATGGTGGTGAATTGGGAAGATGCATTGCCTGTAGAGACGCTACCCCAGGATTTTCTGCTGGTGGTGCCGATGCCCATGCCGCTGGCGGCGCAGCTCTTGTTGGGGGAACTGGTGTTGCGCGATCGCGCTAGTCAGGCGACCTTGGCGACCCAAAGCTTTACGGTGACGGCGGCGCTGGAGGATCTGCTGGCGTCGATCGCGACGGAAATCACCCCCGATCTGTTGGAACCGACGGTGGAACCGGAACCCGCTGGGCCAGATTTGGATTTGGCCTTCTTGGGCTTGGTCAACCAAGGGCCAACGGTGCCCGATTTCACGGCTAGTCCAGGACAAACCCTGCCACCGCAGCTGAAGCAACCAAGCGATCGCGAATCCAGTGAACGCAAGGCGATCGAACTACCTTCCCTCCCGCAGCCCGTTCAACCGATAGCTGAAACTGCGGCAACCGATGACCTGCTCGATCTGTTTGACGATGATTTGTCAATGGAGGATTTGCACATCGAGGATTTTGAGGAGGATTTGCCGGAAGGGTTGGTAACAGAGGCGGATGAGCTAGATCAGGATCTCTTTGAATCGCCTGCGGTGGAATTGGTTTCGCCGCCGCCCGAGTTTTTTATGGAGGACGATCGGGCCCCGACGGGTGTGGAAGGGTTGCCGGGAGAGGATTTGGATCAACTGTTGACAGAAGATTTATTCCAGCCAGAAGCGACAGGGCAATGGTCTTCGACCGATCGGAGGGCATCGGGAGCGGTTGATGATGTAGCCTTTGCCAATCCCTTTGCGGAGCCTGCAGGCGTGGATGCTGAGTTCTCGGGCACGTTCCAGGGCTGGGAGGATGCGGAAGATGCGAATTTGGAAGAGTTTGAAAGTTTGGATGAGTTGGATGCCTTTGAGGAGGCCAATACGATCGAGGTGACGGCGGCTCGGTTGCCCGATGAGTTTGAAGCGCTGAATTTGGACGATCGATTTATGGATCGGTTAACCAGTTTTGCTGAAGAAACACGGGCGGAGGATGCAGCGGCGACACCCCCAGAACCCGCTGGGCCGATCAATCCTTTTGTGACGCCGTCCCTGGGTAATCCTGAGGCAGTGAGTGAAGCGGTGGTGATGGATGAACTACCGATTTTTGCGATGCCATCTACGGGAACGGATACACCGGAGAATCCCCTAAAGTTGGCGGAGCATGAGGCGGTGCCTGTGCCGCAGTTGGAAGTGGAAGCGGTGGCGGAAGTGGTGGCGGGGCAACCGTTGCTAGTGAAGGTGAAGCTGCCGAATTTGCTCCCGAAACTGTATGTCAAACTGTGGATTAACGATCGGCAAACCCGGACGCTGCTGGATGGGCCCCGCTATTTGGTAGACTTTGTGCCCAATGCCCATGGGGAGTTGGAATCGACGACGCAGTTGACGGTGCCCCTGGGGAGTTTGGAGATTCAGTTGGAAGCAATTACGATCGAAACAGCGACCAAGCGAGAAAGTTATAAAACGTCGGCTTCGTTACCCGTAGTGCCGCCCAATTTGCCCGATGTGTCCTTTGATGATTTTGGGTTTTAGTCAGAGACGGATGGGAGTTCCACAGGTGTGGACGCGATCGCGGGGGTTCGTTAGGCTGGGAGCGATCGGGGTCTTAAGCTTACTGGTGGGCTGTTCGATGCAGTCTAGTGATGTACAGCCTAGCTCCAAGGCCAAATTAGACGCTGCTCCGAGGTCTGCCATGGTGAAGTCTGGTGCTCCTGGGCCGAGTGATCCAACGATCGTGCGGTATTCGACGCGGACGATCGAGGGGGCGATCGTGCATGTGGTGGAGGTTCCGGCGGGTCGGGGCTGGGTAGTCAGTCCGGCGGTGGCGGAAACGGTGCAGCCGATCGAGGATTTTGTGAGGCAGCAACCGGGGGCGATCGCGGCGATTAATGCGGGGTTTTTTGATCCGGAGAATCAGGGTTCGACTTCGTTTGTCATGCGGGGTCGGCGCTGGGTGGCTGATCCGAAGCAGAATCGGCGGTTAATGGAGAATCCGGCGCTGCAACCCTATTTGCCGCAAATTCTCGATCGCAGTGAGTTGCGGCGCTATGTCTGCAATGCTGAGACGCGCTATGAGATTGTGCGCCATGGTGCGGCGGTTCCAGCAGGATGTGAATTGGTGGAAGCGATCGGGGCGGGGCCGCAGTTGTTACCGCAGTTGACGGCGACGGAAGAAGGCTTTTGGGTGGAGCGGCAGGGACAGGTGATTCGCGATGCGATCGGGGTTGAGGCTCAGAATGCGCGCAGTGCGATCGGGTTGGCGGCGGATGGCAGGGTGTGGTTGGTGATGGTGGCGCAGGGGGCTCCGGCGGGGGGCTTGTCGTTGCGATCGTTGGCGGAGGTGTTGCGATCGTTGGGGGCCGATCGGGCGTTGAATTTGGATGGGGGCACGTCATCGGCGCTCTATTTTCAAGGCCGGAAATATGAGGGGAAATTGGATGAAAACGGTCGATCGGCCAGTCGGCCTGTGAAGTCGGTTTTGTTGGTCAAGCCGGAGAATGATTAGGAGCATGCTAAAGGTTGTGGAATCTAAGTATCGTACTTGAACATTCAATGTGAGCTAATGAAGAAATTAATATGAATTTTCCCTGTTTACGTCAAATTAACTAGTATTAGTTTACTAAACTGATCAATACACCATGTCCAGTAAGGACTAATCAACTATTTGGAGCAGTGCTATGAGTTTGGTTCACACCCTATGTCAAGTGCAGTGTCAAGCTTCTAAGTTAGAAGTAATGGAGTATTTGTTTCAGTGTGTTAATTCTGCTCAGCCAAATTTAGACTGTGAAATACTCATAAATATGATTTCTACATTGAAACAAAATTTGCTTAGAGATTCTGAGAAATGTCTTGACTTACTCTCAAAGAAAATATCTCCAGATGAGCTAAATCAAGCTACTCGAACTCTAAGAAGTACGGTTATAAGTGTGAATAATTTGATAATCAAAATGAACAGCGGACTCACTACCCCGGAAACGATTTTTCTAAAAGAAATTCTAATGAGTATTGTTACTTCATTGATTTCAATAAATGCAGATCTAGAAACTCAATCGGAAACATCAATGAATTTATTGAGTAATTCGTTGCTAAAAAATCAAGTTTCAAAAAGTGATATCGATATTGAATTGGAGCAGATGAAGATTACAGTTTCATCATCTGAATCTATGCTCGGACAGCTAAGGCAAAAATGTATGGGAAATAGTGAACAAGTTGAACGATTAATTCAATATGAGCTTCAGAGAAATCCTCAGATGAGTCGAGATGATGCTATTCAATCTGCAATTATCAGATGGGAGCTTGATAATCTCTAGATAATTCTTCTGGAGAATTATTATTAAATAAATTTGGTTTAACTGCCCTATTTTAAGGTCGTTCAAATCAGTCATTTGGGCAAGTCATCCTGCATCGCGGGAGGAAAAGGTATGGCGTGCCTAATCGTCTACCTTACAGCAACGCCTGAAATTCCTGATTCATGGTCGATCTGGCGATCGGCTTTTCTGTGTAGAATTAGCGGTAATGCAATGCAAGAATATTTGTTCACAATGCTTGTAAGCGTACTATCTTCGCTGTAGGATGGGTACCTAATTTTAGTTTCGTGCTCGAAATTATGACTGTCCAGTACCTCTCTGTCAGAGAAACCTCGGAACTCCTAAACTGCTCGGAGCAATATGTTCGTCAGCTACTTCGGGATGGGGCCATCAGTGGAGAGAGGATTAGCAGTCGGTGGATTGTCGCCTCAGAGTCTGTTCACAACTACCGCGTCAAAGGAGAATCGGTTAGTCTAAGCATTCCTGATCATGGCCGTCGATCGTTTAGCAAACCCAATCTAAAAGCTTTGAGTTTTTTTTCGGGCTGTATGGGGCTGGATTTGGGGCTAGAACGGGAAGGTATCCAGGTGTTACTGGCCTGTGAAATTGATGCCGCAGCCCGAAAAACGATCGAGATCAATCGACCAGACATGGCGCTGATTGGGGATATTCGGGATTACTCCGCTGCAGAAATTCGAGAAAAGGCAGGATTGGGGCCGAATGATGAAATTGATGTCATTGTGGGTGGGCCTCCCTGTCAAGCGTTTAGCAGTGCGGGCAAGCGTCAAGGGTTCAATGATGAGCGGGGCAATGTCTTTTTAACGTTTATCGATTTAATCACTGAACTGAGACCACGATTCGCAGTGATTGAGAATGTTCGGGGATTATTGTCTGCCCCGTTAAAACATAGGTCGCATGAAATGAGAGGTCAGAATTTCCCTGCCTTGTCTCAGGATGAACAACGGGGTGGGGCGTTGCTGTTTATTACACAAAGGCTAAAAGCAGCTGGGTATAGTATTTCTTTTAACTTATACAATGCTGCTAATTTTGGTTCTCCCCAGCAACGAGAACGGGTTGTGATTGCTTGTAGTCGGGATGGTGAAAAACTGCCCTATCTCACACCGACGCATTCAGAGAAAGGTTTATATAATTTGCCACCCTGGACAAGTTTACGAGAGGCGTTAGTGGGGCTGCCTCAGGAAGGGCATCATTTTGTTAAGTTTCCTGAAAAACGGCTTAAGTATTATCGGTTGCTGAAGCCTGGACAATATTGGCGAGATTTGCCGGAAGTGTTGCATCAAGAAGCGCTCGGGGCTTCCTATCATACAGGTGGGGGGAAAACGGGGTTTTACCGTCGGCTCGCTTGGGATAAGCCTGCTCCAACGTTAGTGACCCATCCAGCGATGCCTGCGACGGATTTGGCCCATCCTGAAGAGGATCGACCCCTGAGTATTGAAGAGTATAAGCGTATTCAAGAGTTTCCCGATGATTGGACGATCGCGGGTACTTTGCTCGATCAATATCGACAGGTGGGTAATGCGGTTCCTTGTTCGTTGGGACGGGCGATCGCGAGAATGTTGTTAACGCATTTGAAGGGTGAAACGCCGATCGTTTATCCAGATTTTCCCTATTCCCGATACCATAAGACCGATGATGTGAGTTGGATGAGTGAGGTGGGTTGTTTGGATGATGTTGTCTCGGTTCAGCAACTCTCGCTCAATTTAGTTTGATGAATCTGACTGTTTAATCCAAGGATTTTTGGCTTCGATCTCGAGGGCATTGGGGTTTTTGAGTAAAACCTGCTGAACGAAGGTGATGAAATGGTCTTCTGAAAAGCGATCGGTCTGATATAGATTGTTGAAATAAGACCAACGGTAGGAGCCTGTTCTCGCATCTACTCGATACCATTGATCGATCGGCTGGTGAATTCTGACTCTAGAGGAGGAACTGTTTTCTGAGTTGCTACGGTTCTTGACCTGTAGGAGGGAACCATTAACGTTGCAAAAATCGACATGTCGAACAGATTCTCCCCAGCAACAATACCAACCATAATCAGCGAGTTGTTCAGCTAAAAATTCTTCTAATAGCAGTCCTTGAATATTTTCGGCAGACATGGATAGCCGATGGGCGTATTGGATCTGATCAAGTTGTTCTGTTGTTAGTTCTGTTAAGCGAGCGTTGATGATGATGTTAATGATTGGATCAGCGATCGTACCTGGATGTTTTGAAATTCGTTGGGAAATTCGATTGTTATAGCTATCGTTGTATTTTTTGAGCCAAGTCTGGGCTAGGGTTTCTGGTGTGCTTGCTTTGAGGCTGGGAGCGAGTCCTGGATTTCTGTAACAAGCTGTCAGAATGGTGCGATGGGCTGCCTGTAAGTGCTGATTTTGTTGAGAGAATGCGTCTTCAAAAATTTGTAAAAATTGTTGTTCGGAGGTTGCAGCGTTAATGATGGCGTCGAAGTTTACAGACATTAACGATTTTCCTGTTGGACGTACAAGCTATGCAACGGAAACGTCCATCATTGTACGCTACAATCCTGATTCTCAGAGCTTTAATTAAAAGGTTGGAGAAATTGAAACTAAAGTTTCCCTTCCTTGCGGACACGAAAAATAAGAGGCACACCGATCTCTGGCCATTAAGATGCTTCAAGAAGGGGCAACGTTGGAGTTTGTTGCTAAAGTGACGGGTTGAACCATCGAACAAGTTCAGCAGCTACAATCCCAAGCAGAGCAAACGTAAGTCACGATCGTTCTCCAAAAATTGAAGAGCCCCGATCGTGGGTGAGTTCCTGCTAAATCGAAAATTCAGACGTATAGTTGACAAAGTGCCTATCTAAGAATTTTGTGATTTGCTATGAAGCGATCTGCGCGATCGAATTGGACGGACTGAAAAAACAAGAAGCCAGTGAGCTGTTTCACATCAGTCGCAATACGATTAACCTGTGGCTCAAACGCAAAGCCGAAACCGGGGATATCAAACCCAAGCAACGCCAGTCTCCCCTGCACAACTGCAAAATCACCGACTGGGAGAAGTTTCAAGCCTTTGTAGACGAACATCCCGATAAAACCCAGGCAGAGCTGGCCCAGTTGTGGGAAGACGATATTAGTCAACGCACGATCTGCCGGGGTTTATAGAAGATTGGCTATAGACGTAAAAAAACTACGGCTATCGAGAACGCGATGAAGCGAAACGGCAAGCCTTTCTTGAGCAGATTGAGGATGTCAAGGCTCCTCATCTGGTTTATGTCGATGAATCTGGGATGGATGAGCGGGACGACTATGGTTATGGTTATGGGCCGATTGGGCAACGGGTAGAGGGGCTCAAATCAGGCCGACGCCAAGGACGAATCAATATGATTGCGACAGCAGTCTTTTTTAGTAAAGGATGCGGCATTTATAGTTTTATTTGCCCTATCGGGTGGTTCCGTTTTTCACGATATCTTCGGAGCCACAGTTAGGACATCGAAGGAAGGCTGGGATAGATGACATGACCGAATCAAATGAATCACGACTCTCTATTTTCCTCCATCCTTCATAAAAAAACACTACCAAATCGCCTGCATATTCTTGGGCTTGCCTATGTGGGTTATAAAGGCAATCGCTTAAAGACTTGCGTTAACCCAGGGAGAAAATCTGATGCATCCTCCATGCTTCCCTAAGGACTTTACAAAGTAGCCTACAAACACCAATGCACGCTGACTGGTTTTCTATGAATATTCAGGATTACTAGTCGCATAGGGTTGGAAACGTTAGCCTACTTCAGTCTTGAGTTAGGATAGGGTCTAAAGATTATTTATTAATGGTTAGACCAACAGGATAAATCTTTGTGAATGATCGCTTGAATGATAAATAAATTATTAAATTTGTCATTTTTTCGATCAAATAAATTATCTCTCTAATGGCACTAATTTTAGTGAAACCGCAATTCACAGGATTGCAGTGAGAAGTTAAGTTTGGTATCACCAAATTTGCTCTTAATTATCAATGACTGTAATTGTAATTTCAACAATCTAGGAGATTTTCAATGCCTTCAGCGATCGACACTAAATATAACGAGTTGATTAAAACCAATCCATGGATTGGCAAACCCGTTACTAACGAACAAGCTTGTCCAGATAAAATTGGCTACTATCGGCATTATGAAGGACTCAACCACGGTGGTGCATCAATCTATTGGCATCCTCAAACAGGCGCACACTTAATCTATGGTTTAATTCGTTCTAAATGGGCGGCACTAGGATGGGAAAAAAGTCCCTTGGGATATCCTACTAGTGATGAAGGAAAGGCAGGTAGCGGCAAGGGACGGTACAATAATTTTCAGAATGGCACCATTATCTGGAAACAAAATACCAGTCAAGCGTTTGCTGTCTATGGCAGAATCTATGATAAGTGGGCGGAAAAAAATTGGGATTTAGGCTTCTTAGGATTTCCGCTTACTGATGAACTGGGAACCCCGGATGGCGTTGGACGCTTCAATCATTTTGAAGGTGGCTCAATCTACTGGACACCTTCAACCGGAGCGCACATTGTCATGGGCCTAATTCGAGAAGCCTGGAAAAACCAAGGATGGGAAACAGGCAGACTGCGCTATCCTTGCACCGATGAACTGGTTACAGAAGGAACCAATGGCAAAGGTCGATACAACCTATTTGAAGGCGGGGAAATTCATTGGACACCCGAAGGTGGAGCAAAAATCAAATTCTATGAAGTGAACATAGAAATTTGGTTCTCAGGGTTCAAATGCTTGGATGAGTCTAGTGAGATCTCAGGAAGTGATGAACCTTATATGTTCTTGGGAGTTTCTACTTCTGGCAAGGCCCAGACTCCTTACGAGACTGGCGTGATTGGAGATGTCGATAAGGGCAATGTTATTCGCGCCGCAGCCAGACTATACTCTGGAATTGCGCAAGATCTCATTCTTGCAGTCGTGATTCGTGAAAATGATGAGGGTGATCCACATGCTTATTCCAGCACTTTCAAATCGATTCTAGATGCAGGCAATGTAGCACTTGGTGCGACGACAGGTGTGACGATTCCTGGGAACATTCTCCAACTTGTCTCCAATGGGTTAAGCAATCTGGCTGGCGCTGGTGATGATACAGTCGGTAGACGGGCTGATTTGCTAACGAGAGATTATCTGATGCAAATGGTGAATAAAGCTGAGGGTGGTGATCCTGTGGCTGACTTTACTTGGGACATCGGTAACAAAAGTGAAGGAATCTACCGCCTGTACTTCTTTGTTAAGAAGGTTTAGGTAGGGTTTTATTTCAGCTTAGATCTCCCATTGGTTTGAAATAATTGGTACCCAGTGACCCGTATCACTGGTGAGTTCCAGATATTTCCCTAACCGATGGGGGATTTCTTATAAGATTTTAAAATCACTGTAAGCCATGATGAATTATCTCAGTTTATCTTTTATTGTACTATTTCACATTCAACAACCAATACGCCTTATCAATTGAGACAGTGTTATTTTTATCTGATTTGTATCCTCAACTGTATTCTAGCTGCTTCATTTTTCAGGTCAGCAGTCTTGTCTAGAAAGCATCCGCATTAAGAAAATGAAATAATTTGCAAAAAATGTTGGTGGCAAAATTTGTAGTAGGTTATAGAAGAACGTCCCTGTTTGGGTCTTGATTATGCCAGCTTCCCACCGCATCCTCTTCCGCATTGCGCTTCTGAGTAGCTTGACGGCTACCCAATTGCCCCTCCATCCAACCCAACCCACGATCGCCCAGCCACCAACTCGATTACCATCAACCCAACCCACCTTCCCTAAAGCCATACAAGTAGTGGCCAAATTGCAAGAACTTCCTGGCAATATTACCGTAACGCCTAGCGGTCGCATCATTGTCAGTCTGCATCAATTTGCTAGCCCCCAATATCGCGTTATGGAATGGTTACCCCAACGCCAGCAACTGGTGCCCTTTCCCAATGCGACTTGGGCATCTGGTCGTAAAGCAGACAGTAACAAAGGCTTGGATGAAGTGTTGGGTATCCAGGCGGATCTCCAGGGGATTGTCTGGATGCTGGATAATGGGGGCAGAACAGAAGCCCCACCCCAACTGGTCGGCTGGAATACAAATACAAATCGCCTCGATCGCATCCTCCCCATCCCCAAACCCCTAGCTAGCGATCGCACCTTTCTGAACGACCTCGCGATCGACAGCGATCGGCAAATGGCCTACATTGCCGAAACTGCCATGGGCAATGCTGCTCCGGCGATCCTAGTAGTGAATCTCAAAACAGGGCACACCCGCCGCCTGCTCTCCAGTCACCCCAGCGTCAGCCCCGAAGCCGTGGAACTGGCTGTCGAAGGCCAACCCATCCAAATCAAACAACCCAACGGTCAGTTGGTTAAGCCCCGGATTGCCATTAACCCGATCGCCCTCGATGGCAAAAACGAATGGCTCTACTACGGCCCCATGAGTGGCAAACGCTTGTACCGCATCCGTACCGCCGATCTGCGCAACGAAGCCCTCACCCCAGATCAATTGGGACGGGCCGTTCAGGATTACGCTGCCAAGCCCAACTGTGACGGCATTTCGATCGACCAAGCAGGCAACATCTATATCAGTGACTTTGAGCGTAACGCCATTGGAGTGATTCGGCCCGATCGCACCTACCAAACGATCGCTCAGTCCCCGGAACTCTCCTGGATTGATGCCTTCAGTTTTGGGCCCGACGGCTATCTATATACTGTAGCCAACCAACTACACCGCACCGCCGCCCTCAATGCAGGCCAATCTACCCTCCAGCCTCCCTACTTGATTCTGCGACTAAAACCCTTGGCCCAAGGAATTGTTGGTCGTTGAGCAGCCCATGTAGAAAAAAATCGCCAAATATTTTTTCTGCACCCTGCATAAACCCCACAGGTCTCCCCTATCCGGTAAATGTCAGAGGTTAAGACCTCAACGAAATTCCTCCATTAACCTAGACATTTTCAAGGAGACCTGACAATGAAACTTGCACAACTGACCTCTTCCCTGGTAATCGCTTCTACCCTGTTTGCCGCCTTCGTTCCCACTGCCAAAGCCGATGATTTAGCGAGCCAAATGGTGGGTAAGGTGCAATGCAGCACAGGTGATGTAGCTCTGGGTAATAATGTTCAAAATAACGTCAATAAGAGCGATCGCACCTGGGATTTGTCTAAGTCTGGTAACAGTGCATCTTCCGGTAACTCCAGCAGCAGCAGCGCGAGCCAATCCAGCAGCAAAGCTGGCGGCGGTGGCGGATTCAGCATCTTCGGCATCGGAGCCAACGGCAGCGGCAGCTCTGAGAAAAATCAATCCTCTAAATCCAGCCAATCCAACGGCTTCAGTAACAAGAGCGCCTTCAGTAATTTGAATAAAGGAAGTTCATCTTCCTTCAGCGATAAGAGTTCCTCAACGGTTGTGGTGGGTAAAATGACCGATTGCGATTCTAACAACGCTGCCATGGCGGATATGTTCAAGTCCCAAAAAGCGTCTGAAATGAACGCAGACAACAACCGCACAGATATTCAAATCAACAACACCAACAACGAAACAGCCCGAAAGCAGATTGATGCTAGTTTAGAAATGAATCGGGACAACAACAAAACACGGGTGCAAATGCTGGATATGCAACGCCGCGATGGTCAACTGCAAAACCTGATCAAGTGGTAGAAATAATCGAAAGGGTATCGAGATGATACCCTTTCGATTCGCAGGTTATATTTTAGGGATTGCAGACTTGGCGGGAGCCGGAATCGTAATATCCACCGTTTTCACAGGCTTTTTCAGAGCCGTTAAGGGTGGATTAATTTCCGCTTGATTGCCCACCACCATCGTGACTAAGCGATCGGGCTGTAAATGGGTTTGTGCCGCCCGCTGCACATCTTGAATCGTGGTGGCTTCGACCCCTTTACGGTACTGGAAAATATAATCCTTGGGATAGCCAAAGTATTCATAGCGCAGTAAGCGAGATAGGGTTTGGGCGGGATCTTGGAAATTGAAGATAAAGGAATTCAAAACCGAATCCTTAGCCCGTTGTAGTTCCTCTGCGGTGATGGGGGATTTGCGAATCCGTTCAATTTCCGCGATCGTAGCTTGGATAAACGGCACCGTAGAAGCGGACTTGGTTTCCCCACCCGCCACAAATAGGCCAGGATAATCAAACTGAGGACTCCAAGCCGCATAGACTGAATAGGCTAACCCTTGGCGCGATCGCACTTCGTTAAACATCCGGCCACCGAAGCCATTGAGCACCTCATTCATCACAGACAGCGCGGGATAGTCCGGGTCTTTGACAATTCCTCCCAAATGCCCCATTTGAATATAGCTTTGGCTGACACTGGATTGATTGGCAAAGTAAACTTCTCCCTGCTTCTGTTGGGTTACTGTAACCGTTGCTGGTTTAGTTGTAGCTTGAGAGACATTCCAATTGGCAAAAGCTTTCTCGATCTGTTGTCGCATCAGGGTTGGATTGAAATCTCCCACGATACCCAGAATCATTCGATCGGGAGTGAAGTAGCGGCTGTAAAATTGCTTGATATCCGGTTGTCCAATGCGATCGAGGGTGGCGTATTCGATAGTCCGAGCGTAGGGACTCTCATTGCCATAGATCAGTTTGCGGAATTCGCGGGACGCAATGCCTCCTGGTTGATCATTCCGACGTGCAATCCCCCCACGTAATTGAAACTTCATCAAATCAATCTTGTCCTGGGGAAAGGCCGGTTTCTGAACCACTTCCGCGAACAGGTCAAAAACTTGGGGTAAATCCTCACTGAGGGCACTGAACGTCACCGAGCCAGAATTGACCGTAATACCCGCTTCGATCGCCGCTGCCTTTTGTTCCAGAATTTGGTTCAACTGATCCGGTGGATGTAATTGAGTGCCGCCCGATCGCAGGACTGACGCTGTAACATCTGCCAGCCCAACTTGACTAACGGGTTCTTCCCGATCGCCTGTCCTCACCAACAACGATCCGCTCACCAACGGTAATTCGTGATCTTCCATTAAGTAGACCACTAAGCCATTTTTGAGGACAAACCGTTGGTAGTCCGGAACTCGTACTTCCGGGAGAGGGCCAAATTGCAAATCCGTATAGTGCTTCGGGCCATCTGCCACCGCAGGCCGCATGGCCAACAGTACCAGGATCAATGGCACCACGATAAAGCAGAACCCCAGCGTCACCACTTTCACAATGCGCTGTTTGGTTCTACGTTCAAACTCTGGCTGGAACTGACTCATAGACGATCGTATCCTTTGCGTCTCCAAGATCTGTTTCCATCTTAATGATTGAATCTCCATTCTTCCGCCAAAATCTCGCAGGCATGCCATATTTTGCGGCCCTCTTCCACGGGACAATCCGTATTTATTCTGAACTTATAGGAAAACTCCATCAATTTTCCGGTGAGATAAGGAAAAACGAGTAGAGGGATACATTACGGCACTGGGTTCGATTCCATCGTGCAGTGAGTTCCGAGTGCAATCTGGCCAGTGCCCGATTCCATCAGTTGTTTTATTACCTATGAAACGTTCATCCCTTCGTCCTTTGAATACCGCCACAGTTTGCACTTTGTCGTTGTTAGCAACCTGTGAACTCCCCCAAGCAGCCCAGGCGGCTCAAATGCCCTCGGAAGTTACGCCGTCCAGTTTTGAAGCCAATCAGTTGATGCCGATCTCAGCCCCAAGCTCCAAGGTTGTCACCATTGCGGCACCCGAAACGACGGTGATGCCCGAAAAAACCGCTTCACCGACCCTGTCTGAACCAATCTCCTCATTGCAGTCGCTTTCCGCTGTCCCTGAGGCTGCACGTTCTGAAACGGCTCAGCAACCTGTGGCTGCGACGGAGCTACAAGCCGATCAAGCTGAGATTCCAACAGGTGCGTCTGGCGCTGCCGACGCTCTCAGCCCAACCTCAGCTTCGGATCTCGGGACTGCCACTACCAATCCTACGTCACCAGTGATTGCGGCAACGGGTGAAACGTCCACGGGAGAAGTTGCTAAGGTTGAAGTGAGTGGCCCTGTCAAAATTGAAGTGGATACCCAGGGAATTCCCCCCGTGACAGAATTGCCTCCTCGCGTTTCTTTACCTTCTAAATCCTTGCTCCCTGCCAACTTCGAATTTCCCGCGCAACTGGGGCAGGCGGTCGATCGCACGCTTACTAGCTCCACACCAATTACAGATCAAGCGGGTGTTAGCGCTACGGCAGCAAACCTTTCCCCTCGGCTGATGGTGCTGATGAAATTCTTAAAAACCGTGCCGCCAGAAATTAATATTCCCTGCACTCGCTTCCAAAGTACGGATTGCAGCCCGGTCGTTGGGCGAGCGGATTATTTCTCCGAGCCGGGACTATCGCTGCTACAAGAAGCGCCCAACGTGATTCCGCAAGTTCCGGCGAATACGGCTCCCTTAGCCCGTCGTCGCCTACGCATGACGATCGAAGAGTTGCAACAATTGGAACAACAGCACGGCCAATCTCTGCAAGCTTGGGCCGGTCGGATTCAGCAATGTTTGACCGAAAAGCCGAAGTTGTACGTTCTGCGATCGGACGGAGCGCAATTGCCCGTTTACTTTGACGGCAAAGAAGGCACGATCGTTCGCAATGGCGAAGGTCGCGCGGTGTGTCCTGGCTAGGCCACGATCGCAAACATCTGACCGAGGGATCACGCAGCCACCTAAGAGCTCACCCAAAGATCCCTCGCCCAGTCTGGGTTCAGGGATTTTGGTGACAGGGGAGATGCCTAATTAAAGGAACGTTTTAAAGGGGAGTTTCAGGATTAAGCTCGATAGATCGCCCGCGTTTTAGGGCCAAAAATGATCGTGTCGCCATTCTGAAGGTGCGCCCCAGAAATTCTACGACTGTTGACTAAGATGCCATTGGTACTCGGTTTTCCTTCCAAGCTTCCATCGGTGATCTGGTAGTTGACTTGACCGTTTGGCTGTTCCACCCGATGCAGCACCGCATGGAAACGAGAAGCATACTGCGATCGGAGGCAAATTTCGTTCTTAAGATCCCGCCCGATCGTGTAGTAGTCCTGGGTTAAGGGGACTTCCCACTCCCCTTGCTCATCTTCGACGATTAGCCGAGGATTCAATGACGGCACAGAAAGATAGGAAGGCAACGAATATTCTTCAAACGCGGGTTCTTCTCCATCCGCCAGGGTATCTTCGGTATAGCCTTCCCCGTACCAGACGGGCTTTGTGGTGAGGGGGCGCATCGTTAGCCCACATTGCTGGACTGCCAGGGTTCTGGCTTGGCGGGTCAAGGGATCATCTGGATGCAACCTTAAGGCAAAGTCATAGCTTTCGATCGCCTTCGGAAAATCCTTGAGTTCAACCCACGCATTGCCGCGATTGCGCCAAGTGACCGCATTATTGGGATCCAGATCCAGTGCCGCTTGATAACTACTCAGAGCAACTTCAGGTTTTTTAGACCCATAGAGCAATGCATTGCCCCGATGATGCCAAGCCAAAGCGTAAGTGGGCCTTTGTTGGATCACCCGATCGTAGCAGGCCAAAGCCGAAGAATAGTCCCCTAACCCATATTGAAACGCATTTCCCCGATGCAGCCAGATCTCCACTCTGGCATCTGAAGAGGGTTCATAGGTCAAGGCTTGCTCGTAACTCCGAATGGCTTCAGAAAAACATCCCAATTCTTCAAGCGCTAAACCTCGCTCGTACCAAGCTTCCCAATAATCAGCGCGAACTCGAATCACCTGATTAAACTGGGCCACTGCCTTATCAAAATCACCGGCAGCCACACAATCTAATCCCTGACGAAACCACGTGAGAGACTGACCTGTCAGTGGAACACGACCCGTGTCAAGCATGACAAAATCTGAAAAATTCTTCAGCAGTGTGGAACATTTGGTTAACTGCTAGCATCTTCCTTAGGAGGGGTTCTTTAGAAACCGATCTAAGGCGTTTGCTTGATCCCTGACTGAACTAGCTGCATCCTAGATCGTTGAGATAACGATCGTCAAACTCGAACTACGGTCAAGCTAAGACCCCAAACTAGGAGCTCAAACTCAAGATCTTAGACTAGTAAGATCACAGCCTTAGAGCAATCTAAGATCAATGTAGCGCATTTCTCTAGGGCTTGGGCAGTGAGTTATCAAGGTGTAATTCCCTTAATAACTATTAATAATTTAGATCAACCTGTAAAGTCCCGCGCAGTGGGGAGGCTCAAGGCCGATCGCGATTCTAGATCCTCGCTGCTGGAACATCATGAGGCAATATCTCCAGTTGAGATCCCCAGGGGATTAAATTAAGCTTGCCAAATTGAGCAACCTGGGGATAATAGTGCTTGCTGTTACCGTTGGGTGGATTGCGATCGGGGGAGCGCCCGTCAATTGCCCGTCAATAGGGCCTACGTTATGGTGAAGTTCCTGGGAAATCAGACAAAGCGCGATCGTGAAAGAGCTACTGAAAGCGCTAGTGAAAGCATTCGTGAAGAAATTATTCGTGGGGGAATGAAACTAGTTGGTCGTCTGGGGGTGCTGTTTTGCAGTTTGTGGATCGTTTGGGCCATGGGGTTTGGCTTGCCAGCTCTAGCGCAGACGGCACAGACGGAGATTGATACGCTTCAACAGCAGCGCCAACAAGTGGAACAGCAGCGCCAACAAATTCAGCAACGACATAATCAAATTAAAACCCTGGAAGGCATTACCCAAAAGGATTTGTCGGGGCTGAATCAAAAGCTGAAGGTTACCACCCAGAAGCTCCAAGTCACCCAGGAGAGTTTGGAAAAATCCCAAGCGACGCTGAAAAAGTTAGAGTTGGAGTTAGTGCAAGCGGAGGAGCGCTATCGTTTACGGCAGCAGGCGATCGTGGCAAGGCTGCAAGTTTTGCAACGGCAACCCCATCGCCAAGGGTTGGCTATTCTGTTGCAAAGTCAGACGCTTAGTGATTTTCTCAGTCAGCGCTATCGGCTGAAGCGCCTGTACGAGGCCGATCGGAGGGCTTTGGTGGCCTTGAAGCAACAAACGGATCAATTGGAGCAGCGCCGCAATCAGGTGGAGGCGGAGAAAAATCAAATTGCGGTGATGACCCAGCAACTGTTGGCACAAAAGAATGAAACTCAAGCGCAGGCAGAGTATCAGAAGCAGATGATTGCCCGCCTGAAAAACGATCGACGGGCGTTAGAAGCGGCGATGAGCCAACTCGATCGGGATTCTGCGGCAATCACCCGCTACATTCGCCAATATCAAGGGCAGGATTTTGGGGGGGTGATTGTTCGGGGCAATGGTCAGATGAGTTATCCCGTGGATGCGCCAGTGACTAGCTATTTTGGCTGGCGGATGCATCCGATTTTGGGCTACGAAAAGTTCCATGCGGGCATTGATTTTGGGGCGGATGAGGGGACGGTGATTCGCGCGGCGGCGGCGGGGGTCGTGATTTATGCGGGGTGGTATGGGGGCTATGGCAATACGGTGATCATTAACCATGGCAATGGGATTACCAGCCTCTATGCCCACACCCAGGGGTTTTATCCCCATGAGGGGCAGGTGGTGCAAAAGGGAGAACCGATCGCGATCGTGGGATCGACGGGGCTTTCGACGGGGCCGCACTTGCATTTTGAGGTGCGTCAGGATGGGGAACCGATCGATCCGGCTTACTATCTATAAGTCTTGAATAAAATAAGTTCTGGATAAAACTGTGCTATAGTGGACGAGTGTGTTTAAACGCCACAGGGGCATGTAGCTCAGGGGATAGAGCATCAGATTCCGGTTCTGAGGGTCGCAGGTTCGAATCCTGCCATGCTCGTTAGAAATAGCTTCCGAACGGTAAAGGTTTCGGAGGCTATTTTTGTTTGGTGAGAATTTTAGTGGGGGATTCAGGTATTGTCTGCCCTAGGTGGGGATTAAGCGGATTTGAAAAAGCGGATGATTTCGCGGATGTGGTCGAGGAATTGGCTGTCTTCGCTGAGTTGGGAGATGGCTTGGCGGGCTTCGCGGGAGAGTCGATCGTGGTCGCGATCGTTGGTGGCTTGGATGGCTTCGAGGTGGGCGTTGAGGTCTGCGATGCGGCGGGAGAGGGTTTCGAGGCTGTGTTGTTGGTTGGCGGCCCAGGAGTTGGGGGCTTCGAGGTCGAGTTGTTTGTCGAGGCGTTGGCTGGTTTCTTCGAGTTGGGTGAGGCGCGATCGCAGTTCGGCGACATCTTCGCGGGGGTAGGTGAGGTTTTTGCGAATGAGGCTGAGGCGGTTGATGAAGTAGCGGTAGGCTTCGATCGCGGGGCGCAGTCCGGTGAGGAGGAGGGCGGCGATGGAGGCGATGTAGCCGATGGCGCTGATGCCGCTGGCGGAGAGGATGTAGAGGCCGCTGGCGGAGGCGATGTGGAGGGCGAGGGCGAGGAGGAGGGCGCGGTGGGCGATGGTTTGGGTGTAGCGGATTTGTTTGGGGTCGATCGGGATGTCGCGTTCTTCGGAGAGGGCGGCTTCGGCGAGGATTTCTTTGGCTTGGAAGTGGATGTTCCAGGGGACGGTGACGATGACGAGCAACCACCAGAAAATGGCACCGCCTAGAACCCAATCGACTAAGCTACCGATCGGCAGGTTGAGCCATTGAATGCCTGCAAAGCCGAGCAGGGACAGAAGAAGGAGGCCGATTAAGCCGAAGGCAAATCCTAGAAAGCTTGATGCCATTTTTGAGGTGCTCCCAACGCAGAATGGATATTTCTATTTCTGCTGGGAATATAGGCTAGCGATCGGATAGCTTATGCTGCTTTTTGATCTGGCATGGGGAGACATTTGCAGATAAGAATGCTGTTAACAACAACTTAGGCTTGGAAGCGTTCCAGTTCCGAAATTGGTAGTAAGAGAGTCCCCTTAATTTCTTTGCGTACTTGCTCACTCACTGCACCCTCAATTTGAATTAACTCAGCTAAAAACTGATTAGCGAGACTGTACTCTTTAAGGAGTTGTTGTTGTTCTAAAGTCAACTGCCAATCATGTCCAATATCTTGGTACTCAATAGTAATCTGACGTAATCGTTTGATCCACTCTTCTCCGTTTGATTCCCACCAAGTTAAAAAGAAATGGGCTCCCTCTTTATCGACTATTTCTATTTCTGCTTGAAGTTGTTTGAGTGAACTAGCTAGTGCAGGATTGATAGAGTCAGCACGATGAGTTGCAGCCTTCAGATCCAAATTCAGATTCAGTGCTTTTGCTAACTCAAGAACACCAGTAGTTAATTGGATATGGCGGATTAGGTTCAGAACACGTGTGAAATCTAATGTAAGTTCAATTGCAAGCAATCTATCAAGATCTAGCAGATAATTGACTTTAGGGATTTGCTTAAAATCTAAGTCTAAGTACTGAAAAGTTTGTATTACTTGATAGAGCTCAATATCAAGAGTTTGAACAAGTTTTAAGGCATGGTTGAGATTGAGATCACGTTCTTGAGAAAGAATTTTTACTCGATTTGTATGACTGTTTAAATCCTGACTACGCTCATAGGCTTGAGTATAAGCTAAGCCAAAGTAAAAGGCTCTTATAGCCGATAGATGATACGGTGTCTGAATAGAATTAGCTTTTCGATAGACCCAAGAGAGAACATCTTGGAGATATTCATCTTGAGATAAGAGCCGATCGATAGCATATTTAATGATTTTCACTAATTTATCAGATGGTTGTTGGGATTTTACTATTTTCTTAATAGTATGCTGCCATTTTTTATTCACTATTTTTTCAATCAATTGATTGGGTGTCAATGAAATAAGCCATTTAACAGTAAAAAACTCTTGGAAAGTTAGATGAGAAAATGACCAGAGTTCATCAGCTCGTTCTACGAGAAGGCCATGCTGCGCTTCAATTGCTCGTAAGATATTGATTCCAGCTTGCTCATTGGGTAGATTCAAAAAATCAGCAATCTGACTAGCAATTTCGGACTGATTAAAAAGCACAAAATTTTCAGGATTTTCAAACTTTCGAGCAGAAATATTCATTAAAAGTTTTTCTTTCTTGTCGAGCGCCAACTTTCGATAGGCTTGACTTCCAAGCTCCCATTCTGTAATACCTTTTTCATCATTCCAACGATTTAGTAGTAAACGAATACCTTTCTCATATAACCATTGTAATTGTAGAGGCAATTCACCTTCATCTTGAAATACCAAGCACATTAAACTAAGTAATACTGGAGTAAATGTCAATTCCTTTAATGCAGCGTTTTGAGCAGTAATTGTCATGAATTGTTTTTGAACATTAGCTAAACTATCTCCTTTTAATCCATTTGCTGAAAACCAGTTGCGTACAAATCCTTCAACTTGTTGACTATTGAACTCTGCAATTTCTACTAATTCAAATCCATATGGGAAAACATCTAGCATTTGCGTGCGACATGTGAGTATATACCGATTGTCAGGGTAATCCTCAGTCATTAACCTTAGCTGTTCTTGAACAACCTGACGTAGTTCACCTGTTGGAACCTCATCCAAACCATCCATTAGAATTAATAAACGACCTTGTTCTAAGAGGAATGTAATCTGATCAAGATCATTCAAGCCTGTTTCTTTGCTAATCGAATTGATTAGTTGCCATTCTTGAAGGTCTTGAATCCTACGACATTCAACAAATACTGTTATTAGATCTGGACAAAATTTTTGATTACACCAATCAACTGCTAAATGTTTTAAAAAAGTTGTTTTTCCAGATCCAGGCTTTCCTAAAATTAGAAGACGCTTATATTGGTTGGCAACATCAAATCCAGGCTGCCGACGAATTCTATTACTTAAACCGACACGATCATTTCTCAAATCAAATGATTCCACCATTTTTTCAGGAGAGATTTGAAATGTCTTGAGTGGACGACTTAATAACCAAACATCTACATAAAGTTGATTAACACTAATAGTTTGTCCACTCAACAATCTAATCTCGCTATGATTTTTTAAAATCCTATTCTGGCAGACTTGGCGAGTTGATTGCAAGCTAAATCTGTTATTATTGTTATTTGCTGTTTGAGTTGATAAATCTAGTAAAATACTTGAGCTAAGTGTTTCACTAAACCTAGTTTGAGATCCAGATCTCATCTGTTGCCAAGTATTATTAAACTGTCGCTGATTCTCCTGAATTATAGTAGACCATAGTCTTAATTGAAACTTCCATTGCTCTGCACCCCGACCCGCTTTTTGCTCCCGTTGATCAATCAAAATATTTAAAAAATTCTCATTTAAATGCTGTGTTAAAGATTCTCGTACCTTATCGATCGATAGCCCAGACCATTTCCCTAGATCTGAAAGAGAGACTTCAACTTGCAGTACAACGGCAGTTTCAGATGGGAACCATTCCACACCGCGAGAAGTTTCAACGCGCTCAATTAAAGCTTTGACAATTTGCCAAGCTTGCTGACGCTTTGTATCTCCGTAGCTGGTTCTAGGCATAGGGCAGGCTCACAGAAATGTAGGGAATTTCGGGAATATGGGTGCCCTAGATTCCCCAGATTTTCTACAGGGTACCCTAGATTCTCAAATACTGGAGGAACTTGAATCACAGGAATTTTGTACATGTTTATTCCGTGGGGTAATTTACCCCAATTTAGTTTAGGGGTGTTGTTACAGGAACCATCCCATGAAACTTAATGTCTTGACCCTCGCTTCCTCGTTAACCCTAAGCTTTAGCCTCGCTACTAGTGGCTATCTCGCCACTTTACCCAATCCCACTGATACCCAACTCCATCTTGCTGAAACCTGTAATACGATCTCGATCGGTGCAGCTACAACTCTTTTCGCGAGTTTGGATGACAATGAAGACCCCGATCGAGACGAATAAACCGTACTGGAACGATCGATCGATATCTGTAAACCTAGGTTGTGTTTCGTAAATTTTTCCCAATGGGCTTGACTTTACCTAGGTTTCTCCGTAGGCTGTTCTGTCATAGCGATCGCCGTGGACATCCTTCTTTCAGTTGGGCTTACGATTGACGGTACGGCATGAAGCATGGGGTCGCTGGGTTCCCAAAAATTTAGGGCACTACCCACAGTTGTTGGAGCAGCTATGGGTAGCTATTCCCCCGCGCTGTGCAAGCAGCAAGGAGGCTTGATGAGGATTTTAACATCTGACCGAGCCACTCTTGTTTGTGATGTCAAACGGGGTGGCTCTAAATTTTGGGGCTTCTTAAATCCGCAACAAGGAGAAGCTCACAAAATGGCAAAAGAGACTAGCGATCGGAGCGATCGCTCGATCGACCATGGCCCCCAACGGTTACAGATCCACTTAATCGGTCACAAAGCATTCATTCAAGACACGATTAATCAATTCCATGCCCACCGAATCGCCGATCGGATTCACTGGAGTAAACCCATGAAAATCATCCATTCCGACGGACAATACATCAGCATATTAAGCCGCGAACGCCAACGCTAATGCTTAAACTCAGGTGTCCTACTAGTTTCATAAGACTACAGGCACCTTGATTAGCTCCATCAAACTTCAGTAGATCGCAAAGTCAGCTCGAAACCGAAAATAAATCGCTATTGTTTTTTGGATTATCTCAACCCAAGGGCGATCGAATTTCGTTAATCGACTAGCATCAATTTCTACAAGCGACAGTCACCCCTTTTCGCGAAGGGCTGACAGGGGTAGACGGGTTTGGGTAATATCTCGATCGATTCAGGCAAGCGGATTATCGAACCGAGTAAAGTCGTACTGCTACTGCACGACAACAGCGCTGAAAAACAACAAGCGATCGTAGAAATTACTCAAACGTATAAGCGCAACTTCCAGCAAGAATCCGTTTTACGCCTGACCAGTTGCGTCTACCTTTCATTTGATTAAATTCAAGTCATCAACTTCGAGTCAGTGCAACCAGTCCAGACACTAGCGATCGACTGGCCTCCTTGGGGTACTCTAGCGGGGATACTCTAGCGGGGAATCCCCCAGTGGACGCAAACATAGGAGCAAACGCCATGGTATCGGTCGGCAAATTATTCATTCGTCTCGTTTTCCTCAGCCTCGTCCTCAGCCCGATCGCTTGCCAAAAACAAGAAACTCCTGCCCCCCCTTCTACGGCTACCACCCAACCCGGCCACTCCCCAAATACGTTCCGTACCCGCCATACTACTGCGATCGCTCAACTCGATACCACCCTCCAGCAGAATCCCAAGGATGTTGCAGCTTATCGAAATCGGGGGCGTCACCATTTAGCCCTGGGTGAACGTCTGTTACCCAACACCGCAGATCCGCAGGAGGCTCAAGCGGATCTCAAGCATTTACAAGCTGCCCTACAGGACTTCAACCAAGTCATCCAATTCGAATCCAAAGACGCTGAAATTTATAACGATCGAGGGCAAGTTTATTTGCTGTTCTTCGATCGTATTCGTCGTCCCTTTTATGAATCAGAGATTTATCAGAAAACGAGTGATGGTAGTAAAGATGACGGGTTCTATGCAAAAAGCGCGATCGCAGATTTTAATCAAGCCATTCAACTCAATCCTAATAATGCTAAAGCCTATGTAAATCGAGGCAAGATTCAACTGTTGCTTGGTAACCTTCAAAAAGCAGCGGCGGATCTCAACCAAGCGATCGCGCTCAATCCCAAGGCTGCCGAAGCTTATCAGGTTCGAGGAATGGCCTTTTTTGAGCATTCTCTTCCGCCGAGTAATGACAAAAATCGGATTCAAAAAGCATTGGCAGATTTAAACAAAGCAATTCATTTACAATCCGATTATCCTGATGCTTATATCAATCGGGGGAATATTCTCTATAACACCTTAGCAGTTGGGAAGAAACAACCTGCTCTAGATGATTACCGCAAAGCGATCGAACTCTATCGGCAACAAGGGAACCCGCAGGCTTGGCTAGAAGAAGCGCTACCTGGATTGGAAGCTGCTGCTCAATAATTAACACTGAATACTTTAACAGAGATACCTAGCTGACAAGATTATGGATCAAGCTTTAAATCATATTTGGCAACGTATTGAGAATTGGTTACAGATGAATCTTCCTTCCGCGATCGAGGGACTCAATCCACCGGCGACTGAAGAAGAGATTGCCGCCGTAGAAGAGCAACTGAATATTCGATTTCCTGAAGACGTGAGGTCTAGCTATTTACGGCACAATGGTCAAGATATTCGATCGACGTGGATGTTATGGGGTTGGGAATGGCACTCGCTCGATCGAATGCTTGAGACGTGGACTGACTGGCAT
>MUGG01000168.1 GCA_002148405.1 Alkalinema sp. CACIAM 70d | reverse complement strand
GTTGTTTATTCCACTACTGATTTATTGCACCACGTAGTGATGTGCGATCAATACAAGTATGAACTGAATCAACTATCAACCTAATTACAGTCCAGTCAAAAAGCCAACAACACCATGCCCCGTGACGATTTCTAGGACAATTGCAGAAACGAAACCAATCATCGCCAGCCGACCATTCAGCTTCTCAGCATAGGGATTGAAACCGAACTGAGACTTCCCGTTCTCAACGTAGGACATCTTCGGCTCGATCGCGAAGTTGTTCATTTTGCCTTGATCATCAATAATTTCACCGCTTCTCATGGGGTTCCCTCAAGATTTGTTTTCGAAGTGCTTCATATTCTTAACTTATCTTAATAAACTTATTTCGATTTGTAAAGATGTTTGTTATCTCGTAGCGGGCTCCCTTGCCTCAGTGATGGGTAAAAGTGCTTGTAATCGAGTAGGAGTAAGTAATCCAGCGTCTATTTGAGCGGGATTTAAGTTCCTTGATTAGACTGAAAGACAGGCCCCAGGGCTGATTGGATTGAATGGGTGCTTCTAATGGACTTGCCCAGCGATCTGCTGATTGACCTTTTCTTCTGAGCTTTGTCTATGGTTCGTTTACAAACTTGGCAGTGGGCGGTTCTCGCTGCGCCGATCGCCCTTGTTGTGACCTTTCTGCTGATTGCCGCAGGAAGCCAAATCCATGCTTGGGGCCTCAGTTGGATCTGGGCGATTATCGGCCTTCTCTTCGTTGGCTGGCGCTGGCTGCTGGTGAAGTGGACAAAACCCGCACTAACCCAGGTAGAAGAAGCGATCGCAGAACTGTCGAGTCAGTTACCCCCTGTGACTGATAACCCCTCGGTTGCTAACTCCGAAAACACGATCGCCACCCAAGTAGACGCTGAATTACGGCGAATTTTAGAAGAATCTCAGACTGATCCTCCGGTTTGGCAGGACTGGAATCTGTTTTGGGAACGCTGTCTTAGTCTAATTAGCGCGATCTCCCATCTCTATGCTCCCCAAGCCAAGCAGCCTTTGCTGAATATTTACGTGCCCCAGGCTTATATGTTGCTGCGGGGAACTGTGGATGACCTAGATCAATGGATGCAAAAGCTCTCCCCTGTTCTAAATCAATTGACGATCGGGCAAGCTTACGAAGCCTACGAAATTTACCAAAAGTTGGCCCCTTCCGCTCGCAAGGTCTGGCAGTTGTGGCAGTGGGCACAATGGATCCTCAATCCTGCGACGGCTGCGGCCCGCACCCTCACCCAGGGCACGAATAACCGCGCTAGCCAGGAGTTAATTGGTAATCTCAGCCAACTGCTGCGAGAAGCCGCGCTGCGTAACTTAGCCCAGCAAGCAATCGCCCTTTACAGTGGCCAACCAATTAGTCAACCTGGTGATACAGCAATTCCGACCCTTGCTACCGTTCCCCAACCTGCCCTCCCCAAAGCAGAAACCCGTACCTTAAAGGAAATCCTGACTCAAGCCACCCCCCCGGAAATCGTTGCCCAACAGCCTGTCAACCTGTTGCTGGTGGGACGCACGGGAGCAGGCAAAAGCAGCTTAATTAACACCCTGTTTGTTGCACCCCAAGCGGAGGTGGATGCCCTGCCCAGTACGGATACGATTCGCGACTACCGCTGGCAAGCGCCTACAGGGGAAACGCTCACCCTATGGGACACTCCAGGCTATGAACAGGTGCAGCGATCGGATCTGCGGGATCAGGTGCTTGATCACGCCCAGGATTGTGATGTACTTCTCCTGGTTATGCCAGCCTTGGATCCGGCCTTGCAGATGGATTTGGACTTTCTGCGGGATCTGCAAACCATTGCGCCGGATCTCCCCCTATTTGGCGTCATGACTCAGGTCGATCGCCTACGGCCTCTGCGGGAGTGGCAACCGTCCTATAACTGGCGCACGGGCACCCAACCTAAGGAAATCGCGATCCGAGACGCGATCGCCTACCGTCGCGAAACCTTGCCCCTCCTGCAAGATATTTTTCCCCTAGTGACCCAAAGCGTTGATCCTGGGGTCGATCGCCCTGCCTGGGGGCTTGCGGATCTGTCCCAAGCAATTGTCCAAGTTCTGGATCCTGCTAAACAACTGCGCCTCGCTCGCTTTCTCAAGGACCTCGACAGTCGCAGCCTTGCTGCTGCCAAAATCATTGACCAGTACAGCTTCCAAATGACTACTACCCAGGGCTTGGCGGCCTTCCTGAAAAGTCCCGTGCTCAATTTTCTCTCCACCCTGACGACCGGATCGCCAGCCCTTGCGATTCTGCTCGCTGAAAAAATTCCAGTGGAGCAATTGCCGTTGGTGATTGGCAAATTGCAAATGGCCTACGAACTATATAATCTGTTGGCCGATCGTGCCCAATCTCCCGCGTTTGATCTGTTAGCCCTATGGCCAGTGCTGACGAATCCCGCAGGTACCCCCGATCGCAACGCTTGGGCCTTTGGGCATACCGTTGTGGAATATTGGACAGGAACGCTTCCCGTGGAAAAATTAGGCGATCGCTTTACGCAATTTCTCGATCGCTAAGTTCTGTTAGGGATCCTGATGATTACCTCGATCAAGCCATTGCTTGAGAATCTCTAATAGAGTCTCTGACAAATTCACTAAGATTAACGAGTTGCATGCTGATTGGCAAAAAGTGGATAACCGATTGATTAACTCGAAACAACAGTGATCAACCCGAAAAACCAGGATTCTATGCCCATTGGCTGAGATTTGCTCCTCAATATCATCCCCATATCATTCCCATGGTCAAAAAATCTGGGGAAAAAGGTATCAGTTGCAGTAGCCTGGGCAAAATAAGGTGAATTAAATTCAGATAGGTTTGAGGGAAATTTAATCTTTTTTCAAAATTTATTTTCCCTTCATCTATCCTGCGTTACGCTTGAGTTCATCGCCTGAATCACATAGATCCATGTCCATCGAGAAACTTCAACCAGCGCCAGCTCCTCAATGTGGGGTGTATGTTCCCTACTATCCCCAAACCAGCAAAAAGCAAGTGCTGCCTTTTGCAATTAGCTTATACCAACGAGGCAGTTTGGAAGGTCAGCGGAATATCGAAGGGGCTGATAGCATTCCGTTTATCGCAACTTGGAATGTCTCGTCTTTGCCTGCCGATCTCTGTCGCTGTCGTATCCAGTTTGATGGCAACGCAGAATTGAGCTACGAAGTGATGATGGCTAATTTTGAGTTTGTTGACTTCTTGATTGAAGTCATCATGAACTTCAAACGGAGTCGTCTTGCAGATTTTTCCCAAGGATTCTATCGCAAGCTTCTGCGGATCGAAGACTAGTGAAGACTAGCTATGAAGATGCTGTGAAGATTTAATTTTAGAACAGTTTATTAGTGGGGCAGAGGGTAATCACTGCCCTTTTTTAGTTCCCTAGTTTTGGGTCAACCCGAAGGGAATCATCGTCCTCTATACTACTTAAAATGCATAGCTTAGACGCATAGGATCGGAATCTGCATGGGAAGCGAGGACGGGGCGAAGTCCGTAAAATATCTAGTTGTGGGTTCTCTGGAAGCCTACAGTGGTAAATCGGCTGTCATTTTAGGGTTAGCCCATCAATTACAGGCCCAAGGGCTAGATATTGCCTATGGCAAGCCTCTGAGCGGAGATATTGGGAATAGTGAAAATGAAGATGAAGATGTTCCCTTTATTCCAGAAACTCTGAAATTAAGTGGCGATCGCGTGCAGCCAACGGTGCTGAATCTCAGTGCAGAGCGGATTGCTAACCGTCTGGGTTCCACTGAATATCCTACCTACCTGGCTCAGTTGCAGCAGCAGGCTATCGCTCAGCAAGGTGATCTGGTGATTCTAGAAGGCCCAGGGACATTGGATGAGGGTCGCTTGTTCGACTTGTCCTTGGGGCAAATGGCGGATGCAGTAGGCGGCATGATTCTTTTGGTAGCCCGATACCACTCTATATTGCTTTTAGATAGCTTATTGGCCGCAAAGGAGCGACTGGGCGATCGGCTGTTGGGCGTTGTGATCAATGACGTTCCTAGTAAACATTGGGCCACCGCTACCCAACAGATGCGTTCCTTCTTGGAGGAGCAAGGTATTGCAGTCTTTGGGGTGCTGCCGAGTAGTACTTTGTTGCGGAGTGTAAGTGTGGCGGAGTTAGTGCACCAGCTCAAAGCAGAAGTCCTATGTCGTGCCGATCGGTTAGATCTGTTGGTGGAAAGCTTGACGATCGGAGCCATGAACGTGAACTCTGCGTTGAAGTATTTTCGCCAAGGCCACAATATGGCGGTGGTCACCGGCGGTGATCGTACAGATCTCCAACTGGCTGCGTTGGAAACCTCAACCCAATGTCTGATTCTAACGGGACATATTGCACCCACTAAGACAATTTTGGCTCGGGCGGAGGAAATGGAGATTCCCATTCTCTCAGTGGACTTAGATACCTTAACGACCGTAGAAATTATCGATCATGCCTTTGGGCAGGTACGGTTGCATGAGCCGATTAAGGTGGAATGTGTCTACGAAATGGCTGCGATGCATCTAGATTGCGATCGTCTGCTCAAAGCACTCGGAGGTGAGCGGGTGCCTACGGAAGCTAGCGCAAGTTCTGATGAGATGACCTAGGGAGCCGATGGGGGGAGAAGGTAAAGTAGGTGTGGTCAGTCCGAGGCGTGATCTAAAATGGCTTTCCACTTCCCGCTCTCTCCACTTCACGAGACTTCATGAAACCCCATTTAATTTACTACGTTCGGGGGCTGGGGCTGGCTGACAGGTTAAGGGCAGAGTGACGGTAACAGTTGTGCCAACATTCAGTTGACTGGTGATCTGAATCTCTCCCTGAAGCACATCTACACAGCGCTTAACAATGACAAGTCCCAGTCCTGTGCCCGCAATTCCCTTAGCATTGCTGCCACGATAGAAGCTTTCAAAGAGATGACGTTGAGTTTCTTCGGAAATTCCAATACCTGGATCTTGTACTCGAAGGATGACGTGCTCTTTTTGGTAGATCAAGCCAAATTGAATGACTCCTCCCTGGGGGGAATATTTAATTGCGTTAGATAAAAGATTTGTACAGATATGCCAAAGTAAATTGGCGTCTGTAGAGACAGTGACTGAATCCCCTACTTTGTCAAACCAGATAGAGTGGAGCCGATCGTCTAAGCTGTGGGAAGTCGTTTCGATAATTTCGCTACAAAAATCTTCTAGGTCTAGGGCGATCGGAGTACATCGTAAGTTGGTGGCCTGCATTTGGCTTAATAGCAGAACATCGTTCACCAAATAAACGAGTTGATCGGTTGCAGATTCAATTTGGTTAAACCATTTCTCTACGTTGGGTTCTAAAGCTTCTGGCAACAGTTGTCTAACAATTTCCATCCCGTTTCGAACGATTCCTAAAGGATTGCGAAACTCATGGGACACCATAGCCACAAAACTTGATTTAAGATGATTTAACTCTTGTTCACGTTCTAGGGCGCTGCGAGCACATTCTTCGCTGTATTTTAATTGATTGAACAGGTTCTGACGCTCGATCGCGAACCGAATGGTTCGTAATAACCACTGTGTTGTGACCTGATCTTTGACTAAATAATCCTGTGCCCCTTCGCCCACGGCTTGTAAGGCAAGATTTTCATCGTCGAGTCCCGTTAAAACAATCACTACGGCATTGGGCAGCGCGGCTCGAAATCGCTTGAGGGTGTCTAACCCAGTGGCATCCGGCAGCCCTAAATCTAACAACACCACATCAAACGTTTGTTGCTCTTGGGATAGACTCCAGTAGTTGTTGTAGGTCGCGATCGCATCGTCTAGGGTTTGGACTTCAACAAGTTTCCAGGTGTCTTGCTCTAACCTCCAAAATACGCGGCGGAAAAGGCTAGCATCTGCTGGATTATCTTCAACGAGCAAGATATTGATAGAGCGTGGTTGTATCATTACAGGGTCTAAACCAATAATTTGTCACTCAAAAGAGTGGTATAAACTCCTTAACCTTTGCATCCTTGTATCAACAGGGCAGATTGATTAAGAGATCAAGATAATTGATGTTAGATGAGACCGACGATCCCCCTCCTCATTCTCAAAATGGGAGGTAACAGACTGCAAATGGCAGAATGTGGATGAAGGAATCACCTATCACTGGTTTAAATCAAGAATCCCTTCAGTATATTGGATACATCAAGATTTCTCATGGGCAAAAACTTCGATCTTTGCAACCGACTGCAAAATCTAGTTAGAAGGAGTGACAAGTTCCAAACTGGGACTGAATCTATCCAATTTGCTTGTCAGCTAAGGCAACTCATCAAAGTGCGGATCTCAGGACCGTAGTAGCTATATATACTTAGAACAATCCACCTAAACAATTAAAATTAGGTTAAGTATTGCCGTAGGCTAAGTATTACAGCTATTCACTATTGTGCCCCATAATTTCCTTTACCTATCATCAAATTTTCCGTTAGCCATTGCACTTATGAAAGGCTGCACTGGCAGTTAGGGTTTCTGGGTACAGTCACGATGGGCTTGGGACTAGGTATAGTTACTGTAAAGTGGGGAGCTTAACTATCGTTAACCAAAAGTCATTGATTAAACGCATAACTTGAATGAATTGATGAATATCAACGGGTTTTGTGATGTAACAATTGGCATTCATCTGATAGGCGGCCTGAATATCGGCTTCGTTGTCAGATGTCGTCAAAATTACAACAGGAATCGTGTGGAGTTGCGGATCACTCTTAACGGCTTCTAAGACTTCCCGTCCATCCATGCCCGGTAAGTTTAAATCTAGCAAGATAATATCTGGGCGATTTCGGTTGCTGTATTCACCCTCTTGACGTAGATAGGCCATCGCGGAATCTCCATCTTCTACCCAATGGACGCGATTGGTTAATTTGTTGTCTTCTAAATTACGGATTGTGAGGGTTGCATCACTGGGCGAATCTTCTACAAGTAAAATTTCGATCGGACGTCCCATAGAGGAATGCTGGCTGGAGGACATAGGGAAAATTCTGGCGCTAGGAATAGTGAAATGGATAATCTATCAAAACATTACTGGAGGCTTCACTCTTTGGAATTCAAATTTAACACTGTAAAGTAAAATGTTGTCCCTTGACCTAATTCTGATTTTGCCCAAATAGTTCCCCCATGGCGTTCAACGATTTTTTTGCAAATCGCTAGACCAATGCCTGTGCCGGGGAATTTCTGTTGGCTATGGAGTCGGCGAAAGATTTCAAAGATGCGATCGAGGTACTGAGGTTTGATGCCAATGCCATTGTCCTGGACGGCAAAGCGCCAATGGTGTTCTGGGGGAGTTTTGGGATCGGATCGGGTAGAATCAGCCGGAAATTCAGTGACCCGTATGTGTACCTGAGGATTGTCTTCTTGACTAAACTTAATCGCGTTCCCAATCAGGTTTTGGAACAATTGTATTAGTTGGGTGCGATCGACCCATAGGGTAGGTAGGGGATCACAAATAATACTAGCTTTGCGTTCTGAAATAGTGACTTGTAAGCTAGTGCATACCTCCGTTAAGAGCTCATTGCAGTTCGTTAGCGCAGGGGTGAGGGGCCGGCTGCCTACTCGTGAATAGGTGAGCAGATCCTGAATCAACGCTCGCATGCGTTTTGCGCCTTGAATGATGAATGTCATGTATTCCTGTGTACGCGGATCGAGCTCAGGGGTGGGGGTACGGGTATAGGCTTCTTCCAGTAATTGGGTATACCCAATAATGGCTCGCAAGGGCTCTTGCAAATCGTGGGAGGCGATGTAGGCAAACTGCTCTAGCTCTTGGTTCGATCGCTGGAGTTCGGCGTTTAATTGTTGTAACTGTTCTTCCGCTTGTTTGCGAGCTGTAATATCTTTCATAAAGCAATAATGACCGATCGGTTTGCCCTGTTCGTTGTGGGCCAGGACGAGGGCAACTTCCTTGTAAAACTGTGAGCCATTTTGCCGAATGCCTCTGGCCTCTACGGTGGCCTTACCTTGTTCCAGCATGATTTGGTAGGCTGATTCTAAAGGGGGCAAATCGTCGGGATGAACCGTTCTTTGCCAGGGTTGGCCGATGAGTTGATCCGGTGTATATCCACAGATTTCTGCGTAGGCTTGATTGACTTGAAGATAGCAACCTTCAAGGGTTAACTGGGAAATTCCTTCTAGGGCATTTTCTAAGGTGGTGTTGAGGCGAAGAACTTGGGCTTCGGCGCGTTTACGGGCGGTGATGTCAGTTCCCGAGATAATGTAGCCTAAGAAGACTCCGTCTTGGTCGAAGCGGGGAACGCCTGTGGTTAGAAACCATCGATAGGCACTGTTAGCCCGCTGCAAACGAAATTCCAATTCAAAGGGTTGCTGGCTCTGACAAGCTTTCGCATAGGTGCGTAAGCAAAATGCTCGATCGTTAGGATGAACGTCTGCGACCCAGTCTTGGCTGATGGCTTCCTCTAACGTGTGGCCCGTAAATTCGAGCCATCGTTTATTGAAGTGGATACAATGCTGCTCGGCATCAGTCATCATGATCAGGACTGGCGCGTAGTCCGCTAAATATCGGAAACGGGTCTCGCTTTCTTGGAGGGCGGCTTCTGCATGCTTACGATCGGTAATATCACGATGGGTCCCAACCATCCGTATCGGTTGCCCTGTGGAATCGCGACTGACCACTTTGCCATAGTTGGCAATCCAGCGCCAATCGCCCGATCTATGTTGCATGCGGTACTCAAAGGCATAGGGAATCGAACTATCTTTAAGATGAGCTTGCAGCGTGGTTAGCACATAGGCCGTATCATCGGGATGTATTAACTGTTGCCAAGTACTGACATGGCCGGGGAGATCGCCGACGCCGTAGCCTAGCATTTCCAACCAGCGGGGGCTGAGATAGACTGCGCCGCTTGGGATGTCCCAGTCCCACAATCCATCCCCTGATCCTTCTAGGGCGAGTTGTAGGCGTTCCTCACTCGTTTGGAGGACTTCTTCGGCCCGTTTACTATCGGTGATATCGACATGGCAGCCAATCATGCGTAACGGGTTGCCACTGGCATCCCACTCAATCACCCGACCTGCACAGATCACCCAAACCGTCGAACCATCTTTATGGTGATAGCGCACTTCGTTGTAGTGGGGAAGGGTTCCATGGCTTTGGACGTGGCGCTCAAAACTCTCAAAAACCTTGGGGAGATCTTCCTGAAAAATTAGATTTTGCCAAGTTTCTGGAACGTTTGCTAGTTCGTCATTTTCGTAGCCCAGCATTTTCTTTAAACCAGGACTCATGTATTCCGTATGATTGGCAATATCCCAGTCCCAATAACCTGCTAGGACATTATCCAGCAGGTTTTCTAGGAGTTTTAATTCCTGTTGCAGTTGGGCTGATTTGAGGCGTTCTTCTTCGGCTTGTTTGCGATCGGTGATGTCGGTATGGGTGCCAACCATCCGCAGAGGATTACCGCTTTCATCCCAGGCAACAATTTTCCCGAGGGAGAGAATCCATTTCCAATCCCCCGTGGGAGTGCGTTGCCGGAACTCTGCTTTGTATTTCGGAATTTGCCCAGTGATGTAGTTTTGGTAGGTCTGTGTGATCAATTCGCGATCGGCAGGATGGAGACGATCGATCCAATTGGCGTTGGTTTCTTCAAACGTGACTGGATCGTAGCCCAGCATTCTGGCATATTCTGGATTGACCCAAGCTTGTCCCGTTTGGAGATTGAGATCGTACATCCCTTGATTAGTTGATTCCAGAGCGAGTCGTAATCGTCCTTCACTTTCTTCGAGTTCTGCTGTGCGTTGGGCGATTCGGATTTCGAGTTCCTGATTCAGGTGTTGTAAAGCTAATTCTGCTTGTTTACGATCGCTGATATCGAACTGAATCCCAATTATGCTAACAGGTTGCTGATCACTGTAGAAAACCCGTCCTAGGCAGGCCAGCCATCGCTGGGATCCATCGGGAAGTAAGGCTCGATATTCAAAGGTAAAATCAGTTCCTTGTTCTAGGGCCGTTTGAATACAAGTTTCAGCAAGACTTCGATCCTCAGGGTGGACTGCACTCAACCAACTTTCGTAGGATGCTTCGCAATCGCCAGGGGCATAACCCAGCAAGCCATAATTTTCATCCGACCAGATGGAACGACGGGTCATCATATCCCATTTCCAGGTGCCTGCTTTTGCCCCTTTTAGGGCTAGAGAAATTTCGATGTCTCGTTCGCGGTTGAGTCGTTCAACCCGTTTTCGTTCTGAAATATCGATCGCAAATAGGAGAATTCCTCCGATTTCTCCATCGGGGGTAAACCAAGGGCGTGCATCCCAGGAAACCCACTGTTGCGTGCCATCTGCGCGGTGGAAACAGTCTTCGAGCTTGCTTTCAAACTGTCCTTGCAGACAACGTTGGTGGACGGCTTTCCACTCATCACTTAGTCCTGGAAAAATTTCGTAATGATTTTGGCCGATGAGGTAGGGGAGATCGATTTTGTAATCCTTGACCCATTGTTGGCTGGCGGCCAGGTAGTTCATGTCGCGATCGAACAGGGCAATGGCGACGGGCGATTGTTCAATCACCACCGTGAGATATTGCAGGTGAAGCTGGGCTTGGGTGGCTTGTTGGAGGGACAGTTCTGCCTGTTTGCGATCGGTGATGTCTAGTAAGAGACCGATCATTCGGATAGGTTGATCCTGCTCATAGATACATCGTCCCATGGCGAAGATCCAATGCACAGTTCCATCTGGCCAAATAACTCGATATTCCTCGCGATAGTCTTTTTTCTGTGCTATTGACTCTTGGATAGAGGCTTCGATCTTAGGGAGATCATCAGGATGAACTCGGTTAACCCAGTCTTGGTAAGTGCGATGGGGGTGACCGGGTTCATAGCCTAATAAAATCTCATGAAAAGGGGTCCAAATCAGCTCATTGGTCGTGATCTCCCAATCCCATAGTCCTGTTTGAGTCGCTTCTAGTGCCAAGGCTAAGCGTTCAGATGATCGCTGAAAGGCGGCTTCAGCTGCTTTAAAATCGGTTAAGTCGGTTACGGTGCCCACATAACTGCTGATTTGGCCACTCGCATCATATTCGGCAACGGCTTGGCCAAAGACCCAAAGGGTTTGACCGTTAGTGTGTTGTAGTCGATATTCTGCGCTAAAGGATTGTTGGGCTTGGAGTTGCTGCTGCCAGGTTTGGATCACCTGTGCCCGATCATCGGGGTGTAGGCAAGCAACCCAACCCTCCCCCAGTGCGTCTTCCAGGGATAAGCCCGTCATTTGGCTCCAGCGATCGTTGACATAAATGCAGTGGCCGCTGGCATTGGTGCGGAAAATGCCGACGGGTGCCGCTGCTGCTAAGGATGCATAGCGCTGCTCACTCTCCTGTAATTGGAATTCTGCTCGTTGTCGTTGTAGGGCATTGGCTAATACATCGGCAAAACTGCGTAGGAGATGGATATGATCCTCTGGCCAGAAATACTCTTGATGAAAGGTCACGAACCCGACGAGTCCAATGACTTGGTTCTGAAGGCGGAGGGGTAGGGCAAGGGTGGATTGAATACCAAAGCGCTGAAAGGTTTGGCGATCTTGTTCAGCTTCGGGCCCTAGGTTTGCAACGCTGGTGATGTAAACAATTTCTCCGTTTTGTAGGCGGGCTGTACTCCAAGGCAACTGTTCCAGGGGGATGTTTTGGGCGTTCTGAATCTGAGAGGGAATGCCATCAGCCATCCATTCATGGGTCATGCTGTGGGTGAGATGGTCGTCGGAATAGCGGAAAACATAGCTGTTATCGACCTGGGCAAATTCGCCAATTTCTCGCAGAGCTTGGTTAATGCATTGATCGATGGCTTGAGGCGTCGCCTGAATCAGGCTACTGGTGAGATGGGTAATCAGGCGATCGAGTTTGATTTGTGATTCCAGTGCTGTTTGAAGCTCTTGGTGTTTTTGGGATTGCCGTAAAACGCCAATCCCATAGCTAAGATCGTCTGCCAACTCAGTTAATAAATCAATTTCCTCAGTTTGGAAAACGTTAATACTTGGAGCATAGATATTCAATGCCCCAAAGACTTGGTTATCTTGGATCAGGGGTAGGGCGATCGAAGCTCGGTATCCCCGTTGTTGAGCGGCCAGTTGCCAAGGCCCGTAGTCTGTCTCGTGTTGCAAATCTTGAACGGCACAGGGTTGACCCGATCGAATGGCTCTGCCCGTTGGCCCTAGTCCCCATGCAGTCTCAGCCCAAGTAATGTGAATGGTTTGCAAGTAGTCCGCTTCGTAGCCTGCATAGGCAACGGGTTGCACCGTTTTCTCAGCATCCTGGTGGACATACCCCACCCAAGCTAAGCGATACTCCCCCAAGTTCACAATTACCTGGCAGAGAGTTTGTAAAAGTTCATGTTCTTCTTTGGCCCGGATTAAGGCCCGATTACAGGCTCGCAACAGTTGCAGCGATCGCTCCAATTGCTGGATTCGGTCTAAAGGTGTGGATGACAGGTTGGATGAAGTCATGTTGGATGAAGTCATGCTGTCCTAACCGGGATACCAGAGATCTCTCCCACACTCTAATACACCAAAATTATACTGGCAATGAAATCGTCAAACCTCCTTACACTCCTTAATCAAACAAGTAAAATGGTATAGTGCGATTTCTAGACCATTGACTATCATGTCAGACAAGTTGTTTGAAATAGCTAATTCTGAAAGTACTTAAAACACTTGATTTAAAAAAATCACGTAAATCTTAATTGCATAAAATACAGAAATTTTACACAAAAGTAATCAAATTAGAAACTGTTTCAGCGATGGTGCTGATAGTGGAACTATGATTGTCTAAAAATTCAACGTAGTTCGCTAGCGTATCTAAACCCACTGCATTTAAAACGACTTCAGTCGTCACGACTGCTGCTGCTTTTAGCAGAAACTTCCGCCAACGAAGGCTGGGGGGAACAAGCTGGGGCATGGGGACAACTCCAAAATACTCTGCGAAATATTCTGTAACAAAACCGCTGTTACAGCATGATAGAGGGTTCTGCACGATCGCCATAGAGCGCTACGGGTAAGGATTGCCCCCCTTCGGGGATGGGTTTGCCGTCATCTGGGTCTGAAATCGATAGAATGGGGCAGTGAGGGTTCCCTGGCGCTTTAGGAGGTCTGACTACGATGGCACACCTAACCCATCGGCGATCGGAAAATGTTGCGGGCGAATTTTACGTCGATCGGTCTTGCATTGATTGCGATACCTGTCGCTGGATGGCTCCGACAGTCTTTAATCGGGAGGGCGGTCAATCGGCGGTCTATCACCAACCGGAGTCAGATGGCGATCGCCTTGCTGCCATGCAAGCCTTACTGTCCTGTCCCACGGCTTCGATCGGAACAGTAGAAAAACCGCAGGATATTCAATCCGTTCAAGATAGTATTCCCATTCCCGTTGTCGATAACGTTTACCATTGCGGTTACCATGCTGAAAGTTCCTTTGGGGCTGCGAATTACTTGATTGTGCGATCGGAGGGCAATATTTTAGTGGACTCTCCTCGGTTTGCGCCCCCGTTGGTCAAGCAGTTAGAAAAATTGGGTGGCATTCGATATCTCTATCTCACCCATCGGGACGACGTGGCCGATCACCAAAAATTTCGGGATCATTTTCAGTGCGATCGCATTCTCCATCGCGATGAAATTACACCCAAAACGGAAACGGTGGAAATGCAACTGACAGGCTCGGAACCCTACGAATTAGCCCCGGATGTGCGCATCATTCCCGTTCCGGGTCACACGGAAGGTCACACGGTTTTACTCTACGACGATCGGATTCTTTTCAGTGGCGATCATCTGGCTTGGTCGCCGAAGCAGAATCAATTGGTGGGTTTTCGGGAAGTCTGTTGGTATTCCTGGAAAGAACAGATTCGATCGATGGAACGGCTGGCCACCTACGCCTTTGAATGGGTGTTGCCGGGGCATGGGCGGCGCTATCAAGCCGATCGGTCAACGATGAACCGTGAAATGCAGAAATGTATTGCTTGGATGAAACTCGATCGACGGACGGGCGAATGGGATTAGCCAAGCTGAGGGTTCAGGTCGCGAATTTAATCACTGTGAATTTAATCACTGTGATATTAAATGACTGTAATACGAGGTTGATTGAGAAATGCTTCAGGTAATGGTCGTAGGGCGGTGCCGGATGTATTTTGCAATAGCGTAGTGAAGGCTCCTGCACCTAGACGATCGTGGGGGAAAATCCGATAACAAGGCAGATCGGTGAGGTGCGATCGGTAGGCGTGTAAATGCTCTACTTCAACGGCTTGAAAGTCTGGAAAGCGGTCTAGGAGCCATTCGATGACGCGCTCGTTTTCCTCGGGGGCGTAGGTGCAGGTCATGTACACTAAATAGCCTTGGGAGGCAACAAGGTGGGCGGAATTGGCCAGAATCCGCTTTTGGCGATTGGCATTTTTATTCACGTTCACCGGATGGAAGCAGCCCGGATTGGGAATGCCCTTAGCCAGGAGAGACTGACCACTACAGGGTGCATCGACTAAGACGACATTGGCGATCGCAGGAATCACCTCTGCCAGAATTTGCGAATCCACGCTCATCACCGCAGAGGGGCTAATATGACAACGCCGGAAGTTGGAAATGAGTGCGCCTGTGCGTTTACCGATGACCTCGTTAGCCAGGAGTAATTCGGGGTGTAAGGCTTGCCACGCAAACACGCTTTTGCCACCGGGGGAGGCGCACATGTCAAAGACTAATTTGCACTTAGCAACGGTCGGCGCAATGGCCAGCAACACCGATGCGGCAAAAACCGAGGAAAAATCTAAACAGTAAAAAGCCCCTTGATCGTGCAGTGGGTGTTTGCCAGGTTGTTGTCCTAATTGCAGCCGATCGACAAACTGAGGTTGCCATTCCAATGGGGGCAGGATGGTAAAACTTTCTGCCTGGGGCTGGCACCAGAGGATACAGGGATGAAACGCTTTGGGATGCACTAATGCATCGACAAATTGATCACGTTCTACACCATCAGGAAACAGTTGTCTAGCCAGTTTCAATAGGAGATTAGACGGTTGCGCCATTGGGATTAGGATTGCAATCTCGCTCTCTGATGGTTAATCCTATCAGCCCAAGGAACACTCCGATCGACATTGAGTACGATTCGTTGAAAGGGTTCGCCTGTCAATTCCAGGGTCAAGTAGTCGGTCGAGCGGGTCACATACCAAAATTCGCGGCCCCGAGGGGTGTAGTAGGTTCCGGCTTTGATCACCCCTGGCAGAAAGCTACCGGGGGCCCGAAGTTCCTTCCAACTGCTGACGGGGGTGTCGGTGGAGGCTTGGGTGATATGGCTGAGGGGAATCGTGATCGGGGTAGAGAAATGGAAGGCCCAGAGGCGTTCCCAGCCCGTTAGATGGATTTCTAGGCGATCGTCTAAAAGTTGTAGTTGCATGGTTGCTAGCGTGAATTCGATGCCTCAACCCTAGCTCAGGGTCGTTCGCTGGGTGTAGGAATTTCTGCGGAGAGGGGATTTTTTAGCATCCGAAATTGTTGCATAAAGCGTCGATCGATCCAATCCTTCCACCACCAGCACAACGGCGATGCCCAGCCCCAACGGCCCCAGGTGGCCACCGCTGATCGATCGCCCGTGCCAATTAGGCTGAGGTAGCGGGTCTGAGGGCGATATATCTGAAGGGGCTGACCTTGCAGGGCGTGGCGTAGGTTCTGGAATAATGGTGGGCCTTGGCGCACGGCGAAGACTCCGGCTTTAGGGCAGGGCCGATCCACCAAGGCAGCAATATCGCCCGCTGCGAAAATGTGGGGATGGGATGGGGATTGCAGGGCGGCATTGACGGCAATAAATCCCCGATCGTCCAGTTCCAATCCCGTTGTGCGGAGCCATGCTGGGGCGGTGGCTTGGGTGACCCAGAGGCTGGCATCACAGGTTACGGTCAAACCGGAGGCGCAGTGGATGGCTGGGGCGATCGCGGTGGTGACGGTTTCGTTGAGGTGAAGCTGGATCTGGCGTGCTTGCAGTCGCTGCTGGAGATATCGTTGCACCCAAGGGGGTTGCTGGGGTAGAAGGTCGGGGCTGCGATGGAAGAGGTGGATCTGAATTTGTGTAGGATCCATCAGTTGGGCGAGGCGGGCTTGTAGGTTGAGGGCGAGTTCTACCCCACCCACACCGCCGCCGATGATGCTGAGGGTGATGGTTGGGTTAGAGGTTTGCTGAATACGATCGCAAAGCTGTTCCCACCAGGTGAGAAACTGCGGAACGGGTTTGGCAGGAATAATGAGCGAATTAGATTCATGGGGAATTTGGGGAGTGCTGCCGATGTCAATGGAGAGAATATCAAAGGCAATGGGATCGTGATTTTGGCAGATTACTTTTTGTTGATTGCTATCAATGCCGATCGCAGAATCTAAAATTAATGTTGCTTTGGCAAATGTCGCGAGCGATCGTAAATCAATATGGCAATCTTGATAGCGATAGAATCCAGCAAGATGTCCTGGTAACATGCCGGAATAGGGGGCTTCGTTAACATTGCTGATGAGCGTGACTTGCACATGGGGTAAGGGTTGCATCCCCCACAACCGCAGGGCGATCGCGTGGCTATGGCCACCCCCGATTAAAACAAGTTGTTGAGGCTGGGGCATAGGGAATGCATCCAAGTAAAGTAATTCATGCCCTGCTTCTAGTAATCATCAACATAGCAATGCCAAATAATAGAGAAACCACTGTTAAAAGCACCTAGTGAAATCAACACTGAATCCTGTACTACAAAATCTCTAAAGACTAAAATCTCACGAATTTTCTCCCTAATTACAAAGAGACTGTTGAACTTGAGTAATAGCATCATAAATAATCCCAACTCCTTGATTAATTTCCTCATCAGTCGTAAATTTTCCTAATCCAATTCGGAATGCACCATCCATAACATCACTGGGCAAACCTATCGCCTGAAGCACATGAGAAGGTGACTCAACCCCCGATGAACAAGCTGAACCGGTTGAAATTGCTAATCGGTAACGAATTCTAGCGATCACAGCACTATTGGGAATTCCAGGAATTGCAATATGGAGATTGCCTGCCAAACGATGAGCCTCGTCTCCATTCACCACTACGTTAGCTATTTTTTCTATAAGTAAAGACTGAAGTCTGTCACGTTTCACAGCGATCGCTTTTTCATCTTCTTCCCTTTCAAGCGATCGTAACCGACAGGCTTCCCCTAAACCAACAATTCCAGGGACGTTGAGGGTGCCTGATCTCATCCCTTTCTGATGACCGCCACCAAATATAAGCGGCTCCAAGTGATAGCCTCTACGAACGGCTAGTGCTCCAACCCCCTTGGGTCCGTAGAACTTGTGGGCAGAGATTGCCAGGTAGGTGATCCCCCACTCGTCAAATTGAATGGGAATCTTACCGACTGCCTGAGAGCCATCACATAGAAAAGGAATGCCGTAGTGTTGAGTAATCTGCCCAATTTTCTGAATCGGGTAGATGTTGCCAATCTCGTTGTTAGCTGCCATAACGCAGAGCAAGGACAGCCCTTCAGCGCAGACTTGTTCCAAATGTTCTAGGTTAAGCCTACCTTTGGAATCTACTTGGAGATAAACCAATTCAGCCCAACCTCGCTTCTCCAAGGCGCGGCAGGTATCAAGGACGGCTTTGTGCTCGATCGGCATTAAGCCAATTCGATGGAGTTTCGTTGGGTTAGGGGCTAGACTCCCCTGAATTGCTAGATTGATACTCTCGGTCGCACCAGATGTCCAAACGATTTCCCTTGGTGAGGCTCCGATGAGTTCAGCGACTTGTTTGGCAGCTTGCTTGATGGCAGTTTCAGCGCGATCGCCCCAATCATGATCAGTACTGCTGGCATTACCGAACTCCTCGGTCATGTAGTGATAGACGAAATCGGCAACCCGAGGATCAACAGGAGTAGTGGAGTGATAATCAAGGTAGATAGTTTTTCTGGAGGAGTTCACCTGACTTCTGCGCAAAGATTGCGTCCAAATTGGCTGAATTCATCATCAAGATAATATAGCGAATTGCGAATTGCTTGACGAAGTTTACAAGCAGGTTCTAAACAATCCCGCTGGTAATCCACTAAGGTCAAGTCTAGATGCGGGTAAAGAATCTTTAGAAAACCCGCTGCTGACTTCAGAATCGCATTTTGATCTCGAACAGTTGTGTTGTTGTCAAATTCAGTATGATCTTGAACATAGGAAAAGAAGCGATTATCTTGTCGTAATGCAAGAAGTGACTCGCCAAAAAAATCCATCTTTAGACCGACTTGAGAAGCTGCCATCTCTCTTCGGAACTTAGGAATTTTCCATCCTGGAATAATTCCGGCAAAGCGATCAAGAAAAGCTGTTTCACCAAAAAATCGCGGTAAATCCGCAACTAAATTTTCTTCATTGCGGGGATTCAGATACTCATCTAATTCAATATTTGCCAGCATGACTAGTGAACAGTCACTTGCAATATCCTGGAAGCCTGATCGATTATACCGTCCACTTGCCAGATAGTTCTTTAGGGGGCCAACAACCTCGTCAGGATTATCGAAACTTAAGCTTTGAACTTCATCTAAAACAACTACATCATGGCGACCTAGCAGTCCAACTTCCTTAGTTTTGCCATTAATGAAAAGCTGTGCAGGTGTTACTTTTCCTCCACTGATGAGAGTAACTTTACTACTGATGTTCTCATAAACAAAGCTTTTTCCTGTTCCCTTAGGAGCCAATTCCATAATATGGAAATTGGACTCTACCATAGGTAGAAGGCGTGCAAGAATCCAGGTTTTTGCATCATCTGTATAGTTGGGATGCTCAGGATTAAAGCCTATCGAGCAAAAAAGTAAGTCGCGCCACTGTTCGGTTGTAAATTTGGAGCGGCATTCTGCATAAGCTTGTAAATCTACTCTCGAGCATTGAAAGGGATCGAAATCCATGACTTCAACTTTGCCATCTGGCTGCATACCAAGACTGATTTTGCCCCAAATACCGTGACGGAGAAGCATTTTGTTCCGCTCAATAAGGGTTAGCGGAATTATACAGTCGGACAAGTTGAGGACTGGAATTCTGGCGAATGGGTCAGGAATTTCCTCTGATCCTTGCTCTAACCTAACTCTCACTTGCATCAATGCAATGAGTTTGCGAACTTCTCCTTGTGTTAGATCAAAAATAAGCTCGTTGCGATCGTCTTTACGAGGAAATGCTTTTTTGACAAAGGTATTGACCTTCTCTAATTCAGCAGAAGTTAGGGGGCCTGAACCAGGTACGACTTTATCGAGCAACCATTCAGCAACAAAACTTGGAACCCCAACGGATGTCAGACCACTAGAGGGTAGCCGAGTTTTATCGATACTCAGGCTACCAAATACTGCTTTAACGAAGTTACTATTATAGGAATTCATCGATATCTAACCCGCTACGGAAGATCTGCTTCACAATTAAGTGAGATTCAGTGTCCAGACTAGCAGTCCCACTTTCAAGATCAGCAAACTGGAACCTAAGCTCTCCTGTTAAGGCTAACTGATTCCCTTCATAACTGGGAGGGAGTTCAGGGAAGCTGGCAATGACAACTGAAACCGGAACTTCTTGTCCTGCCGGAATTTCCTCTTCTATAGCATAGCCAGATTTTAAGGCAGGTAGTTCATTTATGTATAAACAAAGCTGGGTCAGAGGGACTCTGTTTAGGTTCTTAACGGTGAGAGTAAGTGTCCCTAGATTTCCAGGTTCCCCTTCTCCACGACAAATAGCTTGAACCGCTAGACGAAGCGTTACTTGACGAAGTACGGATACGCCAATCACAACCTCTTCTGGAAATAATCCGCCATGGGAACCAATTATTACATTCTTCTCGGTATAACTGAATGCGTTGAGAGATGCAGCACCTTTAACAACACTAATGTCGTGAGGCAGTCCATACCGTTCTGCATCTAGGACAACAAAGCGAGGATCGTCAGTTTTACCAATTGCCATCCTTCCCTTCCAATCTAGGTCTTTCGGTCGATTGGTCAGTTGTTCTACTTCTCCCATTATCTGTCCGTGATCACTGGCAATCACAATCCTAAGTTGTTCAGGATGGGGATGCAGCTTAATGCAGTATTCAATATTTCTGGCGAGACCTTCCAGAACGTAGGGACGTTGGACTTGGTAAAGATTCTGCCAATCCTGTTCTGTGTGGTAAAGATGATCAAACTTGTCCGTATCCCAGCAGTATAGTTTGTAAGCATTTTGCTTCAGATCTTTGTGGAGCGTGCCCCGCTTATAATCACGATCGGTATATCGCTTTCCAAGCCCCATTATTGAGAACCCCTTCCCCGCATCGGGCACCCAAGTGGAGTGGCTAGGAGGAAGCTGGGTGTAGAGGCTCCACTTGGCATACTCAGTTTTTGTGGGCAGGATGCTGATGCGGGGCTGCAGGGCAGTTTCAATGGAAAGACCATGATTTCGAGTTAAGTAAGACAGTAGTTCCTGGTGATCCAGCCAGCCTAACCCATCTATAACAACCCAAAGGACAGGGCCTTCTTGGCACAGATCTTGAACGAAAGCAGCGACTCCGTAATTCAAAATGGAGTTATCGAACCTAAGTTCTGGATAGGATTTGAGTAGCCAATCGACAAAAGATTCGGCTAGGCGATCGCTCACTCTAGGTCGTTCTGAGGAGGGGTTGATAGCTGCATCCCACCGACGGAAAGGAAGGTACTGCTCAGTTACCCATTGCATGGCATCCTTAGCACTGGTATTGGGCTCAAGGCGGTTCGGTTGGGGTGGTGGCTGGAGACTGTCGAGTTCCCGAAGTTCTTGGTAGTTGAGGTAGGAGGAGAGCTTTCGTTTTCTTTCCCGTGTAATCCAAGCAGGGCAGTTTTTCAGGATGTTATAGGCAAGAGGTGCAATTTGCTCCATACCAGATTGTTGGTTAGGTGCAAGTTCATCCAATGCGTTGCCCTCATTAAGAAGGAACCGATGCTCCCAGAAAGAGCGGAACTCTCCTATGAGAGCATCAGGCACGGCTAATGGAAAGCGACCCAAAGCTTTAACCCTAGCTAAGGGTTTAATAATGCCTATCCACTGTTGAAGAAGTTGCAGCTTATCAGGTGTTTGGTAGTATTCCGCTAACTCTGGATCGCTTTCTGCCATTTGGTTTTGCCAAATGTGCTCGAGAGGCTTGTAGGCTTCGGGAAGCTGAATAGACAGCCATTGAGCCAGATGCTGGATAGATGGTGAACCAAGCCATACTTGCCGAACTGAAAATTCGGAATTTTTACGATCATCCTCTGTCAAATCCGCTAATAAATGAGCTACAGGATTATCAAGCGGGTAGGCATCAAGTGCTGCAGCAAGCTTAAGAATCTCTTCATCCGTCCACTCTTCTGGGATGGAAACAGAGCCAAACAGCGTATTGAGTCGGCTACGCGGGTTTTGCTTCTCTTCAACAATGAGACTCAGCTTGTTCCAAACCCTCAGCCATTCACGGGTCCACTCACAAAGTCGATTGGCCTGTAGACCTCGACCCGTTACCCAGTAGAGACCTTCAGATTGGAAGAAGTGTCGTATCCAATCTGCCTCGGCTCTAATTTCGATGCATCCTACTGGAGGCGAGTACAATCCTGTTGGATCAAGCACGACAGACTTATCTTGTGCTTTATCGGTACCTAGCAAGAACTCAGATGGAGAGACTAGTGGTAGATTCTCAAACAGTGATGGTTGATTAGTTCTTTCTGCTGTGAGAATAATTTTAGCCATCGAATTCCTCCGTTGGATCAGATAGATACTTTTCTAGCTGACGGTACAAGCTGATGCGCTGTAGGTGAGGAAGCTCTTTAAACAATCGCTTTATTTGATTCTCTCGATCCTGTGCTATCTCCTCATCACAGCGTTTCTCAATGCTTTTGAGAGTAGCTTGGTGATCTGTGCACAGAAAATCAGCATGTTGCAACTGTTCAACTTGGATCTTTTGTAGCAGCTTAATGGCGAGTTTACCTTTTTCAAGAGCATCTGTTAAGTCATTAAGGTCTGCTAATTGACTCTCCAGGTTTTTCACCCATTTTTCTGCATCTGTTTGCTGCTTCCTGAGAATTTGAGCTTTCACCTTCTCTGTAGCCTCATTCACAGACTCAAATCGCTCTTGAAGGAAAGGCAAAATTGCTCCTGCGCTTTCCTGCCACTGTCTGAGTTTCTCTGCTTGAGCCTCATAGGCTTGAAGGGTTTTGATAGTTTCTGTTTCAGCAATACGGAGCAGGTCAACTAAAAGCCTGATACTCGTACTAATTGTTTCATAGCGATCGCTTACCTCTGATTGAGCGTACCGAACTGATTGCTTCAGTAACTCCTCATGGAGATTTTGAGCCTCTTTTGCTGTCGTGAGTTGTTGAGCTATGTGTTCATAATCATGCAGATCCTGGATGTAAGACTCAATCCTGGATTGTAAGACACCTCCTAGCTCCGCCAGTTTGGCTTGGAATTTCTCAACACAGTGAGGATTTTTTTGCTGTTCATAAATAGCTGAAAGAACCTCATGACAACTAGAAATTGAGATGCTTTGCTGACAGCGATTGTCCAAGATTTGCAGCATTTCCAGCTCTTCCTTAAACTGCTGAATCTGTTGCTGAAGTGATAGATAATCGGGATACGCCGAGGAGTCTTTGAAGACAAGCTCTAGTCGGGCATGCTCGGTTTCAATCTGACTTAGTTCATTTAAGGTGCTGATTTCAATCAAACGATCACGCAAGCCCTCTAAGCTTCCATGATGATGCGAAACTTTCTCTTGAAGAGAGTAAATAAGCTGTTCAAGTTCTGAAGCGAATGACTCAGCTTCATAGAGTTTAGCTTGATAAGCTTTTATCTCTTGAATGCCATCCTCCAAAAACTGAACCGTATTTGTTCTGGGTAACTTATATTTGCTGTGGATGTATCTGATAATTTGCTCATCCTGTGCTTTCTTCTGTTGCTCTTGATGTTGCTCCTGCAACTCTCTATGGCGAGCTTCCAATCTTTGCAGGGCTTGCTCAAGACTAGCTTTTACGTCTTCAAAGTCATCCTGATTTTTAATGAAGTCTAGACGCTGTTCTAACAATACTTTTAGACGTGCATAGTCCTCTAATCGCTTCAGCTCAAGATTATAAATCTTGGAAAAGCCTTCAGAAATAAGGGCTAAACGTCCTTTAGCCTTGAAATCTTCTAGTTCTTTCTGATAATCAGCTAAGTCACCTACCGAGTGAACAGTAGGTAGACTAATTTGTGTTAGCTCTTGATAGCTTTGAAATGCTTCTTGTAGCTTATTTGCAGCCACATCACGGATCCGTTCTAACTTGCGAATAGCATTAGCAAGAGTCGTTTTAATTGCTCTGATTGCCTCATCTTTATCTCGTCCTGCGTCAAGCTCATGCTTGAGACGATCAAGCAACTTAGAGATTCTTCTGGCACTTGTTTCCTCGGTAAATCGATAGCACCGTCCATTAATTTCTCCTATCAATGCATGGATTTGATCAGGAGAATCTAGACCTGAGGATTGCTCTTCCCAGATTTCGACTTGTTGAGTTAAGTCATTTAAACGCTGCTCAATTTCCTGTACAGTCTGCTCAAAAATTTCCTCCTCCGTTACAGCAGGTGCAGAGTGGGCTAATGTCTCAATTTCTTGGCGAGCCAAGATGTATTCTTGCTGCGTTGGAGAATGACTCAGTGCCTTATAGCAATTTTGAATCTTAGACAAACACTCCCTCGTTTTGGCTACTTCTTTCAGCTCCAAAGATCGGCGATCTACAGCCTGTAAAGCGTACTGCAAAGTTTCTGGCAAATAGGGAGGCAACGTAGAAACTTGGTTGATTTGATCTAGTGTTCTTTGTACCTCGGCTTTATAAGTTTCACAGTCATGTTCTGTTTCGAGTACATCTACTCGCGCACTCTGATCTTCAATGAGCTGTTGAATTCTTTCAGTTACGAGTTCCAGAGCCTGAGCTTGACGATCGCGCTGCTGAGGAGTTGCTTGTACTGAGATAACATCGTCTCGCAGCACAAGTTTAGGATGAGGCTGATGTAGTTTAGGATAAGCATTCAGCAACTGCTCAAGAGATGCATCGTGGATTAGGGGTTCAATATTTTCTACAGGTTGAAACCACTCTCGGATGCGACTGACTCCTGACTCAACTTGATCTCTAATCTTAATAATTCCGCTCACTTCAGATGGATCAGGTTCTGCAGCGTCTAAGTAGGCTTGAACTTCCAGAAGATACTGCTCTGCCTTGTTGTAGTTTGTGGGAGATTCTGGTGGTGTGGGAGGAAGAAGCCTCTTACGACAAATCACCTTGGCATTACCTGTAACAATCCACTTTTTAACAAATTCATCCGGTTTCTCAAGAATATTCGTTGTTGCCCAATCTTTTAGTGATTTAATTTCCACCGTAACTTGAGTAGCGCCTTTTTTGCCCGCCGCAGGAATAGTTCCATTTCCTTTCAAAGCGACTTCTTTTCGGTGATAGGACAGCCATGCAGCTAAAAGAATGGTGAAGGTGTACTCGTTATAACCGTAAGGTGCTTCGGAAAGTGCTTTCCAGATTTTTTGTAGGTCAACAATTTTCTCTGGCTGCTCACCCAGGTCAGTCATTTTGGAAATTACATCCCATGCTGTTTTGACACGTTCGTTTTCAGGTACATGAGCAGTATATTTACGAGAAGTCTTTTTAAGCAACTTCCAACGACTGACAAATAAGGTATCTACTAAGCTGTAAGTATTGTCAGGAAGAGGAGTGGTGAGGTTGTCGGCGAGCAACTGTCGAGAGACAAATCCAATGACTTTGCGACCTGTCGTGTGACCGGACCGCAGCTTATCAATTCCCTCAATTTGGGGAACGAAGGGGTATAGGTTCTGTAGTAACGTGCTAACCACCCTTTGGGCATTTTCCCGTTCGGCAGGGGGGATTGTCTCTAATCCGACACAGTGATAGGTGCAAGATTTCAATAGATTACCTGCCTGAGTTGCTACTTGATCATTCCACCGCTTTAACAACTCATCATAGGCTGCACCTAGGCTGCGGCGCTCCGCCACCTCTTTGTTTTTGAGGGTTTGAATCTTTAACAAAACACTGGCGAGTTCTCCAGTTCCATCGTTGGGAATTGCTACAGCGATGCGATCTCTAATGGGAGATTTGGCCAACAGTGCATCAACTTGGCGACGAAAATCTTGAAGCTCTGGCTGAGTTTCTGCAAGGACGAAGGCCAAAATGCCTCGCTCTTCAGTACCTCGTAAGGTTTGGTCGCTAGATAATGCTCTCTCAAAGCCGTCAATTGTATAGACCTTATGTTCAAATTGCCAATCTTCAAGGACGAGCTTATTCTTATCTACAAAGTGTTTAGCTGCGATGGTTTTACTGCCTAAGAACTGCTCAATATTCTGCTGGCAGAATGCAACTACCCGGTTAACAGAAATCTCTTCTTTTCTGTCTCTAATTTCCTCTTCAATTTCTTTTTCGATTCCTGTAGGTGCAACTCCTGCCCAAAATCGATACAATTTTAGCTCTGGCTTATAGTAAACCAGATCTCGGGTATTGACTAGTTTATCGAGAGCCGTCTTGACTTCTTGAGGGGTGAGTCCTGTGAGACTAGCCAAAACATCTTCATGGGCTTCTCGATCTGCTTTCGTAAGCTTGCCGCCACTAGCATGGAAGAGGAAGAGTCCCTTGAGAACGATCAACTCATTGGGATCGTCGGAGCCTGCAAGAGCACTAGCACCTTCCATGAATTTGGTGTAGTTGGAGTCACCTGCAAAGTTATCCAGGAAGGTATCGGGTTCAACCAGGGAAATTGGATAGATGAAATTAAGCTTTTCGCCTTTTGCCTCACGGGTTAGAGGCTGATTTTCGATAAATACTTTTACCTTTGTTTTAATGAATTGCAGCGCCGTTCGGTCTACCGTAAAGTCGAGATTGCAGAGCAGATAGGCTGTCAGGGGATGTAGTGGGAAACAGCCAACAGTCAGGATTTGGTGGAATTTATCGCGCGTCCATCCTTTTTCTCTATAGGTAGTGATTCGTTTTTGATAGGCATTGGTGCTTTCTGCAAGAAGCGTATCATTCCATCTCGTCGAAAAAGCTTGCCAGTTGGAGCTGTCTAGATCCTGAATGAGAAGGTTATCGAGAACCAGCTCTAGACTGGAGGCGACTTTTTGGTAAGTGCTTCCCTTGGGAGCAAGGCGAGAAACGAGTCGTCTGTGGTCTTCCAAAGCTCCTGCTGGGATACCTACCCCCATTGAGGGGTCAATCTGAGTGAAGCTGAGCAGAGAGATTTTACTTTTGTATGCTTCACAAATGTTGGTGATATTTTGAAGGGCCGTTCCACCAGATCCGATCGGATCTTTAGCCCAGTTTTGAAGATAGAAGTTTAGTTCATCAAATAAGATCAAAACACCCTGGTAGCGAGGATTTTCACCAGAGCATTGCTGAGTAATTAAGTCTTTGAGAATTCCTTCGATATCTACATTTGTGTTCCAGTCGGGAACAAAGCCAGTGAGATGCTTGGCAAGATTTTTGAGGGTGCTAATAACACCCGGATTATTCTTCTGAAGTTGCTTGGTGATCGAGGTGAGGTCACCATCAGGGTTGCCAATGCTTGCCAAGTAATCTTCGGCCTGCTCCCGTTGGTCTGGCTTCAAGGATTGGATGTAACGCAGGGGTTCACTACAGATGTGCTGAGCGACAGAATTCGATATTTCTTCTTTTTCTAAAACTTGTAGCAATACTTGAAGAAATTGTTTTTTGAGGTCAGTGATAGAAGAATCACCGCTCAAACATAAAACGAGGTGTCTGCCACGTTTCTTATAAAGCCTGAGTCGTTCTGCGATCGCATTGGTACGACCTGCTGCATTTTCGACTTGGTGTAGGATGCCTTCTACTTCAGGGCTGTCGATTGGTTTACCGAAGTAGTTAGCGATCGCCACTGCAAAGTGAGACTTCCCTTTCCCATATTGCTGGATAAGGAGATGGATATTGGCGTGGGAGCGGCTGTCATAGCTGCTGCGTAAGGCTTCTAGAACACCAATAGTAGATTCTTCGGGTTTATCTTTGTCATAGTTAAAGACAAATCCTTCACAAAGTTTTTGGTTAGTCTCCCAATCCTCCATCAAGCTAAAGTTGACAGAATCAGCGACGATACCAGCTTCGTTAATTCTAACTAATTGATTGAGGAGCATAGAGGAGCCGTCTTACTACAAGTGTGTGTTATCCGATCGCTTCGGAGGCGGGAATTTTCTGGAGGCGGGCTTCGGGCCAGGCTTGGGGGGCAAGTTTATGGGGCAGAAGGATCCAGAGAAGGCGAGGGAGCTTACGAGTGTTCTCTAGGGTGCTCCAAAATAAGGTGGTGTGATTACCAGGTTGGGTACTGAGGTAGGTAATCAGGCAATCTAAACCCTCTAGAATGACAACGGGTTTTACCGCTTGTTCGCAGATGGAACGGATAGCCTCTAACTCTTCGTCGAGTTGGTGATGGAGGGCTAGAGATTTTGCGTCGGGACTAATCCGTTGGATGAGGTTGTCACGATAGCTAACCTGCTCAGCACCATTGTAGAGGGTGAGCTGCTTTAACTCGGTAGGGTTAGGAGTGTCCCAAAGCAGGAGATGTACTCGGTCACTGGGGCGGGCGTTGCGAAGGAGAAGGCTAGAGATTGCTGTCATAGGCTTTTTCCAGCAGAGTGAGGGGATCGTCCCAACGGGCAATGATTTGAAAGGGGGGAACGGCTCGACGTTGCTCGATGATGTTATGGGCTTCTAGAAGGTTGAGCTGTTCCTGGAGTTGTTCTGCATTAATGCCTAGGGCGGGAGCTAACCCCATTGGGTGATTAAGAATCGAATCTGTGAGGACAGATTTTTCGTCCTGAAAGTCGCGTTGCCAGAGCTTTGCTAGAAAATAGCCGATTAAATAGGAATTAGGAAGATCAGGATGCCCAGCGATGAAGTCATCACCTTCTTGAGTGAGAAACTTACAGTTACTTAAGGCTTGTTCTTCGGTGTAGGCTCGCCATATGTACTTAAAGTTTTCAAGACCTTTGGGCGTTTCTTGATCAAATACAAGGGCACTTGTATGAATTAAGTCACTGGCTGTAAAAACTCTATATTCAGGTAGAAATGTATAAACAAAATAGGGCCATCCTCCCCAATCGGCAGGATTTTCTGGCGGTGTTTGAAGCCCTTTATCGCCAAAACTGAGATAGAAGTGCATGAGCCAGCTTGTAAGAGGAGATTCTAAATAAGGGTCTTTGTTGTATACAATTGATCCTTCAGCACTTAAGTATCCACTCTCCACTAAACCAGCTCGACTAGCCCAGCTTTTCATAGGGCCAACTTTTTTATTTCCTAAGTTAGTCCTCTGCATCAATATTTCTAGCTTTCCATGAAGCCCCTGCTCTTCATTCGCAGCTTTGAGGATTTTAAGCAGATCCTCTTTTTTTAAGGCAAAAGAGGTATGAAAGCTTAATTGTAGTTTAGGCATAGTGAATGTTCTAGCTCGATAAAATAAATTAACCCACTCAATCCCTGGTCACACCCTTTGAGAATTCCCTAGTCCATCACTGTTTACCCACTCAACTCTAACTTTCTTAGAAGTCGAAATCTATTGATCAGATGAAAATGTCCATAGAAGCTCTAGCTTGATTAAGAAAACAGGCAAAAGAAAAACCTTGCTGCATCTTTCTCAGACTAAAATCGCTATCAATCATAGGTATGCCCCAACCGAACAGCCACAATGCTACAAATGGCAGGCTAAACAGGGTAAGGCGTCATCCTCCTCATCCAAGATAGCTTCTAGTGATTCGACTAAGGGGCGCTCTGGTTTTTGTTGGGTAGCCCGTGCCATGGCCTTATGATGATCAACGATAATTTCATTCTTTCGTCCAATCAGTTCTAATAAGGTTTCGCCCTGTGTCCAGGTGTAGGTTCTGCCATCTTTATGCTGACTTTCGTAGGCTACTGCTTTAGCGAACAAGTCAGGATGGGTTTCATGCAGCATCACCCATTCATATTTACGCTGAAAGAAGCAGAAATAGCAGCCCGATCGCGATCGCCACTCGTAATACTTCGGCATGCCAATGCCACTTTCCTCTAACAATCGCACAATATCGGCTTTTACCAGTCTCCTTTCTCTAAACGGATACACCGCCTTGATATTCGGCTTAGTGGAAATATAACCGTCCCGATGCTCATCCGCGCGAATACCGACATAACTAATCGCAACATCATCACCGATAAACACCTCGAGGGGCTTAATCTTCATTTGTTTAGTACACCACCGCATTTGTGGCGATGGTAGTGCTCCCCCATAAACATCAAGCCAGTGATCAAATCCTCGTTCTTCACTAAGATATTGAATTTTGATGCCCAAACGGGCTTTAATCCGCTCTAAATACTCATAGGTCTCTGGCAACTCCTCATGAGTATCGCAAAAGAAATACTCCATCTGCGGCACCTCTTGATGTAACAATATCGCCAGAGCCGTGCTATCTTTTCCGCCCGACAATCCCAAAATGTGGCGGGGCTGTTTGTTGGTATTAATTTTCTCCATACTGATTATTATGATTCTAGTTTTGGAAAATGGCAGCTTAAAGTGTTCGCACACTTCAATTATTTTTCGTAATTTCTTGTAGAGTCAGGTCTATCGTAACCTCACCGACCGAATACGGGGCTACAGCATGATATTAGTTGGATAAAGTCCTAAAGTTCGGTCACAGATTGCATGGTTCGGGTGATGGCAGCCATCAGGTTTACTGGTTCTTTACTCATCGCTCCAGCCTAAAACTCGTTTACAGTCGCGAGGTAAACTCTTTATCATAGACTCCCTGCTCTGGCTCAGCCCATCCCCCCTTTTGCCCTCACCCATTGTCGAAATGCCTTAACGGTTTTATTCCGTCCGATCGTCTTACTTTCAACTAAATAGCGGGGCAGCACCTCCGCCAGCGGCAAGCCCGGAAAAGTGGGACTTTCAGCTACCTGTTCATAGCGATCGCCCTGAAGGACTTGGATGTGCAACAGACCACGATCGAACTGCCAGAGTTCAGGGACTCCTAGTGCCGCATAAATACTGGGGTGAGTGCGCGAGGTCACATCAATTTCGATCGCCAAGTCCGGTGGGGGATCGATCGTTAAATCGAGTCGCGGCTTGCCCCGAATGTCCCCTTCATGCTGAATATAAAAACACTGGTCTGGCTCCAACCCTTGAGTTTTGGCCTTTTTAAACGTTGTGGAACCCAGGCTTCTAAACTCAATATCCAGTTCTTCTAACAGTGCCTTAATCAAATCTCCGATAATTTCTTTGTCGTCCTCATGTTCTGGCAGCGGCATCATAATCTCCAACGTGCCCTGTTCGTAGGCAAGACGCGCACCTCGATGCTCCCCCAGCTCGTCCAGGATAGTTTCAAATTCTTGCCAGGTCACATCCCGCAACAACAGCCGTTGCCCTGCTGGAACCTCTAACCGTCTTAACTCCAAAAGCATGGATCGTCTCTGCCTAAGGGATTTACCGTCCGTTTGTCTTAACTCAAAAGCTTCGCCGCCTAGAGTGCCGTCAGCACCAGCATAACGCACCGTACCCTGGAGACTCACTGGGTCAATACACCCATTGTCTGGTCAAATTGAGCGCACGATCGAAGCTACACCGCATCGCATTTTAGCGGGCGGATGACTGTTTCGCAGCCTGCGGTTTAGGATTTTCGGCGGTTTCTCCCAGCACTCGCTCCGTCAGTCGTGTGAGCAAGGCTTGCTGAAGCTGGGGATCGGGGCACTCCGTTAAGAACCGATCAATCCAGGGGTCGAGGCGTTCCTGTTGTTCTTGATCCATACAGACAATGCGATGAATTTCGCTACCATCTGGGCGAGTCACCGTCAAGCGCCGTGCTTCAAAGCCCCCTTGGCTACGCGCCGCCACTTCTTTTTGTAAGGCTTCCCAATTTTTAAACCGACGGGCTAAATCGCCTAAATTGTGCTCAAAGGTTGTAAAGTCTGCATCGCTCCAAGCTTCGGCAGGCTTATCCGCCACAATCATCAAAAGGGCTTCGAGCCAAGCCTGCTGATCCTTCGTTTCATCCACAGCAGCCCGGACAAACCGATCGAGGGTACGCTCAGCGCAATTCCCCAGCAAATACTTAGCGCGAAATTGCAGATCGAGCCGCAGCTGATCGCGATCGCTCCTCAAGCCAAAGGCGTTATACAACAAGGTTTCGCAGTCCTTGAGCAACTCATCATAGGCATGATGAATCTCCCGCAGAATTTGCACCAACTGTTCCCGAAACTGGCGCGCCGTTGCCGAATCTGTCTCAGCCTCATCCGCCGGAGCCAAGCGAATCGGGTCGAGGCCACAGGCTTGCGGTAACGCAGAAAAGAGTAAGTCATCGGGTTCTTGAGTTTGCAGCAGCGTTTGAATCACCGCTTGAGCATTGGCACTAATCCGCTTGGATTTAACGGTATAAGCCGGTAGCTTGCGGACAAACTGCACCAACGGCTTCACAACGGAGAGGATCGTAAGGTTGCGCGTGCCCGGTTGCCCCTTGGCAGGCGTGTTTCTGAGGATTGCCTCCAACTCTCGGAACACCTGAGATCGCACCCCCACAATGGCAATATGCTTCACCGCAAACCGCGCCGGATCCTTCACTAACAGCTCGAAATGTTCCGCCCCCAATACGGGGATAAAAGTGCCATCTTTGTAGACCGACACCTCATCGATATAGTGCAATAGCACGGCTGTCAGCAGCACAGGCACCACACCAGACTTTACGCCATACGGAGGCTGGGCCAGTTTTTGATAAAGCTGATCGAGCGATCGGGGTTTCTCGGTGGCATCGAGGCAAAATTGCGCGATCGCGTCCCACACCGTAGTTACACCCGCATCCGGTGACGGCGGATAAAAGCCCCATACTCCATTTTCCTGACGGTGAATCTTTGTCGCTTCCAGCACTGAGCCATACATCGCGACTTCCGGGCCGTATCCCTCGCACCCGAGACGTGCTTGATTGCCTCGTTCCAGCATGGCTTCGATCAGTTCGCGCCGTGCCTTTGCCCCCTGAGAGGTGAGTTCTCGGCGGTTAATTAGCTCATTATCCAGCACCAGTCCCTGAGCATAGGTGCGATCGCACAATTTCGAAAGCGCAGATTGGAAGTCCCTAGAAGACTCGATAGCAGTCAGTTGCCCATCTATCCAGCAGGTATTTTTCTGTGCTGACCAGTCGAAGGATGAGGTAACCGTTTGACTCAGTAGCTGCTCTGCTTCTATCAATCGTTGTCTCACCTCACGCCTTGCCACACCATCTGTTTGCAATTCGGGAGCATCTTTCCAGATCTTCTTAAGCGCCGAAAAATCTTCACTACGGATTCGCAAGAGGTCAAGACTGGCAACCGTAATCATGATCAGAGGCTTCCCATCTGCTGTATGGGATGGAACTGATGCAAGAGATGCGATGTCTAACCAGTAAGCAATTAAGCCGTCACTTCCGGTCGTCGCGCAAGTTAATTCCTGGAGATTCACCCGACTATCAATGTACCGTTGCTCAAAATAGCGGAGGTTGCCCGTTGTCGTATAGTGACGTTGAGCGACCAATGGTTTTAGGGGATAGGTGGTGCTCAACAAATCGGCCAAGGGATGGTATGCTTGCTCGACTTGCAATTGAATCGCGGCTTCAACGTCAAAATCTGAGCCTTGCCAAAGCCGCAATTCATCCTGGGTTTTGCGATGCGTAATTAATTTTTTCTGCTTCAGATGTTGGATCGTCTTTTGCCAACGTTGACGTCCCTTCTCATCGTTTGGGGAGTCGCACAAGGCCAACGCCACTAATTCAGGGGTAGCCCGAAATTTCCCAGTTGAGGTGATTAGGTTGAGCACGCCAATCGTTTTCAGCACCTTGAGCACATCTTGGCTCTGGTCTTTAGCATCCTGGATTAAGCCTTGCACTTCAACCCAACGTTGTAGGTTGAGCCGGGAAGCCAGTCCGGTCACTGCCTCCACAAAGTAGTCATAAAGCCGGTGCAGCTTCAAGGTAGGAATGTGATTGCCTTGAATTGCCGCGGACTTGAGAAATTGACTGAAGGCGTAAGGTTCGTCGCTCGTGAGAAAGGTAAACAAAGAGCGATCGTTCTGGGCATAGCGCACACAGAGCATCGGCAGTACCAGAGCCGTCAGGGGGTGTAGAGGGTAAGCATTGGCTAACACCTTCGCCGAAATCTCGTATTCCGAGAGTACGTCCTTCAAGGCATCAAACCACTCGCCTGCTTGAAGATGAATGCAATGAAGAATCGGATCCGCATTAGTTCGGTCGATCGCCTGCCCAATTAAGCGCGTCATCTGACTCGGCGATTCAGTCAGAACGATATCGGTAAATCGTCCATGAATCTTAGTCCATTCGCTTTGCTCTACGGTCGATAGGCGATCGCTATAGCCTGCAAAGGACTGGTGGAGAATCCCCAACAGGTGAACCTGATAGTCTCCCTTCAGCTCTAGCTCAGCGATCTGCTGAAGCAGGTAAAGATCTTGAGTTCCCTGATGATGAGCCGCATACTCCAGATTTTTGCCCAACTCATCAATAATGAGCAGCACATCCATTTCGACCGTTTGGACGATCTCTCGCAGGAGTTTTAGCACTTGTTGGTCAGTAACTTGACACTTGCCCTCCTCCGCCTGGAAGTTCCACTCGTTGAGATCCATCCAGAAATCTGGCTTCTGCTTCTTTTTCCAAAAAAGCTCAAACCCACGTGATAGGGCACGAACGATCGTCCAGCTTAAAGGCTCCCGTTGAGCAGTAGCGACCGCTCTGAACAGTCCAAGCTCAGGGATATTGCTAAGGGCTTCTAGCTCGGGGCTGTCATACGGAAACGCAGATTCAGCGATCGCCCAAGCGGCCTCAGCAACTCGACTGTCTTCAGGGGCACACAAAGCCGCAAGATAGTGAGCAAACGCCGACTTCCCCGTTCCATAGACCCCTGTGATTGTCCAGGCACGATGAGCAGTCGGATCGCCCATGGCTGACAGAATCCGCCGCAATGCATCCGCAGATCGCTCAGTTGGCACGTAGCCCTGAACTGCATCCGGCTTATCTAAGTCTCTCTCTAGATTGACCGATCGATAGTAGCGGCGGTGTAGCTGAAAATAGGTCGATAGGATGTTCGGCTGAGCGCTGACATCGAAATCCTGATTGGTCATTTTGCTCACCGTCCCATCCGATAATACCCGTCTAAGATAACTGCTGCTAGGCTCAGTGGCTCCCCTTCAAAGGAAAATTGCAGCTTTCCGGCAGCATCCGAGAGCCGGATTTGATCCCATCGTCGAACCATCACCTCGATCGCGTCGCAGATGGCACCCTCGGTCAGCTTAAACACAAGTCCTGGGCTACCAAGGTCGTAGAGTAAATTCCCAATCGGAATCGTTTTGGCGGGGCTACCGGTTTGCGCATGATGCTGTAAGCAAGCGTAGACTACAATTTCTGGCGGCAAGCTTGGTTTCTGCCCAACCCGAAACATATAGTGCCGAGAATCTCCAGCGGTATGAATTAACCCCAGTTCCGCAAAGGGGCAATCTAAGGAATCTTCGCCGACTTGAGCCTTAGCACTGGGCTGTACGGCATACATCCGCAAGATGCAACTCACGTCCTTTTTTAGCGAGGACTCCGAAATCCGGGGAGCAACCCGATCTCGGTATTCACAAAGCTGGTAGAACAAATCTTCCGTCGTAAACTCGACTTGACGAAAATAGTTGAAGGCAACGTCCCAAGCAGTCGCCACGTTAGGAGCTTCTAGCAGTTTCCAGTGCAGTAGCCAAAGGGAGGCAGGATCTTCTAGATAAGGATCCCAACCATCTTGACCTAAAAGCTGCTGACCAAATTCTGTAGGCTGATCATCTTTCAGTAGCTTAAAAGCAGAACACCAGTACCGAATGGAGCGCACCATATTCTTTCCCACACCAAGCCGAACCGGGGCATCCTCCCTCAAGAAAATCTCTGAGTCGGTAGAGGCCCGATCGAACCCTTTCTTCAACCAACCAAAGCGGGGATGAAACGTTTCATGACGAGCAAAGATGGTAGCTCTAGGGTTGCCACCGGTATCTTTATTGCGATTCGCTTGCTCTACCGTCATACTTTCTCAGAACGAATATATTTATTCTCTACGATTCAGAGCGTACGGGAAAGCTCTAGCCATAGTGTGCGTTTATTATGCTACTCCAAATGTGGAGTGGGGGGCTTAATTAACCTTAAACACATGAGAATCACACAAAATAATCACACGCACAAAGTGATCAACCGTTTGAGGGTAGTAGGATAATGGGTTCCAGTTGCGACTTAGGCCAATGAAGTCTTTTGCAGATGTTTTGTAGCCTGGATGACTTTGATGCGATCGCCATTACCTGCCAACGAAGCAAGGTAGGGAAGCTCTTACCTGATGCCCTATACGTTCATGTTTCAGCCTTGCCAGCATTAGATTCTCTCCTTCAAGATTACGAAAGCGAAGCGAGGCAAATGGCGTCCTATCCAGCAGGTATCACGCTGGTCAAGTTTAGCCTGAAGAAGCCGAGTATCTCCTACCTTCTTTATCCAGACTTCGATGACAACCCTCATCCCGCTCTTCAGTGCAGCATTCAGGTGAACCTGCAAAGCCGTGAGGTGAACCATCGAGATTACGGCAATACAGACAATCCCTTCATCCTTCATCGCAAGGAAACCTTTGTCGCAAGCAATTATCCCCACTACCAGCAATTTGCTGCCCTGACTCGCCAAGAAGAAGCTCTGGGGCTATTGGATAATCCACGGACGATCGGGACTCGTTTAGTCTGGGAAGAACGGCTTGCCCAATTCAAGGTTGCCTTTCAAGGCCATACTCTGATCCATCGATCTCTTCTTATTTCAAAAAGTTCTCAAATTAAAATAGATCGACATAAAGCTGCAATCAGTCGCAACGACTTTTCTAAGCCTGTCCGTCTTGCATTAGAAGCCGGTCTTTTCTCAATCGGAACGACCTTTTTCGATTATGGGTGTGGGCAAGGTGGCGATATGGAGCGTATTGCCAAGCTGGGCTACGACAGTTTGGGCTGGGACCCGTATTATCGCCCCGATACCAAGTTAGCAGAGGCAGATGTCGTTAACTTGGGGTACATCATCAATGTGATTGAATCTCAAACGGAGCGGCGAGAGGCACTCATTCAAGCTTGGGCGCTCACCCGGAAAGTTTTAATTGTGGCGGCACAAGTCTTAATTGCTCAAGGAAATAGCCAAATTGCTTTTGGAGATGGTGTCATCACGAGCCGTAATACGTTTCAGAAGTATTACGACCAAGAAGAACTCAAGCTGTACATTGATCAGGTGCTGGGAGTCGATGCTGTTCCGATCTCGCTCGGCATTTATTTTGTGTTCCGGGATGAAGCACAGGCACAGAGTTTTCGGGCATCTCGGTTTCGATCGCGGGTCAGTGTTCCAAAGGTTCAACTAGCGAATAAGCGGTTTGAAGACTACAGGGAATTGCTCACGCCGTTGATGGCGTTCTTTACGGAGCGGGGACGGCTGCCTACCTTGGAGGAACTGCCTGAGACAGAAACACTCAGCGCCGAGTTTGGCAATCTGCGACGAGCATTTCAGATCGTTCTGCAAGCGACAAATCCACAGGAATGGGATGCGATTAGCGATCGTCGTCGGCAAGACCTGTTGGTTTATCTGGCGTTAAGCCATTTTGGGCGTCGTCCTAAGCTGCGAGATTTGACGCCTGTGGTTCAGAATGACATCAAGAGTTTGTTTGGGGGCTACCAGCAAGCCTGTGCAGCGGCAGATCTGATGCTGATGACTTTGGGTAATCTGGAGGTTGTCGAGGAACGGTGCAAGAGCAGCACGATCGGGAAAAAGCTGGCAAATTCGCTTTGGGTGCATGTGTCCGCGATCGAAGCCCTCGATCCGCTCCTCCGTCTCTACGAAGGCTGTGCCTCCCGCACGATTGGTCGCCCTGAAGAAGCCAACGTAATCAAATTCCACTGCCGCAAGCCTAAAATCACCTACTTGGTTTATCCAGACTTTGATGCTGATCCCCACCCAGCCCTGTACACCAGTATGCAAATTGATTTACGAGACTTGCATGTTCACTATCGCGACCATGATCCGAATGAAAACCCACCTGTGTTACATCAGAAGGATTTACTGGTTACACCTGAGTATCCCCATTACGAGAAGTTCGCTAAATTGAGTCGCCAGGAAGAGGATTGGGGCCTGTTAGATAATTGGAAGCGAATTAGCGATCAACAAGGATGGCGATCATGTCTAGAGGAACATTGCGCCGAGTTGAAAGGACATCGAGTAGTGTGGTGCAAGGATGCTGATCCCTATCGGGTAAAGTTGCTGAAATCTGCTCAACGTCAACGAAGCGGTCGTGGAGCAATTAAACATAGAAACAGTTCGCGTAACTGATTAATCATCACACCGTGCTCAGTACGTTCGACGAAATTATCAGCAGAGCCTGAACTTTTCGAAGCTGTCGCTACCGTGGCAGTCATACACCTCCAGAGTAAACCTGGTTACTAGAGTGATCGCGCCTAAACCTACTCTCATTGTCAATTCAACCTACAGCCCTATTGTGATCAATTGTTTAGTTAGTTAGTTAGTTACTTTCCAACTTTTGTTTGGCTTGTTGCTCGAACCAGTGGATTAGCTGTTCGATCGACAGGTTTTCTAATGAAACGGGAATGGATTCTGCGGCTTGGTTGAGGGGTTTGAGGGAAGAGAGCACGAGTTGGGTAAAGAAGGTTTTGAAATTGCTGTCCACGTTGGATTGCAAACTGGGGTCGGCGGCAATCCAGTGGGCAATGTCCTGGGGAGAGAGTTCGGCGATCGTGCAGGTTTTGGTGTTGGCGATTTGCTTAAGCGATCGTAGGGCGTAGATGGCGACGCGGGTGGTGAATTTGTCCCGTGAGGTCAACAGAGCGGCATCCACGAGGGCGCATTCTTCAACGGTGAGGAAGTCAGTGCTCGGTTCCATAGGGTGGGGCATTGGGGGTAAAGAGCGCAAGCAGACCGGAGGGTTGAGCCATTGGTCAGGCCATGGGCTAAGGTACCAGAAATGGGGCGACTTGGCCACTCGAATCTGTGATTGATTGAGGTGGACGGGTAGGAGCATAGGCGGGTTGAAGGCAGGAAGGGGGGTAATTCGGCTCAACTTGGGAGGCTTGGGGTACCATAGGTCTAGCCTGTTTGACCTGCTAGTTCGTCATTCTTGTTGGTATGACTGTTGATCCTAAACCTCCCGCTAAGCCGAATTTGGAAACGTCCACGGCATCTCAGTCGATCGTTCCTGTCTCCCGATCGGTGGACTCTGGGCCTAAGGTGAATGCTGCTGCTGCGCTAACGCTCATTGCGATCGCGATTATTTTAACTGGATTTTTTCTAGGAAATACTTGGCTACTTCTGATTGGATCATTGGTAGCGTTGGGATTATCGTTACAAGTTTTTTATCCGACGATTCAGCCAGCAGTGGAGGATCTGTTTACGACGAAGGATGGCGCGATTCTTTTAGCATCCTTTGGGTTGGGTTTGGGCCTGTTGGGTTTGTTGAGTGTGATTGGGGCGAGTCGGTGGTTGTCGGAGCAGTTGGCGGATGCGAACTGGGATGCGATCGGGGCGTTGGGAGAAGTGTTTGGGGCGTTGGGGCAAATTTTGATTGCGGTGTTGGCGGTGTATATCGCTTGGCGGCAGTATGTGATTTCGAAGGATCTGACGATTCAGCAAAATAACATTACGCAGCAACAAACGATCGATACCTATTTCCAAGGCATTTCGGATTTGGTGTTGGATGAAGAGGGGTTGCTGGAGGATTGGCCCCAGGAACGGGCGATCGCGGAGGGGCGTACGGCGTCGATTTTCAGCAGTGTGGATGCGTTGGGGAAGGCGAAGATTTTGCGGTTTTTGTCACGGGCGCGGTTGCTGTCGCCGTTGAAGCGGGATCAGCGGTTGGGGCGTCCGATTTTGGATGGGCAGGGCGGCTATGCAGAGGATCGGCTGCATGGGGTGCGGGTGATTGATTTGGGGGTGATGTTGGCGGGGGCGAATTTGGCAAATACGGATTTGCGCTGGGTGGATTTGAGTGATGCCAATTTGATTCGGGCGGATTTGCGCAATTGCGAGCTGGTGAAGGCGAATTTGGCGCGGACGATTTTGGTAGGTGCGAATTTAGAAGCGGCGGATATTAATAGCGCGCGGTTGTTCTACGGCAAGCTGGAAACGGCGACGCCGCGCAGCCGCACGGAACCGCCGGATTATAAGACGGGGGCGCAAACGGGGGCTGTGGTGGAGAATGCTGATTTTACGAATGTGGAGGATATGTCGGAGGAGCAGCGGGTTTATGTGTGTTCTTGGGGCGGCTCCCAGACGCGGGCGACGGTGCCGGGGGGCTGTGAGGGGATTCCGAATCGTTTGGGGCGCTAGGGCTGATTGTACAGGTGGCAAAGGTTGCTTGAAAAATTCCTTCAACCGTTGGGTCTGTAAGGTTTTAGAGATCGCCCTGATTCAACGATCGACCATCGTCGTCAACGCTTTTAAATTTGCCTAAAGTGCGGCTTATAATAATACACTTGAACTCTAGTAGATTCAGGGGTATGGTGAGTCATAGGAGATTCGAATTTTAGGACTATGCCACTCAAGCCCAGCCAAATTCTCAACCAACTCAACGCTAAACGATCGGAGTTCACCGCGTTTGATGAAACCACCTTCAAACAGTTGGAGCTCTATAAAAAGGCGTTGCGGGACGCCATGCAACTCTCTACAGCAGAACTCCAACAACGATTGTCTAAAAAGCGCCATTGTGGGGCATTTCCGTTAGAGCCCCTAGACGCTGGCACCAGTTGGATCATCCCCTTTGGCCTGAGTTGGAATCATCGCGAAGAAAGTAATGCTTGGGTACGGGAGCAACTGACTAATGTCTCTACCTTTGCCGTTGATGGATCTCAAATCTATCCCGGTAAAGATTTATCTGTTCCCGTGGCCCTAGTCCAAATTGGCTGGTTTGAAAATCTCCATACGGCACAAGGGGAATACTTTAAAGATATTGAATGTTATGTAATGACGCCCCAAGATTTGCGGGTGGAAAAGTTGGGTGAACTGGCCGATCGCAAGGTGAATATGCAACGGTTCGCCATGGAAACGCAACGGATTATTGATTATCTTGAAGAACACGAAGGCGTAGACAACGCCCTAGCCTTTTTTGATGGTTCCTTTGTGGTTAGCTTTGCCGAAGCCTTTGATGAAGAAACTACCCAAGTTTATGTGAGTTGTGTCAAACGGTTATTGGAAGCTAGTGAACACTATCAAGTTCCTGTTGTTGCTTTTATTGACACCACTACTGCCCGAGATATAGCTTCCATGTTGCAATCCCTGTTTCCCTTGCCCGACAACAAGGCGATTCATGATGCAAAACTATTGAGCTATATTGACCCTGTTAATCATCCTGGTCAACCGATTCCTTTGCAATGGGGCGATCGCTCACCTCTTTTTCTTTGCCAGCGATCGGGCATTTTGGAAGCCTACGGGGAGCAGATGCAGACTGTGACGTTCTGTTATCTCAAAACCAATCGGGATAGTTTACCTGCACGGTTAGAACTGCCGCTGTGGGTCTACGAAGCGGGCCGAGCCAATCAAGTGATTGATTGGGTGCGGGCAGAGGTGGCGATCGGTGGGGGCTATCCCTATGTGATTGAAACCGCAGACCAAGTGGCAGTCGTACAAGCGAGCGATCGACAAACCTTCTATCGCATCTTGCAAGACTGGGCTGAGAAGGAAGCACTCAAGTTACGCCTGTCCCGAAAAATGGTTAGCAAAGCTCGCCGCCGTTAAGCATCTGCTAGAAAACTAGACAAGGGCATTTAGAGACACTTGAAATGCGTCACATGGATATCGTAGTTGGAATATCCCCCCTTTGTTCCAGCCGCTTGGCTGAGGGAAAACCGCTTTAGTACTCCTTCCACTTCAAATGCTCCTTGACAGGTGATGGGTTCCTTCGAGAGCAGGACAAACTGATAATTCAAAGCATCCATATATCCTTGGTTTAACGGAGACTTTTCTAGGGGATTTCCAGTCCGTAGGACATGTTGCATGACTACTTTGGGCGAATTGCCAGTCACTTTGACCAACTTGCCAATACAGTTTTCCCAACTGGCCTGATCCTGCTCTGGTAGTTCACAGTAATCTGTTTGATGGTTCATTTCCTGATTTGTCCGGTTAGTATTTGAACTTTGGTTGTTAACGGCATTCACAGCTTTGGGATGACGATCTTGTAAATCTTGAGTCGATCGATCGCAATTTTTAGTCTGACATGCTTCAGCTATAGATTGTCCCTGCTGATTTCCCAATTGCTGCATGCTTTTTAGCCAAAATCTACTTCCTAACCACAGTCCGCCCCCTAATAGAAATGTTGTAATGAAAACTACTCGCAGCATGGGCGTCAATTAATCTTGATGGACATGGAAACAATGGAGAAAATCTTAGGCTCACACCCTATCTATGATTAAAGACCTTTTAAGGGGGTGTCGTCCATAATCCACTGTCAAATAATCTTAAAAAAGGATGGATATGGGATCATCCATCCTTTGTCCTAGATTATTGTGTTCGTAATTGCATAATCGCAACTATTTAACGACTATTTGCGTTTCCCTGATCGCCGACCGCCTTCATCATTACTCCCACCGTGGGGCTGGGAGTTCCCCGGATCACAGCCTTCGGAACCATTACCAATGCCTTGGTTGCAATGCTTTTTCTTCTTTTTGCTGTATTTGTCATCATCACGATCGACGACCAAAACCGTGCCTTGACTAGTGTTCACGGATTGATAAGTGGTGATTAGTTGACTCACTTGGTAAGTCGTCGTTTGGCTGATATTTACTGTTTGCACCACCGTCCCAGGAACAGCTGTGAGCACTGAACTGAGATTGCTGCTAAACACCGATAACACTTGATTGACTAGCATAAAGCTACCAGTTTGGAAGGAAGCAGGATAGCTACAATTGCGCTGAGGTGCAGGTAAACCAGTCAAATCAAAAGCACTCAGATTAATGTTTTGGGCAACGCTGAAGAAAGTAACTTTAGCCTCTTGCCACCGTTGAATCCGGCTTACTTGAGTAAAGAAGTCATAAACTTGGACTGATCGATCGATGCTGTAATCTTGGTTCACATCTACGCCGTACACAGTCCGCACGAGGCCAAAATCTGAAGCTCGATCAGGCAGAACCAGCGTGACTGCTGTATGTTCCGACAGCATTTCAAACTCGCTGTAACCAATGAATTCATTGCTGGTATTGAAGAGCCGAACGACTACACGATCGCCTGCTTTTAAGCCCTTAACAAACTTAGCTTTGTACTTGTCTTTCAGTTTGTATTTAAAATCGCCTAAAAACTGTTCTCCAGAAAATCCCGTGCGTTCCTTCGATTTAAAGGAGATCCGAGCAATCACGTTGGAGAGTGTCCGCTCTTTCTGAACGATCGAGAGGTTAAATCCACCTCGCTCTAAACGCACTTGATCCGTGTCGTAACGACGGTCTTTCTTTCGATCATCCCGATCATCATCTCGATCTTTGCGATCCTTACGATCATAGCGATCATCATCTCGATCTTCGTTGCGATCGTCACGGCTCCGGTAGTCAAAGGTGGAGTTACTCGCAATTTGGACTGTGTTGCTCATTGCGATCGCGCTGTAGCGTTGAATCTGCTCATAGCGCACCAGTTGATCTCGTCTACCGCCCCGAACATCATAGCGCAGTAAAGCAACTGCCTTGAGTTCCACTTGGGAAAGGTCGGTTTTACCCAACTGTTTCTGAAGCTCTCCGCAATCGATCGTTTCAGGAGCCAGGGTAATCCGCCCATTACTGTTAGTAATCAACCGGGCACCTGTGCTGTTATAAACTTGCACCCACTGACTGTTTTGGCGTGCATAAATTTGATACACCGCATTGGCATAGCTGGTCAACGGTTTATCGCCAACATCTAATTGCAAAACGAGTTGGTTCGCAGTGGTCAATCGTGCCATGAAGAGATTGGCTGACCAGCTTTCTTGGGTAATGTAACTTGTTGCTAAAGCAGGCTGAACCAGTGGTGAATGAATGACATAGCTGCCTAGCAATGAAGTGACGGTTAACGCGGTGATCGAAACGTGTTTGAGGCAAGTTAAAGCTTGGGCGGAAGTTGTTTTTTTCATGGATTTGTAGAGCATCAAAGGTGAATGCGAATAAATAGCCAACTTGTAGAACGGCTATTCCCAAGAAGTGGGAATAAGCTGTGCTGGTAATTAGATGCGTTGCCCTAATTTTCTCTCCCTAGACCACACATAATTTCAAAAGTTCCCCACTCATCATTCCTTCACACAAATTCGGATAAAATCGCGATCGTCAATTGGGGGTAACTTCACAGAGGCGATCGATAAATTGATAATCATCTATGATGTTCATCACAACGGATCCCTTTTTAAACAACAAAAAGAGTAGAGATTTGGCAGTTAGCATTCTCTACTCTGTGAAACTCAGGGATGAAAAAATTGGAGGTTCCAGGATCGGTAATTAGCCTACTGGAATCAAACCGTTAGGATGGCACTCAAGCTATCAGCCGCTATTAAATAGTGACCTTCCGGCGACGGATATTGCGGTATAAAGCACCGCTTCCGACAACTACCAGACCTAGCCCCAAACCGGGCTCAGGCACCTTTTTGGGTTTCGGCGTTTCCGGGATCTGAATTTTACCCACAACTTTGTCGCTACCGCCCCCAGCATTCACTTGCTGGAACCGACCTGCAACTTTGAAACTACCGGAGGAAAATCCTGTCAAGAAGGAATTTTGGACATCTTTGACATTCAGCTTGCTGCCACTCAGCAAAAAGCTCACCGTTGTGGATTCCCCAGCCTTCAATCCACCGTTGGCATTGCCCCCTTCAAAGGAGTTGCGAGGTGTGCTAACCCCAGCGGTGTAGGTGCCAAATTGATTGGTTGGTGACAGGTTAACGTTTTTCCAAAGCTGAGTAAAGTTGCTCCCAGACGGTGTCAGGCTGAAGTTGAGGAAGGATGGCATATCAAATGCCACACCCACCAAGGTAGATGCCGTTGCCCCCAAACCCAGCTTGCCATTGGTGGTATTCGTCATGTCCAAGTTCAGAAGGACATTGTCTCCTTGCTGAGCAAAGCTGAAGTTCAACTTAGCAGAAGCCCCTGTATTTTCGGTACTGCCATACTGAGGGGATAACAGAATTGAGAAAGCCGATTGAAAAGTCGGTGCAGTTGTTGTGGAAGAACTGGTCGTGGTTGGTGAACTAGTCGTGGTAGAAGAACTACTGCTAGAAGAACTACTGCTAGAAGAACTAGTTGTGGTAGAAGATGAGGAATTGGTTGTGGTAGAAGAACTGGTCGTAGTTGTAGGGGTGGATGAACTGGAAGAACTGCTAGTAGGAGAAGTCGTGCTGGAAGCACTACTGGTGGTAGAGGAACTAGAAGAGTTCCCGTTACCATTGCTATTAGCTGAGTTACCCGGTGTGGTAGTGGGTTTAGCTTGAGCCGCCATGGGCGCTGTTAAGCAAAACAGGGTACCGATACAAAGAATTCCCAGCGATCGTTTGGCTGAGAGAAAGAGGCGAGCGCGTTTCATAAATTGGGTAGTTACAAAAGACAGTTGAGCACTGGATATCGATTTGCATCGGGTCAGTTTGCACAAGACCCTAGAACGTTCTTTCCTTGTATTAAAAGAGATGCTGCCCTCAAACCGGATTCGGGGGAATACCTGTTTTCTGCTGTTGTACTTGGGGTTTTGCTTTACAGAACCTTTATTTTTTCCTTTGCAGTCCCAGCAATTTGATCGAGTAGAAATGGGGGAATTGCTTGAAGGTACTGAACTGTGAACGAATCAAATCAATCCTGCGATTGCATGAAGTTCCTAAGTTGATAGAAGCACTGTAGAAATGCTGAGATATTGAAGAACCGTTTGGCGGCAGTCCCTACCTGCTGGATTCCGGTACCCCGATCCCCAGTCTCCGTTTGCTTCTTTAGAATAACTACATAAAGGAATACGAAATAACGACGGGGGATGCGATGCAACCGAGCAATCCAAACCAATTTACCGAAAAAGCCTGGGAAGCGATCGGGCGCACCCCCGACATCGTGAAACAGGCCAATCAGCAACAGATTGAAACGGAACATTTGATGAAGGCGTTGCTGGAGCAGGATGGCTTGGCAGCGAGTGTATTCAATAAATTAGGTGTCAGCGTGCAGCGGCTGCGTGATCGCACGGAGGAATATATTGCCAAGCAGCCTAAGGTAAGTGGTGCCAACCAGAATGTTTACTTTGGTCGATCGTCGGATAGTTTGCTCGATCGGGCAGAGTCCTACCGCAAACAGTACGGGGATGATTTTATTTCTGTTGAACATATGTTACTGGGCTATGCCCAAGATTCCCGTTTTGGGAAGGCATTATTCGCAGAATTCAAGCTAGATGAAGCAAAATTAAAAGCAGCGATCGAGCAGATTCGGGGGAATCAGAAGGTGACAGACCAAAATCCGGAAGGCAAATACGAAGTCCTGGAAAAATATGGCCGTGATCTCACTAAGTATGCCAAGGAAGGCAAGCTGGATCCGGTGATCGGTCGGGACGATGAGATTCGCCGGACGATCCAAATTCTATCTCGACGGACGAAGAATAATCCCGTCCTGATTGGCGAACCGGGCGTGGGTAAAACAGCGATCGCGGAAGGACTGGCCCAGCGGATTGTCAGCGGAGATGTACCCCAGTCCCTGAAAGACCGCACCCTAATTGCCCTGGATATGGGGGCGCTGATTGCTGGCGCGAAGTATCGCGGGGAATTTGAAGAGCGGCTGAAGGCGGTGCTGAAGGAAGTCACCGATTCCCAGGGCAACATCATCCTATTTATCGATGAAATCCACACCGTAGTGGGTGCGGGGGCAACCCAGGGGGCGATGGATGCCGGGAATTTACTGAAACCGATGCTGGCGCGGGGCGAGTTGCGCTGTATTGGGGCGACGACCCTGGACGAGTACCGCAAATATATTGAAAAGGATGCGGCCCTAGAGCGGCGTTTCCAACAGGTCTATGTGGATCAGCCCAGTGTGGAGGATACAATTTCCATTCTGCGGGGGCTGAAGGAACGTTATGAACTGCACCATGGGGTGAAAATTTCCGATAGTTCCCTGGTGGCGGCAGCGACTTTATCGACGCGGTACATTAGCGATCGCTTCCTGCCGGATAAGGCGATCGATTTGGTGGATGAAGCTGCGGCTAAGCTGAAGATGGAGATTACATCGAAGCCGGAGCAGTTGGATGAGGTCGATCGCAAGATTCTGCAACTGGAGATGGAACGGCTGTCCTTGCAAAAGGAATCGGACGTAGCGTCGAAGGAACGCTTGCAACGGCTGGAAAAGGAACTGGCGGATCTCAAGGAAGAGCAAAGTCGCTTAAATGCCCAGTGGCAAGCGGAAAAGGGTGGCATTGGTGAGTTGCAGAAGATCAAAGAAGAGATCGATCGGGTCAATTTGGAAGTGCAACAGGCGGAGCGGGATTATGACCTGAACCGGGCTGCGGAACTGAAGTATGGAACGCTGGCCCAGTTGCAAAAGAAACTGGAGGCGACGGAAGCTAAATTGACTGCAACGCAAACGACGGGTAAATCACTTCTGCGGGAAGAAGTGACTGAATCGGACATTGCTGAGATTATCAGTAAGTGGACGGGGATTCCCATCAGTAAGTTAGTGCAGTCGGAAATGCAAAAGCTGTTGCATTTGGAAGATGAACTGCACGATCGAGTGATTGGTCAAAATGAGGCGGTCACTGCGGTGGCCGATGCGATCCAGCGTTCCCGAGCAGGCTTAGCTGATCCGAATCGTCCCATTGCGAGCTTTATCTTCCTGGGTCCGACGGGGGTCGGTAAGACGGAGTTAGCGAAGGCTTTGGCCGCTTACCTGTTTGACACGGAAGATGCCATGGTGCGGATTGATATGTCCGAGTACATGGAGAAGCACGCGGTTTCTCGCTTGATCGGTGCGCCTCCGGGCTACATTGGCTATGACGAGGGCGGACAACTGACGGAAGCGGTACGGCGACGCCCCTTCTCGGTGATTCTGTTTGATGAAATTGAGAAGGCTCATCCGGATGTGTTTAATGTCATGTTGCAAATTCTGGATGATGGGCGGGTGACGGATTCCCAGGGTCGCACGGTGGATTTCAAAAATACGATCATCATCATGACCAGCAATATCGGATCGCAATACATCCTGGATGTGGCGGGGGATGATAGCCGCTATGAGGAGATGCGATCGCGGGTGATGGAGGCGATGCGGGGCAGTTTCCGGCCTGAGTTTCTCAATCGGGTGGATGAGACGATCATTTTCCACAGTTTGCAAAAGGACGAAATCCGCAACATTATCCGCCTGCAAGTTCAGCGACTGGCGAAGCGGTTGGACGATCGCAAGATGACGCTGAAGCTGTCGGATGCGGCGTTGGATTTCTTGGCGGACATTGGCTACGACCCGGTCTATGGGGCTCGGCCTATTAAGCGGGCGATCCAGAAGGAGGTGGAAACCGCGATCGCGAAGTGCATCCTGCGGGGTGAGTTTAGCGAGGGGGATACGATCTTTGTGGATGTGGGGGCTACGGAGCGGCTGGAGTTCAAGCGGTTGCCTTCGGAGCTGACGGTTACGCAATAGTGTCGGTTGCTGTAGGGTGCCTGTAACCGTAATGGTTTGAGGGTTATGGGCAGCTTGTCGGACAATCTTAAATTTTCCTGTTGCATTGAGCAAAGACACGTTATAATAGTTCATGTAACGGGAAAATTTTTGCTGGTGTAGCTCAGTTGGTAGAGCAGCTGATTTGTAATCAGCCGGTCGCAAGTTCGAGTCTTGTCACCAGCTTTTTAAGTGATGAACTATGGTGGGTTTTCGGTGAATGCTGAGGCGTCTCTGAAAGAGAGGTCTTTTCAGTAGTTGGCTGGTAAGAACAAGCAGCTTGAGAATGCTGTGAGTTGGTACGATGCGGTAGTATCAATGGATTTAAGGCAGCAGAGGTGATTACGAAGATTGATCAGTGGGCTGAACAAGGAGGAATCGTTGAATGGATCAGTTAACGATTTATCGTCAGCACATCAAGTCTTTGTTGTCACAATATGTGGCTGGGGCGAAACCACAGGATCACTTTGAATCTCAACTGATTTTGGATGAAGAGCATGATCATTATTTGTGGTTAGATGTGGGCTGGGATGGCTCAAAGCGGATTTATCATTCGATCGTGCATTTTGATATTAAGAATGGAAAAATCTGGTTGCAAGAGAATATGACGGATTTAGATCCGGCAGAGGCACTTGTTGAGTTGGGGGTGCGCAGGGAAGATATTGTGTTGGGTTTGCAACCGCCCTACAAGCGTCCCTATACTGATTATGGAGTTGCTTGATCGGCCTTTGGGTGAAATCTGAGAGTAATTGGTGTGGTGTTGGTAGCTGGAGATGCCTAATGGGGTGTTGGCAAGGCAATAGATTATCCGGCGATCGATAAATTTTGGCGGTATAACAGAGAACGATACCTGTGTCGATTCTGTTTTTTGCTATGCCATCTTCTACCCCGGAAAGTCTGCAAAAGTTTGTGTCGTCCTGTGCTGGTTTGAAGGACGAGAAGAGTGATGCCCAAACGTTTTTGAATCGTTTCTTTCAGGCGTTTGGCTATGGGGATGCTGCCGCTGCGGGGGCGGTGATGGAAAAGCGGATTAAGAAGGGCAGCAAGAGCGGCAAGACTGGGTTTGCGGATTTGGTGTGGACGCCGAAGGAGTTGCCCGGTGTGCTGATTGAGATGAAGAAGAAGGGGGAAGATCTCAGTAAGCATTATGCGCAGGCGTTGCAGTATTGGACGTTTCAGGTGCCGAAGCCGAAGTATGTGGTGCTGTGCAATTTTGATGAGTTTTGGATTTATGACTTCAATATTCAGGTGGATACGCCGGTCGATCGGGTGAGTTTGGCGCAGTTTGTAGATCGGGCCCCGAGCGCGTTTGCGTTTATGGAGTCGAGTGTTCGGAAGCCGGTTTTTCAGAATAATCAGCAGGAGATTACGGAGAAGGCGGGGAAACGGATGGGGGAACTGTGCCAGATGTTGAAGGCACGGGGTGCGCGGGATGGGTTTGATGATTTGGCGGCACAGCGGTTTGTGTTGCAGTGTGTGTTGGCGATGTTTGCGGAGGATCGGGGGCTGTTGCCGAGGGATTTGTTTGTGTCCTGTGTGCAGGAGTGTTTGGCGGGGGCGAGTTCCTATGATGTGTTGGGTGGTTTGTTTTTGGCGATGAATACGCCGGGGAGGACGCCTGCGGGTCGCTACAAGGATGTGGAGTATTTTAATGGCGGGTTGTTTGCACGGGTGCATCCGATCGAGTTAACTGAAAACGAACTCAGGATTTTGGATGTGGCAGCGCGGGAGGATTGGAGTCGGGTGCGTCCGGCGATTTTTGGCAATATTTTTGAGGGGACGGCGAATGCAGTAGAGCGGCATAAGCACGGGATGCATTACACGTCGGAGGTGGACATTATGAAGATTGTGCGTCCGACGATTAGCCGATATTGGGAGGAGCGGATTGCGGCGGCGGGGACGATCGGGGAGTTAAATCAGCTTCAGCTTGAGTTGCAGAATTATCGGGTGCTTGATCCGGCTTGTGGGAGTGGGAATTTTTTGTATTTGGCGTATCTGGAGTTGAAGCGGATTGAGCGGTTGTTGTTGGATCGGATTGCGGAGCGGCGACGGGGCAGTAGTGAGCAGATGGCGATGGGGTTTGTGACGCCGTTGCAGTTTTTTGGGATTGATTTGAATCCGTTTGCGGTGGAGTTGGCGCGGGTGACGCTGATGATTGCGCGGAAGATTGCGATTGATAATTTTGGGATTGTCGATCAGCCTGCGTTGCCGTTGGATTCGTTAGACGAAAATATTGTGTGTGCGGATGCGTTGTTTACAGAATGGCCGAAGGCAGATGCAATTATTGGGAATCCGCCGTTTTTGGGTGGGAAGCACATGCGGATTAATTTGGGCGATAGCTATATTGATAAGGTATTTCAGCGTTTCCCAGAAGTGAAGGATTCGGTTGATTTTTGTGCATATTGGTTTCGGTTGACGCAGGATAATTTGGGCGCGTTGGGACGAGCGGGATTGGTGGCAACAAATTCGATTAGCCAGGGGAAGAGTCGAGCGGCTTCTTTGGATTATGTGGTGGGGAGAGGTGGGGTGATTCATGACGCGATTTCGTCTCAGGTTTGGTCGGGAGAGGCGAATGTGCATGTGAGTTTGGTGAATTGGGTGAAGA
>MUGG01000103.1 GCA_002148405.1 Alkalinema sp. CACIAM 70d | reverse complement strand
CTCTGAGGGGCTAGGGGGGATCTCCGCCGCCACTAGCCGACACACCCGCTGCGTCAAAAACGGCTGGCCCCCCGTCCACTCCAAAATCTCCGCCAACATCTCCGCCCCCCGTGGCCCCAGCCCCGCCGCCAACGGAGCCACCTCCCCCGCCGTAAACCCCGCCACCTCGATCGCCCGCCCAATATTAAACGGCGTCCGCGTCTTATCCCGAATCAACTCCCCCGGCGTCGCCACCCCAAACAACGCAAACGTAATCCGCTCATACTCAGGCCGATCGACCCGCAAGTTATAACAAGCCCGAATAAACGCAAAAAAATCATCGATCGGAAACTGCAAACTCAAAACACTATCAATCTCATCCACAAAAATCGCAATCTTCCCCGGCAGCGCCCCCAGCAGCCACTCAATCAACGCCCCCAAGCGATCGACCGGCGGCAAATACTCCCGCTCCTTCCACCAACTGCGCAACGGCAACTGCCCCGTCAGCCCCAACCCCGCCAAAATCTGCCGCGCCACCCCCGCATACCACTGCTCCAAATTCGGACTCTGACTGCCGATCGCCGTAATATCGATCGCCGCACAGGCCACCCCCTCCGCCTGCAAGCGCTGCATCACCCGCACCCGCAAACTCGACTTCCCCATCTGCCGAGAATTCAGCACATAGCAAAACTGACTCGCCTGCAAACCCGCATACAAATCCGCATCCGCCTGCCGCGTCACATAGGCTGGACTGTCCCCCGGCAACGTCCCGCCAACTTGGTAGAAACTCGAATTTGCAGCCGTCATACCAGCGATCGCCCCCCTACTACCCGCCTACCCTACTACCCATAATCTGCTTCTTTGAACGGTAGTCATCATCGCTTCCTCCCAAACTACTCCGATCGTAAGCGATCGGCAAAATAGGTGCGATACAGTTCACTCCGAAAACCCACATCATTGCCTAGCAAATCTACCAACCCCATACTGTGCAGTTGAAATGCCTGCACCGAGGGCAACCGCACCGCCTGCTCCGTCGCGACCAACTGCCGCACCGCCGCCGCCAACTCCGGATGCTGCTCCAAATTCCACAAATGCCGCCGCAGGTGATCGCCATACAACCCCGCCTCCGTCGGAGCCTCCCGCAACAACCCTTCCAGCGTCGTATCGCCCCGCGCAATGTGGTACAACGCCAACCGCACCAGGTAGGGATGCCCCCCCACCATGCCCATTAGCCGCCCAATCTGCGACGTATTCCACTTCAAGCCATGGCGATCGGCCAAATCCTGCACCTGCTCAGCGGTAAACTCCGGCAATTCGATCGGTAATCCCACATTAAACGGTGATTGGTTGATATTCATCGGAATGTAAACCTCCGTGGAATGCACCACGACTAAGCGAAAGCGTTTCCACAATTCGCTCGTCTTACCCATCTCATGCCAATTGCGCAATAATCCAAAGAAATCATTGGCAATACTGAGATGTTGAAACACCATATCCACTTCGTCTAAACAGAGCGTTAACGGTTGTGTTAACTCCTGCAATAAATATTCTTCAAAATAAGCCGTGCAATTATCCTTACTGCCAAAGATATCATCCCAATAATCCTTCAGCTTATTCGGCAATTGCAAGCGCCGCCCCACACTAGCCGCAAACCATTTTAGAAAGCGATCCAAATCCCCAAACACCACAGAATCCGCAATCTGAAAACTCAAGGGCACCCCCAAGCACCCCTGCTGTTCGCCATAGCGCAAAATCCGCGACATCAGCGACGTTTTTCCCATCTGCCGAGGTGCTTTAATGCGAATCAGGGCACCGGGTTGGGAAATCGCTTCATAACAGCGCGCTTCGATCGGGGGACGCTCCACATAAAACTGCGACGCCAAATCCACCTGTCCCCCCGGCAGTTCCGGCTCGGCCACAGGGAGCGGCGGCATCTGCACCGACTCCCGCTGGGCAAACCGGGTCTCGATCGCGGGCGGATCTAATGCTTCGGGGTGGGCTTCTTCGGGGTGGGCTTCTTCGGGATGCGTGGCTTCGGGGTTCTCAGTAGGTGTAGCGATGGCCGTTGCTGTTGGAGTAACTGGAGTGCGATCGCAGATTAACGCCAGAATTTCTTGAAAAATACTATCCGTATCTGCCTCACTGTGCCATTCCCGTTGTTGAATACGTTGTAAATAACCCCGTAGATCATAATTTAGCGGCGAATCGATCGGGAAGTTCACCCGAATCGGAAATAGCATTGGCTTTCCCGTTTGATCCCGTAATTGTTTCGCCCGCCGGACTTCCTCCGTCACCATTTCACTGACGGCAGACTGTTCCGACAGCAGTAATAGAAAATAATCACAGCGTTCCAATTCCAAATCAATTCGCTTGGCCCAATCTTCCCCCAGTCGGATACTTTCCCCCGCCATAAATGCCCCATAACCTGCCGCCTGGAACGCATCATGGAACGTCTGCGCCAAACTCATATCGGGATTGCGACTGCGATAACTGATAAAGATCCGTGCCATGGCGATCGATTGACTTCCTGCAATGCCTTCGTCTATCAATTTACTGCACTTTCCCAGAAGGCGATCTGCACCCGCGATCGCGCCCGTCGGAGCCGCGTTACCCTGTTGCTAAATATCACAGAGTGTAAACTTTCGTAATACGGTTGACAGCGTGGGAGTTTCTTCGTACTGTTGTTTCTCATAGCTGAGTACAACCGTGTTGAACTGCTCGACTGGTCAGCTATGAACCCAAAAATTAAGGCGCTGCCCAAGTTGGTGACAACAACAGAGGGCAGCTAAACCCCGAAGCTGTTCATGCCAGCTAGGCGGTCTGACACGGATTGTAACATTCGATCGGGCCACCCTACTTGTCCTGCGCAAAAGGGTGGCTTTAATTTTTGGGATTTCTTCCCGCTACAACGTTTAGGAGAAATCCCATGTTTACTGGCTTTGGCGGTACCGATCGCCCAGAAACTTCGATCGACGATTCCCGCAGACCCTTCCAAATCTACCTGCTTGGCACCCGCGAAGACATCCAATCCACGATTAACCAACTGCAAGTGGTGCGCTTTTGTGAACGCATTCGTTGGAGTCCCCCCATTCCTGTCCTCGGCTCCGATTGGAAATACATCAGCATGATGGAACGCGATCGCGCCTTGGAGTAGTCCCTAAAAACCCGGTTTTTCTGAAAAACCGGGTTCTTGGAATCAAGCATTCACGGCTTGCAAATACGCTTGATACATCTCTTCGGAGAAACAGGCAAACAAAACTTGCTCGATCGTGGAATTCGCGTCTAAGAACTGGGTTGTTTCTGCGATCGCGATTTGTGTGGCCTGTTCGATCGGATAGCCATACACCCCACAGCTAATGGCCGGAAAGGCGATCGTTTTGACCTGCTGTTCCACCGCTAGCGCCAACGAATTTTGATAACAGACCGCTAATAATGCGGCTTCTCCTTGGTTGCCTCCCTGCCAGACAGGCCCAACGGTATGAATAATCCATTGTGCAGGTAAGTTGTATCCCCGCGTGATTTTAGCCTCTCCCGTTGCGCAGCCACCCAACGATCGGCATTCTGCCAGCAGTGCGGCTCCTGCGGCCCTGTGAATCGCGCCATCCACCCCACCACCCCCTAACAAAGAGGGTTTTGCTGCATTGACAATAGCGTCTACTTTTAGCTGGGTAATATCTGCTTTAATAATTTCAATTGGACTTAACATAAAGCTCTCCTAGTGAATTTTTATTAAATTTAGTCATCTCAAACCAGTGTTGTCTTTTCTATCATTGCAATTACTTCGGATAACTAATCCGTTGATGGTTAGATTGTTGCCAAACCTGTAAAAATGTTTTGCCAATTTGGGAGAGATCCTCCCGCGATAGGTTAGAGTTCGCGAGTTGTCCGTCTTGCCACCGAGCACGAAGAATTTTTTGAATCATGTTATTGGCCACTTCTGGAGTGGCGTCTTTGAGCGATCGGAGTGCCGCCTCACAGGAATCTGCCAGCATCACAATTCCCGTTTCCCGCGACTGGGGTGCAGGCCCGTCATAGCAAAAATCAATATCCTTCACAACCTTGCTCGCATCCTGTTGCGCTCTCTGCTGAGCGCGATAGTGAAAGTAGGCGATCGCCATGGTTCCTTGATGTTCTGGAATAAAGGCTCGAACGGCTTTTGGCAATCGTGCTTTCTTCGCCATGACAATGCCTTCAGTGACGTGCTTTTTAATAATTTTGGCACTTTCCCAGGGATCATCAATCAAATCATGTTTATTGACGCCCCCCATCTGATTTTCAATAAAGCCCATGGGATCATGCATTTTGCCAATATCATGGTACAGCGTGCCTGTGCGAACCAATTCAACATTACAACCCAATTCCCGCGCCGCCGCTTCCGCAAGATTGGCGACAAAAATCGTATGCTGAAAAGTGCCGGGAGCTTCCGCTGCAAGGCGCTTGAGCAACGGTCGGTTGGGATTTGCCAATTCCAGCAGACGAATGGTGGGAGCAAGGTCAAAAAATTGTTCTAGGTAGGGACTCAGACCGATCGCCGCAACACTCCAAATCACACCTAATAGGGCTTGCACGCCCATCTCCGTTACTAGGGTATAACTGACGCCCCCCGTCAGAAGACCAATCAGTCCATAGGTAATGCCTTGTAGCAAGCCAATCAACAAGCCTAATAGCGCTTGCTCCTCCCGCGATCGGAGTCTTCCAGCCACCATTGCTGCCAGCAATCCTCCCAATAGGCTTGGCAACCATTGCTTAAGCCCTAAAACCATCCCAACTGGAAGCAGTCCACCCAATCCTGCGGTAATCAAAATTGCAACGGGTGAGCCATAAAATGTACTTGTTAAAATTCCAATCATTGATAAATTAGGGACAGGAATTTTTAACATAATCAACAATGGCGTGGAGAGTGCCAATAAGAGAACTAAGACATCATCCCGACGACGCCACTGGGGATTTAAAGCAAGAAGTAGTCGAGAAATACTAATCACTACAACTGCCATCCCGACACCAAAAATCAGCAAGCCAATCCAATTGGTTCGTCGCTCACTCAGGCCAAAATGTTCTAGCAGTAAAAACTGCGATCGTTCGATTTTTTCACCCCCGTAGAGGATCACCGCATCTTTGCGAATGGTAATCATCTGGGGTGGAACCTCGTTGGCACTTTTTTCCGCAGCTTCCTGAATGCGGGTGACATCGGGAACTAAATTTGGCTGGAGCGCCAATTGCAGAAGATTTTTAGCCGTAGTTTGCGTATTGGCCGGGAGGCTGCCTTGAACTTGCAAGTTGATCGCCTGACTTAAACTGGCTTCAGGCAATCCTGGAGAAATTCCCTGCGCCAACATGCGATCGACAATTTTGCTAAGCGTGGCTTGTACCTGCTTCCACGAAGCGTCTGACCAATCTAATAGGGCTGGATCAAATTGGAATTTAGAATCGACAAATGTAGCATCTTGAAGGGCTGAGCTTGCAGTTTGATAGGCTTGACGACTCTCTTGAACAGTGCGCAGAAATGAGCTGAAATCCGCAGATGGTTGGCGACGGAGATAGGCTTGAATCGCTTGAATGACTTTTTGTTGAACGGGATTTTTACCAGCCGTTAATTGCAGTCGCTTAATACGCTGGGAGTTTTTGCCGATCGCCTTGGATTGCTTGAGAATATCGGTCTGAATCGTCTGCCACTCAGCATCACTCAGCTTACGGAGAGATTGTTGAGTCGCGATCGTAAAATCTGACGTTTTTAAATAAGGCAATCCCCCCGCTAATTTCCGAATGCGATTACCTTGATCAAACATTCGTTGTAATTTCTGTTGCGTTGCCGCCTGCACCTGCGGATCAATCATGACAAAGCGGTTGACATCTTTACGCGCCTGTTGCTGCTTTGCTTCGGTGGCTTCGGTGTCCTCCACACTGGCATCGGTCGGAGCAATGATTGTTTGGGGTGCTGTTTTCCCGATCGCAAGTTGGGGCTGGGAATAAAATCGTTGTCCTAATGCAATGGTCAATGAAGCCACCGCAATCAATCCAAACAACTGCGGATGAAGATGACGAATAACTTGAGCGAAACGTTTTGACATAGTGAGTTCCTGATCAATAACGTTATGAAATCAGCCTGATTCCTAGCAAAAGCCTGGTTATTTTTTCAATCTCCGCTCATCGATCGAGGCATCTTGATTCGCAGTAAAGTCAATGTTGATCTAGATATTTCTAAATACCAACTCAAATACCAACTCACAAGATAAGTATTGGGTTCTGTAACATGACTCAGTTTCATTACATTGAAATCTAATGCAGAAATCATTCGCTCACAAAGATCCATGGTTGACTCATTTTTGGGGTCATCAATTGGGTGGCACCATTCAACCTTTAGATAATCAAGTTTTATAAATAATTAAATTTTGAATAAGACATAAACTAAAAAGGAAAATGAAGCTACTAAACCTATGCTGAATCTACAGTGAATCAGTGAAAAACATGTGTATGTAAAAAATATGTGAAAACCATTACTTTTTGGGGGGAGTAGGAATCTTACGGCAAGAGGAATCTCTTGAGATGGTCAATTGAGACGGTCAATTAAGACAGTAATTAGACAAACTCTAGCCTCCTAAGCATCCTGACCAATCAGCATCCTGCCAAAACCGCAACTCACCGATTCTCTTGGCAATAATACGGCTTGTCAATCAGGGTGTCCGGGAAATCGCCTTCTGGAAATTGCCTTCTGGAAAGCCTCCTGACGCAAATCTTATATACCAATCTCAATTGTGTTAAATCTCAATTGTGTTAAATCCCAATTACGCCAACCCCCAATTATGCTCAGTTGCCTACAATAATCCCTCTCCATTATTACAACGAAATCATTATCCATTCTGGGTTAAGGTCGATTGCGCGATCGCAGATTTAAGGCCCGAGGCGCTGCAACCGCTGGAACGGTCATCGTCGATCGCAGTTGTGGATCAACACCCGCCCAAGCAAGCAGTAACTGCATCGCCAGCGATTCACACTGAGATTCATTCAAGTATCCATTCAACAAGTGACCATCCAAGTGCTCATTCCAAACCGATTTAGCGAATACTGGGTTTTCTCCCATGGATTCTTCTAGTCCCAACTCTGCCAATCCTGCGTCCGCCCCCATCATTGCCCTTCGCCAAGCGATCGGGAAGCCCATCACACCATTGTAAGCTCCACCCAACGCGCCTGCGAGGGCTCCAACGAGGGTAGAATTCTCCGTTGGGTATGAGGCTTGATAGATCGTCCGGTTGATAATTGTCATTACATCCTGGGGGGTTGAAAGGAAACAATAAAGAACCTGCAAAACCTGCTGAAATTCCACGGGAATCTGCGATCGGGTCTGCAACCATTGCTGCACAAAATGTAGACTGCGTTGCTGAGTCAGCCAGTCTTCCAATGCCTGCAAAGGAAACTGTTGGACACCCACCCATTCTGCCCTGGAATCTTCCCAATTCGCTTGGGTCGGAAATGCCGTTAACCAAGGTCGCAGGAATGGGGCTGGGGCAGCGGGTTTTCCGGGTTCCCTGAGGGCAAGGGCCAGTCCCCCCGCCACCAGTCCCAGCAAGGAACAATGCCTCGGACTCAGATGGGGGATGAGTGTTTCCAGCGTATGGTTCAGTGCCTTCGGACTTTCATGGCTGTACAACAAATAGGGCAACAATCCGATCGCAACTTCTAGCGGCTGGGGTGTCTGCTGTAACCAGGACTCATTCAATCCAGGATCTAGAGGAGCCGGAGACGAGTCCGAGGGACGGGAATCAACGCTATCCAACAAGCGATCGGCATGATCGTCTCTTCTGACGATCAGTAAATTCTGGGTAGATTGGATCAACCGTTGACTGAGAGAAGAAGCTTGGGGCAATTGCCGCAAATTCTGGGGCGAGGATTGGGTACAAAAGTGCTGTGCTGCTATCAATTCTCCCAGAACTGCCCCGAAAAGACTGCCCTGGAACCGGAGTAGTAAGGGATAGGGAATCCGGATCATCGTTGCTTGCTCCGTAAATGAATCCGTAAACGACTCTAATCAATGGCTCCGTCAAGAACAAAACTAATCAGGAATGAGGAATCGCAAGAGTTTGCCCCCTGAAAGGTCTCCTAGAGCACTGACCATCCTTGAGAAGAGAACCCACGATCGCCACTCCAGTCACAGCCTCTGAGTCGAATTTGTAGTCTGAGTCCCATTGAAGCCTGCGTCAAATCTAAGTCAAAATCCCAGGCAAGTCCAAGTCAAATCCAAGCCAAATCCAAGTCAAATCTACGTCAGAGATAGTATAAACTTCAGGGGAGTTAAACGTCTTCGTGACAAGCTTAGGGAACTTTTGGAATGAGACAGGATACTCACCATCAGATACAAAATCAAACCCAAAATCTCCTTGTTAGTCTTGGAGGAATTGGACTTTTAGGAATTTTGGGTGCCTTGGCTCCATTTAATTTCCCCGGCAAGATTGCACAGGCGCAAGTGCCCTCGGCAGTTTCTGCCCCAAGCCCGACAGCTGGGTTCAATCGCCCAGTGCTCAAACTCGGCAGTCAGGGCGTAGATGTTATAGAACTCCAAGGTATCCTCAAACTGTTGGGCTTCTATGGGGGGGAGGTCACGGGAACCTATACCGAAGCAACCTTGATTGCGGTTACCCGGTTTCAGCAAGCCGCTGGACTCAGCCAGGATGGGGTCGTCGGAGGAGAAACCTGGGCCAAGTTACTGCCCCCCGCACCCGGTGCAACGCTTCCCAACGTCATGCCATCGAGTTCATCCACACCAGGCTCAAAACCGTCTAATGCATCCACTCCGATCGCCGCTCCTGCCAAACCCACCACACCTCAAAAAACACCCTCGCCTCAAGCCACTTCCCCCGATGATCCCTATCCAATCCTGCGCAAGGGAGCCAGCGGAGAAGCGGTCGTTCGGTTACAAAAACGGCTGCGGGCGATCGGGCTGCTCGCCAGCCTAGCGGATGGTATTTTTGGGGAGGAAACGGAAGCAGCAGTCAAAGCCTTACAAGAGCAAGCGAAATTGGAAGTGGATGGCGTGGTCGGTGAAGCTACTTGGAGAGCCTTACAACGCTAGCAAGTCACTCAACATACAATGTTGATTAGATAGGTCATTTGAATCAATTTAGCGCTGATTGGTTGGGCTAAAACGAGTTAAGCCGTGGCCCAAGCTAGAGATTGCAACAGTCTTAAAACAAGATTATTGCAAAATGTAACTAGCTATCAACTTTGATAAAACTCTTGTTTTTTTCAGTCTGTACCGAGTAGATTAGATGCAGGCACAAAAGGAGCAACACCCCTCCTCCCCAAAGATACAGATTAAAGCTTGTGCCGCCTGCTTTAGTCCCATCACAAAGGTTAATTTTTGAGCTTCATCTTCGGTCTCAAAATCTTAGCTCTGGAATCTAGTCTTAAACATTATTCAACTCAATTAACGTGTACCTGCTAGTTACTTTGTTTGAGGCTGCTCTACAATCCATCTAGAAGTGCAGTCTGAATAGACTGAGAGCGATTTTAAAGCCTGTTGACTGATGTGATTTTGTCCACGATTTCGCTTTCGTAATTGAACCAAGTTGCAAATTGAATTAATCTCTAGTATTCAGGGTCTGGTCATTTTGACTAGACCCTTTGAAATGCTAAGAAATACTTCCTTAACTGAATTGAATCCGTAAAAATTGAATGGGCTGGGTAGAGAGATTCAATGCTCCAAAAGGGTGTCATTTGAGAATGCAAATCTTCCAGCATAATTTGAAAGTCTGTTGAAGAAATCGCTATGGCAACTTTAGATGACTTCGCACGATCGGCTGTCATTTCGATCGAAGATCTTTTCCATGAATTGCAATTGCAATCTGAGGTTAGCAATCCTAACAATCCCCAAGCTTCGATCGTGATTGTAGATTGTCGTTTTTCATTGATGCAGCCCCACCTCGGACGGCAGCAATATGAAACAAGTCATCTTCCAGGGGCATATTATCTCGACCTCAACCAAGATCTTTCTAGCCCTGTGGCAACCCATGGCGGTCGCCATCCCTTGCCAAATCCAGACGTTTTGGCGGTGCAATTAACAGCAATGGGGATCACCCCAGAAACCTTGGTAGTCGCCTACGATGACTCGCGATTGGCGTTTGCGGCTCGGTTGTGGTGGTTGCTACGGTACTTGGGGCACGATCGGGTCGCTGTGCTCAATGGTGGCTGGTCTGCATGGCAAGCTGCCGGCTTGCCCACCACGACAGAAATTCCGCCGCCGCGCCCAGGGGCCTTTGTGCCTTGCCCCAACCCCCAAGAAATTGTGGATATCCAGGACATCCGCGCTGGTCTTCAACCGATCGAAAGTCGTCATCAATCTCAACCCGATCCGGGGGCTCCGATCGTCCTGATTGATTCGCGGGAATCTGTGCGCTACCGAGGGGAATCGGAACCGATCGATCCCATCGCAGGTCATATTCCTGGTGCGGTAAACTATCCCTGGCAAGAGGTTACCGACGAAAACGGCTTTGTACAGTCCTTAGAGACTCAACGCGATCGCTGGAAATCCCTCTCCGCCAATCAGCCCTCTCCAGAAATCATTGCCTATTGCGGATCCGGTGTAACAGCCTGTGTCAATCTACTCTCCCTCTATCAAGTTGGAATTCCCGCGAAACTGTATCCCGGTAGTTGGAGTGATTGGTGTTCTTACTTGGTTTAGCTCTCAAACTATTTCCTCTAGAACTGTTTGATCCTAAAACTATTTGTATCTGCAACAGTCAGCACCTAAAACAGTGGCACATTAAATACAATTCCTACCCCTAGGAGCCACCCGTTGAAATCCAATCCAGGATTGGAGGAATTACCGAAACTGCGTCCTCCGAAAATATTGATTTGGGTGCGGGGATTCAGGGTGTAGCTGAGGCGACCCGCTAGTTGGTGATACCAGTCTTCTCGGGGCTGCTGTGTAAAGTGTGTCCAAATGAACTGATAATCCAAAGCTGCCTGTAGGCTGGGGGTCAGTTGATAGCTGAGAGATCCAACTAATGTGTTGACTAGCCGATCGTAGTCTTTAATCTCGTCTACCAAACTCCAACGAAATTGGTAGTAAGTGTTGAAACTAAGCCGTGGGCTAAGGGGGTCTTGCCGAGAAAATTCGATTCGTAAAGAATTATCGTTGAGGAACCGTTCTCCTGATAGAACCGTGCGCAACCCCTCCTTCGCTGTAAACAGTTGCTGATTGCTCCAGCCAATTTCTCCAAACATGCGAGGACTCAACCGTTGCAGGATTCCCGCCCGAAATCGTAGTTCATCGTAATTTAAGAGTGAGGCATTGGCATATCGAATGATATTGGCATCGATCGACGTCACGGCATAGGTTTGGGGCCCAAGGGCTGGGGCATAGAACAGGGTGAATCCTGAGCGAATCAACCCATCCGCCTCACTTAAAAAGGCAGACGAAAAAATATTGGTATTCCGAAAATAGTCCACCCGACCTAACAAGAAGACAGAAGGGGCTTTAGGCGGCGGTGGTGCGGGCAAGGGTCTGGGTTCCCGAATCCGTAAATCCCCAAGCTCTGGATCCGCCGACCCGATCGGGCGTAATGTTAAGGTTCCTAGCTCGGGATCTCTATTTGGCTTCAGGCGAATTTCTCCTAATTCTGGATCAGCGGTAGGCGTTTCGGCCAGTAGAGGTTGGGCTTGGGCAGGGGGAGAGGGGGAAGCACTAATGGTTGGGATAGCCCCGATCGTGGGTCTGGGCCAAGGTTGAAACGAGAAGGTCTTCAATAACTGCCACGTTGTTGCCTTCGAGAAAGTCGAAACATTCCCGATGGGATCTGCTGAAGGGGTATCCCATAGCCCAGTCAGAGGGGAGAAATGATTGGGCAGGAGATGATCCTGAAACGAACTATCTGGCAGTAAATTTTGGGGCCAAACTAACGGTTGGGGAGGTGCTCCCAGGGGTTCTAACCTTGGGGGAGCAAATCGGGAATCGGGTGGCGGTGGGCCAGCCGGACGGTTGGGGGGCGGTGATGGAAAAGGGGGCGGAGGGTTAGGTCGTCCGCTGGGTTTGTCAGGGGGGACTGAAGGCGCAAAATTGGCCAATGCAGGTGCGCCAACCCCAACGCTAGTCATAACAGCAAGTTGGATACTGAGATTGACGATCAGCTGGGACAACGGCATGCGGTCATCGTGAAGTTGCTGGAGCAAGAGACAATCACCTTAAATTTAATCAGCACAGGTTTTGGAGAAAAATTGGGGGAAGGATTGCGTTAGTAAGCTGGGTTAGCGCTTGATTAATCGGGAAATTTTAATGGGTTAATGGGTGTCGCTTAACATACGTTTGCATTCGACGGCCTGCGCTAGACAGCCTGTGCTAGACAGTCTGTGCTAAACAGCCTATGTTAGAACGCGATTCTCTAACTGGCCTCCCTGGATTGGGTGAATCACAAAATTTCGTGAAACGATCGCTACCTAGGTGCGATACACCGCCATCCCGCCCCACTCCGTTCAAAGCCCCAAATCGAGTTCTGCCTTTTTTTTTAGCCGCTATTGCACTTCCTGTCATCCTCATTATGTTAGGGAATTAAAGTCTTCTTAAAGAGACTGGTGGTTCTCCTAGACTGTTCGTATACTCTAGGCAGCATGTTTTTTAGGTGAAATTTTAAAAGTTGTTTTAAAATTTTTTACAAAGAATTCTTTAAGATGGTTTTGTAAACCAGACCTTCTTTGCACCAGATCTGCTTGGAGATAACGCCTTAACCATTTAAATTTTCAAGCTCATACAACCTTCTAGAGGCTGTTGAGTTGAGAAAGTTTCAGGTTTTATCCTGAATTCACAGAGGGAATGGCTAAGAGGGAATGGCTAAAGCAGGGATGGGTTAAGGAATTGTAAAGGCTGGTTCCTCAGTAGGGAAGGAGGTGTGTCAGCGATCGGTGCGACTCGTCAAGATGGGGCAGATCCACTTTATCTATGAGAATTCACCCATTTGATGCATTTCACGGGCTAGATATTACGGTTAGATATTAAGTATTGCGATTCCCCAGGTTCTTTGGGAAAAGACTTGCCATACTAGGTAGTAAAGCCCAGGAATGAAGTCTAGGAACGCAGTCAAGTAGTAAAGCCAATAGGGTGCGTCTTCAAGGTAGCAAGAAGGTGGCAAGGTATAACACAATACAATGTGATTGGATACAGTGTAGTTCTGCGATCAGATGATAGGTATGAGTTACCTTGGGATTAATGACGCATGACGATCAAAAATGATCAATTAGCACTGAAGAAAATTTCAATGGGTATCCCCGACCCTATGAATGATACGGGGGTGCTGTTCTTTGATAGATATTGTGCGACTATCTGCTAGATATTAAGGGTGCATGGCATTAGAGCGGTTTCTTATTACACTCAACTCGCGGGGCAGTTATGTTTAGTAAATGGTTCCCTCTCGCAGCCATCACAGGAGTTGGTCTGAGCTTGGTACTCCAATTAAATGGGGCGATCGCAGCACCTTTGACGGATGCCCGGGTTAAAAAACTGATTCGTGAAGTCCAGGTTGCGCTTAAAAATCAGGGACGACGTCCTGCTCGACTTGAAGATCGCCTGATACCAGGGGATTTGCTCTCCACACGGAAGTCATCTCGGGCTGACCTGCGGTTTAATGATGGAACCTTTGCTCGTGTGGGTGAACTTTCCACCTTCAGTTTTCGGCCTAATCAGCGCTACTACGATCTCAGTCGGGGAACGTTTCTCTTTGTCATTCCGCCGGGGCAGGGTGGAGGAACGTTTAGAACTCCGAATGCCACTGCGGGGGTGCGGGGGTCAGCGCTCTTCATTCGCTATATCGAAGAGGATGACATTACCGTGGTTGGGGCACTCACCAATAACCCCACTGGCCCAATGGAAATTGAGAATAAAAGTGGTGAACAAAAGCTAGGTCTCCGGGCTGGGGAGATGGTTGTTCTCCAGAAGGACAAAATAATTGGTCTCTACGAATTTGACCTGCATCGCTTCTATGAAACGAGTGAAATGGTCAAGGGGCTAGACCTACAAGGCAGTAACGGACGGCATTCTGATCCCGATATTGCTAAGGTGCAGGAAGAAACCGTTCAAGCCTTGAAAGAGCAGGTGCCCTTTACAGGCCCGATCGCTGAAACGCCTGATATCTTGAAAAATCCAGCTAACCGACTGGTACAAGCAGGCACACCCACCTTACCTGGCACCGTAGCCAGTGGGACAGCTTTTGATTTAGCCAATCCCAATTTACCTGATGCTCGGATCCAATTCAACGATCGTGTGGCGGGTGCCTCCCAGCCCACTGTCCCCTCTTCTGTCAGCGTAGCCCCTGGAAGAAGCTCTGAGTCTCCGAGGGATGATCGGGGGTTGCCGCAACCGATCGTAAGCCCGCCGCCAGGATCCATACAGGATAATTCACCCAAGAATCCTAATCCTCTGCCGGATCCAGGGGTGGGTAATACTCCTCCAGGGTTAAATAATGGGACAGCCCCTGATCCAGGTTTACAATCTCTCAAAGGTTCAATAGTCCCCCCCATCACCACTCCAACTCAGCAAACAACTCCTATACCGCCTACGGCACCAGTTTCTACACCACCAGTCGTCATAACTACACCGCCAGCTGCAAGTACTGCACCTGCTGCGACTCCACCTGTTACGACTCCACCTGTTGTGACGACCCCACCTGTCGTAGTCACCCCGCCAGTCGTAGTCACTCCGCCAGTCGTAGTCACCCCGCCAGTCGTAGTCACCCCGCCAGTCGTGACAACACCCCCTTTGGTAACGCCCCCGCCAGTCGTAGTCACCCCACCTGTTACGACTCCGCCAGTCGTGACAACTCCACCTGTGACCTTGCCGAATCCAGGTTTGGGGAATAATGGTACGCCACCAGGGCTGATTAATGGAACTGCGCCTAATGGAGTGGGTAATAACGGGACTCCGCCGGGGTTGAATAATGGGACACTACCTGATCCAGGTTTAAGTTCTCTTCAGAACCCTGCCTCTACTCCAACCCCAACCACCGTCCCTTCGGTGGGAGCCACTCAAAACTCAGCACCATCTTTAACTCCTGCGTTAAATACTTCTACAGTTCCCCCTGGATTAAATAAGACCCAGTAAGTTTGGATTTCCTTGGAGAACGTCGGTTGCGGCATTGAGTTGCAAGCTAGTGAGATAAAAAAGAGGGCTGTTCAAGCCCTCTTTTTTACGTCCTTTTTTACGTCTTGTGAGGGTTATGGCGTTCGATCGCCGTTAGCTGACTTCATTCCAAGCTTGAGCTGCATCCGCGATCGCTTGATCGACGGACTTTTGCCCCAGCATTGCCGCCTGGAGATTTTCATAGAGCAGCTTTTGCAATTGCTTGATATTTTTCATCGCAGGAATCAGAACTTCCGCTTCCTTCAGTTGTTGGGCACTGATGATGCGAGCTTGATCCAGGGGTGTCGCTTGGGCTGGCACCTGGCTGAAGTAGGGATCTTGAAGGGCTGCTTGGGTGGATGGGAGAACGTTGGCAGCTTTGGCAAAGGCCAATTGGTTTTCGTTATTGGTGACAAATAGGGCAAACTTCAGCGCGGCCTCGGGCTGATCGGTCATTTTTGGAATGACTAAATTCATCACCGCAACGTTTTTCTTGCCAGTGACCCCAGTTAGTTGGGCGGCAGGAGCTGAAACTTTAGCGATCGCGGGAGCATTGTTGCTAATGGTGCGAAGGAATTCAGGGCTGGAAGATAAAATCGCGGTTTCTCCCTGCTGATAGAGGTCAATCCCGTGACGGTGGCCTTCGGTCAGCACTTCCTTCGGGAGTAGGCCGTTTTTGTAGAGATCGACCCAGCTTTGAAAAATCGCTTTTCCCTGGGGAGTATTAAAAGCAGCTTTGCCCTGACCATCTACTAAGGTTACCCCCTGTTGCACAAAGGATTCTAGAACTTCCCCAGAATCTGTGGGTACCAACGTGGAGAAGAAGGCGTATTTCCCAGTTTTGTCCTTAATCTGCTTAGCGGCTTTAAACAACTCAGCAAAAGTGGCGGGGGGTTGGTCTAAACTCGCTTGCTTGAGCAAATCTCGGTTGTAAATTGCAATGCGCGTGGTCAGGTACCAGGGGAGTCCGAAGGTTTTGTTTTCTAGGGTGCTGGCTTTCCAAATGTTGGGCAGGTATTGTTGTTGAACCTCGGATGGCACCTTACTTGAGAGATCCATCCAGACATCTTTCTCAGCCAGTTGGGAAGCAAAGTTAGGGTTCAAATTAACCACGTCGGGGGCTGTTTTAGCAGCCACTGATGTGAGAATTTTGCTTTCCATTGCCGCCCAAGGAACATCTACCCATTTCACTTTAGTGCCGGGATTGTCCGCTTCGAAGCGACTAATCAATTGGTTAAAGTAGCTGGTGTATTGGGGCTGAAGCTGCATTGTCCAAAATTCAACTTCGGCGACTCCTGATGATTTTTGAGCATTGCCCCCGCAACTGATCAGCCAACTGGCCAGCACTCCTAAGAGTCCCCAGAGACAGAACCGTTGCCAAGCGTTGCTCGACCGTCTGCCCCACCATCGGTTCCACTGTCCTTGCATCCCATCCATAGTTGATAGCCTCAAGTTCATTTCCTCCGTTGATATCTGCTTCAGTACCTGCCTTACTCAGTACCCGTCTTATTCAGTACCTGCTTTGAGTCTCTGATAAGTAGCCGCGATCGCTCCGCCCTACCGTTAAAACCGGGCTGATCTACCCCGGTCAGTCTACCAAAGGAGCGAATCTCGCGGAAAACTCAGATTTTTTCGTGCGTTTTTGAAGATTGTGTGTAACATCACTGTTGGGGTGCTATTCGTATTTAGATCAAATGTTTCTTCAACTAAGAACATCTTGGGCTAATTGAGTAGCTTCATGCTTATAAATTGAAACTACTTTTCAGGGTTCCTAGATTTCTTTATTAAGAGTCTTGGTCGATGGAAATTCTCTCAAAAAATGAGATGCAATTTTGCTATCTACAAAGGAACTCTGAGTCAATCTCTATAGGATGATTGCTCGATTTATTGATCGGGGTTATAGCAAGGAATAGCGCTAGCTTGCGAGAGATTTATCTACTTAGCAAAACTAGTCGTTCATTCTGAAATAAATTGTGTACCATGCGGTAGAACGCACTGTATTTGACAGTGAGTTGTCGTGTTTCGGTTCGCCATTTCTTACTTTCAAACTCGTTCATAGTGGGCTAGCAACGCTGTGGTTAACAGTTTTAAGGGTCTATTTTCAAAGAAGTCGAAAGGGGTCGGTATTGAATTGGCTCCCGATCGCATCAACATCGTGCTTTTGCGGCGGCAAGGGCAAAAGTTTCGGCTGGCAAATTATGTGACTATTCCGGTACCAGAAGGGGTTTTTCAGGAAGGTCAAATTGTCGATCAATCAGCCCTAGCTGAGTTGATTCAATCGGCCATGGCTGAGAACAAAATTAAGGCTAAACAGGTTGCCACAGCGGTGCTGGGTGGGCGAGATACGGTGACACGCATTATTCCGGTTCCCGCTGAGTTGGACGATCGAGAATTGCGGGATATGGTGTTGAACCAAGAGGCGGGTTTGTACCTCCCCTTCCCTCGAGAAGAAGCCGATGTGGACTATCAAAAACTAGGCCTTTTTATCGATGAAGATGGGATTGAAAAAGTCCAAGTGCTGTTAGTCGCCACCCGCAAGGAAATGACGGATTCCTATATCCGCACCTTTCGCCAAGCCGGTCTGGAAATTGACGTTCTAGAAATTAGCAGCTTTTCGCTGATTCGAACCATTCGCGACCAGTTGCGTCAGTTTGCGCCCCAGGAAGCGGTGGCGATCGTGGATATCGAGTTTGAAAGTACTGAAATTTCGATCACAGTCGATGGCGTTCCGCAATTTTCTCGAACCGTTCCCATTGGAACCTATCAAATTCAAAGTGCCCTATCCCGTGCGATGAATTTGCCGCCTTCTCGCAGCATTGATTTGCTGCAAGGGATGACCATTCCAGTCAGTAGTGAGATGGGCGGTCGTCCCGGTGGAACGAACCCTGGGACTGCTGCCATGTTGCGCATCTTGGGAGAGCTGGCGGATGAGTTACGGCGATCGATCGATTTCTACACCAACCAAGGGGAAAACCTAGAGGTAGCGCAATTGCTGTTGGCAGGGCCAGGGGCCGCGATCGGTCAATTGGACGAATTTTTTACCCAACGCTTGAGTCTGCCCTGTAGCCAAATTGATCCAGTTGCAGCTTTAGCCCTAGAAACCCCGCAGGACATTCCAGAAACGGTACGACCGAGTTTGGGCGTGGTACTGGGACTAGGTTTACGGGAGGCATGGTAGATGTACAGCTTAGATATTAATTTTCTCAACGATCGCCCAGATCTAAAACCGGATTCAGCGGGACGAAGCCGCAGCCCGGGGCTTTCTCCTGACGATAAACGCCCTTTGTACGTGGGAACCGGCTTAATGCTGTTGCTGGTTTTTGGCACTTTGGGCATTTGGGGCTTTTTCAATTGGCAGAATGGAGTATTGCAAGATGAGCAAGCCCGACTGGATAGCCAGTTAGGTAATTTGGAAGCGAAGAAAAAAGAATTAGCTGACGCTGAAAGCAAGGTAAAAGCAGCGGAGACTGAAATGCAAGCGTTGGCCTCCGTTTTCAACCAAATTAAACCTTGGTCTGCCATGGCGCAGGATTTGCGCGATCGCTTACCCGCAGGCGTTCAACTGAGTTCAATCACCCAGCAGCAACCCCAAGGCCAACAGGCGGGGGCAGCGGCTAATGCGCCAACCTCAGGCGTTGTCCTGATTCAAGGGATTGCCCGCAGCTTTGAGGAGGTCAATGACTTTCTGGTGGTGTTGCAGCAGTCTAATTTCCTCAAACCGGAAGAAACCAGCATTGTTTCGGTGGAGCGAGAGGATCCTAAGGCCCTATCTTCGATCAGCTTACCGATCGAACGGAAGGATACAGGTTCCCCCCAAACCTTAGAAATTCCTAAGTTCCCAGGTGATATCAAGTTTGCAATTCAAACGGCAGTCACGGATGTTCCCACTGCTGATTTGTTGCGAGAACTCGATCGTAAGGGCGCTGTGGGTCTTGTCAGCCGCATTGAGTCCCTCAAAAATAAGGGAGTGATTAAACCATGACCGCTAGTGGAGATTTTATTCCTCAAGATCCTGAATTTGATTCAGGCCCCAATTATCCCTCGGCCTTTGGCATCACTTTTACCCCAATGGTTATCGGGGTGCTGCTAGGGATCGGTGGCATAGTGGGTGCAATTTTGTTGTGGCTGAACTTGGTGCAACCCGCCTGGGATCAGTACAACCAACTTAAGGAGCAGGTTGCTCAAAAGCAAGAGCAACTGAAAGAACTACAAACGATCGAAAAGAAACTCAAAGATTCAAAAGTTCGATTGGCCCAGGTAGAACAGCAGCGGCAGCAGGTTCTGGCACTGTTTGCTTCTGAGAAAAACCTCGACACCATTTTGTTTGATCTCAGTCAGTTGATTGAAAAGAATAATCGGGGTGTCGTCAACGAGAAACGGGCTAAATTAGCGAACTGCCCCGTTTGGGTTAAAGAGCAATACACCAGCATCGCCAGCGCCCAAAAGTTTGAGGATCAATTTGGGCCGCTTGTTGCTGAAGCCAAGTTAAGGAAGTTCCAGCCCTTTGTTGATCCGGCTCAAGCTAGCAACCCCGCTGCGAAAACAGCCGTTCCTGGCGTAGTCAACGATGGTTCCTTGGGTGAAGCCCTTAACAACAAACTGAAGCGAAGTACGATTAGCGTTGAATTTGAAGGGAATTTTAATCAAACCCAAAATATTTTCCGCACGATCGAGCGATTGCAGCCCCTCTTGATTATTCGCGAGTTGAACGTTAAGCGGGGCCGAGGTGGCCAAGAACCTCGGGTCAATCGCTTGTATGAGGTGAATCCCGGAGACGGCACCATTAAGTCTGCTGACCAAATTCGGTTCTTAACCAATTGTCAGCCAGACTCCTTGGTGACGACTTCCTTCAAGATGGATGCGCTGATTCCGCTCACCCCCGATGAGACGAAGAAATTAGCCCCCAGCCCGAGTCCGAGTCCCGCAGCCAAGTAGGGCTAAGGCCAAGGATTCGTTTCACGTTGACCTTGATTGCGTTGACCTTGATAGATTAAACGATCGCGATCTTTCTCTAAGGCGCGACCGCTTCACAACCCTTTTCCATCAGAGGAGTGTACTGTGAGACAGTTTCGAGAAATCAGTGGAGCACTGGCTGCAACGGTCGCGCTAGTCGCAGTTGCTCACCCTGCCTTTGCCGCGTCCACCCAAGTGACCGATGTGCAAGTCAGTCCCAGTCAAACGGGATTTGATGTCATCCTAAAAACCCAATCTGAAGGCGGTAAAGCGCCTCAAGTCTTTAATACCAACCGAGGCAACACTTGGACGGGTTTTATTTTCAATGCCCAGTTAGCCAAGAATCAACCCCTGCGTCAGGATAATCCGGCTCCCGGCATCGCTTCGGTGATGGTGTCGCCGGTGAACAATGGCGTGCAGGTGACAGTGGTCGGTCAAAACGGCACACCGACGGGCCAAATTACCCGAAAAGACGGCGAGAGTGTGGTGTTTAGTGTAAATGGTAAGGCGGGGGATACCCGTGTGGCCCAAGCGACTCCAGCGCCTAGTGCCGCGCCAACCCCGGCACCTTCGATCGCGCCCTTCGTGCCCAATCCCACCGCACCCCGAACCGCTCCCGTTGCGCCAGTCACTCCGGTTCCCCCCCTGCTGCCCAAGGCTTCTCCACCTCCGGTGGGAGACATGGCTGTTGCCCAGATTGACACCAGCCCTAGCTATATCGATTTAGGCACCAGTGAGCGGATTCCCCGATTAGTGTTGCGGGATGCCCCTGTGCGGGAAGTGCTGTCCCTTTTGGCTCGGGCAGCAGGCATGAACTTGGCCTTTGCGGAAACCCCCAACACGGGGCCTGGGGCGGCAGTACCCGGTGCGCCTGGTGCCGGATCGACATCCGGCGGCCCAACGGTGTCCTTGGATATTGAAAATGAATCAGTTCAGGATGTTTTTAACTACGTCTTGAGAATTGCCTGTGTACCATCCTCTGGTGCAGCGGGGGCGGGTGGCGCGGGGGCGTCCCAGTGTGCCAGCTTAGAAGCTAACCGTGTTGGACGTACGGTCTTTGTGGGGCCTCGGCTGCCTGATGATGCGCGGAATGTGATTTCCCGGACGGTTCGACTGAATCAAACCACAACGGAAAATGCCTCCAACTTCTTGACGACCCAAGGGGCAGAAACCCAGTTGCCCATCACCCAGGTGCAGGTACAAACCGTTGGGGAAGGAGCAGCAGCGAGAACGATCGAAACTCGGACGCCGACCATCCTGGCCTTACGCGCCAATGAAGGGGTTGGTCCACTGATTCTGCGGGGTCTCTCAGTGTCGGGCGATAACCGCTTGAATAGCATCACTTTGACAGGCTCACCCCGTAAGGTGGCGATCGCGACGGCCTTGTTAACTCAGTTAGATGCCCGTAAGCGCCAAGCTTCCGTCAGTGTAAAAGTCATCGATGTGAACCTTCTGGGTATCAATCGGGCGGGTACTAGCTTTTCCTTCAATATCAATGACACCAATGTGGTGAACTCTGGTGGTACGGCCATCATCAACTTGGGAAGTCGCAGCCCTGCCTCTGCTCCTGCAACACTAGTTGACCAATCCGTCGGTTTGGCTCCTGTTTCAGTGACACCTCCGGTTTCTTTTGATATTGGTAATCGTTGGTTAGGCCAACTGCAAGCAGCGATCGTGAATCAGAATGCCAAAATCTTGACTGATCCAACGCTGGTTGTACAAGAAGGTCAAAACTCTCAGGTCAAACTCACTGAAGAAGTGATTACCAACTTCAAGGTAGAAACCCAAGCAGGATCTCCGCCAACCGTAACAGTGACGATTGAAAAGCAGGAAGCTGGATTAACCCTTGATCTGGCTGTGGAGCGGATTGATGATAACGGCTTTATTTCAATGCGGATTAAACCCGTCATCAAATCTCCCCAACGGACGGAAAGTGTGAGTTTACCAGCGGGTGGACAGATTGCTCAACAGCAGGTGACGCTCCTGCAAAGCCGTGAAGTTACGACAGGCTTGGTGCGGGTAAGAGATGGTCAATCCTTGCTGCTAACTGGGGTGATTCAAGAGGCCGATCGGGCCAATGTGCGGAAGGTGCCAATTCTAGGAGACCTGCCACTTTTGGGTGCGCTCTTCCGTCGGACAGAGCGACAAAACGAACGTAAGGAAGTGGTGGTTCTGGTGACACCGAAGATTATCGACGATAGCGATCGGTCTACCTTTGGTTTTGGTTACAACCCCAGTAAGGAAGCTCAGCAAATGCTGCAAAAGAGCAACAACTAAGACGGATAGGGTTTGTGAAGAGTTGAATGGTGAAAAAAGGGGCAGCTTTTGAGCTTGCCCCTTTTTCTTTGATTCCAAGTTCTTGGATACCGATCTGAGGTCTCAAGGAACCCAACTCAAGCTTAAGATTCCATCGCAACCAAGGCCGGAGTATCGTAGCGAATTCCAGCTTGGGCCAACCGATCAAGGGCTTCCTGTAAGCGATCGCACTCCGCAATCAAGCTAACCCGCACGTAGCCTTCTCCTCCGGTACCAAAGGCATTCCCCGGTGTCACCACCACCCCCGTGTTTTGCAGCACAGAGAGCGCAAAGTCCGTCGAGCCTTGCCCGATCGGACAGGGCACCCAAAGATACATCGTGGCGCTAGGTTTGGGAATCGTCCAGCCCAACTTGCCCAAGCCTTCAATTAAAAAGTCCCGCCGAGTGCGATAGCGATCGCGCACTTCTTGAATATAGGGTTCTGGCAACCGAAGTGCCGTTTCCGCCGCCGCTTGCAAGGCCGAAAAAAGACCGTAGTCTAGATTCGTTTTGAGGGTGCGCAATCCTTGGATGACATGGCGATTCCCCACGACAAACCCGACCCGCCAGCCCGCCATGTTGTAGGTCTTAGAGAGGGTGTGGAACTCAACGCCGATGTCCTTCGCGCCGGGAATTTCCAGCAAACTGGTGGGTTGATAACCATCAAAAGCCAACTCTGCATAGGCTTGGTCATGCACCAGCAAAATCTCATGCTTGCGCGCAAAGGCCACAACCTCTTCAAAAAACTCGCGGGGAGCTGTTGCAGTGGTGGGATTGCTAGGGTAATTGAAATAAAGAATTTTTGCCCGCTGCGCGACCTCATCGGGAATCGCCCCCAGATCAATCAGCCAATCCTTCTCTGCCGATAGCATTAAGGGATACAAGTCTGCCCCCGCCAACAATGGCCCCCGGAAATGGGGCGGATAGGATGGGCTGGGGACCAAAATCGTATCACCGGGATTGATGTAGGCCAGTGCTAAGTGCGTCAACCCTTCCTTCGATCCCAACAACGGCAACGCCTCTCCATCGGGATCTAACTGCACGTCGTAATGACGCTGATACCAATCGGTAATGGCGGAACGGAAACTGGCCGTGCCTTCAAAGGGTGGATAACCATGGTTTTTAACGTCTTGCAAGGCCCGTTGCGCTGCTTCGACTACAGGTTGCGGCGTGGCTCCATCTGGATTTCCCATCCCCAAATCAATCAAATCGACCCCTTGAGCACGGGCATTCGCCTTCAGTTCATCCAACCGAGCAAAGACATACTGGGGAAGGGCTTTGAGACGATCGGCAGTGGAAATCCAACTCGGGGTCATAGGGATACCTCTTCAAGGAAAGCGGCAGATTCAACGGTGGGAAAGGCAGTGGGCGCAGTGGTGGAAACCATGGCCGCCAAGAGTTGGCTCGGTTCCACAGGAAAGGGCAGACGATGAATGTCCGATTGGGGATTACAGGCCACGATCGCTGCCTGTTGCAAATCTGCGATCGTAATGCTGTCGAGTCCTAGATCCGCTAAGGTTTTTGGCAGACCCAAATCTTCATAAAATTTCAGCAATTGTTGGCGAGCAGTGGCGGCTAATTGGTTCCCCTGTAACAGTTCTTCCAGTCGCAGTTGTACCAAAATGCCATAGGCCACTTTTTCGCCATGCAGAATCCCATGGGCAGCGGGTAAGTGAGTCAGGCCATTATGCACCGCGTGGGCCGCCACAGTACGACACTGGGCACCGCCAATGCCGCCAATCACCCCCGCTAAAAGCACCGAAGCGTCCACCACATCCTGCCAAACTTCACTCCCTGGCTGTTCGATCGCCTGTTTGGACTTCTGGAATAAAAGATCCCGCAACACTCGTGCCTGCTGAACCGCTGCCACTAAAAACGTCCGTTCAGAATGGCCACTACTGACCGAGGCTTCATACCACTTGGCGATCGCGTCTCCAATGCCCGCCACTAAAGTACGGCGGGGTGCGGTGGCAACTAACCCATAGTCCAAAATCAATAGGTCAGGACAGGTGGGCAATCCCACATCGTAGAGAAATGCACCTGCATCGGAATAGACATTAGACAATGCAGTCCAGGCTGCACAGGTAGCGGCTGAGGTGGGAATGGTCACGATCGGTAAACGACGCTGATAGGCTAGTAATTTAGCCAGATCCAATGCCTTGCCACCGCCAATGCCAATAATCAGATCTGCTTGATGCTGCTCTGCGGTCGTGTGTAAATTCGCTAATGCCGTTTCGCTACAATCTGCACCGTAGTGTCCCCAAGCCGCGACCAAGTTCTGTTGGTCTAACACGGGATTTAGCCGAGATTCAATCACCGCTAAAGTCGTGTCTCCACCCACTAGCAAAGGACGATTGCCTAGGCGCGCGATCGGAGTTCCCATCTGTTCCAGCGCATCCCAGCCACGGATGACCTGGGCTGGCGCGATCGCAGAAACCAGAAGGGAGGATGATGTGGTTGCCATGATCAAACCTCAACCTGCAATGAATACCCTAGCCTATTGAATGTTTGGATAAATCTGCCAGTGCTTCCCGATCAATTTCAATCTGTTGATTCTCGTCGTTGCGAGAGACCAAAGAGCGGCGAACCACCCCTAGATACAGCGGTTGGGAGAGCCCTGGTTGGGGATGAATAACGGTTCTGGCTCGAATGGTCAGAATGCCATCGGGAGAGGTTCGACCCGGAGAATACAGATCAAAGGAGGCTTGTTTGAGGGTGGCCTCCAGTTGTTCGGGCGTAATGGTGGGGGGAACCGCAATCACCACTTGATCGGTCGAATTGTCGAATACCCGTGAGAACTGAACGGCTCCTGGGATGTCTGGCCGTTGGTACCATGCAAGGCTCAACGCAAAAACTCCAGCAGTCAGGACGCCGGTAAAGCTGGCTACTCCGACCATCCGAAAACGTAAGCTCCATTGCAGGGCAAAGGCAAGTGCTGCTAATCCTGCAAGGCCGATCGTGCTAATACCCAGCCACTGGGCGGCTTGCGTAAGTTGTTCTGTGGAAAGCATGGAATCGAAGGGATCGTCTCCGGCAAGATGGAATCATAATTTTCTCATTTCATCCTATCAGGCAAAGGCCAATGGCGGAGGAGCAGAGCCAGTCGTCAAGTTCGATAGACTACAAAGATTCCGACAAAAATGCTGTAAATACTCATGCACCTAGCCCTTGTTTCGCAACTTGTTTAGTAACTTGTTCGGTTGAGCAACTTGTTGTTTGGCAATTGATGGGGCAATAAGAATGGGGCGATCAGATTCGGCAAGCAGAAATTCTGAGATGACGTTGGAGTCACTTTTGCCTAACCCCCTGCTGTGTAGCCTTTGCCATCGGACGATCGTGTTGCTAGCAATTTCCCTAAAATTTTCCTAAAAATCGACCTTGGGAACCGCACCACAAACAGCGCCGCAAATTTGATAACCTAGTCCAAATAGTCTTGGGAAAGATAGCGTGGACATTCAAATTGGCAGAGGTAAAACTGCTCGTCGGGCCTACGGCTTTGACGAAATTGCATTGGCTCCGGGGGCTCGTACCCTTGATCCTAGTTTGGCGGACACTCGCTGGACGATCGGGGGCATTGAACGGGAAATTCCCATCATCGCCAGTGCCATGGATGGCGTGGTAGATGTCAAAATGGCAGTCCGCTTGTCGGAGTTAGGAGCCTTAGGGGTGCTCAATCTGGAGGGCGTTCAAACTCGCTACGCAGACCCCAACCCTGTGCTGGACAAGATTGCCTCCGTGGGGAAAGACGAATTTGTTCCCCTGATGCAGGAAATCTACCAAGAGCCGATCAAAGCAGACTTGGTGGAAAAGCGCATTCAAGAAATTAAGTCGCAGGGCGGAATTGCAGCCGTCAGTGCTACGCCTGCGGGGGCTGCCAAATTTGGTATGGTGGCAGCAAATGCTGGAGCAGACCTGTTCTTCATCCAAGCGACGGTGGTGTCTACGAATCACCTCTCTCCAACGGAGATTCAACCCCTAGATCTGGCTAAATTCTGTGAAGAAATGCCCATTCCCGTCATTTTGGGCAATTGCGTCACCTATGATGTCACCTTGCAACTCCTACGAGCCGGAGCCGCGGCCATCATGGTGGGAATTGGCCCCGGTGCCGCTTGTACTTCCCGTGGAGTTCTGGGTGTGGGTGTACCCCAAGCCACTGCCGTGGCAGATTGCGCAGCAGCTCGGGATGATTTTGAAAAGGAAACTGGTAAATACATTCCCATCATTGCTGATGGTGGATTAGTCACCGGCGGCGATATCTGTAAGTGTATTGCCTGCGGTGCGGATGCAGTCATGATTGGTTCACCCTTTGCCCGATCGGCGGAAGCGCCCGGTCGAGGCTACCACTGGGGCATGGCAACCCCAAGTCCTGTTCTGCCTCGCGGCACCCGCATCCGGGTGGGCACTACGGGCACCCTGGAGCAGATTTTGCGCGGCCCTGCGGGGTTGGATGACGGAACCCACAACCTGCTAGGCGCGCTACAAACCAGTATGGGAACGCTGGGTGCCAGCACGATCAAGGAAATGCAGCAGGTGGAAGTGGTGATTGCGCCTTCGCTGTTAACCGAAGGGAAGGTTTACCAGAAAGCTCAGCAATTGGGCATGGGTAAGTAATTTAACTCAGCAACGGGTAGGAGCGTGCCCAGTTTATTGGGTTTGCCAAGTTTATTAAGTAAAATGCCAAAATGTTATGTCTTCTATGAAGATCTACTGCATTTTCTATCAAACTTAGGGCGATCGCCATTCCATTAGCCCCGCTTAGTTAAGTGAACTGCAACGGAGCCTTTGACCGTTAGTTGACTACAATAGGGCAGTTGACTGGCCTCTGACGCCACCGGAACCCTCAGCGATCGAGCCGGTTCTGCTCCATAAAAACTTCCCTGAGTCAACCGTTCTGGCCTGGGAAAATTTGAATTCCTAACCTACAATAGAAAGTAGCGGAGACGCATGTTTCCGTTCACTCCTCACACCACACTCCGCCTGAACTTAGGTTTAGGCGGTTCCTTATTTTTAAGGTCTTCTTCCAAAAGCGCGAAGGGCCGAAGAACCTCGAGACCTGTTCCCCTGTGATAAAATCAACTCCTAGAGTTTTAGGCAAGGATTTTTGAGCATGTCAGAAGCCGCACAAGTTACTGATGCCACCTTCGACCAAGAGGTGCTAGAGAGCACCGTGCCGGTACTCGTTGATTTCTGGGCTCCCTGGTGCGGCCCTTGTCGCATGGTGGCTCCCGTAGTGGATGAGATTGCAAAAGATTACGCAGACAAAGTAAAAGTCGTAAAAGTTAACACGGATGAGAATCCTAGTGTTGCGAATAAGTATGGCATTCGCAGCATTCCGACACTGATGATTTTTAAGGGTGGCCAGCGTGTAGACATGGTGGTTGGAGCTGTTCCCAAAACCACGCTAGCTAACACACTGGAAAAATATCTTTAATCCAGTCCCCTTCACAATTTTTTTAATTGACCCAAAAGCGCCCCAGGCTAATGTCTGAGGCGCTTTCTGTATGCGGGCTAACCTATTTCTAGGGGAAATCTAGATAGAATAGAAACCCGAATATGGAGATGTGAATGGTTGCATATCCTTCGCCTGGTGCAATTGCGGCTCTACGCGCTGAGATTAATCATCTGTTGGATCAACTGCCAGGATCCCCAAATGGTGACGTTATTCTAAATGCCTTGGCAACCTTGATCAATTTGAGCGATGCAGAAATTGATCGGTTGGATTGGAAGATTTTGACCGCTTCGTTGCAGGACATGGATCGGGCCTTCAGAGCCTTTTATCCCTACCGGCATGTCCGCAAAATTGCCATTTTTGGGTCAGCTCGGATTGCCTCAGATACGCCGGAATACCGCATGGCTAAGGAATTTGCCCAATGTGTCACGGCCCAAGGGTTCATGGTGATCACCGGAGCTGGCCCCGGTATTATGCAGGCTGGGAATGAAGGGGCTGGACTAGAGAATTCCTTCGGTCTCAATATTCAATTGCCCTTTGAACAGGGTTCCAATCCGTTCATTGCAGGTGATCCAAAGCTGGTTTCTTTTAAATATTTCTTCACGAGAAAACTCTTTTTCCTGAAAGAAAGTGATGCTTTGGCTCTCTTTCCGGGTGGGTTTGGGACGCTGGATGAAGCGTTTGAATGCATCACCCTGACCCAGACGGGCAAATCAGTTCCAGTGCCGCTGGTTCTAGTTGATAAACCGGGCGGACATTACTGGCAGGAATGGGCGGAATACATTGAAAAAAACTTACTAGCCAATGGTTTGATTAGCCCTGAAGATACCAGTTTATATACGATTACCGATCGTTTAGACGTGGCCTGCAACGCGATCGCGAGTTTCTATCAGGTTTACCACTCCAGCCGCTATGTTGATCATCAACTGGTGCTGCGGCTGAAAACAGAACTCACCGATGACAATCTGGCGGAACTGAATGAGCGCTTTAGTGACATTTTGGTGAAGGGCAAGATCGAGAAAAGTACGGCTCTTTCTAAAGAAGCCCACGACGAAACCTACATGTTGCCTCGCTTAGTACTGCACTTTAATCAGCGGGATTTAGGCCGTCTCTATCAAATGATTCGAGTAATTAACCGCATGGGCGATCCAACAGCGGAAGATTTCCAACACCCCGAACGCAAGTAACATTTGCTTCGAAACGATTACCCCAAAACCCTAGTCGCGAGGGGCCTGGGTTCAGTGTCCCCTGCCCATGGCCCAAGCCCGTCGCCAAGCGAACCAATCGAGCCACAATTCTTGTTGCCAGCGAGAACGTTGTTGGTGCCGCCACTGTTCGGCTAACTGCTGTACGATCGCGCCTTGGCTCGTGGGCAAGCTATGGAGATTGCGCAAAGTCTTGATGTTTAATCGCAGTTGCAAAGCTTGGTGCAACAGTTCGATGACTGCGATCGCGCCTTCTCCGACCCCATGGGCCCCTAATAGCTCGCCATTGCGGCGGGTAATGACCTTGCAATATAAGGGCGAGGCATGGTTGGAAGAATGGCCTGAAGGATGGCTTAGGGCAAGGGCTGGAAAGACCGCCTCCACGACTGCACAATCTCGACTGTATTGGTTCCTTGCTAAGGGTTCTGTTAATCCCACGCCTGCAATCGGGATGGGGGTATTGAGTTCGTAAAGTGCGAATGGGTGGGCCGACGATCGCTGCCAAGGGGCCAGTAAAATCCGCTGTACCCAGTCATGGGCAATGCCGTAGGGATGGGCTGCACTGGCAGGACAGGCGTAAACCAGACATTTTGCTGATTGGAAAGTGGTGTGTGGTAATTGATCATCTAATTCCAACGGTAAATGCACCCCGAGCGCCTGCAACTCTAAAGACTGGAGGGATGCACGGCGGGAGGTAATAACCACGGCATCAGTGGCCATGGCGGGAGGATTCAGTTGGCTGGGATTCAGTTGTAACCAGAGACGATCATGGCGACGACTTGCCTGAGTGATGTCGGCATCGGTGACGATGCGGATACCCTGCGCTTCCAGAATGGCTTGAAAGCGAAAGGTGGTATCTGGATCGGCTTGGGGGAGAATGTGGGAATATCCTGTGATTAGGGTGACTTGATGGCCCAATCGCTGTAAACCCCAAGCCAATGCAACGGTCTGTTCGTCCTCACCCACGAGGGTTAAGGATTGTTTGAGAACCTGTGTTTCGGTGGGGGGCTTTGGTTGTGCCAGCAAGGAGTCGGGTTGCATCAGCAAAGATTCGATCGTCCAATGGCCCGCTTCCGCAAGGCCCGGAATAGTGACGATAATCTCCTGCGGTAGGGCTAATAGAAAGGCCCGCGATCGTAGAATCCGTCGATCTGCGATCACCAAACCGGGTTTGGGCTTGCGACAAAATTGGCCGTGACCGGAAATGACCTCAATCCCCAGCATTCCCAATGCTTCTGGGGAATGGATGCGCTGGTAATCGGCGATCGCAGTTTGAACTAATTGGGCAATTCGATGCGACTGCTGTGATCGCTCAACTGGATTAGCCTGCCAATCCGCTGTAGGGGATTGGCCTATTTCAGAAAAGACACAATCTAAAAAAACGCGCTGAGCGATCGGCCAAGTTTCGAGTTTCCCTTGCTGAACTAAGGCGACCCTAGCTCCGTAGCGTGCAGCAATTTTAGCGGCTTCGATGCCGACTTCCGAAGCTCCAATAATGACTAGATCGTACTCAAGAGGCATAGGGTTGATGCAAATTATGGAACAGTCAATTGGACTTAAACGGCTGCCTCCAAATGCTTGGACTCAAATTCAGCCAGCTAATTTAGCTACCTAATCTATCCCGAAGTGCCGCTAATAATTTTTGATTTTCGGAGACCGTACGCAGCGCCACCCGAAAATAGCGATCGCCCAGTTCGGGAAAACTTAAACAATCTCGAATCAGGATTTGGTGCTGCTGAAGCAATTGTTGTTGGAGCGCTGGAACAGACCGATCGCTCTGGACAAGAAAGAAATTGGCAGCGCTGGGCAAGACTCGCAATCCTGGCTGCTGGCGCAATCCCGTTTCGAGTAATGGTTTAGCTTGGGCAAACCAGGCATGGGTGGCCTGTTGATAGGCCGTATCTTGAAGAACCGCTTCTCCCACGGCAGCGGAGAGCGTATTGACTGACCAAGGATCGCGCCATTGCTGCCATTGCCGAAGCCGATCGGGATGGGCAATGGCATACCCTAGGCGCAGCCCCGGCATGGCGTAGAACTTTGTTAGCGATCGAATCACCACTAAGTTAGGATAGCGTTCCACCCAAGGCACCGCACTGAATTGATCGTGGCGATCGGGTGGTACAAAGTCCATAAACGCTTCATCAATCACCACCCAGTTAAAGGTCGTCACCAACGCCTCCACAAACGCCCGATCGAATAACTTACCCGTCGGGTTATGGGGATTATTCAGCAGGACACCGCGACGGTGCGAATTCGGTAAAGTTGCCAGGAGAGACGGATCAGTGGGGATATTTAGGATGTCGTCAGATGCGGAGTCAGGATCATTTCCTAGCAGACGGTCTAGCAGACAGCAGGGATAGATTGTTGCCTGAAACGCCCGCAGGGCTCGTCCATAGTCATTAAAGGCTGGCGTGAAGAGAACAGTTTCTAAGCAGTGCGTGGCTAAGTCCCGACAAGCCCAGGTAATCAACTCTGCCGCACCATTACCGGGCAATATCCAATCGGCGTCAATCCCATGGTGCTGGCCGATCGCCTGCCGTAAGCTGTGATAACTGGGGTCGGGATAGCTGGTGAGGGACGCAACTTGGGATTGGATCGCCGCGATCGCGCTGCTGGGTAAGCCCAAGGGATTGATGCTGGCAGAAAAATCGAGAATAGCATGGGGTTCGCAGCCAGCTAAAGTCGCTGCCCACTGCAAATTTCCCCCATGCGTCGGACGGTTCAAAATCAAGCCTAGTTTATCTTCTACGACAATCGATCGCTGCTTTCTATAGTTAACGCCCAGAAGCTATCACCCTCAAAAACTGCTGATTAGGAATTAATCTTCAGGGGGTGCAACCTTCTCTTTAAATAACTTGCCCGCAGAAAACGCTGGCACCGTGGTTTCGGGAATCATCATTTTTTCGTTCGTTTTAGGATTCCGACCTTCCCGCGCCTTACGTTGGCGAGGCTCAAACGAGCCAAAGCCCACTAAGGTCACCTTTTGATTTTGGGCGACCGCATCCATGATGGTTTCGATCGTGGCACTAATCACCGCATCAGCTTGTTTTTTAGTGACACTTGCTTTTTCCGCAACCGCATCCACTAATTCACCTTTGTTCATCGTCACACTCTCCTTAAGATTGACTAGAAGGTTCGAGCATGGGGGAACTTTTTCGATGGCCACCGCTGGGTTCAATCTCAAGTGAGATAGTTTTGAGATTGTGCGCAAGGGAGCCAGCGGAAGTGCTGAAACCCGCACGAGCTCGAGTTTTCAATGATTAATTCTATTCGGACTTCTTCAAAAAAGATCCTGGAAAGCTTTAAGTTCTGTGGATTTCAGAAGTTCTTTATAATGTTTTCTCGTTTTGAATAAGTAGATATACGGAATGAGTGCTCTAAATGTCATCAAACTTTTATCAAAATAAGATTAAACCCTTTCGCATGGAGGCATAAGCCGAGGAGAGCGGATCCTCACATCGGCTATTGAGAGCTAGAAACTGGATACGATCGCACTTCGTAAGAGTCTCATTTAAGACTGCATTTCCTAGGCAGGGGGTGCATGACAACCCGCTCGATTTGAACGATCGTAGCTTCCGGGCATCCAGGGCTTACAGACACCTGTTGCTTACAGACACCGACTCGGGGTTAAACGAGGAGCACTGGCTGATGGAAACGCTCGATTCGGACTGAAGCGGACGGGCTGAACGGGTCAAGCCTAATTGGTTTGACTGAAGTAACTCGGTAGGTTAGCTCGCTTCAATTGCCCGCGATCGCAACTCATCCAGCAGTTTTTGTAACTCGTCCACGTCAGCATAATAGACGGTATTGCAAAAATGACAGGTCGCTTCAGCAATTTCGTTTTGGTTAATCATGTCTTGTAACTCATCCTGCCCCAACAGCTTCAACGCCCCCAGAACTCGTTTGTGGCTACAGGGACAACGAAATTGTACGGGTTTCACCTCTGGGAAGATTTCCAAACCCAAATCTCCCAGAATTTCCGCCATGATATCGGGTAATTGCTGGCCCGATCGCAGCATAGCGGTAAAGGACTGCATTTCTGAAATCCGCGATTCCAAAATAGTGACCAGCAAATCGTTATTGGCTGCTTTCGGCAAAATTTGAATCAACAATCCACCTGCTGCAACCACGCCATCGGCGTTGATAAATTCCCCTAGAATCATCGAAGAAGGGGTTTGCTCAGAGTTGGCCAGGTAGTAAGTCAGATCTTCGCCCACTTCCCCAGAAACCAATTCGGTGGTACTCGTATAGGGCGTGCCGCTGCCTTCATCTCGCATGACGTGGACATAGCCGCTCCGTCCCACAGCACCTCCCACGTTCAAGCCACCGCGATCGTTCAAGGCAATTTCCACTTCTGGATCGGCAACATAACCTCTCACAGTGCCATCTAACCCCGCATCCGCCGTCACACTACGTAGTAGCCCATCGCCCTTCAGCCGAACATTAACCCGTGAGCCTGCTTTCTTCATACTAGAAGCCAGCAATAATGCACCCGTCATGGCTCGCCCCAAGGCAGCAGTGGCCACGTAGGAAAGTTTGTGGCGTTCCCGTGCTTCCTGGGTGAGATCGGTCGTGATGACGCCTACCGCCCGAATTCCGCCATCTGCTGCCGTTGCTCGAATTAGCTGGTCGGCCATGGGTCTTCTTTTACCTTTTGTTACATCCTTTTCTCCATTGTAGGGGGAAGGCGGAAAGGGAACAAACCCGGTCTAGCGGGGAAACCGAAGTCTCTGGGTGGTATATCCAACCACTCAGCTTGCTCGATTACAATCAATCCAGAAAGCTTGAGCAGGTTTAGGCCAACATGTTCGGATCGTTTCAACAAAGTACATTACGCATTGAAGTAAATGCCTCAGCCGAAGTTCTCCAGCGCTGTTTAACCCAAAGCAGTGAACTTGTGCAATGGTTGCGGTTTCAACGATTCCCGATCGATCTTCCCCCCACCTTAGAACCGAACGCTACCTTTCTCTCCTTAGCAGGCGGATTGTTACCTGTTCGCCATACCGTTCAGTGTGTGGAAAATCAGCGTCTCTGCTTACTGTTGAGCCAGGGGATTGATGGATTTCATGAATGGGCTTGGGGTGACGGCTGGGTGCAGTCTCGCATTGAAGGGATAACGCTCCTGCCGATCGACCTTGGGCAAACCCTGAGCCTCCTCTTTCTCAAACAGCATTTGCAGAAATACCAATAAGTACTCTCTACACTAGTAAATCCTCTTGCTAAAATTTAAAACCGTTCTGGCTTTGTTTGTCTGAGTTTTTGCATATCTGCTTGTCATGCCGACAAGGTTCAACCCATGCCTGACTCTAGATCTGCGGCATTAACTTATGTAGAGCTTATATAGAGCAAACGGTGGAATTGAAAAATAAAGTTAAATTTCTACGCGCAACTTTCAGGTAAGCAGTAGCATGCCAACTTAATGGATAGAATTCACCGGGAGCCTCAAATTTACAAAGAGGCTGCTGATTGAATCAAAGTCCAAGACGGAAGGAACTAATCTCAGGATTCTTCCGATTGTCAGACTTTCATAGATCTAAGAGGGCAGAGTATTAGGTTAGTCAAACTGGTTTAAAAATGTAGTGGGAGAAATATGTATGGATTGGTATTTAGCTGTTTTAAAGAAGTATGCGATCTTTACAGGACGGGCACGGCGTAAAGAGTACTGGTACTTCACCCTATTTAATTTCCTCATTGCCTTGGTTCTTGGGTTTATTGATGGAATGCTGGGATTAGTGATGAAAGACTCGGGCCTTGGTTTGTTGGGGGGACTTTACTCTCTTGCTGTGTTTGTGCCAAGTCTCGCGGTTTCCGTTAGAAGATTACACGACACTGGAAGGAGCGGATGGTGGTTATTAGTTGGATTGATTCCAATTCTTGGAGTATTGGTATTGCTCTTTTTCATGGTCTCTGAAACACAACCTGGGCAAAATCAGTATGATGAGGCCTAAATTTTTTACCTCAGGAATACTTTTTACCTCAGGAATACTTTTTACCTCAGGAATACAACGATCTAACTGAAAAGCCCCTAACTTGTGAAGTTAGAGGCTCCATGAAAAATTCTCTTCAAATAAGCGTTGCGCTAAAGATCTCTGGCGCAACGCTTATTTGCTTTAGTCTAAGTAACCCATCAGAACAGATGGTTCCGGATCAACAGTTTCATTGGAAAAGATAGGTCGATTATTCATCAGCATGGCAGCCGAGAGAAGGGCAGGAGGGCTAGCCAAAATGGGGCGATTTCCAGGTAGTCCTGCCTCGCCAGAGAGGTACTTCACTTCGTCATAAAAGATCGGACTATTCCCAGGAAGAAGTTCCGCAACCTTGAGGCCGGAGGCCATGATTGGACGATCGTTCAGAATTGTGCCAAAAACAGCTAAGTTGCTGGCTGCGATCGGACGGATTCCTGCGGACTGAATCGTGCCTGCCACTTCAAGTTCACTCGGCATAACAGGACGATCCATGTAGGATGTGGACGCGCCAGTAACGATCGCTGCTCCTTCCTGGACAGGTTGGGGCGTAATTTGGACGGTTTCCTCTTGACTCATCGCCTTTTCTCCTTGGGATGCCTGGGTAACAGCTTGGGGTTCTTGGGATTCTGCTGATGTCTGATGGTTGTCTACCTGTTGAGGTTCTTCAACAGAAGCAGCACTCGCTTCAGGGTCAGCAAAATCAACAGACTGCGCTACGGGTGAATCGACTGCAATGGGCTCTTCGGGTGTTTCAGTTGCCACATTCTCAGCAGTAGGTTGTTCTGGGGTAGGTGCTTCCGATGTATCCGTAGAAGATGAATCGGCTTTTGCCGCAGAGGTACTGGCTGTTTTGCTGCGGCTGGTACTGGCAGATCTAGTTCTACGATTGGTCGCCATCGCCCCTTCCTTCTTAAAATGCGACTGAGCTAAAAACAACGATTATGAGAGCAAATTCTCAAATGCAGTTTAATCAAACATTATAAAGATAAAGCGGTACGCTCCTGCGATCGTGACTGCGTAGCAGATCTTATTGCATTAATCATCCAATTAAATCAATGGCTATGAGAGATGCTCATCAAGGGATATCCGAACTGCCCGAGGTTTCAAATATCAAAGGCTGAAGTAGATGGGAAAAGACCCTGTCCACTTCAGCCTTACTCTGATCATGACTGCAATTCAGTCTCTTAAATCAGCCTATTAAACGCTAGCTGCAACTTTACTAGCTTCCTGGATCAGCCGCTCATAGGTGGCGCGCATCTTCACACCCGTCAACACTTGGAATAAACCTGTTCCATTGTTGGAACCAGGATATTCACGGTGCTGTAACAACAACTCGGTGACTTCGCCGGGATGCTTCGCAGAAGTATTGCTCAGGTGCTTCTCGATGTAGATTACTTCGTCCAGTTTGTCGAACTGGCCATCGACTTCGAGCACCGATACGCTGTTGCCATAGTAGACATCAGGCCCATAGTGCATCTTGATGCCGGGATAAGAACAGGTAAGCTTACGACCGCAGGGAATCCAATCGATCGTAGATCCTTCATCAAACAGGTAAGTTGGCTCAAATCCTGCCACCCCATCCCGTTGAATCATTTGAACCCGCAGAACCTTCCGATCCTTGTCATCTTTGATCAAGTTAGTCGGCAGTACCCGGATCACCACATCAGCGTATTGCTTTTGTGGATCGATGTAAGCTTCAAAATCAGGTTTCCGAGCATTAATGGCTTGCAGCACATCGTCGTAGCTGTGACCACGCTCAGCCATGTCGCGCTGAATCTTCCAAGCAATTTTGACTTCATCGTCAATATCAAGGTAAACGCTGAAGTCCAACAAGCCTCTTACACGCTCGTCAAACAACGGGTGTAACCCTTCCACCACAATGATGTGGTTCGGATCAATATTTTCGGGCGGATCAATTTCGCCAGTCTCATGGTTGTAGATTGGCTTCATGATGCTCTTGCCGCTTTTCAGCGTTTTGATCTGCTCATACATCAGATCAAAATTATTCGCACGGGGATCCAAAGCGGTAATCCCAGTTTCTTTGCGCTGCTTACGATCCAGACTGTGGTAGTCGTCGAGACAGATCACCGTTACAAAATCTTCCCCGAACAGATCGGTGATGCGGCGCAAAAACGTGGACTTACCGCAGCCGGAATCTCCAGCAACGCCGATGAGTACCACACGGTCTGGCTTAGTCATAGGTTTCCTCTAAACACGAAGTCGTCTGCTCAACTGACAATCCAAATTCAGTTAGATTGGTATCACTAGGGCACAAAAGCCCAAAATTGGCATGCTCACGGTATGCCAGCGTCACCTTAATAAGCCTACAACAGAAGTCAGCCTGTTCATGCGGGCAATTCTGTTCAGAACCGAGGTTCCCTAGGGCAAAACTAGGTTGCCAGTTCTTCCTAAGCTTTACTAAGTATTTAGTACTACGCGCTAGGCCAGATTTTACCAGAAGCCTATTCACGGTCACAAGATTGACAGAAAGTTTGCCAAGGGGGTTTACAGGAACTTCACGAAGTTTTAAGGCACTGATCCCACAATATCTCTTAAGCTCTGGCTTGGAGGTCTTGGTCGTGGCACCACAATGAGTCACAATACTTAATAAGAAATAAGAGACTTAGGTTAGGTTCGGAGAAATTCTCGAAATGTTTAATTCCAGCGCAAGCGGCAGCCAGTCGGCTGGCAGTCGGATGTATCGATACGAAGTGGTAGGGCTGCTCGGTGGACGCGAAAGCGGTTCTACGTTCTTCAATGTGTCCTACGATCGCATGTCCAGCTTCGTGCAGCAGATTTCCCGTCGCGGTGGCAAAATTGTGAGCATTCAGCCCCTGGATGGAACTCAGGGGCCAGCGGTTTCCACTTTTGTTCCTACTGCACAGACAGCTCCGGCTGCGGTGTCTGAAACTAAGGCAGAAGCGCCTAAGTCAGAGAAAAAAGCCGTGGCACACGAAGAGGTACGGGTTAACACCTATCGTCCGAATAATCCCCTTACTGGCAAAGTCATCTCCAATGAGGCTTTAGTCGGTGAGGGGGGTGTTGGAATTGTGCAACACATCAAGTTCGATATTGCTGATAGCGATCTGAAGTACGTGGAAGGGCAAAGTATCGGGATCATCCCTCCGGGCATCGATGCTAAGGGTAAGCCTTATAAGCTGCGCCTTTACTCAATTGCTTCCACCCGCCATGGGGACGATGTAGACGATAAAACCGTTTCGCTTTGCGTTCGTCAGTTGGAATACAAGAATGAAGCCGGAGAAACGATCTACGGCGTTTGTTCTACCTACCTGTGTAACCTGAAGCAAGGGGATGAGGTGCAGATTACTGGCCCAACCGGGAAAGAAATGCTCCTGCCGCCCGATGAAGATGCCAATGTCATCATGTTTGCAACAGGTACAGGGATTGCACCCATGCGGGCCTACCTATGGCGGATGTTCAAAGATAAAGAGCGTGAAGCCAATCCCCATTACCAGTTTAAGGGTTTTGCTTGGTTGGTCTTCGGGGTTCCGACTAGCCCCAACATTCTCTACCGGGAAGAGTTGGAAGACATGCAAAAGACCTATCCGGACAACTTCCGCTTGACCTACGCCATCAGCCGTGAGCAGCAAAACCAAGAAGGTGGCCGGATGTATATCCAGCACCGGGTGGGTGAAAATGCTGTGGAACTTTGGAATCTTATGAAAAATCCCAAGACACACACTTATATCTGTGGTTTGCGTGGAATGGAACCAGGGATTGAAGAAGCCTTGGGAGCCGAAGCGGCTAAGGAAGGCATTGTCTGGAAGGAATACGTTCGCCAGATGAAGAAAGAAGAACGTTGGCACGTTGAAACTTACTAATCCAGATGCAGTCTAGTCTTGCAGATCAAGTTGGAACTTAAGACTAGTCTCATTGTTCAGATTAAGGGATACTTCAATACGAGGTGTCCTTTTTTTATGGGAAAAATCATGGCACTTGTCCCCTTACAATTATCCCTCAAGCCACCGGAACAAGGCTTTTAGCGTTCTTATGTTCCTTTATTTGATGAGAAAAACGAAATGCATTCATCTGATTTGCCCCAGAACCTAGAACAAACCGCAGCGGATTTGCAATTGACGGAGGAACAATACCAGCGCAAAATGCAACGCCGTAAAGAAGTTCAAGAAAAGCGGCTAGCGGAGAAGACGCAGGAAAAGGGGCTGGTCATTGTCCATACAGGCAACGGTAAAGGAAAAACGACGGCAGCCTTGGGGATGGTGTTACGATCGCTAGGCCACGGATATAAAGTGGCGATCGTCCAATTTATTAAAGGTGCTTGGGAACCCGCAGAAAAAGCTGCCTTTGCTCCTTGGGGTGATCAGCTAGAGTTCCATGCCATGGGGGAAGGGTTTACCTGGGAAACCCAAAACCGCGATCGGGATATTCAAATGGCTCAAGCTGCATGGCAAAAAGCCCAGGAATTAATTGGTCATCCGGATTATCAGCTTGTCTTACTGGATGAAATTAATATTGCCCTCAAACTTGGCTATGTGAGTAGTACGCAAGTTCTGCAAGGGTTACAGCACAAATCTCAGGATAAACATGTCATTTTGACGGGGCGGGGTGCGCCCAAAGAGCTGATTGATGTAGCAGATCTTGTGACAGAGATGACTTTGGTGAAGCATCCCTTTAGGGAACAAGGTGTCAAAGCACAGCCAGGAATTGAGTTTTAGGGAGTCAGCTTCAGGAGGGGGCTGCCTGGAAATGGCATCGCAGCTCACTCCATTGCTATTAGTGTTTAACTGACTCAGTGTGCAGGCAGGAGTTAGAAATAGACGTTGGAGACAGTGGTAGCAAGTTACAGCAATGAGGTCAGTAGGAACCTCGATCGCTGTATTCCAACTTCAAGATATCTACAAATAAACTTCAAGATATCTACAAATAAACTTCCGAGTTAACGCTGATTAATCGGACAATTTACTGCTATTACAATAACGAGCAAAGTTCTTCTAAATATGTGTACATGACCTAGTGTACATGACTTAATAGTTTGTCAAGAATTTTTTGGTGGGATTTTGTCCCTCAAGAAATAATCTTCCCAATTCATTCATCCGTTAACTTTAAGCTGACGAACGACTAGGTCAGATTCTCGCCTTTGTCTGGGAATATTCGCCATCTGCTCTGAAATAAATCTTGCTTTCTAGGGCACACTAAGCCTTGGGAATCCGTCGAACCATCTGCCATCTTACAAGGCCACAGCTATGCCTGCTAACCTGAACAACAATTCTTTCGCAACTGCTACTAATATTACGACTACGGCAGGATCGTCACCCCTTACAGGTTCTCTGAGTACGACTGTTGGGGGAGATCTAGCAGATTACTACCGCTTTTCGTTATCGAGCGGCAGTAACCTAAAAATTGTTCTGAACGGGTTGACTGGGGATGCCAAGCTGTCACTCTATCGTCGTACCGATAGTGCTGTAGCCACTGAGAGTGATTTAGTCCAGAATCTACCCACTAATAACCAAGGTCGGCTGAGTGATGTCATCGTTCTGAACGATGCAGCGGCGGTTGCCGGAACTTATTACCTCAAAGTTGACCTTGATCCAAGTGCACCTACTGCTGATTACAACTTATCCGTGGTTACCAGTAGCTCAGAGTCCTCCGGTAGTATTCTATGGCGAAATTCAAGTGCTAATGTGTTTGCTCCCTGGAAAATTCAGGACACAACAATTGTAGGAACATCATCCCAGACCATTAGCGGTGACTATGTGCTTGTAGGAACTGGCGATTTTGATGGGGATGGCAATAATGACTTTTTCTGGCAGAACCGTAATCCTAGCTCCAGCGAATACGGTACGGTTGCTATTTGGTGGACTAATGATGGTATGACCTACGCCCCAGGATCAGCCGCAATTCGAGATAGTCTTGGAAATATCATTAAAGTTGGCCAAGAGTGGAATGTTCAGTCACTGAAAGATCTAGATGGCAATGGAACAGCTGACATTCTATGGCGGAACTTGGCTTCAGGCGACATTGCCATGTGGCTGATGGGAAAAGATCCCCAAACTGGAGTTCCAACTATTAGCGGTGGAACAATTCTCAACCGAGCGCTAGGTTTTACATTGCCGACCTCTTCTGGTTGGGATGTGGTGGGAGTCAATAACGTTGATGGACAATTTGGAGCCGATGTCCTTTGGAAGAATCGTTTTTCCAATCAGGTAGCTCTCTGGACTCTGAGCAGTACCGCTATTCTTTCAGCAACTGTTTTGCCAATCCAACCACCTTTGGATTATAAAATCATTGGATTTGTCGATGTTTCCGGAGATGGGCAGGCTGATATTGTTTGGCGCAGTGACCAACGCAATCAACTAGCCATCTGGAAGATGAATGGAACAACCTTAGTAGATAGTGTGGCCTATTCCGTGCCATCAGCCTACAAGGTAGTTGCCGTTAAAGATTTGAATGGCGATGGAATTGCTGATTTTCTGTGGCGTAATACTGATAATGGACAAGGGGGCACCTATGGTTGGCTAATGGGAGGAGGCAATAACGGCTTGGCATACAAGGCGGCACTCCAATTGTCTTTCGCCAATGGTAATACCCCTGTTGTCGGAGCTGCTTACGAGGTACTAGGCGTTCATGATTTTGATGGCTTCAACAATACAACCTCTCAGATCCTGTGGCGAGGACAGGGGGGGGATGTCTACGTTTGGAAGATGGATGGACTTACCATTGTTGAAAGTAAATTACTGTCCAGTTCTACCGGTTCTGCATGGCAGTTACCGAGTCTAAACTATGGGGATTACAAAGAGCCACAATTTGGGGTGGTTCAATTGGCTAGTCAGTTCCAGACGATCGGTGGCTCCAGTTCTGTTGAGGCTTTCGATATTGGCGTTCTGAACAACAAGGGAACCTATACTGACACCGTCAGCAATCGCAATAACAAGACTGACTGGTACAAGTTCAAGGTTCTCCAGTCCACAGACTTCAAAGCGTCGGATGGAAATACATCTGTTTCGTTAGAACTGTTTAAAGCGGATGCCAATGGGAATTTCACAACCACATCTGTTCCCTATCCCACTGAAGGCGGCACGATTACCTTAGATACAGGAACTTACTATCTCAAGGTCAATGCAGGTGGTATCTCCAATGGATTGTTGCCCTACACGTTGAATATTGAAGGGGTACCCAGAACCATTGATGTATTTGGTACCAATTTCAGGTTGGCAGAGACAACGGCAACAACGGCTCCAACGGACAATACGATCTTCTCAACGGATCTGCCAGATGTTACGAATACGAATACGCCTGAGAAAAAGACAGTACGATCGTTCCTGACTATCAAGAATGGCGGAACGGTGAAGACAGGTAGCTTCAAGGTGAGATACTACTTGTCCCGGACTGCGACGATCGATCCAAATAATGTTAATACTGTCCTGTTGAAGACAGTTAATGTGACTAATGGGGTTGATCCAGTAGTAGCGGGAAGCCAAGATCCGAATACTGGAACCATTACTCTTACAGAAGACTTAGTTCTACCGGATGGCCAGAACCTTGATCCGAAGAAATTCTGGACTCGAGATGCAGGTACCTACTACATTGGTGCAGTTATCGATGCCGATAACAATCTGGCTGAAGGGGCTGAAGGTGAGCTGAACAACAGTAACCGAGGCAACTTCTTAGATTCTTCGAGCTTTGTGGCAAACAATGTGCAGGTATTTGAACTGGTAGGGCAGTCCTTCAGCATAGCTAACCCCAAGGTCTTTGTACCGGGGGACAATGATGGCTTAGTCATCAACTATACTGTGCAAAACCAGGGTCGCCGCTCAATTACTAGCAACAACAAGTTCAATATCCAGTTTGTTCTATCCAAGGACAACATTATTAACAATAGCGATGATAGTATCCTAGCGAGTGCCGTGGCTGAGCTTGGGAATCTTCCAGGGAGTACCCCCTCTGGCCCTGGAACCTCAGGTCCTCAAACCTATACTATTTTCTTACCTGATTCCTTAGATGCCTTCTGGAAACAATACAGTGGTGGTGGAACCCAGACGGTCTATGTAGGGATGAAGATTGATAGCGCCAACTTTATTGAAGAGTCGGTGGAAGACAACAACTTTAGCCAAGGTCTAGGTATCGATTTTGCTACTTTCCAAGTTAATCTAGGTGCACCCTAGTCTATTAACAGCTTGCTAATTGGTCTGTTGGAGTAGAATCTACGCATTTCCCATGGGGGGACACTTATTTGGTGTCCCCTATTTTTCTGGCTTCAGGAGTGCTTTAATGACAGTCCGTGCGTTTTTTTGGGGAATGACCTGTGGTGCTTCAAGATCTTCAGCCTGTAGCAGCGATCGCGACGACCCCTGCGGCGGCTCGTTGTCTATTAAGGCTCGTCCGATCGAGGGCAGGAATCACGCTCTGGTTGCCGCAAACGCTGCAATCCCAAATAACAGAGGCCGATCTAGCGGGGGAGACTATTTGCTTTTATGACGGCTCTCTGCGCGAACATGTGGGTAAAATTTGGCCGCAGTACCGCAGTTTTATTTTTGGATTAGCAACGGGTGCAGTAGTGCGATTAATGGCACCTTTGTTACAAGATAAAGCGATCGATCCGGCGATCGTAGTGGTCGATGAAGCAGGACAGTTCGTGATTAGCCTTTGTGGAGGGCATCAGGCCGGAGCCGATCGATTGACTCGGTTCCTGGCCCACACACTAGGGGCAACACCCGTATTAACTGGAAGTGCAAATAGTGCAGATTTACCCGGCATTGATGTGATAGGACAGCCCTTTGGGTGGCAGAAAGGTAGCGGCGATTGGACAGGGGTGAGTGCGGCGATCGCGCGAGGCGATCAGGTGCAAGTACTCCAGGATTGCGGTTGCGACTTGTGGGCCGGGAGTTTGCCAGAAACCCATCCCTTTGTTTGGGGTGAGCCGGACTATAGCGTAGACACCCACCCAGAATTTCAGGCGCAAGCGCGGGTTTGGATCAGCTACCGCCAACGCCAATTTGCGCCTCAGTCTGACTTTCCTAAGGTGCAGTGGCATCCTAGAGTTCTTTGGGTTGGGATTGGATGTGAACGGGGAACGCCGCGATCGGTGATCGAAGCAGGGATCGAAAAAGCTCTACAGGCCAATCATTTGGCGGCAGGATCGATCGCGGGATTAGCAACGATCGACTTGAAAGCAGATGAGGTGGGTTTGGTGGAATTCGCAACCGATCGTTCCTATCCCTTGCAGTGTTTTCCCGCCGAGCAACTCCAACAAGTAGAAGTCCCAACGCCATCCGCTGTCGTGGCAGCTGAGGTTGGAACCCCGAGTGTGGCAGAGGCGGCAGCACTGTTGGCCGCTCAAACGTCAGATTTATCGAATTTATTAGTCAAGAAACAGATTTTTCGGCAGGAAGGACAACCCGGAGCCGTCACGATCGCCGTTGCAGTGGCCGATCGGGAATATACCGGACGCCTCGGACAACTGTGGTTAGTGGGTACTGGCCCTGGCAACTTGGATCAAATTACACCGGCGGCGAAGGGAGCTATTAGTCAGGCAGATGTGGTAATTGGCTATTCACTCTACATTGATCTGATTCGGCCCTTATTACGCCCAGGACAAATCGTAGAAGCTTCACCCATTACCCAGGAACGTCAACGGGCAGAACGGGCGATCGAACTGGCCCATTGGGGCTTAACCGTGGCAATCATTTCCTCAGGGGATTGTGGGATCTATGCCATGGGGGGATTGGTGCTGGAAGTTTTGCAAGAACAGGGCTGGGATGGCGTCACGCCGGAGGTGCAGGTGTTTCCAGGCATTAGTGCCCTGCAAGCGGCGGCTTCGCGGGTGGGAGCCCCGTTGATGCATGATTTTTGTGCCATTAGTTTAAGTAATTTGCTCACCCCGTGGGATGTGATTGAAAAACGGTTGACAGCAGCGGCACAGGCCGATTTTGTCACAGCTTTCTACAATCCCAAATCCCAGACGCGGACGGAACAAATTGAGATAGCCCAGCGGATTTTTCTGCAATTTCGATCGCCGGAAACGCCCGTAGCCCTAGTGAGATCGGTCTATCGCCCTGACGAGGAAATTCGGATTACAACCTTGGCACAGATGCTGGACTCCCCGATCGATATGCTAACCACTGTGATCATTGGCAATCAAAGTACCCGTTTTTACCAAGGCTGGGTGATTACACCTCGTGGCTATCTAGGATTTTATTAGATGCTAGGGTGTGTGAAATTACTAGGGTGTACAAGATTGCCAGGGTGTACAAGATTGCTGTAGCAATTGTGCTTTAGTTTACATTGTTGCTGGATGAGATTCGGTACAAAGGAATAGTTTGCAAAAAAATATTTCAATTAAATAATTTTTAAACTTCGCTTCTTACGCCTATCGTCACTCTCTTCCCCTTGGCTAGGCTCCTGTGAATCCCATCAATCTTTCTCGGCAAATCAACGCAGCGATCGTCAATGTCAGTGGTCGCCAGCGCATGTTAACCCAGCGTACCGCTTGTCTGGCATTGCAGTGGATTTGTGCAACTGATCCTCAACAATCTGCATCTTTGCAACAGGAGCTTCACCAGGCAATTGATTTGCTGGAGCGATCGCACCTTGGTTTGCTGCACGGCGATGCACAATTGAATTTACCGGGCTCCCCCTCTGAGGCGGTTTTGGCTCTGTATTTTGAGCCGCCAACCCAACTGCATCATCTGATTTATACGTACATTAATAATGTTCGTGCGCTTTTGCGATTACCGGAAGCGCAACGTTCGATCGAACAGCCCATTCTGCAAGAAATTCTCACAACTGCAAATAATGACTTGCTGACTGCGCTAGATTGCGTGGTTCACCAGTACGAAAAAGAGAGCGATATTGAACAAGCCACGATCGCAGATCAATTAGTGTATCTCTATCAGAGTAGTTTGAGTGCCGCAGAAACTGCCCAACAGCAAGCTAAACAATTGGAAGAAATTTTAATTGATTTACATCAAACGCAAACCCAACTTTTGCAAGCTGAAAAGATGTCCGGTTTAGGGCAATTAGTAGCGGGGATTGCCCACGAAATTAATAATCCGGTGAATTTTATCCACGGCAACCTGACTCATGTTTCGCAGTATACAAAGGATTTACTAGCGTTAATCGAGCTCTATGAGCGATCGGCTTCCACGACCGAAATTCAAGTTCATCGAGATGAGATCGATTTTGAATTCCTCAAAGCGGATTTACCTGAAGTTTTGAACTCGATGCGCAGTGGAACCGATCGGGTTCGTCAGTTAGTTTTATCCCTACGCAACTTCTCCCGATTGGATGAAGCGGAGTTGAAAGATGTGGATCTCCATGAAGGCTTAGAAAGTACGTTGTTGATTCTACGCCATCGATGCAAACCAGTCATGCACTGGCCAGGGATTCAAATTCAGCGACATTATGCAGATTTGCCAGCGGTCATTTGCAATCCTGGTCGGATTAACCAGGTCTTTATGAATCTTCTCAGTAATGCCCTAGATGCCTTAGAGGAGCATGGGCGACAAAGGCCGGAATTATATTCTGAACAATCTCCCCCAACGATTGCGATTCATACCGCAGTGCAGCACGATCGGGTCATCATCCGCATTTGTGATAATGGCCCAGGCATTCCTGAGGCAGTGCAAACGAGGGTGTTTGATCCCTTTTTCACCACAAAACCGATCGGGCAAGGAACTGGCTTAGGATTGTCGATTTGCTATCAAATCATTGATTCTCACCAAGGTCAATTAAGCTGCCATTCTGTTTTGGGTCAGGGGACGGAGTTTCGGATTGAGCTCCCTATCACGGGATCGCTGATCCAACCGATTACGCCCGATGGGCGACTGTCTGGCGGTTCAACAACCCTTGCTACAAAGATCTCCAACTCTTTTCCTTTGGCGGGATCGTCGTGGATACCCTCCACTGACCTGACGGGAAATTCTGCGATCGTTTCCCCTTCATCCCAGCGCAATAGCCCACTAAACTGGGAGAGGACGAATTCTCTTAATATCGCGTCATGATGTTTAGGTTGCTCTCGAATCTCTTGGTGGTGTGTTGCGATCGCTGGCGTCAACAGCTCTGTGCGGTGATCGCGATCGGAATAATTGTTGTAGGTTGTTTGGGATGGAGTTTCCCCGCTCAAGCAGCAGCTTCAGCAGCGGCTAGTGGAAACCCCCTAGCGGAAGAAGGGAAAACCTTAGCGGGACGCAATTTGACAGGGGCGCAACTGGAGCAAGCAGAGTTTGCTAATGCAGATTTAAATAATACTAATTTTAGCCAAGCCAACTTGGTAGGAGCTGTCTTTAGTACCTCTACGTTCACTGGAACTGTGTTTCGGGGGGCAGATCTGACTCAATCGATTTTTGACCAAGTTCGCTTGTATAACGTCGATTTTCAGGACGCGAATCTGACCGATGCAATGCTGCTGCGGACGGAATTTAATGATGTCACCATTACCGGAGCTGATTTTACCGGAGCTATTCTAACGGCCTTACAAGTGAAGCAACTGTGCGCGATCGCCAACGGAACCAACTCGCAAACCGGAGTGACGACTCGGGAATCCTTGGGTTGCCGAGGTTGAATCAAATGGCTTGGCGATTCTAATCCGGATGCAAGACCGAGATAAAACGTTGGATGGAAGAGGGATAGGGATTCGGTCTCCATGGATGGGTTCCTATCCTTTCTGTTTGATTTTTATACCGTCATTCCGTTAATCCGTGGGCCGGGGTGGCTAGGTAGAGGTTAGTTTGGTAGTGCATCGCAACTTGTCCGCCGTCGGCAAATTGATGGTAAAGCTGCGTTAAATCAGCCATCAGCCGATCGTGGACTTCTCCCTCCAGCGGGACATAGGAACGACTTTTTGCAAGGCCCAATAAACCGGCAAGATCTAAGGACTGTGCATGGGCAACGGCGTAATTGTGGGTCTGGGTAAAGAGTGGAGACTGGTAGAGCGGTTCAGGATTGTCTCGGCGTTCAGCAAGGTCAGGCGTTGAACTGGCTCGTTTCACCAACTTGCCATAGAGGGCCGTGAATTCGTCCGATCGATCGCGATTATTCCAGACAATGGCTAAACGACCCGTCGGTTTGAGAATGCGGTGGAATTCGGCCAAGGCGCGATCGGGCTGAAACCAATGGAAGGCTTGAAAAGCGGTAACCACATCCATGGAGACTGGAGGCAGTCCTGTGGCTTCGGCAGTTCCCTGCCAAAAGGTGATGGAAGGCGTGGCGAGAGAAGCCGGATCGGATGAGTCGTTGGGCTGGGCCGTTGCCTGCTGTCCCGTTTCCCGCATGGCAGTGTTGGGTTCTACAGCCCAGACTTGCAGCCCCCGATCGGCCAATAAGCGTGCAGAAATTCCAGTGCCTGCGCCAATATCCGCGACGGTGGGAGGGTGGCGATCGGCGATGTTGCCTAAAGTCCTGACAGGCAAGTCAAGATGACTTACAATTTGGTCGATCGCAGCGGCGGGATAGCTGGGGCGAAAGTGGTGATAATCGTTGGCTCGATCGCTGAACCGTCCAGTGGGATTCAGTTCGTAGGCAGGAATCAGGTTTGCCATAGGGGCTTGAGAAATTCTAGGGAATCTTTAGGTTACGTTTAGCTTTGGCACTGACGATCGCTCTCAGGCCATGTCTACAATCAGATTATCCAATCGTCCACGCAATCTGTAGATCGGGGCAGAACACGATCTCGACCCACATCCTACAGCAGATTGGGGGTTGGTTATTTTCCCTTTAATCAGTTGTTAATTATGGGCAGTTTTTTAAGTTACTTGGTTGGCCTTGTGTTGCTCGCGTCTTTATCAGGATTTAAGATCGATCGGGAATATCAACGGGGGGTTATTTTTCGGTTGGGCCGCGCGAAGGGAGTGATGGGGCCAGGACTGTACTGGATTATTCCCATGGTCGATCAAAAAGTGCAGGTAGATATACGAACCTGTACAGTCAGTATTGAACCCCAGGAAACCGTTACGGCGGATAGTGTGACCATTCGGGTCAATGCTGTTTTGTATTATCGAATTTTGGATGCGGCAAAGGCGATTAACCGTGTGCAGAGTTATGAGTTAGCCGTTTATCAAACAGCATTGACAACACTAAGAAATGTGGTTGGACAAAATATTTTGGATGATGTTTTGCAGAATCGCGACAAGATTAATTTACGAGTTCAGGAAATTGTTGACGAAGTTACTGAACCTTGGGGCATTGTGATTGAACGGGTAGAAATTAAAGATGTGGAAATTCCTACGAGTATGCAACGGGCAATGGCAAAGGAAGCGGAAGCGATTCGGGAAAAACGGGCGCGCTTAATCAAAGCCGCTGCTGAGCAAGAAGCTTCTCTCAAGCTGGCAGAAGCCTCCCAGAACATTGCCCAGAATCCCGCTGCCCTAGAATTGCGACGCTTGCAAATGCTGACGGAAGTGGGCACGGAGAACAATACGACGACGATCGTGATGATTCCCTCTGATGTGATCAACTTAGCGCAACGATTTGCGAATCCTAGTCCCCCTTCCAGCCAATCCCATGCCGTTGTTCCCAGTTCAGAGCCGTTAGAGGAACCCCGATCGAATCCCGCCTCCCTTGAATCGCGATAGCCCGGATACAGACACATTCACTTCAATGATTGCAGTTAAAACTGCTGGCAAGTCCATGAAGGATCAAGCTTGGAGTTGCCGGACTTTACGATCAGCACTGACCGGAATTTCCCGATCGAGGCCATTAGTCGCCCATTCAGGCTAAACCATGAAGTACGGTAAACTCCTCTACGGTTTCTAAGGAGAATTCCGATAGGATGAAGCTGTTGGTGAACTGGAGGAATTTTTAAGAATGCAAGGCTCCTACGATTCTGGTAAACGCAGCTTACTTTCCTTGATTTGTCATGGATTTACCTTGGCTGGGGTTTCGGTCATCACAATTTTTGCCCCGATCGTGGTTTTGATGATTTCTGATGATCCCGTTGTGAAAGCCAATGCCAAGGAATCGATCAATTTCCACTTAAATATTTGGTTCTGGGCCAGCGTGATTGGTGGGATTTATGGCGTACTGTCGTTCTTGACCTTTGGAATTCTAGGAATTTTACTCTTCCCAATGATTGCCTTTGGGTTCCTGTGGCACTTTGGTTGGTCGATCGTCGCTATTGTCAAAACCTTAGCGAATCCCGATGAACCCTTCCGCTATCCCTTCATTTTCCGAGTGCTGTAAGGGGCGAGGTTTTAGTGCGTTTCAAACGATTGCGATTCAATTGAATCATTCAATTATGGTCAAAAGGGGAACAGTCCCCTTTTTTTATTGTACTGAGATTCAACGAATCCAGGTTTGA
>MUGG01000044.1 GCA_002148405.1 Alkalinema sp. CACIAM 70d | reverse complement strand
ACAAGCATGCGGCTTTCTACAATCGCGCCTGTGCCCATAGCCTCAACCATAACCCCGAAGCCGCCCTCCAAGACCTCGCCACCGCCCTTCAACTGGCTCCCGAGGAAAATCGAGGGCTAGCCCACAGCGATCAAGATTTTGCCAATTTGCACGAAGACCCCAGGTTCTGGGAATTGCTAGGCCCACCCCCACTCCCCACCGACTAAACCCACAAATCCCAATTTTTTGTAAACAATTTGAGAATCCAGCGGATGCCTGGGTAAGTTAAGTGCATAAATCCCTAGAAACCTACAACCAAGCTCCAGCAAACCCATTAAACTTCCCATTATTTAAGTTAATATCTCAATCGTTGCTTAATTTCTAACCCATTCCATTTCCCCGTCATCTTCATTCCCAGATAGTCCATGGTAGAGCGACTCCGCCAATACCGCGAGCGTACCCGCGCCCAAAACCGCCCTCCAACGATCCAAACCTTCAAAAACCTACCGATCGTCCTCGCCAACATTCTCATCCTGTTTGCCGGAACCGTCGCCCTCCTGCAAGCCTATCCCCACTTCACCACCCGCGAACTCACCCGCGATCTCCCCCCCGAAGACTCGGCTCCAGCTGATCCGGCGGCTGACCCTGATATCCCTTCCCCCCTGCAAGCCCCGATCGAAGACACCGATCCCCCCCCCGTCGTCACCTTCCGCCCCCCATCACCGCCCGTCTCCCACGCTCCCACGCTTGTACCCTCCCACGCTCCCACCCCCCAACCCGTCTCCGTCCTCTACCGTAAAGTGGCAGGCATCCCCGTCTACATCGCCACGATCGACCTCAAAGACCCCGAAACCTTCCTGCACATCGGCCTCGCCAAAAACGCGCCCCAAGCCAACAGCGCCCGATCGACCAAAGGCGATGAAGCCTTTGTCCACCTCGTCCGCCGTAACCGCGCCGCCCTCACCCTCAGCGGCACCTTTTTCAGCATGGATCGCCAAAAGCGCGTTATGGGCAATATGGTTGCTGGTGGCCAATTCCTCAAATTCAGCCCCTGGGAAAACTACGGCACCACCCTCGGTCTGCGCGTCGGCAACCAACCGGAAATGATCACCGCCCGCGTCCAAGGCAAACCCCGCTGGCAAGACCATTGGTTCTCCCTCACCGCTGGCCCGCGCCTACTCAGCCAAGGCAAACTGTGGATTAATCCCAAAAAAGAAGGCTTCACCGATCGAGCCGTCATGGGCAGCGCCATTCGATCGGCGATCGGCTTTCCCAAATCTGGCCACAAACTGCTACACGTCACCTTCCTCAAACCCGTCTCCCTCAAACGGGAAGCGGAAATCATGCGCTACCTCGGCTGCTACGAAGCCATGAACCTAGACGGCGGGACTTCGTTGGCGATCGCCAAAGGCAACCGCATCCTCAAGTCCCCCGGTCGCAACCTCACCAACGTCATCACCGTCTACGACACCCAATTTCCCGCCCCCAAGCACCTCAAAGTCTCCTGGTACGGCTTCCAAAACTCCGACATCCTCGCCTTTCAAGACGCCTCTAACCCGTAGTAGAAGGAGGATTTATCAATACTTTCAAAGTCCCCCTTTTTAAGGGGGATTTAGGGGGATCGATCGCATCGCAATAACCAGTGATTCAAAACTCGTGCTTAGCAACTACACTGGGGCATGCAACACATTTAAACTCACCGTAATCAACGTTAAAAACAAGATAAACCCGATCGTATCCAACATTGTTGTCACTAAGGGGCCACTAATCAACGCCGGATCAAGGTTGAGTCGCTTAAACCCGATCGGTAACAACGTCCCCAACGTCACTGCCACCAACGTATTGGTTGCCATTACCGTTCCCGCCACCAACGACACCCAGCGCTCCTCCGGCTTCGTCCAAATCAACGACAGAAACACCATCGTTGTTCCTAACGACAATGCTGTACCCAACCCAGCGAGCAACTCTTTTTTCAGAATCGTCAACGTATCTTCCGGCTCTACTTCACCCAAACCGATCGATCGAATCGTCACCGTTAGGGCTTGGATACCCACCGTTCCCCCCGTATTGGAAAACAACGGCATAATCACCGCCAGCACCGGCACCTGCTGAATCGTACTTTGGAACGGCGAAATTGAACTAGACGCACCAATATACAGCGCCATAATGCCCAATAGCCAAGGCAAGCGATTTTTTAGCTTATCCAAGGGATGGGACAACGAAGATTCATCCCCGCTGGTTACCCCCGCAATCTTTTGGATGTCCTCCGTGGCTTCCTCTTCCAGGACATCCACCATGTCATCGATCGTCACAATCCCCACCAGCCGATCCTCCCGATCGACCACCGGAACCGCCAACAGATCATAGCGTTTCATCATTTGAGCCGCCTCTTCCTGGGGCGTCTCCGTATGCACCTTAATCACCCGATCGCTGGCCACATCCCGCACCAACGCATCCGGCAAGGAAAACAACAACTGCCGCAACGACACCACCCGCACCAGTTTGCGGTTATTGTCCGTCACGTAGGCGTAGTACACCGTTTCCTTATCGCGATCGTCCGCCCGAATCTTGCTCAGCGCCTCCGAAACCGTCAACCCTTCCCGCAGCCGCACGTATTCCGTTGTCATAACCCGGCCTGCGGTGCCTTCCGGATAGCCCAAAATGGTCGCCGTGGCCTGCCGCTCGATCGGACTAAGCTGTTGGATCAGCCGCCGCACCACCCCCGCAGGCAGTTCGTCAAACAATTCTGCTCGATCGTCGGGGCGCATCCCCTCCAGGATTTGGCAAACTTGGGCATCGTGGAGCGAACCAATCAGCGCCTCTTGAATCTCCGGCTCCAGATATTCAAAAACATCCGTGGCCTGATCCTTCTTGAGCAACCGAAAGGCGATCGCCCGCCGCTCCACGGGCAAATCGGTAATGTAATCCCCCACATCGACGGGGGGCATTTGATTCAACTCAAACTTAAGCTTATTCAAGTCGGTAATTTCCGACAGAGAAACACGGCCTTCCTGTGTCAGCATATTTTCACCTCGATCTTCCCCGCGCTGGAAGACCCAAGGCTTCCAGAAACTACGGGATGCTATAACCTTCAGGGACTGGACTTCGGTCCATGGAAGTCTACAAATGCAACATCGGTAATCTGGTAGATACCGCTATCCCCATGCTAACCCCGAAGGTCACGATGCACAATGTTCCGTAGAATACGCTAGCAATTTCTTACAGAACCCCATCTTGTGTAAAGATAGGCCGCGATCGTGGAAATCACGGTAGGGTATAGGTTACAGGGGGCAGGGACGGTGGAATGCGCAATGAAATTATCTAGACGAGTTCCAAGTAATGATGAATTTTCTACAAGATTTTAAAAAAAAATCTCTACGATGCCCAAAGCGGGGAGCATTGACCCTCCTCCTCCTTGGGTTACTAGTCAGCTGCGGAACGGGTACTCCGATCGCCCAGCAATCCCCCAGTCCCACCGAGTCCCCCAGTCCCAGCGAATCGCCTAGCCCGGAACCCAGTGAATCGGCCAGTCCCGCTCCGGAACCCAGCCAGTCTCCTGCGGCTTCCATGGCACCAGCCTCGACTCCAGCATCGCCTGCGGCCCCCGTGGGCACCGTCCCTGTACAAATTTATCGCCCTGACAGTTCCTACGAGAATCTTATTCCCGTTAAAACTAATTTGCCCAAAGATCGGGCCATGGACGCAGCGATCGGGCAAATTATTCAAACCAGCAATTCGCCAGATTTTACTGTGGTGGGCTATCGCGTCAAGGTACAGGGGGCGATCGCGACCATTGATCTACGCTTGGATCCAAAATCAACCCGCCATTTTGAGTCTATGTCCAGCGCTGAACAAATGGCTCTGTTTGGCAGTCTGCGCAAAACCCTAACCAGTCATAGTGCATGGGGCATTCAAGATGTGAAATTTACCGACGGTAAGTCTGAAATCGTGCTTTAGCGTTGCGAAATCGTGCTTCAGAGTTTGGACACCGCAGGGCAATTTTTGACATACCAACGCCAGGGCAAGTCTGCCCCTTGGGTCAGGCCAATGCGCGTCGTTTGCACCGATTCGATCGCCCCCTGTTCCCACTGCCGTTGCCAATCGGGCGATCGCGGCTCTAACCAAAGGGGCTGCCCTGGTTCTAACTTGGTGCCGTAGAGATCGAGCGTGATATCCAATGCTTTGCAGAGTTTGCCAGGGCCAGCGGCTACCCGATCGGGCTTCTCACGGGGTCTGAGTCGATCGACGGGCACCGTTTCTAAATGCAACGCCCGGATCAGCACCGCACTGGCGAAGTTCTCCCGATCGGTGACAATATTGAGGCAATGGTACATGCCATAGATCAGATAAACATACACAGACCCCGCAGGGCCAAACATAATGCGATTCCGGGCTGTTTGGCGGCGATAGGCATGGCAGGCCGGATCCCCTTCTTGGTAGGCTTCGGTTTCCACAATCCGACCCCGCAATTGCCGTCCATCGGGAAACTGCCGCACCAAACTACACCCCAGCAATTCCGGAGCAACTTCTAACACCGATCGATCAAGCCAGGTTGGCGTAATCACCCGTGGGCTGGCCTGGGAGGGTTCCTGGGACTGCTGTGGCACCATGACTGAACTCGTTGAGAAACCGGGACTGGTGAACGATCGTAGCGTGAAACCTGTTCTGTAAACGGTGGTTCTCCTGCGATCGAATCAGCCAGAACCCGGTGACTCAAGGGTTACTTAAGCAACTCCGGGGCTACTTACGCGATCGTCTGCTTACGCGATCGTCTTGGACTTTCGCCGCCGCCAAACCCCCAATCCTAAGCCCACCAAACCCGGCAATAGCGCAGGAGTGGGAATCGTATTGGTCGGTTGGAAAGAGGCGAAACTATAGGCTTCACCATTCACTCCGCGCAGGGTTCCCTGTCCCAAAGCGTTATACAACGTTGCTCCCGTCTTCACAAAGAAGAAGCGAGTGGTTTCCCCAGCCGCTAAGAGCAATGCATTGTTCTGGGAATTGTCAAAATCAAAGGTTACGGTACTTCCGTCCCCCGATCGCGAAGCCGATAACGGATTGGGATTGCCCAAACCATCAATGCGATAGTCTACATCCGTGGTAAACCCCGCAAAGGATGAGTGGGAAATTAAATCGCCTAGCCGAACCTCAAAGGTGTTGTTATTGATAATGCGGTAGTAGAAGTCTAGCGTTCCTGTTAAGTTCGATCGAACGACCCGATCTTGCACAGCAACTGAAATGCCAGAGCCCAGATTGATATTGCGGATCGTATCTTCCAGTACCAAGCCCGCCAATTCTGGCCGTGCCGCAGCCGTAGTGCCCACGGTGGGAACCGTACCGCCCGCATTCAAATTAGCTGCCTGAGCCTGGGGGGTGGCGATCGTCCAGCCACCGATCGATAAGCAGGCCAAAAGCACGATCCGATGGCCTAAAGTCAAAGCAACTTGCTTCATAGGGTTTCTATCCTAAAAAGATTGTATTTCTGCTAGCGAAATGAATGGTAGATGAAGAGAGGCGATCGCTCAGAAATCGGTCAACCTTCCGATAAGACCCAGTAATCTGTCAAATAATGCCTTGGCTGAATGATACAGCGGCATCTGCCTAGAAGATTGGATCACTGGGATAAGTTATGCAACACAAGCAATGATTACCTCTCTCCGCGATCCTACTGATGGCATCGGGAAAATATGCAGGTAAGGAAAACAGATTACAAAATATGGTTGCAAAATATGATTGCAAAACATAACTAAAGTATTCTGATCCAAAAGAAATATGACTGAACATCAACATACGGTCACTAACCTGGACTCGATGGGCGATCGATAGGGACGGCGAAGTTGAAGGAAAACCCCAACTTTCTGAGGGAATCAGGTTAGGATGACTGATAGAGGGAAACACCGTTATTCCACTATGCTTTAATGAATGGGCCAGATTTTACTTAATGGGCCAAAATGGGTCAAATTTTACTTTGTGTGACGCTGAGTTAGCCGTGAGTTTATCTAGCCGTAAGCTTATCTGGCCGTGACTGATTTAGCCGTGAGCATTGATTTAGCCGTGAGCTTAGTTAATAGTAGGCTGAGTTGACGGTGAGCTGAGTTGACGGTGAGCTGAGTTAGCCGTGATCCTTCTCCCTTGGTCAGAGAAGTCCTATGGAAATGTCTAAAGTTGTTTTGCTGATTGATGATACAGCCGCAGATCGCCAACTCTGTCGGAGTTACTTGCATCAAGACGATCGCTACCATTATGAATTTCTAGAAGCGGCATCCATTTCCCAAGGCAACGAACTGTATCATCTGTACCAGCCCGATTTAGTGCTTTTAGACTTTGCAATGCCCGACGGAGATGGCATTGAAATCCTCAATAGTTGGCGTAGAGAGTTTGGGTCTTCTCCCCTACCCGTTATTGTGCTCACGGGGCAAGGGGACGAACGGGTGGCTGTACAAGCGATGAAAAGCGGCGCTCAAGACTATTTAGTGAAACGACTGGTAACCCCCACCAAACTCTGCCGCACCGCCCATCAAGTCCTGGAACGGATGGCGCTATTACGGAATCTCCGAACGGAAAATGATTATCCCCATCTGTTAAATGAGATTGCTTTACGGGTGAGGCGATCGCTCAATCTGCAAGAAATTTTGACAACCACCGTGCAGGCCGTCCGGCAAGCCCTCAAGACCGATCGGGTTTTGATCTATCAATTTCAAGTCGATGGCAGTGGTCAGATTGTGGCGGAGGCTGTTCTACCAAACTATATCTCTTCGCTCAATGACTACATGACTGACACATGCCTTCAAGCAAAACATAAGAGTTTTGATCCGCAGGAAACGACTAGCGCAATTACTGATATTTATCAAGCGAACCTCTCGGATTGCCATGTTGCCATGCTAGAGCGCTTGCAAGTGCGGGCCAATTTGGTCGTGCCCATTTTGGTGGCCCAGGAAACCCTGGAGCCTGACGAGGAGACCCTGGCCCCCTCCACTAGCTATCTCTGGGGGTTGTTAATTGTTCATCAGTGCGATCGACCTCGCCTGTGGCAGCTCTGGGAAATTGAACTGCTGGAACAGTTGGCAACTCAAATGGCGATCGCCATTCGGCAGGCATTACTGGTGCAAAATTTACAAACTCTGAATACCCAGCTTGAGGCCACGGTCAAGCAGCGCACCCAGGAATTACAAGCAATTAACGACCAATTGATTCATACGAATGCCCAGTTATCCGCAGCCAATCGCCTCAAGGATGAATTTCTCGCGAATATGAGCCACGAGTTTCGGACTCCCCTCAATGCCATTTTGGGCATGGCGGAGGGTTTACTAGATGGCATCTTTGGTGCGCTGGCCGATCGCCAGATGCATGCCGTTGCCACCATCACCCAGAGTGGTCAGCAACTGCTGGCTTTGGTGAATGACATTTTAGATTTGGCGATGATTGAAGCGGGGCAACTGACGCTCGACCCAACGCCTGTCAATGTGCGTCAGATCTGCGAAACTAGTCTGGCGGCAGTTTATTCCTTAGCTCACCAAAAGCAGTTGCAATTGAGTTTAACAATTTCATCGGCCATTTCCACGATCGTGGCGGACGAACCTCGAATTCAACAGGTGCTTGTGAGTTTACTGAACAATGCAGTCAAGTTCACCCCCGAGGGCGGATCGATCGCGTTGTCCGTTCATTATTCCGAGGGCCCTGCCTCTTCTAGTTCCCCTAGTGCAGACAGCCTTTCCTGGGATCCACCGCAATGGGAGCAGGAATCCTGGGGCTGGATTGAGTTTTCTGTGCAGGACACTGGCATTGGCATTGCTCCAGAGAACCTGCCAAAACTGTTTCACACCTTCGTCCAAATTGAGAGTGATTTGAACCGACAGTATCCCGGCACTGGTTTGGGCTTGGCTTTAGTCAAACGGATTGTGGATCTCCACCAGGGGCAAGTTCAAGTGCAGAGCGAACTGGGGGCCGGGAGTTGTTTTACCGTCCGCTTGCCCCATCAGTTGAAAAGTCACCTAGCGTCTGCTCCAGCGCTTGCTCCCTTATTTCCCGTGCTGTCCCAACCTAACCTCGTTCCGCTATCTTCCCAGACCCAGGGCATTCAAATTTTGCTCGTAGACGATCGTCCTGCTAGCATAGACACCATGACCAGTTACCTGGAAAGCCGGGGGTATCAAATCATGGTGGCACAGAGCAGTGCAGCTGCGATCGAATTGACGCAATTGCAATCTCCTCAACTGATTTTGATACATCTGCGGCGGTTGGATATACAAACTCTAACAACGCTGCATCAAATTCGCAAACAGCCAAATTTAGCTCAGGTGCCCATGCTCGCCTTGGCTGATGTGCCGCCATCCTATGACTTAGTCAGTTCAGACCAACTCCCTGTAGATGATTATTTAATTTTACCGGCACCCCTCAAACTCCTAGCTGAAAAAATCCAATCTCTTTTAATTTCGTCCAGGGAGCAACCTTTGAATGGATAGACAGCCTTGTATTTTTGTGGTGGATGATGAGCCTGATAACTTTGATGTGATTGAAACGCTGCTATATCAAGAAGGGTATCAGTTTCACTATGCCCAAAGTGGGCAACGCGCCCTCGATCGGCTCGACAATGTGCAACCAGATGTCATTCTGCTGGATGTCATGATGCCGCAGATGAATGGTATTGAGGTCTGCCGCCAAATTAAGGCTGATCCTAAATGGCGAGCCGTCCCAATTGTCATGGTCACTGCGTTAACGTCCAAGGAAGATCTGTCCCGTTGTTTAGCAGCGGGGGCCGATGATTTTGTCAGTAAGCCCGTTAATGGTCTAGAACTGGCCGCACGGGTCAAGTCGATGCTCCGCATTAAGCAGCAGTACGATCGATTGCATAATATTTTGCAACTACGCGAGGATATGACTTATACGATAGTCCATGATTTACGCAATCCTTTAGCTATCATCATGTTTGCAGGGGATGTGCTGGCGGCGGCGGAGTTGCCAGACTTTTTACAACGCAATGTTGTGCGGCTCAATGATGCGACCGATCGCTTAGCTCATCTGATTGATGATGTGCTGCTGTTGGGGAAGTGTGAGGCGGATAAGTTAGTCCTGACCCGTACTCAGGTTGATCTTGTCACGATGACTCAGGCCGCGCTCAAGGATTTTGCCCCTAGCCTAGAAGCTAAGCAAATCCAACTTCATCAAGATCTCCCGGATAATTCGATCGAATTATCGTTAGATGCAAGTTTAATGCGGCGCGTCTTGGATAATCTGCTCTCCAATGCCCTCAAGTTTTCCTATAAACAAGGTCAAATTTCAGCCAAGGTCGAATTGCAAGCAGATGAAGGGGTTTTGATTCACATTGCGGATACCGGCTCGGGCGTTTCCCCGGAAAAGCGCGATGCCATTTTTGAAAAATATGAAATCGGGGAATTAGTAGTTGGGGCTCGACAATTGGGACTCGGACTCGCCTTTTGTAAGACGATCGTGGAAGCCCATGGTGGCGAAATTTCTGTTGACGATAACATTCCCAATGGTGCCATTTTTAGTGTTTATCTACCCTATTGTTCTAACGAATTAAATAATGTCTAGAATGAGATCTAGATTGCATTGATCGGTTGTAAATAGATCAGTTTGAAATAGCCACGATCGCAGAAAAAACTAGAAACTTTAAAAATCAACCTCAAGATCTCAGTGTTCTCAAGTTGTAATGAATCGTCCCAGTGAATTTCATACAATAGCCCCTCGCCCGTTCTAGGAGAGGCGGTTCGAGTGCTGTTAGTCAATCGGGGGAATTTAGCTCAAATCAACTTGTGATTGCAACCCGTAACGATCTCCCTAAATCCCCGCGCTACGCGCCGCTGCGCTAGAAATCAGGGGGACTTTGAAAGAATTTGGCTGAATTTCCCTTTTTAGTAAAACATTCTTGACCTTATAAGTCTGGCTCGTTTGCCAAGATTCCCTCACCTCAGTTGATAGGATCGCCCCTAACCCGGCACAATGGTTGCTACACTTCTTCATAACCGCGAGATCCACCCATGTTAGAAGCCTACCGTGCCCACGTCGCCGATCGTGCCGCTCTGGGCATCCCACCCCTCCCTCTCAGCGCAGAACAAACCGCCGACCTGTGCGAACTGCTGAAAAATCCTCCCGCTGGTGAAGAAGATTTCCTTGTAGAACTGCTGCGCGATCGCATTCCCCCTGGCGTAGACCAAGCCGCCTACGTCAAAGCCACATTTCTCAGCGCGATCGCTAAAGGTGAAGCCAGCAGCCCCCTGATTAGCCCCGTGTATGCCGTAGAACTCCTCGGCACCATGATGGGCGGCTACAACGTCAGCGCCCTGCTGCAATTGCTGAAATCGGATGATGCCGCGATCGCCGAAGCCGCCACGATCGCCCTCAGCAAAACCTTGCTGGTCTACGACGCCTTCCACGACGTGCAGGAACTCGCCGCCAGCGGCCACGCCAACGCCCAACGGGTTATGCAAGCCTGGGCCGACGCCGAATGGTTCACCAGCCGCCCCACCCTACCGGAAGCCATCACCGTCACCGTCTTCAAAGTCCCCGGCGAAACTAACACCGACGACCTCTCCCCCGCCACCCACGCCACCACCCGCCCGGACATTCCCCTGCACGCCACCGCCATGCTGGAGACGCGCCTGCCCGGTTCCCTGGACGTGATTGCGGAACTGAAGCAGAAAGGGCATCCCGTGGCCTACGTCGGTGATGTCGTCGGAACCGGATCGTCCCGCAAATCGGCTATCAACTCCGTCCTCTGGCACATGGGCGAAGACATCCCCTTCGTCCCCAACAAGCGATCGGGCGGCTTCGTCATCGGGGGCAAAATCGCACCCATCTTCTTCAACACCGCAGAAGACTCCGGTGCCCTGCCGATCGAATGTGATGTCGCCCAAATGAACACTGGCGATGTCATTACCATCTATCCCTACCAAGGCGAAGTGAAAAATGCCGCTGGAGAGACGATCTCGACCTTCAGCCTCAAACCCGACACGATTCTGGACGAAGTGCGCGCCGGAGGCCGGATTCCCCTACTAATTGGCCGCACCCTCACCGACAAAGCCCGCACAGCCCTGGGTCTAACCCCCAGCGACCTCTTCGTGCGGCCCCAAATGCCAGCAGATACGGGCAAAGGCTTCACCCTGGCGCAAAAAATGGTCGGGAAAGCCTGCGGTCTACCCGGTGTACGGCCTGGAACTTCCTGCGAACCGATGATGACCACTGTCGGCTCCCAGGACACCACCGGCCCCATGACGCGGGATGAACTGAAGGAACTGGCCTGCCTGGGCTTCAGCGCTGATTTGGTCATGCAGAGCTTCTGCCACACGGCTGCTTACCCCAAACCTGTGGATCTCAAGACCCATGCGGAATTGCCCGATTTCATCAACACGCGCGGTGGCGTTTCCCTGCGTCCCGGCGATGGCATTATCCACTCCTGGCTGAACCGGATGCTGTTACCGGATACCGTCGGCACCGGCGGCGATTCCCACACCCGTTTCCCGCTGGGAATTTCCTTCCCCGCTGGGTCGGGCTTGGTGGCTTTTGCCGCAGCGTTGGGAGCCATGCCCTTGGATATGCCGGAATCCGTGCTGGTGCGCTTTAAGGGTGAACTGCAACCGGGCATTACGCTGCGGGATATCGTCAATGCAATTCCCTATGTGGCGATTCAACAGGGCAAACTGACCGTCGCCAAGGAGAACAAGAAAAACGTCTTCTCCGGCAGAATTATTGAAATGGAAGGCTTGCCCAACCTGAAGCTGGAACAGGCGTTTGAATTGACCGATGCGACGGCGGAACGATCGGCGGCTGGTTGCACGATCGCCCTCAGCACTGAAACCGTTAGCGAATACCTCCGTTCTAACGTTGCGTTGCTGAAAAACATGGTGGCACGGGGCTATGGCGATGCCCGTACCATTCTCCGTCGGGTTCGCAAAATGGAAGAATGGCTGGCTAATCCGGTGTTGTTGCAAGCGGATGCCGATGCGGAATATGCCGACATCATTGAAGTGGATCTGAATCAGATTACAGAACCGATCGTCGCGGCTCCTAACGATCCGGACAATATCAAAACCCTGTCGGAAGTGGCGGGCGATCCAGTGCAGGAAGTATTCATCGGTTCCTGTATGACCAACATTGGGCACTATCGCGCCGCTGCCAAGGTGCTGGAAGGCAAGCCCGCCCTGGAAGGCGTCCGGTTGTGGATTGCACCCCCCACGCGGATGGATGAAACCCAACTGCGCAAGGAAGGCATCTATGACACCTTTGAAGGCGTCCAAGCGCGGACGGAGGTGCCCGGTTGCTCCCTCTGCATGGGTAACCAAGCACGGGTAGAAGACAATACCACCGTGTTTTCCACCTCCACCCGCAACTTCAACAACCGTATGGGCAAAGGGGCTCAGGTGTATCTGGGTTCCGCAGAGTTAGCTGCTGCCTGCGCCTTGTTGGGCAAGATTCCCACGATCGAGGAATACATGGCGATCGTGGGTGACAAGCTGAATCCCTTGGCGGATGACCTCTACCGCTATCTCAACTTCGACCAAATTGCCGGGTTTGAAGATGAGGGCCGCACGGTGTCCAAGGAAGAAGAAGCTCAGCTAGCTGCGAGTATCGGCTAGATAGCAGCTAGATACAGCGACTAGACACAGGAAAGGGAGATAGAAAAGTTATCTCCCTTTCATAGTGCTTATTGAGATTAAGATGCTAGTCAAACCACGATCAATCCATTCAATGCATCCCGTTCACCACTGCTTCCGTACTGAATAATAACGTTGTTAGCGCTTCCGACTTTTTCTTACACTAGAAGCTCGATCGCCACAAAGACGACCTCGCGAATCACGATCAGACGGTGAATTACATCGACCACCACTACTGGAAGCAGAAATTCCAGTACTAGAACTGGCAGAATTTTGGCTTTCACTAGCAGAATCTCGCAAAATGGGACGTTCTGAAGCAGTTTCTTGAGTACCATTTAACCATCGTAGTTGTGATTCATGAATCCAGCAGTTTTGATAAATCTCCCGATACCAGTTACCATTGCTGACTTTAGGATTCTCTAGATCTACTGCAACAACGCCCTTCTGAAAAGTTGTAACAACTGAAGAATCTTGTCCAGCATCTGAACGACAATTTGAAGGTGGATCAAATATTTCAGCATTAAATTCTGTAGACTCAGCTTGAACAAGATCCGATTTGCGCTCAGTATATACTTCTGACTCAAACGCAGAGGCTATTTTCTGCCGTGTTTCATCAGATTGAATGCCCCACTGCCAAGATGTCGTTGATTTTCCACAAATCACTGCTGGAGTGTATCCTATGTGACTCAATATCGAACACGATGCCCGTGGATTGGCGATTTTAGGTTCCTGCCCTTGTCCATCATGGTTCAGCGATTTATTGATAAAGAATCCCTGTTCTAGAAGGCGTGCAGTATCGACATAACCTACCCAAACATCTTGGCCCTGTAGCCACCCTGCCAAAAATGAATCTGTCGTGAATTTTGATTTTAAACCTTGATCCTCACCTGGTAAATACTCCTTCCATCCCTTTTCGATTACTGGTAATAGCGATGCACTTGGACTAATAGTAGGTGAAACCGTCGTAGATGGCTGAGGTGTTGCAAGTGTTGAGTTTTCGGCGGTTACTGTTGGCTGAGAGGGCGCATTAGCCCCAATTAAAATAAATGCTACTACTAACGCTGCTAGTCTACCGAAGATATTGAATTTTCGTCCATAACGTGATGTGAATTGGTAAATCGGTGGCAAAACTATCAGGGCACAAATGAGAAACCCAAAAGCCACTGGTGGGTTAATGAATATTCCAGCTAAGGCCATAACCCCACAAAAGGCACAGAATATCCAACTAGCAATATTAACTAATTGTCTTTTATCTTTCATCAGTTGTACCGGGGAGCAACTACCTTCAGTTTAACTATCTACATAGGAAAAGCTATGAGATCTGGCTATTTTGAGTCACCATGCAGAAGATTACTCCAGAAGAGAAATCAACAATCTGGGCAATCGAACACATGTAAATTTAACTCCTGGGACAGCGCCTCACACACCTGCACCCCGCGCACACTGTTCCCCCGCACATCCAGCGGTGGCGAAAAAATGCCAATCCCCATCTGATTCGGCACTACCCCAATAATCCCCCCAGAAACCCCACTCTTCGCCGGAAATCCCACCGTATAGGCCCATTCCCCCGCAAAGTTATACATCCCGCAGGTATACATCACACTCAACAAATCCCGCACATAGCGCCGATCGATCGCCCGTTCCTGGGTCACTGGATTAATCCCCCGATTCGCCAACGTCGCCGCCATAATCGCCAAATCCTGACAATTCACCAACACTGAACACTGCTGGAAATACAGATCCAACGACTCCTCGATCGGATCATCAATCATGCCAAAATTCCGCATCAGGTGTGCCATCGCTCGGTTACGATGCCCCGTCATCCGTTCCGACAAAAACACCGACACATCAATAAACACATCATGGCCAATATAGCGATTGAACATTTCCAGTAATCGATTTAACCGATCGACCGGCGTTTTACCCTTAATTAAACTCGTCGTTGCGATCGCCCCCGCATTCACCATCGGATTGTAGGGCCGCTTCGACGCTTCATCCAACACGATCGAATTAAAATCCTCCCCCGTCGGTTCCACCCCCACCCGCGTCAATACATAATTGCGCCCATGATCCTCCAACGCCAAACCATAGCTAAACACCTTGGAAATTGACTGCACCGTAAATAAATGCTCATGATCCCCAACGTGATAAATTTCCCCCTGCGTCGTCACAATGCAGATACTAAACAGATCGGGATCAACCTTAGATAATTCTGGAATGTAATCTGCAACCTTGCCTTCTCGCACAGATTGATAGCGTTTGTGCAGGGTTTGGAGCAGTTCGAGTAAGCGATCGCCGTCAGTCATAAGATCAGCCAGTATCAGTCCTATCGCATGATAGAGCCAAGACTCCCAGACTAACCGCCTGAATTTTGGGGATCACGACTTCCCGCCTCGCGCGCGCCAATCCCTCACCGATCGCCGCCTACGACAGCCTGTCTAACATCTTTAACATTTATTGAGAGTTATTATTAATTGGTTTCCCGAATAGTAGAACTTGATCGGCTCCAAGCATTGTCGATTTGTCCCTCGGCTCACAGCACGATCGTGCTCACAACTCCTCATCAGCTTGAATCTGACCCCGATTCGCGATCGGCAAATAGCTCGATTTTCCCCCCTCAGTTTGGCAAAAAATGATAATGATTATATTATCTATTTGATCGAGAGGGGGTTTTCCGCTTCGGCATCCTGTAATAATGCAGGCTATGCAATCGTTAGTCTTTATCACCTGTTGTTAATGGTGTGGGGGTAATTTTCATGAATAAAAAACGACTAAAGACCTTACTTTGGCTGAGCCCTTGCTTTGTGGGGACTGGGTTGCTGATGGCAGGAGCAGCCAATGCCAACGAAGTTATGGCAAACGACCTAGCGGCCAATCCCGCCATGGAACAGGTTACGTCTGTCTCTCAGTTATCCGATGTTAAGCCGACGGATTGGGCCTTCCAAGCCCTGCAATCTTTGGTAGAACGCTACGGCTGCATCGCAGGCTATCCCGATCGCACCTATCGGGGCAACCGCGCCATGACCCGCTACGAATTTGCGGCAGGGGTCAATGCCTGCATGGATCGGGTGAATGAACTAATTGCGGCGGCGACGGCGGATCTCGTCAAAAAAGAAGACCTCGCCACCCTGCAAAAATTGCAAGAAGAATTTGCCGCTGAACTCGCGACTCTGCGCGGGCGAGTCGATGCCTTGGAAGCTAAAACGGCAACGCTAGAAAAACAACAGTTTTCCACCACCACCAAACTCAGCGGCGAAGTGGTTGTGGGACGCGGCAATGTCATGTTTGGGGAAAGCACCAGGTTGAATGCCCTGGGCGTCGCGGTGCCTGAAGTCAAACCTAGCCGCAATTCCGTGGTTGGCTATCGCGCCCGCCTCAACCTCGACACCAGCTTTACCGGAAAAGACATCCTCCGTACCCGGATTCAAGCCGGTAACCTTGGTTTTAGCCAAGACGCCACGGGCATTCCCGAAGGCTCCCTGCGGTTGTCCGCCGATTCTGGCAATAGCGCTGTTATCGATGCCCTGCTCTACCAATTCCCCCTAGGTGAAAAAACAACGGTGGTCGTGGAAGCCAACGCAGGGGCAGCTGATGACTTTACCGATACCCTCAATCCCTACCTAGACGGCGACGGTGGTAGTGGTGCTCTGTCTCATTTTGGGACTCGCAACCCCATTTACTACCTGTTGGGAGGCACGGGGATTGCGGTGAAGCATGAATTTAGTGAGCAATTTGAACTGAGCGCAGGCTATCTCGCAGGGGATGCGGCCAACCCAGCCTCGGGTAGTGGTCTCTTCAGTGGCCCCTATGGCGCGATCGCCCAGTTAACCTTCAAGCCCAGCGAACAACTGAAGGTCGGCTTGACCTATGTGCATTCCTACAAAACCACGTTTAACAGCGCCGGTAGTCCCACGGGTAGCTTGAATGCCAACCTGTTGGTGCCGACAGATAGCGATGGTGATTTGGTTAACGATACCTTTGATACCCTCGCATCTCCCTTCTCTAGCAATTCCTTTGGCGTTGGTGCATCCTTCCAAATCAGCCCCAAAATTGTGCTGAATGGTTCTGTGGGATATACAAAAACCCGTGTTCTCAAAGGCACTAAGGGCGATCTGGATATCTGGAATTGGATGGTGGGCTTGGCCTTCCCCGATCTGGGTAAAATGGGCGCAGTGGCTGGCGTGATTGTGGGGATGGAACCCAAGGTGACGGGTACCAGTGCGGCATTGAGTAATTTGCGCGATCGGGATACTTCGCTGCATGTGGAAGCGTTTTATCAGTACCCCCTCAACGATCGCATTTCTGTGACACCTGGTTTGATCTGGCTAACTTCGCCTAACCACGACAATCGTAATGATTCCATCCTAATTGGAACGTTGCGGACGACGTTTACGTTCTAACGGCTTCGTTCTAACGGCTTCGTTCACCGGATTCGTTTAATCTGAACCACGCTAACCTGCTTGCATGGATGACGTGCAAGCAGGTTCATTGCTTAAATGCTCCAACTGTGGCACCCTATGAATGCTTGCCGCAGGAAATCATCGCCCATGAATCGGTTCGTCACTTGCCACGCTCGTCTAACCCACCTTTCAGTGAGTCGATTGATCGGCTTACTCATAACAGGATTGGGCTTAGTGAGTCTCTTAGTTAGTGGCTGTAGCGAAACCAAAGTCGATCGCTGCAACAAACTCGTCGTCTTAGCTAACCAAGCCAGCCAAGATATCCAAGCCCTAGAAACCCAAAATTCGCCACCCACGGCTAAATTCCAAGCCGCTGCCGACATTCTCGATCGCGCCACAAAATCGATCCAAGCCCTGCAACTCAACGATCCAACCCTGCAAGGCTTTCAGCAGCAACTGGTGGAACTCTATAGCCGCGATCGGGATAGTAATCGATCGCTAATTAACCCCACCAACGCCCAAGCTCTGCGGCAAGCCACCGGTCAACTGCAAGCGAATCATGCAACCCAAACCCAGCTTGTGCAAGCCATCAATGCCTACTGCCAAGCGCCTTAGCTTGCCAAGCCTCAGAGGACAGAATTCCTCAACAAACCCTAGCCGTTATTTGCTCCACCAACCAGAATTTATTGCAAATCCTAACGTCTTTTGGAAGTTCTGAACCCGAACGTCTAGGCTTGAGCAATAATGCATATGCTAAACCAAGCTTGTAGATAGAAAACAGGTGTCTAGAGCCAATCCATTCACCTTACTAAAATTTGGAGATCACAAGTCATGTATTCTTCTCGTCATTTGTTTGCTTTTACCGCGATCGCAGCAACCTTGGGTTTTCTGGCAGTAGGCTGCGATAGCAAAGTGTCCCAATGCAACAAATTGGTCAAAGTTACCAACGAAGCCACTACTGAACTGAAAGCTGCAAGCCAAGGTGGCGGCGACCAGGTTGGCAAGATGAAGCAAATGACTGGTATTTTGGATAAAAATATCCAAGCGTTCCAAGCGGTTGAAGTTAAAGATGAGAAGCTAAAAGGCTTCCAACAACGCTTCGTTGATCTCTACACCAAAACCCGTGACGCCAGCAAGACCCTTGTGGATGCCGCCGGTCGCAAGGACATTAAAGCCATGCAAGCATCACTACAGTCAATGCAATCATCATCGAAGGAGGAAACCAGCCTCATTAGTGAAGTCAACGGCTATTGCCAAGCGAAGTAAAACTACGATCGCTTCTACATCGTTGTCTCTAAGCTTGCAGGGGGATGGAGTCATCCCCTTTTTGTCAGTTATTGGGAGTCGAGTATTTCTGGGCTAGTCAGTAGTCAGTGATTTGTAACTGGATTTGGAGAGTTTCTGTATGTTGCGTTTTCATTCTTGGTTGACCAGTACCGCGATCGTCATTACTCTCAGTTTTCCCGCTTTTGCAAGTGACAGCAAAGCGGATCAATGTACACAACTGATTACGGCTACCAATACTGCTACTGCCGAAATGCAAGACACTAGCACGGCCAAGGGCGAAGCGGTTGAGAAAATGAAAAAAATGGTAGAAGTTTTGGATCGCAATGTTCAACGCTTCAAAGAGATTTCCCTGAGCGATACCCAACTCCAGGGATTTCAACAGCGGTTGGTTGATCTCTACGCAAAAACTCGGGATGCAGGTTCTATGCTGGTAGAGGCCGCAGGGCGTAAAGATAAACAAGCGATGCAAAATGCGTTCGTGATCCTGACAGCAGCCTCGGAAGAAGAATCGCCTTTAATCGATGATATCAATCGCTATTGCAATGCAAAGTAAAGTTTAAATTCCTGATTTTGCCAGTGAAAAGTCGGGTAATCCCCCCTGTTGCGGTTCCCCATTCGCGGTATAGTCGAACCAGAACATCTTAGCGAGGGAATGCCAATGACCCGTGCCATCATGGAAACGGATAAGGGAACGATTAATCTAGAGCTTTTTGATGCAGATGCACCCAATACGGTGAAAAACTTCGTAGAACTCTCGGAAAAAGGGTTTTACGACGGTTTAGCGTTCCATCGCGTCATTCCGAACTTTATGATTCAAGGTGGCTGCCCCAACACCCGTCCTGGCGAACGAGGTATGCCAGGAACCGGCGGCCCTGGGTACAAAATCAAGTGCGAAATTAATAAGAATCTCCACAAAGCTGGCACGCTATCCATGGCCCATGCAGGTAAAGACACGGGAGGGAGCCAGTTCTTTATCTGTCACGCTCCCCAGCCTCACTTGGATGGTGTCCATACTGTTTTCGGTCAAACCAATGATATGGATGTGGTGAACGCCATTCGTCAGGGCGATCGGATTGTCAAGGTGACGATCGAAGCCTAAGTTAACCGGAGCACACGAGTGAGCGATCGCAGCGAGGATTAGAATCCCAACTGCGATCGCTCATTTTTCTGGGCATGGGGACTGTCTACAAATTCGGGCTGTCTACAAATTTGGGCTGTCTACAAATTTGGGCTGTCTACAACTTGGGAATCCCTTCCTGCTCAAAAAAGTGCCCCAATAGATACAGCGAACCACACAGCACCACCAATTCCTGAAACTTTGCGGTTTCTGTGGCTGCTTTTAGCCCCTTTTGCACATCATCAAAGACCCATACCCTTTCCAGTCCAGGGCAGACGTTTTTTGCTAGGGTCACTAAGGCCGCTAAATCCGCAGAACTGTGACCAGGCACGGGGACGAGGTATAAGGAATCACCCGATCGCAGCAGGTGTTCAAACATGTCTTGGTGATTCTTAGTAGACAGCATACCCATGACCCAATGGATTTGTCGAAGGGGTTGCCGATCGACAAAGGCTCTCAAATTCTTAGCACTATCAGGATTGTGCGCCCCATCGATTAGAATTTTGTGGCCCTGCCAGGAATACCATTGCAGACGGCCCAGCCACTGGGTTTTAGCGATTCCCGTTGTAATGGCTTCGTCGGTAATTTCCCAACTATCATGGCGGAGTAACAGCATCGCCGCGATCGCTAACGAAACGTTATTCAGTTGCACTTCTCCCGGCAAAGGCATTTCAAAGGTTAGCGTTCGGGGGACTAATGCAACACCTTCATCATCAATTTCAAACCACTCAAATCCTTCGTAAGCTGCCCATCCCTGGCCCAACGGCTGGGCTGGCGCAGGATAAAACGTCGGGCAATATAGCTCGTAGGCACGACGGGTAATGACAGCCGAGGCAGCTTCTGGCATTTTGCCAATCAAGGTAGGACAGTCTTTTTTCAAGATTCCGGCTTTTTCAGCGGCAATTTTTTCCAACGTATCGCCCAAGCGTTCGGTGTGTTCTAGGCTGATGGAGGTGATGATCGTCAGCAACGGTTCATCCACAACATTCGTCGCGTCCAAGCGTCCGCCCAAACCCACTTCAATCACGGCAATATCCACTTCCTGCTCGGCGAAGTAAAGCCACATGGCTGCGGTAAAGACTTCAAATTGGGTAGGCTGGACGCCGATCGGGATGGCTGCATTGACGGCTTGCAAGGTATTCCATAGATCGGATTCTGCGATCGGTTTGCCGTTAATACAAATCCGTTCTGTCCAACTGACCAAATGGGGAGAGGTATAGCGCCCGACACGATAACCCGCTTCCGCCAAGATTGAGGATAGGTAGGCACAGACCGAGCCTTTGCCATTGCTGCCAGCGACGTGAATAACGGGCATTTCATCCTGGGGATTGTCCAGCGCATCCATCAGCGCTTGACTGGTTTCGAGGCCCAGATGAATGCCAAAGCGGGCAAAGGTTTGTAAAAAGGCGTCGATATTCAAGGTCAGTTCCTAACAAGCGTCCCTCTTCCAGTTTGCCTCAAAACGTTGCCCAGTGGTGGATTTAATTCCCGCTTTGACGTGACGGGCTAAAAAAATAAGGCTTCCGCCCCTCGGCTTGGGCTTAAAAGCGTAATATCTCGCGATCGAGCCTCTGTCAGTTCACTGAGACGAATAAAGGTAAAGATGCAGCCTTGGAATTGAGTGACAATATGCAAGACAGGCCGCACCGTAGTCTTTTTAGAACGAATTGTTTTCGTAATCCCCCCTAAAAAAGGGGGCAGGGGGCTCTTATCTGTAGCATTGATCAATCAATTGGGTATGAGACCTTGAAATTGGCCCCTTTCAGTCAACTAATCTGCCCAACTAAACTATTCAACCAAGCGGTAGTTGAATAGCCGACTCCCTGGCGGCAAGGTGCAAGCAAGGGTATGGTAATTACCTGGAATAACCGGTTTGGTTACCATTTGGGTTAAATCGCTACTGATGCTTGTACTGCTGGAATCTAACAATTTGCTATCTCTCCCAAAAGATCGGAGAGTACAAGTTGGTGAAGTGATTGAGGTATTGGGGGCAAGAGTTACCTTTACAATAGCTCGATGTTTGGTAATCAGAGTACTGGTGTGAATAGGACAAACAAAGCCGACCGGTACGTTACCAATAACACTCAGGGCATCATTCCGAATTGCGAGATTATTCACATCGTTTGCTGTACTGGGTTGGCAGAGACTCGCTGGGAAAAAGAGATCAACAGCTGAAGCTGGAGTGGCAGCCATGATCATAGGTGTGAGCGTAGCGGCAGAGATAACAAACGCGCTGGCAGAATTCTTCAATTGCTTGTGGACTTTCATGATTTGGATAATCTCCAGTAATAATTGCTATTGGGACGAAACGATGAATTACAAGACTGCTTCTATTGATTGCTCTCAAGTTGCATAATAGAATCGCTCATGGATGACTTTGCCATCTTTCCAGCGTTGTACAGAGACTTGATCATGGGCAACATTGCCCCATTCTGCATGGGTATAAGCTACAAACCATTCAGAAATAATCAAATCATTCCCATAGGCAACGGACTTCACTTCCATCGCCCGAAACTCAGTCACCTTAGAGAAAAAGTCCAGTTCTCGGTTACGATTCGCTACCTTGCCAACAGTTGCAGGCAGTTCGTTTTCTTGCATCACAACATCATCGCCATAGTATGTCTCGAAAGCTTCCATCGCCTTACCTTGTAAAACTAGACGCTGGATGTTTTCAAAATTCTCTCTAAGATTGGTCGTTGTAATCATGAGTGCTCTCCTTTCAAGAGGAATGTTGATTGAAGATTTGAGTGAGCAAATTTGGCTCACAAATCCATCATGTTTTATTCCCCAGGAATTGAGTAGAAGGTAAACTAGAATACTATCTATTCTTGTAGGGAATGAATTGAGATGCTAGATCTCATTACTTGCATGAAAAGCTTTGTACGCACCGTAGAAATGGGTAGCTTTTCTGCTGTAGCTAGAGAAATGCAAACGACTCAGCCCACGATTAGTAAACAGATTGCTGCGCTAGAAGAATATTTAGATGTGCAACTTTTAGTCCGATCGACGCGCACAATGAATCTGACTGATGAGGGGATGCGATTTTATGAGCATTGTCAGCTTGTCCTAGAGGCGTTATCTGAGGCAGAATCTAGTGTCGGAAAACGGCAAAAACCTTCTGGAACCCTCAGAGTTAATTGTTTGGCAGCATTTGGACAGGTGCAGTTGTTACCTTGCCTTAAACGATTTCTCGATCGCTACCCTGATATCAAAGTTGAACTCAACATGTCGGAGCAATTTACGGATTTAGTGGGTGAAGGGATTGATTTAGCCATTAGGATTGGGGGGGCTGCTAACCCTAATTTAATTTCACAACCAATTGGGATATCTAGGTTTGTCACTGTGGCATCAGTGAAATATTTAGAGGAATTTGGCGAACCTCAAGTACCTACAGACCTTTTACAGCATAACTGTATTGTCTATACGCCCCAATCTACGGGGAATGAATGGCCTTTTCGAGGTCTGACAGTGATTGTTAAGGGCAATTTACAAGTGAATAACTCGATCGCGCATCGTGAAGCAATACTATCTGATATTGGTATTGGTACCGCACCCATGTGGGTATATATCAATGAAATAGAACGCCAATCGGTGAAAGTGATTCTTGAAGACTACGAACGTGAGCCTTTACCTATTCATGCAGTTTATCGAAGAGGACGCTTTAAACCAGCAAAAATAAAATGTTTTATTGATTTCTTAATAGAGGAGTTTAGTGATAAGTTGTCTTAGTTTGTAAAAAATAAATACAGCAACATTAACTAAAAAAACACTGACTGCTAGTTTGAGCACTGTGACAATTTGTGCCTATTTCCCTTTGAGCCTGTTTTCCTAATCTCTAGTGCAGCAGTGGGGATGGCTTGTTGGCATGGCTTCGTTCAAGTGTAGGGAGGTAGGAAGTTCAAGGGATTTTGAAGGATCCACGTTCCAATATTGCTAAACATCACAAAATTGCAAACTATCGCAATACAGTTGACAGCGCCCCACTTTACCCCTAGGCTTAGTTTTCATAGCTGAGTGCAACTGTGTTCGCAAAGTCCCGATTGGATCAGCTAAGACCCCAAAAATTGAAGCGCTACCCAACGTTGATTGGACCCAACAGAGGGTAGCTAAACCCCCGAGCTGACGTGACCAGCTAGGCGGTCTGACACGGATTGTAACATTCGATCGGGCCACCCTACTTGTCCTGCGCAAAAGGGTGGCTTTAATTTTTGGGATTTCTTCCCATCCCATCATTTAGGAGAAATCCCATGTTCGTTGGCTTTATTAATTCCGATCACGTTGGCGATTCGGAACGTAGACCGTTTCGCTTTTATTTGTTTGGCACTCGCGAGGAAGTGCAGGCAGCGATTAATCAATTACATAGTTTGCGATTTAGTGACAGAGTGCGCTGGAGTCCGCCGATGCCCGTGCCCGGTTCGGATTGGCAATACGTCAGTATGATGGAGCGAGATCGGGCTTTGGCGTAAATGCAATCGATCGGTTTTCCTGACGGTTGTAAAAACCGGAGTTCTACAAGCAGTGGCGGGAAGACTGAACGATCGCGAAGAACCCCGGTTTGAGGCCGATTACAAAAGTGTGATCGGCCCAGTTCCCACCCGTTACACTGAAAATATACTATCCACCGGAGCCCCGGAGTGATGAGCACTGTCACCATCCAACTCCCCCCTGACATCCAACTTAGCGATCGGCAGTTCTACCAACTTTGCCAAACAAACCGAAGCCTTCGCTTTGAACGCAATGCCCAAGGAGATCTGATCATCATGTCCCCCGCCGGAGGCAGTACTGGTAACCGCAACGCCGGACTCACCGCCCAACTCTGACTCTGGAATGCCAGCATTAAACTGGGTATCGTATTCGACTCTTCCACCGGATTACAAACTACCCAACGGAGCTGATCGTTCGCCGGATGCAGCCTGGATGCGCCTCGATCGCTGGAATAGCCTAACCCCAGAACAACAGGAACGCTTCATTCCCCTCTGTCCTGATTTTGTGGTTGAACCGATGTCTCCCAGCGCCAATCGCACTGACCTCCAAGCCAAAATGCAGGAATACCTCGATAATGGCGTTCAGCTCGGAATTCTAATCGATCGTGCCAGCCAGCAGGTTGAATGCTATCACCCTGGTCAATCCCCAGAACGGTTCGATCGGCCTGAAACCCTTTCCGGCGAAGATGTGCTTCCCGGCTTCGTTTTACCCATGAATCTGATCTGGTGATCGCTCCTCCAGGGCATTAAAACATACCTTCTTTATCAAGCGATTCCACTTGCCGATCGACCGTCGAAAATAGGGTTTCCAAGGCCAAGGTTTGCGCCAAGGGGAGTTGACCGTAGGTAAAGACGGTGGCGACCTCCGGCGGGACTAAGGCAAACAATGCCTGCGCCACGTAGGGACTGCCATAGACCACGATCGCCTGTAACTGCGCTGATTCGATCGCCAATGCCTGCACGATCGCCTTCACCTGCTCCAATGCCGCCGCCTGACTGCGCAACGGATTCCCCCGCAGGAACACTTGCAGTAGCGTAGGTTGCACAGCCCACGCCGCTACATCGGGGGTATTGCGATCGATGATGACGGAATGGTAGCCCTTGGCCTGGGGTAGCACGATCGCGGGAGCCGTCCGCCCCAAAAACGGAGAACTGAGACTTTCATCCACCAGAATTAAATTGCGCAACGGAGAATTCTGCGGCGACGGTCCTGCCGTTGGCACAAGGCGCGAGGGCGTGGGAACCTGCACTTGCATCGAAGCCTGCAAAATTTGCTGCACCGTTGCCATCGTTTCCGGCTGGGCTAATTCTGTGAGTAGTCGCGCTTGGAAATCGAGGGTGCGATCGATTGATCGGGCCTCTGATCGATCGATCGTATCTACAATAAATCGATCGGTCGATCGCGCCATTGATCGATCCTCTGATCGATGCCCTGATCGATTTATTGATGCTTCCTCTGATCGATCCTGCGAAGAAAAACACACCCGCTCCTTCGCCTGCCAAATTCGCCCCAAGGATGCCCGGATCTGCTCGGCGGGAATGCGCCCCGCTGCCACCGCCTGACACACCGCCGCGATCGCACCCTCCGCGTCAACGGGCATCATCAACAGATCACAACCTGCCTCCACCGCCAACACTGCCGCCTCGTCATTGCCATAGCGATCGGCGATCGCGCCCATCACCAGCGCATCCGTCACCACCAACCCCCCAAAGCCCCACTGCTCCCGCAAGAGCGCCGTCATCACCGATTGGGAAAACGTCGTCACCTGGTCAGCATCCAAGGCCGGAACCCGCAGATGGGCACTCATGATCGCATCCACCCCCGCCACGATCGCCGTCTGAAAAGGCGGAAACTCCACCTGCTCCAACCGTTCTAAGCCATGGGGAATCAGCGGTAACGTCCAATGGGAATCGATCGCTGTATCACCATGACCCGGAAAATGCTTGGCACAGTTCAGCACCGGATAGTCCTGGGTTCCGCGAATAAATGCCTCGGTTAAGCGACTCACGATCGCCGCATCTTCCCCAAAGGCACGGACATTAATCACCGGATTGGCCGGATTATTATTCACATCCACCGTCGGCGTCAGCACCCAATTCAACCCGATCGCCCAGGCTTCCCGCGCCGTCGATCGGCCCATGGCTTCCGCCAGGTGCTCGGCCTGCTGACGATCCCGTTGCGCCACTCCCGCCAGTGCCATGGGAGGCGGAAACCACGTCGCCCCAGTAAACCGCTGCCCCACCCCCTCTTCCACATCGGCACAGGTCAGCAACGGAATCGGTGCCCAATGCTGCAATTCCTGAATTTTGAGGGCCAGTTCCGCCGCACTGCCACCCAAAAAGATGATTCCCCCAACCCCAACCTCAGCGACCAGACGGTGAAGCGTCACCCGATCGGCCTCCCACTGGGGGTACTGTAACTGGTGGTCAAACAAAAATCCTGTCGTGCGCACCACCACCATCTGCGCCACTTGCTGGGCGAGGGAGAGTTGATTCAAATCTGGAAGCTGCATACTCCTCTCCCGATCCGTCGTCAGCGTTTACGGTGCATGGTTATACCCAATTGATTGATCACCGCGACCGATTCGATCCCCCTAGCCCCCTTACTAAGGGAATTCAGTCAAACTACTTCAAAGTCCCCCTTATTAAGGGGGATTTAGGGGGATCGTGACGCATTGCAATCACCGATTGATTTGGTCTCAGGATTCCAGAGCTGGCGTGGCTTCATCTTCGGCCCCGTCTTCCTCCGGTCGATCGAGCCATTCCTCCACCCCAGAGGTTTTCCGCTCTTCCGTCAGCCGATTGATCAGCCCCAGAATTTGCGTGCCCCGCTCCAGCGATCGGTCTTCCACAAAGATGACCTCTGGAGTCCGCCGTAGCCTCACCCGCTGCCCCAGCACACTGCGCACATAGCCCGTTGCTGACTGCAAGCCCTTCATCGTCTCCGCCCGAGCTTCATCGGTGCCGTAGATGCTGACAAAGATTTTGGCGTGCTGCAAATCGCCGGAAACGTCCACATCCGTCACACTGACCATGCCCGTGCCGACGCGATCGTCCTTGATTCCGCTCATTAACAGTTGGCTGACCTCGCGCTTGATCTGTTCTGCGACGCGAGCGACTCGTCGATCGGTTGCCATAGTTTCCCTCCTGGGCGTTTCCCCTGGCTAGATTCTAGCTCAGACCGGATTCAGACCTAGCATCCCTTGCAAGGTAAATATAAAAAAGCCCACAATTCCTAACATGATGCCGATCAGGGCGATCGCGGTGACGGGACGCTTAAACAGAGGGCCAAGCGGCGCAAGTAGGTTCAAAAACACACCCAGGATCACGCCAATTAAAAAACGGGGATATTTAGAGATTGTTGTCCAAAGGTCTTGCATGGTAATAAATTCGTTCCAATCCTGCAAATTCCTTTTATGATAGACGAATGCTGACCCAAGTTCGACCCACTGCCGTTCCCCGCCCCTTCCTCAAATGGGCTGGTGGGAAAAGTCAACTGCTCCCGCAGTATGAATCGTTCTTCCCCAAAGACTACCGGACGTACTACGAGCCGTTTTTGGGGGGAGGTGCTGTCTTTTTCCATTTGCGTCCCAAAAAGAGCTTTCTGGCGGACATTAACCTTGAGGTGATTAACGTCTACCGTTGCATCCGCGACGAGGTGCATGACGTGATCGATCTCCTGCGCGAACACCACGATCGCCACTGCGAAGATCATTACTATCATGTGCGATCGCAGGTGATGGTCAATGATGAATGGTTTTGGACGGGCAACAACCTGGAGCGTGCGGCTCGGATTTTGTATCTCAACAAGACCTGTTTTAATGGGTTGTACCGGGAAAATTCCAAGGGCCATTTCAATGTGCCGATGGGGAAATACAAGAATCCCAGCATTTACGATCCCGATCTGCTGCGGGCTTGTTCGGAATCCTTGAAGGCGACACGCATTGAACCCGTGGGGTTTGAAGAGGTGTTGAAGTATGCCAAGTCATCCAAGGATTTTGTCTACTTTGACCCGCCCTACCATCCCATCAGTTCCACCAGCAAATTTACTTCCTACAATCGTTATTCGTTTTTGGAAGCGGAGCAAGCTCGGCTGCGGGATGTTTTTGCCAAGTTGTGCGATCGGGGGGTGAAGGTGATGTTATCGAATTCGGACTGTGAGTTCATTCGTGAGCTTTACGCAGGCTACAACATTCACACGATTTATGCATCCCGCCATATCAATTCCAACGGCAGCAAGCGCGGCAAAATCACCGAACTCCTGATTACGTCCTATTAGTTGGCTTGAGTGGAATTGGGATTACACTGAAGGGAACCGATCGGACACCGTGAAGCTATGACCCAGACATTTAAGGCTTGGTTGAAGGGCGATCGCCTAGAGTGGATTGAAGAGGCTCCTGCATTGGGAGAGTCTGCACAACAAGTCCAGGTTACGGTTGTTGTCCCTAGCGATGTTGAAGCAGGGATATCTGCGATCGAGCCTTCCCAGAGAGGTCGTCAAATGGCAGCTATCCTAGCAAAGTTGGCCAATACTCCCTGGGAGATTGAAATTGACGGGAGTGTATGGCAGCGAGAAATTCGCCAAGATCGACCATTGCCAGGACGGTAAAACGTGCTTCTTGACAGCAATATCATCATCTATGCAGCGCAACCTATCTACCCGCATGTGCGAGAGTTTATTGCAGATCACGCGCCTTCAGTTTCTGCAATCAGTTATGTTGAAGTGTTAGGGTATCATCGCTTGGATGCGCAGCAACGACAGTATTTTGAAGCATTTTTTCAAGTTGCTCCGGTTCTGCCAATTTCTCAAGAGGTTTTAGAACAAGCAGTGATTCTTCGCCAACAAAGGCGAATGACCTTGGGAGATGCAATCATTGCAGGCACTGCTTTGGCTCATAATTTGATACTAGTTACTCGTAATCTGGAGGATTTTCAATGGATTCCTGCATTGACGCTGTTGAATCCTGTGGATCCCGATCCCCAATGAGATAATCTGGTCTAGAGTCTTCGATCACGATTCCAGTCGCCGTGGTCTGCCCAGAAACCCCTCTACCCGGAAACCCGTGTCTTATAATGAACTTCGGGTCAATTTGGGAGCATGATTTATGGCAACTTTGCGGTTGGAAAACGGCACAGAACTGACGGATTTAGCAGCGATCGGGCAAATCCTCGCCCCCCTCAACATCCAGCTCAACCACTGGACCACGGGCACCGATCCCCAAGTGCAGGAACTCCTGGCCTGTGCAAGTTTAAACGATGAGCAAAAGGAACAGGTTCTGCAAGGGCTCGATCACTACTTTAATACGCTGAAAGAGAATCAAGGCTACACCTCGCGGGATTTGATTGTGCTGCATCCTGATGTACCGAACCTAGAAACCTTACTGGCAAAATTTGAGAAAGTCCACACCCATGCCGACGACGAAGTGCGCTACATCGTTGATGGCGAAGGAGTGTTTGGCTTTGTCCTGCCCGATCGATCCCAGGTGGAACTGACCGTACAAGCGGAAGAATACATCAACGTCCCCGCCGGAACCGAACACTGGTTCTATCTCACCCCCAGCCGTCGGATTAAAGCCGTGCGCTACTTCGCGGGAACCGCTGGCTGGGTACCTGAATATACTGACATCCAAATTCGTTTACCCCGGTTAGCGGCAGTGTAGGTTGAAACGGAAATGGTAATTTCAGCACAGTCGATCGAAGTCGATTATCGTTTTCCCGCAGGCGTTGACCCGGAAAAACAGGCAAAGGTGATCGCGATCGGGCAAACGGTCGGCACCTGGGATGCCCGCTTTGCCCACCGAGAACAAGCCTTCCAGTCGTTTCTGGCGGAGGTCGTGGCCACGCAACGGAACGATGACGGTTCCAGCATCGCCACCGTTCGCTTTCCCGTTGCCAATACCGAAGGAGATATTGCCAGTTTACTGACAATGATCTTCGGTAAATATTCCATGGCCGGAGCTGCAAAAGTAATGGCCGTCCGGTTGCCAGAAACCTACGGTCAGCATTGTCGCTTTGGAATTTCGGGTATTCGCGATCGGGTACAGGTTCACGATCGCCCCCTAGTCATGGCGATTTTTAAACCCGCCCTCGGACTGACCGCTGAGGATCATGCTCAAATTTTACGGGAAGTGGCGATCGCAGGTCTGGACGTGATTAAGGACGATGAAATTCTCGGCAACTTGGAGGTGGCTCCCACCCTGGAGCGCCTCCAAGCCTGTCGCCGGGAAATCGATGCGGTCAAAGCCAACACGGGCAAAGAACTGCTCTATGCGGTTAACGTCACGGGCAGAGCAGCGGATCTTCTCGATAACGCCCGTCGGTTAGTGGCTGCGGGGGCCAACGCCTTATTGCTCAATGTCCTGACCTATGGTTTTTCTGTCTTAGAAGCGTTGGCGATCGATCCAGAGGTTAATGTCCCCATTTTTATGCATCCAGCCTTTGCGGGGGCGATGTGTGGTGCGCCGGATCATGGCCTCGCCTATTCCGTCGTATTGGGAACGTTGGCGGCCCATGCTGGAGCCGATGCCGTGCTCTACCCCGCCCACTATGGCAACTTGCCCTTTGCCGCCCAGGAGGAAGCCGCCATTCGAGATGCCCTGCGATCGCGCAATGTCTTTCCCGTGCCTTCCGCAGGCATTCACCCCGGCATTGTCCCCAAAGCACTGGCGGATTATGGTCAAGACGTGATTCTAAACGCAGGAACTGGGATTATGGATCACCCCCAGGGCGCGGGGGCTGGCGTGCAGGCATTTTTTGAAGCGTTGCAACAGGCAACTCCTGGCCATCCCTTTGATATTTCACAAGTTTCCTCCAGTGCGTTACGAACAGCGTTGGAGAAATGGGGGATTTAGCCGAACTCATAATAATTATTCACAGCAACGATACCCACTATCGCATCCATAGCCACCATGATCACCGAGACGATCCCCCAAGCATTAGACCGATCGCACGCCCCCACGGCTCAACATCAACGAGTCGTCTTTTCAGACTTTGACGGAACGATTACCGCTGAAGAAACCTTCGTGGCGTTGCTCAAAGCCTTTACCCCCCAGCTATCTGCGGAATTGATGCCGGAAATGTATGCGCGGCGGCTGACCCTGCGGGAGGGCGTGCGGCGGCTGTTGGAGTCCATTCCTGCCAGTCAATATCCCGAGATTGTGGAATTTTCCCGCAGTAAAACCATGCGCCCTGGATTGCCGGAATTTTTGGATTTCCTCGATCGTCACCAAGTCCCCTTTGTCGTGATTTCCGGTGGGGTGCGGGGCATGGTAGAGACCGTTTTGGGTGATCTCCAGCCCCGGATGGCGGGCATTCACGCGGTGGATTTGGATGTGTCCCAGGACTATTGCCGCGTCATTCCCACCTACGAAGATGGGACGGAACTGGTGGCGAAGGTGAACGTCATGGCCCAGTATCCCTGCCAGGAAGCGATCGCGATCGGGGATTCGATTACGGATTTAAATATGGCCTTAGCGGCTCCAGTGGTATTTGCCCGCGATCGGCTAGCGCAGTACCTAGATGAGCAGGGTAAAGCTTACATTCCCTGGAATGACTTCTTTGAGATTCGCGACTACTTAGCCCAACGCTGGGAGAAATAATAAATGATTCATCCCTAGGATTATCTGAGTTAATTTAGGGGCAACGGAATCGGGAACTATTACGTCAGGGAATGGAGAATGACAGATCTACGGAATGATTTAATCAGCGCTGCGAAATACTTCCACGATCGGGGCTGGATGTGGGGCACGGCGGGGAATCTATCGGCACGCATGGAGGATGGTAGTTTTTGGGTCACGGCTAGCGGTAAATCCAAAGGTGAGCTCATCATCCATGACTTCATCCACATGAAACCCGGTGGCGAATGGGAAGGCAGTCGGCCCACGGATAAACCCTCTGCGGAAACCTCGATTCACGAGGCCATTTATGACCTATTCCCCGAAGCAAAAGCCTGCTACCATGTCCATTCCGTAGAAGCGAATTTGGTGTCCAATTTCACAACAGCAGATGCATTACCGTTGCCCCCCTTGGAGATGATTAAGGGATTGGGTCTGTGGGAAGAAAATCCACAATGTGCAATGCCCCTCTTTGCCAACCATTTGGACGTGCCCAAGATTGCCGATGACATCCGCGATCGCTTCTCCCAACAATCGCCGCAAATCCCCGCGTTACTGATTCGGAACCATGGCGTTACAGTGTGGGCCAATTCGACCCGAGAGGCTCGCAATGCTATTGAACTGGTGGAATATATTTTCCGGTATATGGTGTTAGAGCGACAGATCCGGTAGTAATTTTTCTGCGTATACAGGAATGATTGGATTAATGACCTATTTTGGGAGCTAACGCTATGACGATTCGTGTTGTTGCCCATGTGATTGCGAAACCTGACCAAATTGAGGCCCTAAAAGCCCTCACCCTCAGCATTCTGGAACCGACCCGTCAGGAATCGGGATGTATCCAATACGAGCTGCATCAAAATCTTCAGGATCCCACAGACTTTACCTTTATTGAAGAGTGGGAGTCGGAAGCGGCTCTAGAGGCCCATCTGCAAACGCCCCATTTACAGGCCGCAATGGCGCAGTTAGACGGCATTGTGGCAGCGATGCCGGATATTCGGAGCTATCAACGTTTAGGATAGGATGAACGGTTACAGTAGGGTTAGAGTAGGGTAAGTCATGGGTGATCGTGTTGAGGAAATTGCCAACTTTCTGCGGATTTCCGATCGAATTGGAACTGCCGGACAACCGAATGCGTTTCAGTTTGCAGCCATCAGGGCCGCAGGCTATCAAACGGTGATTAACTTAGCCTTGAGCAGTTCAGACCATGCGCTACTCAATGAAGCTGCGGTCGCCCAATCTGCCCGGTTGGAATATTTCCATATTCCTGTCGTGTGGGACAAACCAACGCTGATGGATTTTGAATTTTTCTGTCAGATTATGAAACGTCGCCCCGATCGAAAACTGTTTATCCATTGTGCAGCTAACAAGCGAGTATCGGTATTTGTTTATCTCTGGCGACGGATTCACCAACAGGAGAGTGATGAAACGGCTAAACAGGATCTCCAACGGATTTGGCAACCGAACGAAATCTGGACAGCATTTATTCAGCAGGTGTTAGACCGTTACCTCCCTATCCCCGAAGTCCCCGAAGTCCCCGTATCTGATCCGTCAACCACGCAGAACGGAGCCAAGATCCAGGATCGCCCATGAGTCAAGAAATTTCTACACCTCGGCGATCGGCCATTATCTATGCGCAACTGGTACTGACAACGCTCATTTGGGGCGGAACCTTTATTGCAGGACGCATCGCAGTGCAAAGTGTTGGCGTCTTTTCCGTCGCTTTTCTGCGCTTTGCGATCGCCGCGATCCTATTACTCCTGCTCTGCTGGCTACAGATCGGTAAATTACCCCGGCTCAATCGATCGCAATGGTTAGGAGTCAGCTTGATGGGCTTGGCCGGAATTTTTGCCTACAATGCTTTCTTCCTTGGCGGACTGAAGTTACTGCCCGCCAGCCGTGCTTCCTTAATTGTGGCCTTTAACCCGATCTCGGTGTCCTTGGGGTCAGCAATCTTTTACCGCGAGCCACTATCTAAATCTAAAATATTAGGCACACTGATTTCCCTGCTGGGAGTCGCGATCGTCATTGCCCAGGGAAATCCTCTCAATCTATTGCATACAGGGATTGGATTAGGGGACTGGCTCCTCCTAGGCTGTGTTACGAGTTGGGTGACCTATACCCTGCTGGGCAAACAGGTTTTACAAACCATTTCCCCGTTAGTGGTTACAACCTATAGCTGCGTAATTGGTGCATTGTCACTATTTCCTATTGCATTGACAGAAATTTTATTCTCTACATTACCCAGTATCACCCCAATTGCTGCTCTTAGCATTACCTATATGGGAATTTTGGGAACGGTCATTGCATTCATTTGGTATTCCCAAGGCATTCAGACGATCGGAGCCAGCCGTACTGCTATTTTCACAAATTTAGTTCCGGTCTCTGCGGTGATGATGGGGATTTTATTTTTGCGGGAATCCTTACAACCTTCGTTAGTAATCGGTGGCTGCTTAGTCATCACCGGAGTTGTGCTAACCAATCAACCCCCGCAAACTCAGACTCCGCCAATTCAGCCAGCCCAGCAGCAGCCTAGTAATTCCGGAGGATAATCCATGGTGAGTTTATTATTTGGGCTACTGTTGGGAGTCAGCACGATCGGCCTTTTTCTCAGTTTATGGATCTTCATTCCGGCTCCCATTTTTGCATTGCTGCCGCTGAGCGTGGGAGCACCGGAAGTCAGTCCGTGGCTATTGTTGGTGAATTGGGGACTGGCGGCCATCACCCTGGGGACGCATCGGGGCAATGGGCTGTTTAAGGTAACGATCGCCGCAAACCTCGTAGGGATTCTCCTGGCATTGTGGCCGCTGCTGCAACTCCCGATCGCCCATGCCAAGATCACACAAGATTTCCGGCAGACTTTTAACCAAAAAACTTTGGATTTTCCTACGCTTAAACGACAGCATTTCCGAAAAATGCCCTTCCAGTTTCGTGAGGCGTTTCTAGGATTGTCTCAGCCGCGAACCCGTGAAGTGCATGACCTTGTGTTCAGCGTGATCGATCGGGTGCCTTTACGGTTGAATATCTATCAACCTGAAAAAACGGGCTATTATCCCGGCATTGTCATGATTTACGGAGGTGCATGGCAACGGGGACAGCCGAAAAATATGGAAAATCTCGGGCGGTATTTGGCGCAACAGGGCTATGTGATTTGGGCGATCGACTACCGCCATGCCCCGCAGCACCCTTTCCCCAGTCAACTGACGGATGTACATGCGGCTTTGGAATATCTTAAAACCCATGCCCGAACCTACGAAACGAATCTCGATCGCGTCGCAATTTTAGGCCAATCCGCCGGAGCGCAACTAGCCCTCGTGACCGCTTACCAGCCTGCACCGATCGATCTGCGGGCCGTTGTCGCCTATTACAGTCCCGTCGATCTCACTGCCGGTTACTATGATGTTCCTATACCCGATCCAATTAATAGCCGAGATGTATTGGAAAAGTTTCTTGGTGGCAATCCTAAGCAATTTCCCGATCGCTATCGTCAAGCATCACCTTTGCAATGGGTTAATCAAGCCAAAATTCCCACGTTTCTAATTTACGGGGGAAAGGATCACGTTGTGCAATCCCGCTTTGGTAAGGCATTGCATGAGAAATTACTCGCTCACAATTCTACTAGTCTCTTCCTCGAAATTCCCTGGGCGGATCATGCCTTTGATGCGGTTTTTAATGGGGTGAGTAATCAGCTTGCGCTCTATCATTTGGAACGATTTTTGGCGAAATTATTGCATTAATTAACCCATAGGGTCTGGCTGGGATGGGTTGGATATAATTGAAGCAATCATTATCCGTTCCTGGAATAGCGTATGGTCTTCGAGTGGTTGGCGACGGCTGGGGCAGTGAGTGTTGGCCAGGTGGTGTTTGAGCAGGTGCTCAAGCTGGGACAGGCGGCGGCGGAAGATTATGTGAAGGATTTTTTTAAGGAGTCTTTGAAGACTGGGGTGGCGCGGACGAAGCCGGATGTGACGAAGAAGGCGGTGGCGAGTGCGTTGCAGGAGTTTCTGGCGATCGTTGTGGAGGAGTTGGAGGATCGGGAACTGTCACGGGTGGAGATTCGCGATCGCTATGAGGCGAATTTAGTGCAGTTTGTGCAAGAGGCTGCGGTGAAGCCGTTGCTGGGGCAGGCGTTTGAGAAGGATTGCAAGCAGGTGGATACGGAGACTCTGGCGGCAGTTTGGCAGCGATCGCAGCGCAAAGGTAAGCCGTTTACGCCGATGCCGGAGGGGTTTGATTGGGACGGGGTGGGCAGTTTGTATTTGAAGAAGGTACGGCGGATTGTGCGGGAGACGCCGGAGTTGCGGGCACTGCTGGAGGTGGAGTTACAGGAGCAGCAGGCGGAGAGTTTGCAGCAGCTTGCGGGGGTGAATCCGGGGTTTGATGTGGTGAAGTACCGGGCGAGTTTGCAGTGTAGCTATGGCTATTTGAAGCTGTATACGTTGGATAGTACCTATCAGGCGGATGCGATCAAGTTGTGGCGGATGTTTATTGAGCAGACGGTGCGGGAGGCGTTGCCGCCGTTGCGCTATGAGATTCCGCTGGATGTGAAGCGGCAGTTACAGGCGGAGGGGGGCTTGGAGGCGGATCTGTCGGCGGAGGCGTTGGCAGTGTATCGGCAGGAGTATTTTCAGCAGCCTGCGCGGAAGGTTTTGGCGGCGGTGGCGGATGCTCAGAAAGCGGTGATTTTGGGCGATCCGGGGGCGGGGAAATCGACGTTGTTGCAGTATTTGGCATTGGAATGGGTCGAAGATCAGGGGGGTGAGGGGAAGACGCAGGCGTTGCCGTTGTTGATTGAGTTACGGGAATATGTGCTGGATGGGGTGAAGGGATTTTTGGAGTTTTGGCATCGGGGCAAGGGGGCGGATTGGCTGTTTGATTCGTTGCAACTAGATCAGTATTTGCAGTCGCAGCCGACGATCGTGATGTTTGATGGGTTGGATGAGGTGTTCGATCGGGCGACGCAGGAAGCTATCAAAGATGAGATTGTGCGGTTTAGCCAACAGTATCCCAAGGCGAAGGTTTTGGTGACTTCTCGGATTATTGGCTATAACCCGGAGCGCTTGCAGCAGGCGGGTTTTCAGCAGTTTACGATTCAGCCGTTGGATCGGGAGGAGATGCATGAGTTTATCGATCGCTGGTACGATTTGGCGTTGGGCAGCGATCCGGATAAGGGGCGGTTGGTGACGCGGTTGAAGGATGCGATCGAGCAGTCTCAGGCGATTCAGAATTTGGCGGATAATCCGTTGTTGTTGACGATGATGGCGATTTTGAATCGGCGGCAGGAGTTACCGCGCGATCGGGCAGATTTGTATGACCAGGCGTCGCGGGTGTTGTTGTATCACTGGGATGTGGATCACAAGCGGTTGCAGTTGCCGATGGATGCGATTGGGCGACGGGAGAAGCAGGAGATGCTGCGGTTGATTGCCTATGAGATGCAGACGAGTGATGAGGGGTTGAAGGGGAATTTAATTCGGGCCGATCGGTTGGTGCGGATTTTGACGGATTATTTGCGGGAGCAGGGATTTGAGGCTCCGAGGGAGAAGGCGAATGGGTTGATTGAGCAGTTGCGGCATCGGAATTGGATTTTGTGCGATCGGGGGTCGGATACTTACGGGTTTGTGCATCGCACGTTTTTGGAGTATTTCTGTGCGATGGAGATTGTGCATCGATTTGAGAAGTCGCGGGAGTTGACGTTTGAGCAGTTACGGGATGAGGTGTTTGGGCAGCATTGGCAGGATGAGACGTGGCACGAGGTTTTGCGGTTAATTTGTGGAGCGATCGATCCTCAGTTTGCAGGTAATTTGATTGAGTTCTTAATAAGATTAAAAGTCAAAAAATCTCAATTTTTGAAAGAAGAAGTTTGGAGAATCAATGAATTGAGAAGTTGTCTGAGAAAAGAAGGCTTAACAAATTTGCTGCTAGCAACTGAATGCTTAAGTGATATACAAAATCGCTCTATCATTGTTGAATCAGATAATAAATTATTCAAAGCTATACAACACGAGATAGAACAAGAAAGTCTAGAGACGTGTTCTCTGGAGATTAAGGAGAATTATTCATTTACTAGAGAAGCAGCTAACGCTTTGCTGACAAGTATAGCAATTGCTTGGAGAGGCAATGTCCAAGTGCTCAATTGGTTAAGAGGTAATTTGTTGACACAAAGAAACTCTTTTGTGCCTGCCGCCGCTGTTAGTGCTATGGTTCAGGGATGGAAAGAACATCCAGATACTTTAAGTACACTACACAAAATTATAGATCGCCCAGAGGATAGCACACCTGCTATGCAAGGTACAGCAATTATGGAAATTGCTCGTGGATGGAAAGATGATCCAAATACCCTTCCTTTTCTAAAATATTTAGCTCAGTCTGTAGACATCCCCAATTATCAACAAGTGGCACTTAGAGAATTATCTAGAGGTTGGAAAGAAGATACTGACACCTTGCACCTACTTAAAACATGCGCTGAATCTCTCAATTGCTTTTTTGGTGTTCGTAGCGAAGCAATTACTGAAATTGCCGATAGTTGGACGGATGAAACATGGGTATTCAATTTTTTGCTTGATCGCGCAATCAATGATCCCTTTGTCCGTCAACACGAATCAAATCGTAATCCTCGATTAAGAGCACTGCAAGCTATCTTGGCGCACTATCCCACCCATCCCAAAACTCTTGAACACCTCCACGATCGCGCCCTCAACGACCCCGACCCCCAACTCCGCCAATGGGCACAAGAACAACTGCAAAAACTAGAGCCTAATCCTTGATATGCACATCATCACCCGCAAAGAGAACAAACATCATGAAAACTCTAGACATCAACCAAACCATCATCAACTGGACAAACCTTTCCAGCACTATCTTTGTCCCCCGCACCGGAGCTGAATATAAATCATTAGTCGAACTGCTCGATCGGTTAATCGATCAAGTCGGTGAAGACGAAACCCATCCCCTCGCCTCCATGATGGATGTCATTGGCGCACTCATTGAAAACTATGAAACTGCCAACGTACCAGAATTAGAAGCCGCTTCTTGACCCGCGATGGAATTCGATCGACAGATAGAATTCCCCAAAAAATGATAGTCTTACAATAAAAGGAGTCCTCATAATGGCTGAAAACACTGTGAAACTAGAACAACAAGTTGAGTTCGAGTCTTTACTCGCAGTAGTCTCATCTCTCAATAAGGCTGATAAGCATAAACTCCTAGAAATCTTAGAGGATCAACTGTTTGACGATGCTCTAGAAAACGATCCAGAACTGATGGCAGAGCTTGAAACCGCTCGTGCTGACTATGCCGCAGGGGACTACATCACCTTTGAAGAATATCTTGCCCAACGTCGAGCCTCCGGTGTATGACCTATCAAGTTACTGTTCCCAAAGCTGTCCAAAAACAAATTGATGCACTGCCGCTGGAAATCCTCGATCGTGTTGCAGAAATCATTCAGGATTTAGCTGAAAATCCACGCCCTAATGGTGTTACAAAACTAAAAGGCAGCGATCGTACCTATCGCCTCCGAGTGAATGATTATCGGATTGTGTACGATATTTACGATAAGGAGTTAGTGATTGTGCTGATTCGATGTCAGCATCGACGGGAGGTTTATCGCAAATGACCCAGCACAAACTGCTAATTTAATTCCCTAGCCTTGAACAGTGTAAACCGCCTCGCTCCCATGGGTTTGACTCGGTGATGAAAAAGATTCACTACAGTAAAGACATTGATGCTCTGCTGATTGAGCTATCGGAGCACCCGATCGCCTACGCCGAAGAAGACGGAAAAATGATTCTGCACTATTCCGAAGACAATCAACTCGTACTCATTGAAATCCTCGACCTCGCCCAGTTTCTCGCCACCAATGATGGTGAATTCCAAGAACTGATCTACACCTAAAATCAAGGCTCTACGATCGAACGATTGCGCGATCGCGCCCTCAACGACCCCGACCCCCAACTCCGCCAATGGGCACAGAAACAACTGCAAAAACTAGAGCCTAACCCTTGAAAGTGTTCCCCTACCCATAACCTATAATGCAATCACCAGCATCCTCCAGCAATCCCCCAAACATGATTACCTACGTTACCCTCCCCGAAGCCACCGCTAATATTGCCCAACTACTCGATCGTGTCCTCCAAGGCGAAGAAATTATTATTGCCGAAGCTGGACAACCGATCGCCCGCATCACCCCCACCCAACGCCAATCACAACCCCGAGTTCCTGGACAATACGCAGGTAAACTCACAATTCCAACAGACTTCAACGACCCCTTACCCGAAGATATCCTCAATGGGTTCCTAAATCCTGCTGATCCACAATAGATTTATGCAAGCGCTCCTCGACACCCATGCACTGCTTTGGTGGGTAACTAATGACCCACAACTATCCAAAACAGTTCGTGACATTATTACTGATTCAAATAATACGCTTTACGTCAGTGTTGCCAGCAGTTGGGAAATTATTGTCAAAGCAAAAACTGGCAAATTACCCTTACCTGAACCAGCCACTCAATTTATTCAATCCTGTCTCACAGTCAACCGTTTCGAGAGTATGGCGATCGAGATAGCCCATGTTCTTCAGATAGATCAGCTTCCTGATCATCATAAAGATCCCTTCGATCGGATTTTGATTGCCCAAGCTCAGGTCGGGAATATGCCAATTCTCACCATCGATCGACTAATTGCTCAATATCCTGTATCAACCATTTGGTAACGATCGTGCCCTCAACGATCCCGACCCCCAAATCCGCCAATGGGCGCAAGAACACCTGCAAAACTAGAGCCTAACCCCTGAGCCAACTGCTCCGCCCCCAACCCTCAAGATTTTAATTTTAATCAAGGAGCCTCATCCCATGACACATCAGCTTCAACAGGCCAGAACGTAAGGGTCGCAAGTCCCAGCGAAGCAACCTGCAATCACCCCTCATCGGTAAATACATCCACCGCCAACTCAAATCCTGGCAAAACCGCTTCCCCCGACAGCACCGTTGGCAACGATCGCACCTCCACCTCAGTCTGCAACCGATAAATTTCTACTTGCTGATCCTGGGGATTAATCAACCAACCCAACCGCACCCCACTCGCCAAATATTCCGCCATCTTCTCCCGCAGCAATCCCAAATCATCCGTCCGCGATCGCAGTTCGATGACAAAATCTGGCGCAATGGGTGGAAATTTTTGGCGCTGTTCCGGCGTGAGGGCTTGCCAGCGGGATAGTTCTACCCAAGCCGCATCGGGAGATCGATCGCCCCCACCGGGCAACTTAAACAACGTCGAAGAACTAAACACCTTGCCCAGCTTCGTTTGACGGTTCCACACTCCCAAATCGATAATGTAATCCGCCTCCCGATTGCCGCTATCTCCACCAACGGGTGACATAACAATTAACGCTCCTTGGGCCGTTCGTTCAAGATTCAAAGTTGGATTCGTCAAACACAATTGATAAAACTGCTCATCGGTTAAATGAACCTGGGTCAAATCTAGCCGGAGCGGAAGGGTGATTGTCATGACCTGCCACCTTCAGAAATGCTGGATGGGCGCACAGTAACGCTTGAATTCTATTGTCGCTATTTTTCTGGCAACTGCGATCGCTCAGCGTCTAGCCAGCACACAATCTACCTCCCCGAACCGATCCACCTACCTCTTACCCTTTATCAATAATTCTCCAGAATTGATGTCACCCCTGCGGGACTGGCAAGTATCATAAAGAATCCTTCACGGTGATTTGGAGCAAAGAGGATTGGCAGCTATGGGATCTCGCATCTTTAACCGCCTGTGCAGCAGCTTGGTCTGGGGGGCACTCTCCCTCTTGGTGATACCCTCGATCGGTCTTGCCGCCCCTTCCAATCGTCCCATTACCTATCCTCCCGACGCCCCACCCCCCGCAGACAAACCCAATCCGGTTCCCAAACAGCAGCCCTCCAATGCCGTGGATTATCGGGTTCCAGCACTCCTCAAGGACTACAGTGGCTTTTTGTGGGTCGGATCCTGGCAGGGACTGACGCAGATTGATCCCAACACAGGCCGAGTTCTGGCCCGCATTCCTACCCCCAATCCGCTCACAGGAGCCCTAGCCCAGGATAAAGTGGGACGGATTTGGGTGGGTACCGCAGAAGGGCTATTTCGCATCGATTCCCGCACAAAGGAAGTCACAGCCCAAAATATTTCCCTCCCGTCTAACCGCATCCTTTCCCTACAATTGGACAAACGCGGCTATCTCTGGGTGGGCACCGATCGCGGCCTCGCCTTAATTAGTCCCGACCAAGGGCTGCTCATGACTACGCTTCAGGACTTACCCGGTGTGAGCGCCAATGCCCTAACCTTGGATAAGGACGGCCACCTCTGGGTGGGAACCCTAGACAGCCTGGTGCAAGTCAACACAGCCAAGGGCACAATCATCCAAACCGTTGAAGAGATCCCTGGGGGGGCGGTGCAAACCGTTGCCGCCGATAACCACGGGTCAATCTGGGCTGGAACCCCTAGCGGATTGGTGGAAGTCCAAGCCCGTCAAGGTCGAGTGCTGCGATCGGTGACTCAGCTGCGTGGTCGAGAAATTGCGTCGATTCGTTTTGACACCCGAGGAACCGTTTGGGTGGGCAGCGGGAACGGCCTCCTGCGGCTCAATCCCTATAATGGCAAAGTCCTTGGGCAGATTGGTGGGTTACCCAGCGATCGGGTGTTGGTCGTCTTGCCTGATACAGGGAACAAACTCTGGGTGGGAACGACGGAGGGACTGGCCTGGGTCAGCATGATCAATTTTCGTAGCCGTTCCTACGATGCTCTGTTTGCCACGGGATCTGCCGCTGCCCAACCCCTTTTCCAACTGCGCTAATCTTTCAACTGCGTTAATCTTTCAACTGCGCTAAGGCGGCTACCCAGTCCCAGCGGTTTTCTACCGTTGCAGGGTATAGCTCTAGCGATCGTTAAACCAAATTGACCCACCATTGCTACCAATCCCATCCCCCCTAGTCCCCCTTAATCAAGAAGGAACAAGAGAAATAGAGGAAAAATAGGATAAAGGTAAGTAAAGGAGAAAATATACTCAAATTCCCCCTTAATAAGGGGGATTTAGGGATTGAATACGCGCGATCGACGTTTAATTCAACACTGCTATCAGGAGATGGAAATTAGGTTTCTACCAAAACCTTACCGCCTTCCACTTTGACGGTATAGGTCGCCAGAGGTTTACCTGCGGGCTTGGTGGGTTCACTTCCATCAGCAGCAAAGGTGGCTCCGTGGCAGGGACAAACAAACTTCTGCTGATCAGCCTTCCAATCCACCACGCAACCTTTGTGGGTACAAGTGGGATTAACCGCAGTCACCTTATCTTTGACCTTCACAGCAACAACGGGTTTATCGCCTGCTTGCCCTTTGATAAAGCCTGCTTTGTCTAGATCTGCTGCATCCCCGATCGCGATCGCGTTGGTGGTGGCGGGGGTGGGGGCAACTGGCTGGAACCCGTAGAAGGTGCTGTGGACGCGGATGGCTCGGAAGAGCAGGCCGCGATCGCCACTGGTAGCGAACTGGCGATCCAACCTAATCCAACCCAACTAACAAACTCACGACGATTCATCAAGTATTTCCTCTCGAATGAAGCATTTTAGAGCAATGAGATTGGCTCTACTCTAGCTTGTCTAGTTTGGGATGGACGATGTTCCTTCATTGAGCTTAACTGTCTTGCTGACCCTCGGGTTCGATCGGAGGTTGGTCGTCCGCTGGGCCATCCGCAGGAGTCTCTGGAGAAATAGGGTTCGCAGGGGTTGAGACGACTGAGAGGTTAGCACCGTAACGGTTTTCATCCAGTTCAAAGTCAACGATGAGTCGATCAATGGTGGAGAACAGAGTCTGTTGCCGTTCAATTAATTCCATGAACATTTCCCGTATTTCATCAGCTACAGGATTACTGGGATCGGGAGAAAGTTGAGATACGAGGCTATTGACCTGCTCTAGACGCTCGTTTTCCTCTAAAAGTGCCATGTTCCAAGCAGATACGGCAATATTAAGTAAAAAGATCCGTTCCTGATGGGTTCTAGCCTCCGGCCAATAGGGATCAACAAACTGTTCCAGCACAGTAGACATCTTGATCTCGCCCTGGGGATCAACCTGCACTTCAGAAACGTTGAGGGAGGATTGTTTGACCCGCTTGGCTAAGCGTTGCATCGATCGATCTCGGCGTTGTTGGGCGGTTTGGTTATAAAGCAGATCCCCAAATTCCTTTGATTTTCTCGCCATGATGTCAATAATTCTGGATTACTCTCTAGTTTTTAGGACTGCCACTAAATCTAGCCGATCGAGCTGCCGACGGACAATCAAACCCGATACCACAGCGGCGATCGCAATGACTACAAAAGCAAAGGCATAGGTTTGCTGGCTGACGACAAGGGGTAGACGGTAGAGTTCGGAACGGTAGGCCACAACCATTAACGCTACTATGCCATAGCCGAACAGCATTCCGATCGGAATCGCCACGATCGTTAATACAGCCTGTTCTCCTAGTAAAATAATGGCAATTTGCGCCCGCGAAAAACCAATAATACGCAGCGTTGCGAGTTCTCGTCCCCGTTCGGATAGAGCAATGCGCGCCGCATTGTAAACCACCCCAAAGGCAATAATGCAGGCAAAAACCACTTGAATGGTGGTAGCAATGCCTTGGCTTTCGGCGATCGTTTTTTGGAATTGGTTAATCACTGCTTGGCGCAGCGCCACTCCCGCGACGGCAGGGGTGCGTTTCAGCGTTTGATAGAGGCGATCGAGGGATAGGTGATCAACCGCGAGGAAGGCTCCGGAAATGGTATCCCCCTCCTGCATGAGGCGATTTAGGGCATGGATATCCATATAGGCTGCCACCCCCACCATTTCATCCACAACACCGACCAAAGGGACTTGCCGAATCGGTCGATCGCCCTCCAAAACTTCTACCGTCAGCGTTTCTCCTGGTGTAATACCTAGCATCATTGCAAGGTGATCTGTGATGACTAAACCTTCGATCGGGAGACGAATGGGATTGAGTTGTTGATCGAGTAAGTTTCGTAATTCCCCTGGTGTTTTTAAACCCATAATGCCAATTTTGTGGGCGCGATGCTCAAACCGCAGGCGGGCGGCAACACTGCGGAAGGGCTCGGCATACAACACCCCAGGTAGATGCGCCACTTCCTCCTGCACACGGCTCGATCTCGGTTCATTAAACACGATCGTCACATCATCCCGCTGCATTCGGTTAAATTGCACATCGATTAAGTAATTCATGACATCATGGCCAAAGCGACCGGAAACCAGTAATGCAACGGCTAGGGCAATACCCACGATCGATAAAATCGCCTGCCAAGGTTTACGTTCTAAATTCCGTAAAATAATGCGGCCCACGGGAGACAAAAACGCTTGTAACCCCAATCGTTCCATCAGCGTGCGACGAAATTGGGCCGGGGGTTCTGGACGCATGGCCTCAGCGGGGGGCAGGGCGATCGCCCGCCGCACCGCCCCCACGGCTCCCACGATCCCTGCTCCACCACTGATCAATACAGCTGTCAGTATCATTCCCGGCTGCATCTCATAATGCAGGACAGGGAAATGATAGAACTGGCCGTAAAGCTGCGTCAGCCCCGATCCCAGCCACAGACCCACCCCAATGCCTAAACTGCCCCCTAAAAAGACAATGACCAAGACAAATTTCAGAAAATGCCAACCGATCGTGCGGTTACTGTAGCCAAAGGCTTTCAGCACGGCAATTTGATCCCGTTGGGTTTGAATCAACCGAGACAGCACAATGTTTAATAAAAAAGCGGCAACGCCTAGGAAAATGACGGGCAAAATTTGAGCATGGGCGCGCAGTTGAATAATTTCATCGGAGACAAAGCGGTTGGATATTTGATCCTCGCGATCGTAGGCTCCTAGACCACCGTAGGGTTCCAGCAGGCGATCTAACTGAAAAATCACTTCCGCCACGTTGGTATTAGGCATGAGCGAAAGTGCGACATCATTAAACGCCCCATCTAGGTTAAACGCCGTTCCCAGCGCCTTACGCCCCAGCCACAGCACCCCAAACCGCTGGTTGTCCGGGAAGAAATCACCGGGCCGAATTTCATAGATATATTCCGGGGACAGCACCATGCCAACAATCCGCAACCGTTGCCACCGCCCGTTAATCACGGCACCCAGGGCATCCCCCAATTGCAGATGATTAGCCTTAGCAAAGGTTTCGCTAACTAATACTTCATCGGAGCGATCGGCTTCGATGTAGCGGCCTTGGGCGAGGTAGAGATCGTTCAGCATGGGAACTGGCCGATCGGGAATGGATACTAAGCGTCCGGTGACGGGTTCCGTTTGGTTGGGAACATCCAGCGTAACGGGGACAACCACCCGCGTTTGCACCTGGGCAACTCCGGGAATGGCTTCGATTTGGGCTGTGAGGGCATTGGGGGCGCGTTTGAGGCTGCTAAAGACCTCGGCAAAGCGATATTGTTCGTAATAACGGGCCTGGGAGACTTTCAGCGATTCATAGTTAGTCTGCATCAGGACAAAGATTGCAATACCACAGGCAACAATTAGGGCGATCGCTCCAATCTGTCCCCACAAATGCAATAAATCTCGCCAAAGTTTCCGATCTAAAGGCTTCATAGGTGAATTGCTTGACTGCCTTGCGGGACTTTGCAGAGATTAATTAGACGATGCGTTCGCTTGAGAGATTTCCCACTCATAGTGTAATTGTTCGTAGACTTTACAGGTATGAATCAATCCACTAGCGCGATCGCCCGTTCGATCGATTCCCAACGGGCATTTCATACACACGAATGGATTGCCCGGTTGATGCTTTTGTAATAAGGGAGTCTGCGAGGGTTGATAAACACCCATGAAGGGGCACTGTTCATGGAAGATTATTTGTCGCTTGAGTTGGCGCAACTGGATAGTCTGGGTGACAAAAATTGCTCCTCCAAAGCTAAATAGGCTACCAAACAGCGAACAATCAAAGGAAAGCTTAAAAAAACTGGGTGCATCCACTGATATTAAGGATGTTTTTGTCAGGATATAGAAGCCTGAAATAATTGCTGTAATTGCGAACGTAATAGCTAAGAGAATCAGTCCACTCCTGAGTCGATAAAGTTGTCTAATTGATAAATTATCCATAATATTTTACTCCTGGAATTTAAGGCTTGTTCAAATAATGCAACATGTCCAAGAACTTGCTATGAACAAGTTTGCTAAAACTAGATGAGGAAGTTGTGAGGAAGTGCTGACCTTATGGATCTTGGAAAGTTACGGCAGGAATATGCGCAGGCCGGGTTGAATCGCGAGACGCTGAAGCCCAATCCCTTTGACCAATTTGAACTGTGGTTTCAGCAAGCCTGTAATGCCGATTTGTTGGAACCCAATGCCATGGTATTGGCGACGGCTTCGGCCAGTGCGGCACCGTCTGTTCGTACCGTATTGTTGAAATATTTCGATCGGCAGGGGTTGGTATTCTTTACCAATTATGAAAGTCGCAAGGCCCAACAGATTCAGGAAAATTCCCAGGTTGCCGTGTTGTTTCTTTGGTTGGCGCTGGAACGGCAAGTGCAAGTTATGGGCCATGCCGTCAAAGTACCCACCGCAGAATCCTTAAAATACTTTGCCACTCGCCCCCGAGGTAACCAGTTAGGGGCTTGGTGTTCCCAGCAAAGTAGCATTATTTCTTCCCGGCAATTGCTGGAAATGAAACTGGATGAAATGCAACGAAAATTTATGCACCAGGAAATTCCGGTTCCGTCCTTTTGGGGGGGATATCGCATTGTGCCCCAGAGCTTTGAATTTTGGCAAGGGCGACCGAATCGGCTCCACGATCGCTTTCTTTACACGCGCCAGCATACCCCGCAGGAACCGGAGGGCTGGGAGATTCAGCGTCTTGCGCCTTAAGGGCTATCCGAGCCTTGTTTAGTCCTGATCCATGACTGTCTTCACCGTCAAAACCGCACAGGGCGCATGGTGCAGAATGTAATTGCTGACGCTGCCGAGCAGGAGTTCTTGTAAACCGGACTGCTCTCGATGCCCTGTGACAATGAGATCCGCACCCCAAATCTTGGCTTGATAGCAAATACCGCGTCCCGGACTACCTGCAATTTGTTTGACGCCCGTGGCAATGCCCGTCGCTTGTGCCAAGGTCGATCGTTGCTGTAGTTGGTCGAGACATTCCTGTTCGTAGGTTTCCCACTGCTTCCGCCAAATCTCTAGGTTAAATCCAGTACCCGGTGCCCAGTAGATCTTTTCGGCTCCCGGCGGAATGGGTAAGGGGCTGTCTTCCTCTTCGCCGGATAACACATGCAATAGCAGGAGTTCTGCCTGGTTTGCCTGAGCGATCGTCATTGCCTGAGCCAGGACACGATCGGCTAGCGAAGAATGATCCAAGGCCACTAAAATTCTTTTAAACATGGCATACCCACAGCAACAACAACAAAATTGAAAATTCTAGATCTGACTTTAAAGAAAATGGAATTGTGATGTTCAAAATTAAATAAATTGATTGCAATGGAGATTACCATTCCAACTCGGCGGGTGAAACCTTGTGAGAATTCACTTGGATGTGGGTGATTTCGCCGCTGCGCATGGTGACCACCCGATCGGCCATGGCTGCAATTCCGGCATTGTGGGTAATGACAACGGTGGTGGTTTTCAGTTCTTGATTCACCTTGGCCAACGCTTCCAGTACCAGTTTGCCCGTTTGATAGTCCAAGGCTCCCGTGGGTTCATCACAGAGCAAAACCTCAGGCCGCTTGGCGATCGCGCGGGCAATGGCCACCCGTTGCTGTTCCCCCCCGGACATTTGCGCCGGGAAGTGATCGAGACGATCGCTCAATCCCACTAGGGCGAGAGCTACTTCCGGACGCATCGGATGTCGGACGATCTCCGTGACTAGGGCCACATTTTCCCGCGCTGTTAAACTAGGAATTAAGTTATAAAACTGAAAAATAAACCCGACACAATCCCGCCGAAATCGGGTGAGTTCTGCATCCTTGGCGTTGGTCAAATCCCGATCGTGGAAGAAAACATGCCCCGTGGTGGCGATATCCAATCCGCCGAGAATATTCAGCAATGTTGATTTGCCGCTCCCCGATGGCCCAAGAATCACGACAAATTCACCATCGTAGAGATCCAAGTCCACCGATCGCAAGGCATACACTTCTACTTCACCCATACGATAGATTTTGGTCAAAGCATGGACATGGAAGCTAACGCCAAGGGGGGCCGATCGGTATGTATAAGGTTTTAGGGCTTTCTGCGCGTTCCAAATCATGGTCATGGTGCTCAGCACGGAGGATGGTCGATCGGGGACTAGACAAGCCTGCGATCGAAGGTGATGGGTCCAAGGAAGGAGGGTCGATCGAATATTGTCACCCTAGCGGAAAACTTTGAGGAGTTTGTGAGGAAGCTGGGAGTCCTACAGCGCCTAGGATTGGCTAAAGGATCCGTAGATGAATCCCAGATTTTTGAGAAATTGCATCGTCGATCGAGCGATCGACCTGCATAACCGATCGATCTCCAACGTGTCATGTTTCAGCACCTTGAATTCACCCCCGAATTGAAGGTTTCCTATTCTGGAGGTTGCTATGGTTCGTCAGTTGATTCAATCTTGTGTTCGTGGAACGGCAGTTGTTGGCAGCTTGATGATGGCAACGTTATCGATCCTCTACCCGTTGCAAGCCAAGGCTGAAGTGCAGTCTACCCAATTTGAGATGTATCCCGTTGGCCAGTTTGTTCCCTGTTTAGCCAAACCTGGACTGAAGCCCAAAGTCAGAGTCACCGTTGTGCGGGGCGAATTAAACGATCACTTAAATATTCAACTGGAAGGATTTAAGGAAGGGGTTAAGTTTGATCTGTTTTCGATCGAAAGTACGCCGCAGTTGCCTGATGGAGCTCGCGATCCTAACTTTAAAAACTTTGGGTTGGCTTGGTACCAATCGGATTTGGAAGCAGGCGCAACTTCGCTGAAGACGATCTTTTTAGATCAAATTTTTGGGATTGACACGTCGGGAACCCGTGGCCCAGTCAATACCTTCCACCTAGGTTTCTGGTTTAACAATCCCAAAGATGCTCAAGCCTGCGGGTTTGATGTGACCAAGCCCACACCGTTTAATGGAGAACATAAAGCAGGCCCATTAGCTTTTGTGACGCGACAAATTGCAGGACGGGCAGTGAAGTTGGGGCCACTCTGCACCAAACCCAACGGCCAAAAGTGTGATCCTTAAGCGTAATTCTAAGAGTTATGATTTTCCCAGAATTACGAGTTGACTTAAATAATTCCTGAGTAGGTTGTATGCATTTTTATTCTGATTCAGAGCAGTTTGTTACAGCAATGTATGAGATGTTGTAAAAGTTTTCGATCGACTAGAGGTCTTCGATCGATACAAGGGGTGAGGATTCTTGCCCCTTTTCTCACTGATGCCGCGATCGACAATCTAGTGACTGATGTGGCAAACGATGTAGAAAGTAATTAAGAAAACAATATAGCAGTCATTGATTCATGCTACTTGATGAGCTGTGTTTAACGGGAGGATTCGGTCATGTTATTGAAGAATCATGCTTTGGAACGATCTCTGGAACGATCGACAGGGCGATTGTATGGAACGTTTGGCTGGATCAGTGGCGCGATCGTGACTGCCTGCGGAATGGCTCCCGTGCCTCCAGCCTTGAGCACCAGCCTCGAGTCCTTCTGCTTTATGCAAAGTCCTACGGGCCAATGGGTCAACCTCGATCGCCTCTGCAATCCCACCCGTCCTGCATCTTCAACAATGGAGGAAGCTGCAAAAATGCAAGTTCGTCGATTAAGTTACAACGGAGAAAACCTACAAGGGGAAGTCGTCAATCAAACAGGACATCTCGTCAAACGATTTACGATCAACTACACGATCGTTGATCGTAACGGCAAGGAAATCAATACCAGCTTCATTACACAGCAGGGAAGCTTTCAACCTGGAACGACTTTACCCTTTGCCACCACCCGATCGAGACCGGGAGCCAGCGCAAAAATCACTTCCGTAGAATGGGTCTATTAGCTTTTGGGAGTTAATTGCAGATAGTTCACGCAATATTCTAGAAAATAAAATGTATTAACGATCGGGAATCCTCGATCGTTTTTTATTGCAGAAATAATACCTAAAAACGACTACATTAATTCTATCTATAGCAGTCCTAAATGGCTCATGAGTCCTTGGTATTTTGCCCTCACCCTAAATCCCTCTCCCATTTTGGGAG
>MUGG01000142.1 GCA_002148405.1 Alkalinema sp. CACIAM 70d | reverse complement strand
AATTGCCCTTGCAAGAATACGCGATCGGGGGTGATGCCAAGGTTTCCACGACGGTGATGGGGCAACTGGTGGGCTACGTCGGCCAGCAGGATGGCGCATTTGTCGTCACCAATGCCGATGGCAACGAAGCTTCGGGGATGGCCAATATCAACCAAACCCTGAAAATTATTCACCCCACGGAAGATCCGCTGTATAACCAGCACCCCGGTGGTCAGGTCTATGAACCGTTGAATGAAGACGCCTGTGCGGGCTTTGCTGCGGCCCTTGCACTGTTCGGAGGTCGTAGCCTTTGGTGTTCCTACGAATCCTTCGCGATCAACGGTCTTCCCATTTGGCAAACCGTGACCCAGGCCATGGCGGAACTGCGTCGCCCCACACCTTCCACAATTACGCTGTTTACCGCAGGGGCGCTGGAACAGGGTCGCAACGGTTGGACGCACCAACGCCCGGAAGTGGAAGCGTATTTTGCTGCCATGATGCGCAATGGGAATGTGTTTCCCGTCTTCCCACCGGATGCTAACAGTATCCAAGTCTGTTATGACTGGGCCTTGGGCACTTCTAACAAAGGTGTGGTGATTACTGCGAGTAAATCTCCGCTACCAATTCGGACAACGTTTTCCCAAACGCAGGAAGGATTGCAAAAGGGTGGCGTAGTTCTACACGAAAGTGATGGTAGTAAGAAAATTGTCTTTGCTGTGGTGGGGGACATGACGCTCAACCCTGTATACGCAGCAGCGCAACAACTGGAAGCACAGGGATATGGGGTTCGTATCGTTTCGGTGATTAATCCCCGTCGTCTCTATCGGCCTACGGATGTTCTGTGGGATACCACATCGGAACCCGATGGGACTTTCTTGGATGATGCCGGGTTCGATGCCTTGTTTGGTGGGGATGCGTTGATTGGTGTGACGGGTGGCCCTGCCAATATGCTGGAACCGATTATGCTGCGGAGTGGCGTGAAGCGGGATATCGTCTCTTGGAAGCGCGGAGAAACCACGGCTTCTGCGGGCGAGTTAATGGCACTGAATGGCATCACGGCGGAAACGTTGGTAACCCGATCGATCCAGTTGGCGGGTTAAGGCACAGGTTCGATCGAACCTCTTAATTAGACCTCAAACGAAGTCCCTAGGAGTGACCTCACGGTTACACTAGGGGCTTTCTCTTCATCAATTTCTTCTTTTCTGCGTTAATTAAGTTCACCAGATGGTTAGTTATTCATCTCTTACTTTGTAGAGACGTGTTCCAGTAATGATCTGCCTACTATTACAGCTATAAGTCATAAACTAGACTGCTGTGAGCATATATATATTTTCTCTTTTAGTCGTTGGCATAGTCTTATTAACTGTTACATTAGGCTCTGGCTGGATCTCACGACTACCCGTATCCTATGCTCTCATTTATTTAATCGTTGGTATCTTTCTAGGGCCCTATGGCATTAACTTTTTAAATCATCGGCCCAATGCTGAGTTTATTGAACGATTTACTGAATTTTTAGTCCTTGTTTCCGTATTTAGCTGCGGTCTAAAAATGAATAGGCCGCTTAATTTTGCAGCATGGCAAACACCAGCGCGGCTAATTGGCTTTTTGATGCCCTTATCGATCGCCGCGATCGCGATTGTTGCCCATTTAGGTCTCCAACTGGATTGGGGTGCTGCCATTTTGCTGGGAGCGATTCTCGCACCGACTGATCCAGTTTTAGCCTCCGAAGTTCAGATCGCAGATAGTGATGATCATGATGAACTACGCTTTGGCCTCACCTCCGAAGGCGGTTTAAACGATGCCCTAGCGTTTCCCTTTGTGTACTTTGGACTCTATCTGAGTCAGAAGCCTAACTGGGAAGGCTGGTTGCGGCAATGGTTGCTGATTGACCTAGTTTGGGCAATTCTAGCGGGCATCATTATGGGTGTAGTTGTTGCCAACGTCATCCTGTGGATTGACCGCCGTGTCCAGCGATCGCGACCTTCCGAAGCGTTGATGGAAGATCTAGTTGCCCTCAGTACGATTTTACTAACCTATTCTCTGACAGAGTTGATTAATGGCTACGGGTTTCTGGCAGTGTTTGTTGCTGGGTTATCAGTGCGGAAAAATTACCATACTGAGCATCGCCGGAAAGCAAACCAAATTCATTTCCTTGAACAAATTGAGAAACTGTTAGAGGTTGTAGCAATTTTATTATTAGGTTCTTTTCTCAGGTTTGAGGCGATCGGTCAGTATTTCTTTGATGCTTTGTGGCTCGGGGGGTGTCTATTCTTCGTGATTCGCCCTCTAGGCACTCAACTCAGCCTTTTGGGAAGTCCGCTTCCACTTCTGACGCGATGGCTCCTGGGTTGGTTTGGTATCCGAGGGTTGGGGTCTCTCTATTACATTACTTATGCGATGGGTCACAGTATTAAAAGTGAGATGGCGGAACGTCTCGCTTGGATTGTCTATACCATTTTAGTATTTTCAATTTTTCTTCATGGAGTTACTGCTACGCCGTTAATGGCTTGGTACCATAATCGGCTAGGATCAGCTCAAAGCGATTGAACCCTTGGGTTAAAGTTGTGACGAGCTAAGGAACTTGCAAATAAATTAAGACACTGGGCATTCTAGAAGGCATGGATCAGAAGATACTATCGTTTACCTATCGTTTACCCAGACTCTTGAGAGAAGGATGCCCTAAACCGTGCTCAATGAGCTGAAGACTATTTTGTGAGGTCAGCACGGAAAATAGAAACTGTTTTAGGGTGGAATCGAGAGGCTGTGCAACTAGGCTTGCATGACGGCGCAGTGGGATTCATCGCTCATTCTAACGATGCCATCTTTCCAGCAGTTTATATTTGATAATGGCAAGATAAATTTCTGGTGAATCCATTACAGAACGGCTAATTTGCGTTAAAACCGGATCGGGAGCGGGGAACTGAGCAAAAATGACGACTATACCCCGATCGAGTAACTATGCCCTCGCCTAATTTTGAGTTTCTCAAAATCCATGATCCTCAACTGGTAAGACTGGGGAGTTTGGCAGAGCGGTATTTTTTCGATGACCCCAATACTTGCTTGATTAAGCTGCGGCAGTTTGGGGAGGTCTTGGCGCAGCTCGTTGCGGCCAATGTGGGACTCTATGCCGACCCAGAGGAGAAGCAGGTCGAGTTGCTCCACCGCCTGCGCGATCGGGGCGTGCTCAAGGGCGAGGTCGATCGACTGTTCCATGAGGTGCGCAAACTGGGCAACAGTGCCACCCATGGCCTCTCCGGCAGCCAACGCACGGCCTTAAGTGGCTTGAAATATGCACGGCTGTTAGGGATTTGGTTTCATAAAGTTTTTCTGCCCGATCGTAGCTTTGATCCAGGGCCCTTTATTCCCCCCGCGAATCCCGCGATCGCTGCTGTAGAACTGCAAACCGAACTGGCCCAACTGCGGCAAGAAGTCAAATCCAGCCTCTCGCAGGCCGCAGCGGCCCAAGCACTGGCGGAAGCCGAAGCCCAACGACGGTTAGCCGCAGAAACCCTGGCCCAAGAGGCAGAAGCCAAGTTCCAGGAGTTGCAGGCCCACCTCCACCAAATTCAGCAACAGGCCGCTAGCGCTCCAACAAAGGACATCCAACAGACGATCGCCCAGGCCCAAGCCGCAGAAGCCCAGGTCAGTTTGGATGAGCGCGAAACTCGACGGCTGATCGATGCCCAATTGCGATCGGCGGACTGGGAGGTGGATTCCGAGGTACTCACCTATGGCCAAGGGGCACGCCCCCAGAAGGGAAAAAATCTCGCGATCGCGGAGTGGCCCACCGCATCCGGGAAAGCAGACTATGTGCTGTTTGTCGGGCTGCAAGTAGTAGCAGTGGTGGAGGCCAAGCGTCAGACCCTGGATGTGGCTGAAGGGGCTTTGAATCAAGCGAAACGCTACAGCCGTAGCTACCAGATCAAGGGGGATGAAAGCTTACCCGGTGGCCCCTGGGGACCGTACAAAGTCCCGTTTGTCTTTGCCACCAATGGCCGATCGTTCCTACAACAGTTGCAGACCAAGAGCGGCATTTGGTTCTGCGATCTGCGGCGTCCAGAGAATTTGCGGCGTCCCCTCCAGACCTGGTATAGCCCCCAGGGATTCATCGCTGCCTTGACCCAGAATGTGGAGCAAGCCCAGGCCCAACTGGCCCAGGAACCCTTTAACTATGGCCTAGAACTGCGGGATTACCAAATTCGAGCGATTCGGGCCGTGGAGCAGGCGCTAGCCACGGAACAACGATCGCTGCTGTTGGCAATGGCGACGGGTACCGGGAAAACAAAAACCTGTATTGCGTTGGTCTATCGGCTGCTGAAGGCGAAACGATTTCGACGGATTTTGTTTTTGGTCGATCGCACAGCCTTGGGGGAACAGACCGCCAATGCGTTTAACGAGTCGCGCATGGAGAGTTTTCAGACCTTTGCTGACATTTTTGAAATCAAGGAAATGGATGTCCCAACGCCCGATCGGGATACGAAGGTGCATATTGCGACGGTGCAGGGGTTGGTGAAGCGCATTCTCTATGCGGGCGAGGGGGCGTCGGTGCCCACGGCGGATCAGTATGACTGCATTGTGGTGGATGAGTGCCATCGGGGCTATTTGCTCGATCGGGAGTTGAGTGAGACGGAACTCACGTTTCGGGACTTTGGTGACTATGTGTCGAAGTATCGGCGGGTATTGGAACAGTTTGATGCGGTCAAGATTGGCTTAACGGCGACGCCTGCTTTGCATACGACGCAAATCTTTGGCGAACCCGTGTTTACCTACAGTTATCGCGAGGCGGTGATGGACGGTTGGTTAATCGATCATGAACCGCCCTACCGAATTATGACGGCCTTGTCCGAGGATGGCATGACCTGGAATCCTGGGGAGGCGATCGAGTGGTTTGATCCGCAGTCGGGACAGTTAGATTTAGTTCATGCGCCGGATGAAGTGCGGATTGAGGTGGAGCAGTTTAACCGGCGGGTGGTGACGGAGGAATTTAATCGGGTGGTGTGTGAAGAGATCGCGAAGTATCTCGATCCCTCGGTACCAGAACTCGGCAAAACGCTGATTTTCTGTGCGACGGATGCCCATGCAGATATTGTGGTAAATCAGTTACGCAAAGCCCTAGCGGATTGCTACGGTAGCGTGGAAGATGACGCGATCGCTAAGATTACAGGCAATGCGGATAAGCCCTTGCAGTTAATCCGGCAGTTTCGCAATGAAGTCAATCCGAGAATTGCTATAACGGTCGATCTGCTGACGACGGGGATTGATGTGCCAGAGATTTGCAATTTGGTGTTTATTCGGCGGGTGAATTCACGGATTCTCTACGAGCAAATGCTGGGAAGGGCAACGCGGCGCTGTGATGCGATCGGTAAGGAGGTCTTTCGGGTATTTGATGCGGTGCGGCTCTATGAGGCCCTCTCGAAGGTTTCGACGATGAAGCCCGTGGTGGTCAATCCCAATCTTTCCTTTGCACAGTTAGTGCGTGAGTTGCAAACGGTGACGGAACCAGCGGCGATCGAGGAAGTGGTCAATCAGTTTGTGGCGAAGCTACAACGGAAGCAGCGCCATCTCACGGGCGATCGCTTGGCGCAGGTGGAGCAGTTTGCTGGGATGGCTTTACCGGAGTTGATGCAGTTTTTGCGGCGGAGTGACCCCATACAAGTCCAAGCTTGGCTGGGCGATCGGGGGGGAATTGCCCAGTTGCTCGATCGGCGCGAGGGGGGCGGGCAACCGTTGATGATTTCCTACCATGCCGATGAGTTGCGGCGGGTGGAACGGGGCTACGGGGTGGCGGAAAATGGGCAGCCCTATGGCAAGCCAGAGGATTATCTAGAGAGTTTTAGGACGTTTTTGCAAAGGAATCAGAATGAGATTGCGGCGTTGCTGGTGGTGATGCAGCGGCCTCGGGATTTGACGCGGCAGCAATTGAAGGAATTGAAGCTGTTGTTGGATCAGAAAGGTTTTTCGGAAACGGGGTTACGATCGGCGTGGCGGGATGCGACGAATGAGGATATTGCGGCGTCGATTATTGGGTTTATTCGGCAGGCGGCCTTGGGGGATGCGCTGATTCCCTATCCCGATCGGGTCGATCGGGCGCTGAAGAAGATTCTGGCAAGCCGAGCTTGGACACCCCCGCAGCGGAAGTGGTTGGAGCGGATCGGCAAGCAGTTGAAGGTGGAGGTTGTGGTCGATCGGGCAGCGTTGGATCAGGGTGAATTTAGAACTCAGGGGGGCGGGTTCGATCGGTTAAATAAGGTCTTCGACGGGCAGCTAGAGGCAATTTTAGCTGAGATTAGCGATCGGCTTTGGCAGGATATGGGGTGATGATTGTTAACCTAGAGGAGGCGCTTACAAATTGGAGTATACAGATTCAAAGTTCCATACCAGCATTACCCGCTGTGTAGATAAAGATTCCCAATAATGTATTGTCATCTTCTGGAATCAAGTTTCGTATGGAACTGAATTTTAGGATTCCCGATCGATTGACACTGCCTACACCGAATAGGAGTAGGATATGAGTGTCTATACAGATCCTGTTCTAATGAAATTAACCTAATAGCGGCTAAATTTCAGTGTTCATACTTTTCTAATTTTCATTGCTTCTACCATACCTGTTTCAGCATTAACTTTAAATAACTTATATTCTCGCCGGAACAGTTGCTGAGGTTGAGTTGGCGTAGCCAATAGCTCATGCAGGGCGCTACGGTTCTTGATGGGTAAATCGTAGCCTAAGGTGATGAGCCAGGATGTTTGATCCTCCGATAGCTCGATCTCTTCTAATCGGAGATCGTCAAATTCTCCGCCAAACATCTCTTGGATCGCTTGCAGATATTTGTAAGCAGAGCTGACCGCATTTTTTACGTCAATCATGGCTTCTGCGAGGGGGGTTCTAGATAATATATCTACAGTTCAGTCCATTGAGGAATGCAATCACGATCTTCTGGGTAGGAATTGTCCTGTGGGGAGCTTGTAATGGGTTACTTCTATAATAGGATAGCCATCTAGAGAGCTATTTGCCAAGCTATGTCCGACCCTTCAACACAATATTCTGCTCAAGTCCGTAACCAGTTAGCCCAGTTGGTGCATCAAGCGGAAACCGACGATCGCTTACTGGAGCAAAAGGGGACGTTTGGGCAGTCTCTAGGGGCTTTTCGAGAACGATTGGCGATCGCGAACCTAAACATTGACTCGGATGAGGTATTCCAGGAAGTTCGCGATCGAACCGTGGAGCACGAGGTTAGCCTGTAACAGATCTACGGTATCTGCTGAAAGAACCATTCAGTAGACTATGTTGATTTTGATCATCTTGGCGTTGAGAACTGGTTTGATTTATGACTGCAACGACGGATATTGTGCAAAAGCTGTGGAATCTCTGCCATGTGTTGCGGGATGATGGCATTACCTATCTGCAATATGTCACAGAACTGACGTATTTACTGTTTCTCAAGATGATGCAGGAAACGGGGGAGGAGGCACAGTTACCGGAGGGCTATCGCTGGGGCGATCTGGTAGCTAGGGAAGGGATTGAGCAACTGGAGTTCTATCGATCGGCGTTGTTGCATTTGGGATCCAAGGAAGCTTCCCCACGGGTGCAGGCGATTTTTGCCAATGCCCAGACGGCGCTGAAACAACCGCGCATTCTGAAGAAGCTGGTGCAGAGTTTGGATGAGTTGGATTGGTATTCGGCCAAGGAGGAGGGGCTGGGCGATCTCTATGAGGGGTTGCTGGAGAAGAATGCCAGTGAGAAGAAATCGGGGGCGGGTCAGTATTTTACGCCGAGGCCGCTGATTGATTGCATGGTGGCGCTGATGCAGCCGCAGCCAGGGGAGTTGGTGCAGGATCCGGCGGCGGGAACGGGGGGATTTTTAATTGCAGCCGATCGCTACATCAAGGATCGGACAGGTGAGTTATTTGAGTTGGGTAATACGGAGCAGGCGTTTCAGCGGCAGAAGGCGTTTTATGGGATTGAGTTGGTGCAGGATGCCCATCGCTTGCTGTTGATGAATTTGATGTTGCATGGGATTGAGGAGGGGGTGATTCTGGGGGATACGTTGGCGATCGATGGGCAGGGTTTGCGTAGGGCGAATCTGATTTTGACGAATCCGCCGTTTGGCACGAAGAAGGGGGGCGGGTTGCCGTCGCGGGATGATTTTACCTATCCCACGTCGAATAAGCAGTTGGCGTTTTTGCAGCATATCTATCGGGGGTTGGTGCCGGGGGGACGGGCGGCGGTGGTGTTGCCGGATAATGTGCTGTTTGAGGATGGGCAGGGCAAGTCAATCCGGGCGGATTTGCTGGATAAGTGCAATTTGCATACGATTTTGCGGCTGCCGACGGGGATTTTTTATGCGCAGGGGGTGAAGACGAATGTGCTGTTTTTCCAGCGGGGGCTGACGGAGAAGGGCAATACGGAGCAGGTGTGGATTTATGATATGCGGACGAATATGCCGACGTTTGGCAAGCGGACGCCGTTGACGCGGGGGCATTTTGCGGAGTTTGAGGCGTGTTATGGGGCGGATGCCAATGGCCGATCGCCTCGGGTTGATCTGGGGGAGGCGGGGCGATTTCGTTGTTTTTCGCGGGAGGAGATTGGCAAGCGGGGGGAGAATTTGGATATTTCTTGGCTGCGGGATGAGAGTTTGCAGTCGGGGGAGGATTTGCCGGAGCCGGAGACGATCGCGCTGGAGATTTTGGAGCGGTTGCGGGTGGCGACGCAGGAGATGGAGGCGCTGATGGGGTTGTTGGAGGAGTAGGCGGGGGATTTAAAATTAGGGTAGGGCGTTGGGAGGTGAAGGATGGAGGAACAGGTGGGGTTAACGCAGGTCGCTTCCACACAGTCGGTGGATGAAATTTTGCAGGAGCGGCTGGGGGTCGATCGATCGACGATCTCGGGGCTGTGTGAGCGATTTGGGATTGTGGAAATGGGGCTATTTGGGTCGGTATTGCGGGAGGATTTTCGGGTAGCGGGGGATGCACCGAGTGATGTGGATGTGTTGGTGGAGTTTGGGCCAGAACACCGGATGACCTGGCAAAGCTGGCAGGAGTTGAATGGGGCGTTGTCAGAGTTGTTCGGGCGGCGGGTAGATGTCGTGCAGAAGCAACTTCTGGAGAATCCCTATCGGCGATCGAACATTCTGAAGACCCATCGGGTAATTTATGGATAAACGGGAGTAAAGCTATGACTCTGGAAGAAGCGATTTTGCAGAAGGTTCGATCGTTGCCGATCGGTGAGCAGCAGGAGTTATTGCGGTTTGCTGAGGTGTTGGTACAGCGCACTCATGGGGCTGAGCGAAAATGGTCTTCGGAGTTTTTGAGTACCTTTGGAGCTTGGGAGGGGGAGTTGGAAAGAGCACCACAGGAAGAGCCGACTGAAAGGATGCCATTCGAATGATTTATTTGCTTGATACAAATACTTGTATTCAATACATTAATCGTCGTAACTGGTCTGTTTATCGTCATCTCACTGCGCTGTCTCGTGATGATGTTGCTATCTGTGATGTTGTCAAGTTTGAGTTGTATTTCGGTGCTTACAATAGCGCTCGTGTGAATGAAAATCTGGAGACTTTACGAAAGTTCTGTGGCGATTTTTTGAGTTTACCGTTTGATGGCGCGGCAGCGATAATTTGTGGCAGATTAAGAGCACAACTTAAGGCGGCTGGAGTGCCGATTGGTTCCTATGATTTGCAGATTGCTGCGATCGCGTTGGCTCATAATTTGACTCTGGTGACGCATAATACGGGGGAGTTTGGCCGAGTGCAGGGGTTACGGCTGGAGGATTGGGAGATTGAGGCTGGGGCATAGAATAGGAGCATAGATCGAGGGCGGTATGAAAACGATGGAAGAGATTAAGCGGATTTTGGGGGAGAGTAAGGGGTTGCTGCGGGAGCGGTATCGAATCACTCAGGTGGGGGTGTTTGGCTCCTATGCGCGGGGAGAACAGACCGATCGGAGTGATGTGGATGTGTTGGTGGATTATGAACAGGCTCCGACGTTGTTTGGGTTGGTTGAGCTGCGAGATTATTTGAGTGAGTTGATTGGGTTGAAGGTGGATCTGGTGACGAAGAATGGGCTGAAGGCACGGATTCGAGATCGAGTGTTGGCGGAAGTGATTTATATATGACTGAACGATCGCTATAGAAGTTTTCACATGATGGTTTAGAGCCACTTTAGCCTACATTATTTTCAGATTTAATCTAATGGATATGAACACACGCTTAAAAGCATGGGAACTCGTTCAGCTTCAGGATCTTAGTCATCGCATCACGAAAGGAACAACTCCAACATCTTTAGGATTATCGTTTACTGATGAAGGAATTCTTTTTGTAAAAGTTGAGAGCCTTCGTGAAGGAAGAATCAATAAAGATCTTTGTGCTTTTATAGATGAAGATGCACATCAAGTATTAGAACGTTCTCAGTTACAAGAAAATGATATTTTGTTTTCTATTGCTGGAACTCTTGGTCGTGTAGCAATTGTACAAAAAGAAGACTTACCAGCTAATACCAATCAAGCACTTGCTATTATTCGTTTAGCCAAATCAATTAATCCTGAGTATATTAGTTTAGCTCTTTCATCGAGGGTGATAGAGGAAAGTATTAGACAAGGTGGAAGAGGTGTTGGTTTAAGAAATTTGAACTTACAGCAGGTATCTGAGTTTACAATTCCCCTACCCCCACTCAACGAACAAAAACGGATTGTTGCCAAGATTGAGGAACTTCGATCGAAGACCCAAAAAGCGCGAGAAGCCCTAGAGGTCATTCCTGAGTTGTGCGATCGGTTCCGTCAATCTGTCCTAGCGGCGGCCTTCCGAGGGGATCTCACTGCCGACTGGCGCGAACAAAACCCAGACGTTGAACCCGCTTCGGTCTTGCTGGAGAGGATTAAAAGAAAACGGCTATTAGAAGCTAAGACTGAGAAACAAAAGCAAGTACTGCTGGAAGCCTATGCATATGAGGAAGAGTATGGAGATGAGGTAATTCCCGAAGAATGGCAATACATTGCTTTAGATAAGTTATGCTATTCCTTTCAATATGGCACCTCAGCAAAGTCACTGTCTGATGGTTCAATCCCCGTCTTAAGAATGGGTAATCTTCAAAACGGTGAAATTGATTGGGACAATCTTGTTTATACAAGTAATGAAGATGAAATTTCCAAGTATTCACTAAATCCTGGTGACGTACTGTTCAATCGAACAAATAGCCCAGAGTTGGTTGGCAAAACAAGTATCTATCGAGGTGAAAGGCCAGCTATCTTTGCTGGTTATCTGATAAGAATTAATAATTCTTCTGAGTTGGATTCTGAGTATCTCAACTACTGTCTTAATAGCAATTATGCAAAGGACTATTGCTGGCAAGTAAAGACTGATGGAGTAAGTCAATCTAATATCAATGCTCAAAAACTAGCGAAATTTGAAATTCCTTTTTGTTCAATAGAAGAGCAACGTGAGATTGCCAAACAAATCAAAGGGGTATTGCAGATAATTTCTCGAATTCAACAGAAATATCAATCAATGGAAAGCTATTTAGCTAGTTTAGATCGCGCTATCCTCGCCAAAGCCTTTCGGGGAGAACTCGTCGAACAAGACCCCACCGACGAACCCGCCAGCGTCCTCCTAGAACGCATCCGCACAGAACGCGCCACCGCCACCCCAAAACCCAGCAAAACCCGCAAAAAAGCCAAAGCATAACGGCAGCATCGCATCCCCGATCGGATCCCCCACCACAAGGCACAATCCGGGTCATCTCCATTTACCACCGCTGTACGGTTGACGAGAAAGACGATCGCCGCTACATTGCTATAGTTAAGCAGCAATCGGACATCCAATCCCTGCTGCTGATACGCCCGAAAAACTAGCGCGATCGCAATGAGATTCCCGCCTCAGAACGATCGCTAAGCCCCCAAGCTGCTGATGCCAGCATGGTTGCCTGGATTGCATTTTAGCACCCCCAAGCCGCCCTGTTTCGCCATGTCAGAAAACGGGGCGGCTAGCTTTTTGGGTTTTCCTCGTCCATTTACTTCACAGTTGGAGGAAACCCAATGACCCGCTATACCAAAAAAATCAAACTGCAACTGAGCGGTGAAGCCGATGCCGTCGAAGCCGCAATTGGCATTTTGCACGTTATCAACTTCATCAGCGCCCACGAATGGAGTCAAACCGTCCGCAAACGGGGCGAACCCACCGTCGTGCGCGTTGCAGCTAGGGAGATCATGCTAGAAGGCTAATCATCATTGGCAACCTGTTATACCAAATCAACTTGTAATTGCAACCCATAACGATCCCCCTAAATCCCCCTTAATAAGGGGGACTTTGAGAAGATTTGGCTCAATTCCCCCTTTATTAAGGGGGGCTAGGGGGGATCGGATCTGTAGCAGTGATAAATCAATTTGGTATTAGGGAAACATGAAACACAGTCTGATTCCAACCTTGGATATCTTGCTGGACAGTAATGTTTCCCAACACACACATCATTCATCTTAATGAATCGATCGAATAGCAATTTCAGCAACATTTTCAGCAACATAGAACCTACAAGCAAGCAAACAATAAGCACATATTGATACGCTACTCCCCTCTTTGAGAATCCTGCGTAATCACGGGTCGATCGCCAAACTGAGCAGTCTCATTGAACCGAGTGAATGGCAAATTTTCTGCGCCACCCATCAACTTCATCCCGAAGACTTTTCTCTGAAGGAATTTAGATCGATCGCGCCACCCACCCCTTCCCCTCACCCAAAAACCCCAAAGTGGTATAAGTTAAGGGTGATCCTGGTTCCTAGGGCGAGAGCGTGATTCAGCAGCGGTGGATAAAACAAACAGCCATACTGTTCAGCATTTGGTTACTGAGCGCGATCGTCGATCGGGCTTGGCTCACCACCCTCCAACCCATTCCAGAGTGGGATCAGGCCGACTACCTCACCGGGGCCATGAACTACTGGAAAGCCCTACAAACCCCCAACTGGTTCAACCCCGACTGGTGGACTAGCCTCTGGCTCCTCTCCTCCAAAATCCCCCCCCTCGTCTACCTCAGCACCGTCCCCTTCCTCAACAGCTTCGGCACAGGCATCGCCTCCTCCACCCTCGTCAACCTTCTCTTCAGCGCCATCCTCCTTCTGTCCATCTACGGCATTGGCACCACCCTCTTCACCACCGAAATCGGACTGTGGGCCGCAGCAATCACCCTCCTATTACCAGGACTATATCCCCACCGACTCAACTACATGATCGATCACCCGATCATCACCATGACTGCTCTCACAATGTTCACCCTGACCCTATGGTGGACAGCCGTAAATCCTCCGCAATCCCCCATCCTCCCACCCTCCCACACCTCCACACCCCAACCCGAAGACGCCATCACCTTAATCAAAAACCTCCGCCAATTCCTAGAAACCACCAAAACCCAAAAACGCATCCCCTTCCCCAACATCCAATGGTCGCAAATCGGGCCATTCCTCCAACAAACCCTACACCGTAGCCTTACCTCCCCCTGGGCCAAAGCGATCGGTTTTGGCATCACCCTGGGTTTGGCCTTCATGACCAAACAAACGATCGTGCAATTCATCTTTGCCCCCCTCGCCTTCATCTTCCTCACCACCCTATTCCGCCGCCGGTGGGCTGCCTTCCTGCAATTTCTCCTCGGTCTCAGCACCGCCACCCTCATCGCCTATCCCTGGTATCGCACCAACTGGCTCATCATCCTCACCTCCGGCGAACGCGCCACCGTCGAATCCGCCATCGCAGAAGGTGATCCCCCCCTCAACACGATCGCCGCCTGGACCTACTACCTCCAACTCCTCCCCGCCCACGTCACCTACCCCCTCCTCCTCGTCGCCATCACCGGGCTAGTCTTCTATGGCAAACGAGTCGTCACCCTAGTTCCAGGAACCCTCCAGGAAACCCTCGATAAAATCACCCGCCAAGAACGCTACCAACGCTGGTGGCGATCGACCCGTTGGCTGCTCATCTTCGTCGCTGGAGCCTACCTCCTCTGCTCCCTCAACGTCAATAAAGACCTGCGCTACTTCACCCCCGCCCTGCCGATCGTCGCCCTCCTCCTGACCCAAGGCTTAGTGGTGTTTCCGCGATACCTGTGGGAATTCCGCTGGGGCACCGCCACAATCATGGCCGCGTTAATGCTGACCAACCTCTTCCCGATCGTCCCCGGCATGGCAGGCACCAACCCCGAATCCGGTCGCAAAAATTGGCACCAGCAAGACGTGATCAACACCGTCCTCCAAACCGCCCCCCACCTGCGCCACACGATCGGCGTCCTACCCTCCCTCCCAGAATTCAACCAACACAACCTCAACTACTTCGGCACCCTGCAAAACTTCCAAATCTACGGACGGCAGGTCGGCGCAAACCCCAAACAAGTCTGGCAAGACAGCCGATCGCTGGATTGGTACGTGACAAAAACCGGCAACCAAGGCGCGATCCGCAAACCCGAAGCCCTCTCCAGCTTGATGCAACAAATCGAGCAGCCCGCCACCAGCGCCAACGCAACCCCTAACTTCCAAGTCGTCCAAGCCTGGGCCATGCCCGACGGCAGCAACCTCCGCCTCTACCACCGCACCAAACCCACGATCGAGCTCTTCATCAATCCTCTCACCTTCACCAACCCCAGCCAACTCATCCGATCCATCCAACTCACCAAAGTTACCACCCCCGCGATCGTCCCTCCCAACCAACCCGTCCCCGTAGAATACCAATGGGTCGGCCCCTGGGAAAAACTCCGATCGGGCCTCGTCGCCTTAACATGGAAACGCATCGAAGAGCCTAAAAATCTAACAGAAAGCAACAAAACTGAGAATACTCAAGCCAATGAGGTCAGCAACAATTTAAATGCATCCAGCAACAACTCAGACAATAAAAAGCAACCCATTCCCGTCAAACAAAATCCCCCCGTTCCCGCGTCTTCCCCACCTGCCGATCGCTGGCTCCACGACCACGGCATCGGCCTAGGACGATTGCAATCCTCTTCCCTCACTCCAGACACTTTGGTGCAGGTCACAGAAACCCTGGCCATGCTCCCTCCCGCCAACGCCAGCGGCACCTACGTTTTAGAAGCCATCTACCTCGATCGCGCCACCCTCGCCAGCCAACCGATCGCCATCCCCACCGTCAAAATCACCGTCAGTCCTACCGCCAGCCCCACCCCCGCCCCCGAACTCGATCCCTTAACACAATTGCGCCTCGCGTCCACCCAACTTCCCAAGGGCTTGCAAGGCATCGATCGGGTGTTTAATCAAGTGGGGCAACTTAATCTCTACGATGCTACCCAGGATTATCTAAAGCAATCCGAAAGACTGATCGCCTACCGATTGCAGCAGGAATCCAAAAACACCCAACTCGCCTACACCTATGGATTAACCCAAGTGTTGCAACGGGATGTCAAAGACGCGATCGCGGCCATGCAACGGGTTGTAGAGTTGGATAGTCAAAATCCTAACGCTTACGCCTACTTAGCATTTGTCAACCTCTACGACTTTCGAGGCAAAGCCGCTGAATCCGTCTTACAACCTGCCTTGCAATTAAATAACCAACTCCCTGAACTGCATGGATTAAACGCGATCGCCCATTTGATGCAAGGGCACCTCATCCAAGCTTGGCAGGAAGGACAAGGCTATTTAACCCGATCGAAGTCCTCCCCTGCTAAAACCCCCTGATTGCACTACAACAGCGCTTGTTTCTGTTGCCAAGCTTGATAGCGACCCAACGCCGTCAGCGGGAAATGTTGGTAGTACAGGTGATATTTCAAATAGAAATGCTGCGGGAATCCCGTCCCCGTAAACCAAACTTCCTCCCATGCGCCATTGCTTCCCTGGGTAGTTAGCAAGTACTGCACCCCCCGTTCGATCGCTTCCGTGGCAAAGTTCTGCGTAGCTTCCCCCGCCGCTAACAGCCCGATGACAGCCCAAGCCGTTTGGGAAGCGGTGCTGTCCCCCTGCCCCATCAAGCGGCGATCCTTATAGCTTTCACAGGTTTCGCCCCAGCCCCCATCGGCATTCTGGCAGCTCACCAGCCACTGGGCCCCACGCGTCATGGCCGATCGATAGCGGGTCGGCGCGATCGTGGCCAAGGCGGCCAATACCCCCGCCGTGCCGTAGATGTAATTCACTCCCCAACGTCCATACCAACAGCCTTCCGGTTCCTGCTCCTGGATGAGGTAATCTAACCCACGCTGGATTTGCGGCTCACTCAAGACGGTTTGCAGAGCAATTCCGGGCATCTGCGCCTGAAGGTTACCCATCATCTCCAACACCCGCGCCGTCACATCCGCCGTATTGGGATCGATCATCGCCTTCAAGTCCCCATAGGGCACCAGATTCAGCCAATCCTGATCGTTGTCCAAATCAAAGGCCGCCCAGCCACCGGGTTTACATTGCATCGTAGCGATCCAATCCACCGCCCGTTTCACAGCCTGTTGCTTCACAGCTTCATCCTGCATTCTCACCTGCAATAACGCCATGACCACGACAGCCGTGTCATCCACGTCAGGATAAAAGCGATTTTCAAATTCAAAGGCCCATCCCCCCGGCATTCCTTTGCGGTTTTTTACCATCCAATCGCCGTAATCCAAAATCTGTTTATTCAGTAACCACTGGGCTCCTTTTTGCAGTGCGGGGTGATCGGCCTCTAGCCCAGAATCCACCAGCGATCGCATGACCAAGGCCGTATCCCACACCGGAGACACGCAGGGCTGCACCCAGTATTCCTCCGCCGTCTCCACCGCAAAGCGATCGACCGCTGCCAGCCCCCGCACGACGATCGGATCACTGGCCGCGTAATTTAAGGCTTTCAAGGCTAAAAGCGAATTCAACATGGCGGGAATAATGCCACCCCAATCTCCCGTAGCTTCCTGCCGTTCCAGAATCCATTGTTCTGCGGCCTTCAGTCCCTCCCGGCGGAAGGGCACTAAATTCAGTTCCTCTGCCACCTTAAAGGCTTGGTCGGCCCAGACAAACACATCCGTCCAATCGCCCTGGGTGGGCAGTTCAAACTTGGCCCGCGTCACGCCCTCCACGTAGAGTTCGTCTAGGGTAATCGCGGGCTGCACCAACCACACCGGCTTTTGGTCAAACACAATCAGCAAGGGCACCGTACTGCCCCGCGCCCAACTGGACATTTCATAGATCGTAAAGGGCGAAATTTCCGTTGGCAGCAGCATGATCCAAGGCGGAATTGAGGGCAATCCCCGCCAGTCATAGCAGCCGATCAGCGCCAAGTGCATTTTGGTGAAAATCCGCGTCTTCGTCACCCCACCCTTGGACAAGATAAACCGTCGGGCTTTGACCATGGCGGGATCCTCGGTTGAAACGCCCAGGAGCTTCAGCGCCATGTACGCTTCCACGGAGGTGCTCAGATCTCCACCATCGCCGTAATACAGTTCCCAGCCACCGGATTCCCGTTGCTGATTACGCAGGTAGGTTTCCACCTTATCCATGGGACGGGTACGATCGGTGCCCCAAATCTTGTGCAGCAGGACAGCTTCTGCGGTAATTGTGACGTTAGATTCGAGCAGTCCCCACCAGTAACCCTCCTGGGTTTGCAGGGAGAGTAAATAATTCTGACTAGCCGCGATCGCAGTCTCTAAGGGACTTTGGGACGTACTGGGTCGGTCTTGAAGTTGCATAGAGTTTGGGTTTGGGTTTCAACAGGCACGCTAAGGCTGATCTCGCTCAGCCCATTGGCAACTGATGCAAAACAACGGACGCTTACTAGAAGTCAAACTGTCTAGAAGTCAAACTGTCTAGAAGTCAAGCTGTCTGCACAGTTTCCAGAATGCATTTGATCTTACCAGGCTGGCTCGATCGCATCCTGCATCGGTTTTAACCGTCATCCCACGATGAAGCATCTACAAAACGTAGGAACCTCTGAGGTATAGCAAGGCAGAAAATAATTAAAAGAAAGCAGAAAATAAACGGTAGATCAGTAAAAAGAAAATTGTCACAATCAGGCACCCTCCCGCTAGCAACAACGCTCCCATCCAATAGGCCAACACAGGCCGTAAAAACCACCACACCAAACCACCCGTTAAGGCTGCAATAATGACCAAATCAATTTTTTCGATCGTGCGGCGATATTGCAGAAAGACCAACATCAGCGCTAACGCCAGCCAAGCGATCGCCCGTGCTTCCAACGGAATCGGCAATGGCAACCGATAGAGCACGATCGCCAACAATCCCCCCTCAAACCCTGTAAACGCCGCACTCCCTAAAATGGCCAAGGTTGATCGAGGCGGAGCACTGGGCACGATCGCAGGAGTTGACTGAACAGCCGGTTTTCGAGCAGACGATCGGGCGGGAGTCGGAGCAGGAACAGGGGGCGGCGGGGATTGAAGAGCCGTAGTCGAGGGGGCAGATGGCATGGGCGGCGGCGGCATCACCTGCGACGGCTTTTGCTGGGGTTGTAGGGCTAGCAACACTTCCGCCGCAGACCAGTAGCGATCGCTGGGAGAATGTTGCAGCATTTTGCGCAGAATCGTCGCTAACGGCTCCCCGATCGTGGCATAGCGCTGCCATTGCCAGGAGTTAGTACTGGCGTCATAGAGGGCCGTGGGAGACTTTCCTGTCAACAGTTCCAAGCAAGTAACGGCTAGGGAATATAAATCCGTTGAAAAAAAGACCTCGCCCCCGGCCATCTGTTCCGGCGGGGCGTAACCGGGCGAAAAAATGCTGGTTGAAGCTTTTTGTCCAGGGCTGGCGGAACTCGCTGCTGCCACCTTAATGGCCCCGAAGTCGAGGAGATACAACCGCCCTTTGCGACTGCGCATGATATTAGAGGGCTTGATGTCGCGGTGAATCGTATTGCCCTCATGGACAAAACTCAGCACTTCCAGCATCGATTTCAGGACTTCTCGAACCTCCGCTTCAGAAAATGCACCCCGCCGATGCAATTCCTGTTCTAAATCTTCACCGTCGATGTATTCCTGAACGATGTAGAAATAGGTTTCCGTAGTACTGGGGTTGGATCCGGGGACATCCAGATCAAAAAAGGCGTATAGGTCAGGAATTTGAAAATGGTCTTGGCCAATTTTTTCGAGAATCTCTGCCTCGCGGACAAACAGGTCGTGGGCCAGTTGGAGTTGAGTGGGGTTGAGTTGGGCCGCCGGTTTAAACTGCTTCACCACGCAGCGGCGCATTCCTGGTGTGTAGCGATCGCGGGCTAGATAGGCCGCCCCAAAGCCCCCCTGCCCCAGCAACTTTTCCGGCAGGTAGCGATCGGCCAAAATCAAGGGCATCCCGCAATTGGTGCAGAACTTTTGCCGGGTTGCTTTCAGAACCCCCGGATCACTCAATTCACCAAAAAAGTTTTGTGGGCGCTGACAACCCGGTCGGGTGCAATACAGTTCCATAGCAGCAATCAGGAAGTTAGCAAGAGGCCTCCAGCGCTGGTGACTGGAGCATCTTAGGAAGGAGGTCGATCGACCTCCTCTCTACCGTAACCCACAGGCTGGACAGCAGTCTTCCCCTAGGAAGCGCGATGTCTCCCAATGCAGCAATCCCAGACTGAGGCAATCCCACCCAGTTGAGAAGATGTTTGGCTCCTCTCCCCAACGGCAACGGTTTGCCCTAGCCATCAATCTCCTCACTCGCCACCACTTCAGGGACAAAGGTTTTATCTCGCTTGTCAAAGTTGACAGGCAAACTAGTAAACTGCGGCAGAATTTCCTTACAAAAGGCATCAGCAGCCTTCGATCGATAGCGGTTAGGGTTAATAATTACCGAGAGCATACGCCGCACTTCCACACCCTCGATCGGCGCTCGGTGCAGGATGCCCATCTGGAGTTCCTTTTCGATCGCGGAGAGGGATAGAAACGCTGCTCCCAACCCGGACTGTACCGCTGTTTTAATCGCTTCAATGGAATTCAATTCCATCTCAATTTTGAGCCGTCGAGCCTCAATGCCCCAACGGGCTAGCACTTGGTCAATTACTTTGCGAATTGTGGATTGGGAATCCAGGGCAATGAATTGTAAGCGATAGAGATCCTCTTTTTGGATCACCGTCAAACGAGCGAGGGGATGGGATGGGGGCAGGATCAATGCGAGTTCGTCTTCGGCATAGGGAATAATGTCAAGGGAATCTTGCAGCTCTGGAGGGACTTCTCCGCCAATAATGGCTAAATCTATCTGCCCATTCGAGACACTCCAAGAAGTCCGTCTAGTTGAATGAACATGCAACTGTACGGCAACGTCGGGATATTTCTGACGGAACAGGCCAATCATCCGGGGCAGAAGATAGGTGCCAGTGGTTTGACTGGCTCCAATAATCAGCGTGCCCCCTTGCAAATTCTGCAAGTCTTCTAAGGCTCGACAGGTCTCCTGGCACAAAGTCAAAATTTTCTCCCCATAATTAAGGAGTAAATGGCCAGCTTCGGTCAGTTGGGCCCGCCGCCCACCCCGATCGAATAACGGGACATCCAGTTGACGCTCTAGGTTTTGTACCTGCAAGCTGACCGCTGGCTGAGATACATACAAACTGTCGGCTGCACGCTTGAAGCTACCCTCAGCGGCAATCGCCTTGAGAATACGTAACTGATCCAGCGTAAAAGGAAGGTCAGACATATCGGGTCAAAGGGGGGTAAGGAAGCGATCCCGTTGATTTCATATCGGAGCGATGGGCTGTGTAGCTAATGAATGCAACAAAACGTAACAGCGGTATGAAACCAGAGGTTGTGAAGGATTTTCTGACTGTACCAGGAATTCTGGGGATTGCTCTATTAGATAAACAGTCTCCACTCTATTTCTGTGGCATCGAAACTCCGTTCCATCTCCAGCAAACCACAGTTCTGGAACAGGGATTGCGACAAATCTTGTCAACAATGCCGGAGGCGGTTAAAGAGTTTGAATTAGAGTTTCAGACCTATCGGATCCATATTTATCGATTTATTAATACCGCGACGATTTTGATTCTGACCCAACCGGAACTGAAGCCAGCGGATTATCAGATGAAACTGGCTCCCTTGTTAAATTGGGTACAAACCAGCCATGAAGGTGCGATCGCGCAGTTCCGTGAAATCGTCGAGCAAGTCCTTCCCCCTGTGCCATCCTACGCCGCAGCAGGCTCCCCTGACGTTCTCCCACAAAGGACTAGTCCATCCCCGACTGTCCCCCCTACACCTACCCAGCCCCAGACGCTTGCTGCTGCCTTATCAGCTCCTGAGCCAGCTCCGCCTACCGCTCCGGAAGTTATTCGTTTACAGGATCAAATTTCAGCATTTAATGACTTGAGCCAGATTGCAACGCAATATTTGGGGAACGCTATTATTGCAAACCATCTGTCACGATCGCGGCCTGATGTACCTTGGCTTCAACAGTTCTCAATCGATCGATCGGCCCATCTCAGTTTTACGGGAGATCCTCAACAGATCACCCGCCCCATGAATGAGGCAGAAATCCAGGATATGCAACAGTGGGCCCAGGCCTTTGTCAGCCAATGCTCTCGAATCATTCGGGACTTCCCACAGTTGATCAAACAGCAGACTAGCCGCTGTTCCGCACAATCTCGATTGTTGACCTAAATTTATATTTCTTAAAACTTATACAGCCTATTCCAGGAGATCCCATGGCCAAAACTGTACGTCTTGAACCCATTTCCCAGGAAACCTCCGTTGAAACCAACGGGAATCTCCTCTCAGTACTGATTAGCAAAGACTTAGATGTCTTGCGGGAATGTGGGGGGCGAGGAATGTGTGCCACTTGCCACATCTACGTGAAAGATGGCATGGATAAGCTATCTGCCATGAACCGCCGGGAGCAGCGGACGTTGGAAGTAATTACGTCCTGTCAGCCCAATTCTCGCCTTGCCTGCCAAGCAAGAGTGATGGATAACGGAGTAGTCGTGGAACTGCCACCGGGGATGTACATCAATTCGATTAAGGATATCGAAGACCTAATCGGTCGGCGGGCAGAGCAAGATTTACTGCACCCACTCACGGGTAAAGTGCTGGTAGAAGCTGGGAAGCTAATCACCCGATCGACCTTAAAGTCGATCGAAGACAACAATAGCTTCAACATGAGCGATTATTTTGCTAACTCGTCTGGGATGTAGGACTTCCCTATCTGTAGGGGTTCCCTAGCACTGAGATTGAGCACGGGCCTCTAGACGGGATTCAACCCGTGATTGGTGTTGCTGATTTGACCAACGAATCAGGTGAATCCAGAAGCGAAAACGGTGGGCAATTTCAGCGTAGGAAATTTCCGGTTGGGCCAGCAGGGCAAACAGAGGCGGACTAACCCAACCGGGAAACCAACGGCTGAGTTTACTTTGCAGGCCCATGGCAATGTTAAAGAGCAAGGATAATCCTTTGGCTTGGGGGCGCAAATGGGCATTCAAGTCCGTAATGGCATGGCCTTCCTTGACCTGCTGGGCAGAATATTGGGAGAGTACCGTGGGCAAATGATCGGCTTCGCTTTGTAAGAGGCAATCGAGGGCGATGACATCGGCAAAGGCCGCTTGGCATCCCTGAGCCAAGGCTGAGGACATGCCATGGGCAGCATCGCCAATTAGCACCGCTTGGCCTGGGGTGTCGTGGTAACGGCTACAGCGAGTTTCGACAATGCTGGAAGGCCGCTGGTCAAACAGCGCTTGGGCCATGGCATCGTCGATCGTTAAACCGGGCAACCACTGTTCAGCCATTTGTTTTTGGAAATCCTGTGGGCTTGTGATTCCTGGCGGATTGCCGATCGCGCAATCGGACGCTTGCTGCCAAAACATCAGGACACAGAGGCGATCGTCTAATTCGGGAATTGCAGCACCGGAGAATTGATTGGGAGGCTGGCCGGGAAGGGATAGCGTTTGTCGGAAAAAGTAGGACGTATCGCTGGAAAATTCCGCTGGCCGGGGAACATGCAGGACTTTCCAGACAGCGTTGAAGTAGGACTGTTGGAAGTCGAAACCCGGTTGTTTCAGGAAGGCATTGCGCACCCCAGAATGGACGCCATCCGCACCGACTAATAAATCGTAGGATTGCCGCAAAATTTGCTGCTCAGCATCAATCAGGGTCAGTTGCCGTTGCCTGAGATTGATGTCGCGGCAAGTGGCGTTAAAGACGATTTTGACCGATCGATCGGGGTGTTTTTCCGAGCATTGCTCTAGGGTTTCCAAAAGAGCAATGCATAAGTGATTACGATTGATCAGCAGGCTAAATTTGTCTGGATCAGAACTGCGTTGGAAGGTTTTCCATTGCTTGTTTTTTGGGGAATAGACTCCGGTTTGCCGAATCACCATGCCCCGCTGGCGTACCGCTGGCCACAGTCCGTCGATCGCCTTCAGGTGGGCTTGGCCCCGTTCCGTTAGGCTGATTACAAAGGCGCGATCGGATGAATTCGCCAGGGAATCCGCCAATCGAGGATCACTACGCTGGTCGTAAATCGTGATTTGGTAGTGGGGCGATCGGGCGAGCAACCGATGGGCTAGCAGTAACCCCGCTGGCCCCGCTCCGATAATGACAACTTGCATAGCGCACCTGACTTAGAGATTTCGTAACTGAGGGCATGAGTAGGGTTGGAGCCTACAGACCCGGTGTGGTTTGGGTAAACAGTGCAGCAAAGTCCGTTGTGACGATCGCACTAGCATCATTCTCGGGCTTAGAAATCACATCAAAGGCTTTGTTTTTGGCATCGGGACAACGGATTGCCTGCACCACCACTTCCGCCACATCGGCGCGGGGAATCGAAGGCGCAATGCCGTTAGGCGCTTGGGTCAGCAACACATCATCTTTCCCCACCAGCAATTCCCGTACCCCACCGGGTTGATCCAGCAAGCCCCCGGCGCGAATAATCGTATAGTCAACGCCAGAGCCCATCCCAGAATCGATTAAGTACGCTTCCGCCTTGCGTTTCCAAATCAAAATATTGCCTTGGCCCAATTTATTGAGGGGATGGTTTTCCTGGGTGCCGCCCATGGAGCCAACTAGGACAATGTGCTGCACCCCAGCAGCGATCGCGGCGTCAATTTGGTAAATCTGGCCTTGGTAATCCACAGCTTCGGGCATTCCCCCTGGTTCAAATTCAAACTCTGGCCGTTCTCCTGGTGCAGGGGGAGCTTTCATGCGGGGAGTAGCACTGGTCAGGATAACTAGGCAGTGACAACCCTCAAGGGCAGCGGTGAGGGTGTCCTTCGCGGTGATATCCCCGAAAAAGAAGCGATCGACAGAACCAAAAAGATCCTGCGCCTTGGCTTGCGATCGGGCAAAGCCAAAGGCATTAAATTCCTCGGGATGTTGCAGCAGCTTTTGCAAAACGAGGGCTCCCGTGCGCCCGGTGGCCCCTGTGACTAAAACCTTTTTTAACGCCATAAATCTGGGGGGAATTTGTGTTGTTAACCATCAACCATTGTCGATCATACCAACCCCCGATTTCCCAAAGGTCAACTCGCTAGACTCCCAGCAAGCGTGGGCCAAAAGTCTAACGTGAATTCGATGAATTCGTGGTGCAGCGCGATCGTCGGGGCTGCTCCGCAGCGAAGATCGGGGAACTTCTCCCCTCAAGGCAGTTTACTTTGGCAGAGCGTCAGAGAAACCACCTTGCCCCCTGCCATGTCAGGGGACTCTACTCCCCCGACACCCCCCGAAAGTGAATTCTGCGTCCAAGCACAGGGGATTTGTGAGGGACAATTTCGTTGCTCAAACTTACGTCAATCTAGGGTGCGACAGCGATCGAGAACCTTAAAAAAGACGATTAAAAAATCCCTCTACCGGAGTTGGAGAGGGATCAAGAAACAGATTTTAGGTTCTGGAGACCTCAAACCACTTCCGAAGTTTCTTCCACTTCTGCTTGGGGTTGGGGATTGAATTGGAACAACGAGTAGACCACATCACGACGGATGTTGATCATCATTTCCAAGAACAACTCGTAGCCTTCGCTCTTATATTCAATCAACGGATCCTTTTGACCATAACCGCGCAGACCCACCGACTCCCGCAGACCATCCATACCTTGCAGGTGCTCCCGCCAGAGGGTATCAATCCGTTGCAGGATGAAGAATCGTTCCGCCTGCCGCATCAAACCGGGCTGGAGTTGATCGATTTCGACTTCCTTGAGGTCATAGGCAATACGAACCTGCTCATGCATGAAGGTTTTAATTTCTGCCATGGACAGGTCAAGTAATTGCTCAGGCTTCAGGTCAGCCAGGAGATAAACAAACTCCTGGGTTTTAGAAACCAGCTTGTCCAGTTCCCATTCTTCCGAAGGCAGTTCAGGGTTAATATACGCTTCCACGATGTCATCCATGGTGCGTTCAGCGTATTCAATCACCAGTTCCTTCAAATCCTGCTGTTCCAGAACCCGACGACGGACGGCATAAATCGCCTTCCGCTGGTTGTTCATCACTTCATCGTATTCAAAGACCTGCTTCCGGATGTCGTAGTAGTAGGTTTCAACCTTCTTCTGCGCCCCTTCCAACGATCGCGTCAACATTCCCGACTCGATCGGCATGTCTTCTTCCACACGGAAGGCATTCATTAGCCCAGCCACCCGATCACCGCCAAAAATCCGCAACAGGTTGTCCTGCAAACTCAGGAAGAATTTCGTGGTACCAGGGTCACCCTGACGCCCAGCCCGACCGCGCAACTGGTTATCGATCCGGCGGGATTCGTGCCGTTCTGTCCCAATCACATGCAGGCCACCGAGACTGACGACTTCCTCATGTTCTCGATCGGTGAAGCTGTCGTACTCACCGCGAATCTTTTTGTAGGCTTTCCGTAGCGCTTGGATTACTGGGTCTTCCGTAGGCGCTTTTTCCGCTGCTGTGGCGATCTTATCTTCCGCTTCCAGTTCCGGCAGGCTGCGTTCGCCGTACTCCTTCACAGCAAGATCAACGGCAGCCCGCAGCAGATCTTCTGCTTCCTTAGAAATTTCGATCGGGAAAATTTCAGGACTGGCTTTCCAGGTTTTCACCTTGCGTCCAGAGCCAAAACCTTGGCCCCCTTCACGACCACCGGGGACAAAACCCTGTCCGGCAAAGTCCATGTCATCTTCCGGCGCAACAATCCGGGGCATGAAATACTCCCGAATTTTCAGCCGGGACATATAGTCGGAGTTCCCGCCGAGGATAATGTCCGTTCCCCGACCAGCCATGTTGGTTGCGATCGTCACTTGGCCTTTGCGTCCGGCCTGAGCGACAATTTCTGATTCCCGTTCTACGTTTTCGGGTTTAGCGTTCAGCAGGTTGTGGGGTACCCGCAGTTCTGCCAGCAAGCCGGAGAGCAGTTCTGACTTTTCCACACTGGTGGTTCCCACCAATACAGGTCGCCCACTTTCGTGCATTTCAGCACATTCCTGAGCGATCGCCTGCCACTTGGCCGACTCCGTTTTGTACACCACATCGGAGAGATCTTTCCGCTGCCGGGTACGGTTGGTGGGAATGATCGTCACTTCCAAGTTGTAGATTTTTTCAAATTCCGCCTCTTCCGTTTTAGCGGTTCCCGTCATGCCCGCCAGCTTGGGATACAGCAGGAAAAAGTTTTGGTAGGTGATGCTGGCCAAGGTTTGGGTTTCGTTTTGGATTTCTACCCGTTCCTTAGCTTCGATCGCTTGGTGCAGGCCATCACTCCAGCGCCGCCCTGGCATCACCCGTCCGGTAAACTCATCCACAATCACAATTTCGTCGTTGCGAACGATGTAGTTCACATCTTTGATAAACAGTTCTTTCGCCTTAATGGCGTTGAAGATGTAATGCGCCCAGGGATCTTTTGGATCAAACAAATCCTTGACATCCAGCAGTTGCTCCGCTTCGATGAAGCCTTCATCGGTCAAGAGAATGTTGCGCTGCTTCTCATCAACTTCGTAATGCTCATCTTTCTGCATCCGCAAGGCCACTTCCGCCGCACCCATATATTTCTCGGTGGGACGCTCCACTTGGCCGGAAATAATCAGCGGCGTGCGAGCTTCATCGATAAGGACAGAATCCACTTCGTCGATGACGCAGTAGTTGAAGGGGCGTTGTACGACCTCCTGCATCGAGGTCGCCATATTATCCCGCAAGTAGTCAAAGCCCAACTCGCTGTTGGTGGCATAGGTGACATCGCAGGCATAGTTGCGTCGCCGTTCATCGGGCGTCATACTCTGCTGAATCAACCCCACGCTCAACCCAAGGAAGCGGTGAATTTGGCCCATCCATTCCGCGTCCCGACGGGCCAGGTAATCGTTCACCGTCACCACATGGACGCCACGACCTGTTAGCGCGTTGAGATAGGCTGGCAGAGTGGAAACCAGAGTTTTGCCTTCCCCGGTTTTCATTTCAGCAATTTGGCCATTGTGCAGAACGATACCGCCCAGCATCTGCACATCAAAGTGGCGCATTCCCAGAACCCGCTTCCCGGCTTCCCGCACCACGGCAAAGGCTTCAGGAAGAAGGTCGTCGAGCATTTGCTTCCGCTCGTTATCGTTCTTGGCTTTATCCAGCCGTTGCCGAAACTCTGCCGTTTTCGCCACGAGTTCCTGATCCGACAGGGGAGCGATCTCCTCTTCTAGGAGCTTAATTTCTGTAACGATCGGTTGGAACTTTTTGAGCTTACGGGCATTGGGGTCGCCCAAAAGAGCTTTCAGCATGGCGGAGACTATTGACCGTTTATCAAGTGGATTCTTCTGATGCGATGGCGCATAGAGGCCTGAGTTTACAGTAAACCCAAGTCTCTCAATCCTATCACTTCGTCTCCCTTGGGAACGGTAGAGATGACCGCACCCAGGCAGCGAGATGCAAGAACCCGCTGAATCGGTCAGAGGTCAATCCGTTAACGGGCAATAAGTAAAGGTGAGAAGGCTCCTACGATCGCAGCATCCTTCCCACCTAGATTAGATTGCAACTCTGAAATTAGATTGCAAAGCGATGCGACACTAACGACTGGCCATTAGTCGTTAGACTCTCCCTGGGAGCTTTCTCCAGAGGAGGCTGTGACATTGGGGCCAGCATGAATAGCCACGATTCTGCCACCCAACCGGTTGATCCGCTGCATCACTTCATTCATCCGATTGAATGGCACCTGAATCAAGGTTGTGCTGCTTGTACGGATCTCATGGTTATTTTGTGTCGTTTGATCGCTCTGACGGAGCCCTTCCACTTCGTAGACAAAGGTACGGTTATTGGAAGTGGAGCCAGAAGCTCTGGTGAGAACAGATTGTCCAAGCATGGGAATAACCTCCTGAATACGCTGAGGACTGAACTTACTGAGCGAGGGTTACGCTGGCCACTTTGCCGCCCAATTGATTGATGCGTTGGAGCGTACTCGACAGTTGATCGTAAGGCACCACAAATTCGGTATTGCTACGACGCACACGAGGGTAACGAGGCAGGGAAATGCCCGATACTTCGATGCGATAGAGCCGAGTCCCAGTGCCGTACATGGGCACTGCAAACGCACGACTGGGAGCAACGCTGCGATTGGCAGCTTTGTAGGAGAACCCAGTGCTACCACCCGAAGGACTAACCACTGCCGAAGCAGAATTGCGAGCCAATTCCGTAGCGAGCCGCGACGAAGCACCCCCGACTTGGGAGCGATCGCTGTTGGCATAGCCACGATACAGCTTGAACATCCGAGTAAAGCCGACCATCTTTTGGCCGGTTTGGGTGGAGAATCCCCGGTAGTAAGGTACGATGTTGTCGCCAAAGCTGGAATCGTACTCATTGGAATCGATGTAGGAATCGATGTCCGCATCGTAACCCTGGTTTTGGTAGCGATCGAGGTGCTCAATCACTTCCGCTTCATCGTAGGGGGCACGCCCTAACAGATGTTTGAAGTTCAGCTCAATCACGCGGGTTTGGAAGTGCGGATAGAGGAACTTGTTCTTGTAGAGTTCAGACTTAGCCAAAGCTCGCACAAACTCACGAACCGTTAATTGGCCATTCACCAACAAGGACTCTAGGGCAGTCAAACGCTCTGAGGCCATTAGGTGATCATTGCCCAAAATCTGACGGTAAATCGCATTGATCACGACTTTTGCGTCAGTTGCAGAAAAGTTAGGACGCAACTCGATCGGGGAAGCGTCACTAAAGGGCGCACTTCCCAAACGAGATGCAGCAGTTGTAATCGCCACAGCGTATTCTCCTTAAAACACAATTCAACGGTTTACCCACTGCAAATCTCACAATGTCATTCCGCGATATAACTCACAGCAAATATGCAAATCAAGATGTGACTTATTCATCAAACACATCAACCAAAAAATGCATTGATCAATGGTTTGATAAACCATGGTTTGATAAACCGTAATTTGATCAGCCGTGACTTAAAGACTGCGGTTTGACAATCTGAAATGCAAACTAACAATGCATGAGAACTGATCAATGCATGATAATTGATGAGCATCATGCTGATTGGGTTATCATGAATGCTGATTCCGTAGTAATATCAACATGAGCCGCTAGCAGTATCATTACTAGCATCATATCTACTAGCATTATACTGGCTAGCATCATATTGGTATAAACTACGACAACGCAACCATTTCACCTTTCGCACTTATAACTTACAGGGGATTTAAACCTACTTCCATCTAAGCAGGGGAAACGCTCAAAACTCGACTACCCCGTTGATTTAACCGTTGCAGTGAAGCAGACAACTGTTCATAGGGCACGAGGTATTCACTGATACTCCGGCGAATTTGAGTAGTCCGATTGCTCGCTGCTTGGTTAACGCGAATGCGATAGAGCTGGTTACGACCACCGCCAGTATTACCTGTCAGTTCACCCCCTAGGGTCGTTGGCCGCACCGGACTAGCTAAGTTCATTGCCACTTCCTGGCTCAGAGCACCGCCCCGGCGGACATTACCCTGGGCTCGATCGCTATTGGCATAACCGCGATACAGTTGGAACAGGCGATTAAACCCGATCGTGGTGTGACCTGCTTGGGTACTGAATCCCCGATGATAGGGAACCACCATCTCGCCAAAGTTGGTCTGATATTCCTGAGAATCCAAGTAGGAATTGATCTCAGCTTCATAGCCGTGATCAACATAGAGATTCACATGCTCAGAAATCTCAGCTTGATTGTAAGGGGCACGACCTAGCAAATGCTTAAAGTTCAATTCAATGAATCGCAATTGCGAGGTCGAATAAAAAAACTTTTGGCGATACAACTCTGAATTTGCCAAGCTGCGGACAAACTCCCGGACACTAATGTCTCCCCTACGCAATAGGGATTCCGCACCAACCAACCGCTCCGACTGCATCAAATGTTCATTACCGAACACCTGACGGTAAGCAGCACAAATCACGGCTTGAACTTCATCTTCCGTCGCGTTCATCCGCAGTTCTGTGGGTGAAGACGAAACGAAGGGTTCAATACCGAGTTGTTGAGCCGTCATTGAACTGGTCATGATAAGCTCCTGAAAAATTGGCTTTAGAAAAAAGCTTGCCCAGAATATTGGCTACCTGACGATGCAGCTTCCTGAGCCACACCAACAGCCATCCAACATTCTGGGCAGGAACTAACCCTTAGCTCAGGGCGTTGATTGCGTAGTCGATGTAGGAGTTAGCTTCAACAGCAGGATCTCCAGACAGACCGTGGTTAGCCTTGACATATTTCAGAGCTTCAACGTACCAGCTAGGAGACAGGTCGAAGATCCGATTGATTTCAGCAACACCTGCGATCAGGTAGTCATCCATGGGGCCAGTACCACCTGCGATCAAGCAGTAGGTGACCATGCGGATGTAGTAACCGATGTCACGAGCGCACTTGTCTTTACCGCGTTGGGTAGAAGCAAAGTTGTTGCCAGACATGCTGGTGGTGTAGGGGAAGCGTTGGTAAACAGCGTTTGCTGCACCATCAGCCAAAGACTTAGCTTTGCTGCTCAGCGCTTTAGCAGCTTCCAAGCTAGCAGCAGCTTGACGGTAGCGACCAAATGCGACTTGCAGTTCAACAGAGCTGAGGTAACGTCCTTGAGAATCTGCTGCAGCAACTGCTTCGGTAAGGGGAGTTTTCATATTCGACTAAAGCCTCTTAATGAAATGTTTGCACATTACCCAGTGCTAGCTGTATCAAGCTCACATCACTGGATCGAAATGTCGTAAACCAAATAAGGAATACTTTGAGGGCCTCTAGAAACCAACGTTTCTAGCCGACAGCAGCAGCAGCGCGATCGAAGTAGCCACCCAGTTCAGCCATCAAGGAGCTGCAATCGCCTTGGGTTACACCAGCGCGATCGTTAGCAATACCGATTGCCGTAGCCTTCATTTTGTTCACAGCTTCAGCAACGGAACCACCGGGCACACCCAGAGCCAAGTAGGTTTCGCGCAGACCGTTCAAGCAGCGATCATCCAGAACGCTAGCATCGCCAGTGAACACAGCGTAGGTTACATAGCGCAGAACGATGTCCATATCGCGCAAGCAAGCAGCCATCCGACGGTTGGTGTAGGCATTCCCACCCGGTGCAATCAGTTGAGGCTGTTCATCGAACAATGCACGAGCTGCATTCGCAACAATCGTAGACGCATTACCCGTAATGCGGTTAACCACATCCATCCGCTTCGGGCCATCTTTCACCATAGCCAGCAATGCATCGATTTGAGCATCGCTAACATAATCACCACGAGCATCTGCTTGAGCAACTACTTTTGTAAATGCATCTAACATGCAATTTTCTCCCTATTTAAAGGCGTTTATAACCCAGCCTCCCCAAACTCCCCAGCGTCTTTTGTCCGTTTCCCATTTCCGTAGTCGCATTTAGTCAGCTAACCGCTCTGTTTTGAGTCATCAAAGTACTCAAACTGTGAGCAAACATACAAATCAAAACCACAAAAGTGGTACTATGGACGGAACTTAACAAAAAGTCACTTGAGGAACTTGGACTCTGACTTGGTAGAGCTCAGAGTTCAAGTTGGTTCTTAACCAGGTGAGTTTGATTTAATCAGGTCGTTTGTGCAATCAATGTGCAATTTGATTAGAAAGATTGTGTAAATTTGTAAACCCTGTTACGGTTGCTACGGTTTGCCAGGGCTTAATCAGGGGAGTATGGGTGGGCAACATCCACCGATTGTTAACGCAATGACTTGTCAAAGGACTCGCTTTCCTGTAAAGATTCATCATTTCTGCTATTTAAGTTTCAAGGCACTGGGTCGAGAGAGTCTATCTATTCATTGAGAAAAACCGTGTTTTGTAAAGCAGCAATCGCAGTCAACATCAGGGATTAATCCGTGGGCCAATTTAGTTGCTATGAAACCAAAATTCAATAGAGGGATCCAAGGAATCGAGGCTCTCGACAGAAAATCTGTGTAACAATCAGCAATAACATCATGAAGATTTATTCATGATGTCCTGAGTATTGTTGTATTCCTTCACAATTTTGATTGAAAGAATCTCAGTTTTAGCGGCGTTTTAGCGGTGCTTTTATTTCCTTTTTAAAAGACGATTTCAGATTGGGCACAGGCTTGGACACGCTTTAACCGATTAAAAATGCGATCGAATAAATCAATTCCCGACACAGGTTTACAAAGATAATCGTCTGCCCCTACTAAAAATGCTTGATGCTGGGTGCGAGTATCTGCAAAAACGCTTAAAAAGAGAATAGGTAACCGTTGCCAACGAGGATCACTCCGCAGAACTTGGCAGAGTTCTAGGCCACTCAGTCCTGGCATCTGAATATCCAGAACCACAGCATCAGGCTGAATCGTTTCCAACACACTCCAAAATTGTTGCGAATCATTGAGGGTAGAGACTGAAATGCCGAGGGATTGTAATTGAGTCGTTAAGGCTCTTAATAAAGTTGGGTCATCATCGACCAGTAACACACGAGTTTCGGGGAGCAAATTACGTTGTTGATGGTCAGCACTCACCGCCTGCAGGATCCTTTGGGGGGAAGACAGTCGGGATAAAATGCACGTTCCACCCTGGCGAATGATTTCCAGCCGTTCTTCGCAGGTACTGACATTCGCGAGAACGACCGTAGGTACTGTGGGATATTGCAGCGTAAAGTCTTTCAAAAAAGATAAGCTATCTGATGCCTGTTCTTGGAAGGTCGCTCGGACTGGGGAAAAGCAACCCAAAATGAGTCCTGTAGGCAGACAATCAGCCTGGATATGGGCTGGATGAGATGCAGCCTGTTGTTGCTGTGTGAGCCAAGCTTGGGCTTCAGCTATACTGACAAAGATTTTGGTTTGAATGCCTTGCTGAATCCCCAACCGGGCCAATTTTTCCTGCATATTTGAATCAGGATCCACAATCAATAGACAGTCAGGGACGATCGTAGATTTTGAGAGGGCTAAGGATGTCTCTAGGGTTTGACCCAGTTTTTCAACTAGGGTTTGTAAATGAGTGGCATCTTCCGTTTCCAAGACCACATCACTATGAAGCCATTGTTCTAGCTCTCGAGCCACTTCCATTCCTGCAAAGCGCCCCAGGGTTCCTAAGGTTCCGGCGAGGGTATGGGCGACCTGGTTAGCTTGCTCCTGTTGGTGAGGGCGCAAAGTGTGATGGTGTAGTTCTGAAACCACTTCCTGCAAGATTTGAAACTGTTCACGGATTTTGTCTTGGCTTTCCAGCCAAATTTGATCGAGTAATGTTTGGTATTGCTGCTGAGGATTGGAGCGATCGGGGGATATTTGCGGTTGGGAGAATAGAGAAGCTGCTTGAGGAGAACCAGAACCGTAGCCGTTGGACTGGGATTGCAAATCTTGGCCTGACTGACTGCAATCATGGGTGAAATGAGCTTCGTGTATCAAGGAGCCAGCGATTCCGTCTGCGATCGCCTTCTCATCCAGTGGCTTCAGGTAATAGCCGCGCCCGTGGGCCGTGGAAATCAAATCCGGTGGAGCACCGACTGCGGTCAACTTTTGTCGGAGACGGCGAATGTGCGATCGTACGGTTGCATCGACGGGAAATTCCGCAGATGACCATAAACTTTCTAAGATTTCTTCGTTACTGAAAACATGATGGCTTTCGCGCAGCATTAATTCCAAAAGGGCATATTCCTTGGCGCTGAGGTTTAGGAGTTGCCCCTGGTAAGTTACTTCACAATTGCTGGGATTTAGCCACAGATCTCCCCAAATTAAGATGGGCAACGGATTGCTGCTGCTGCGACGGAGGAGTGCTCGAATTCGGGCGATCAGTTCGGCTTCGTCAAAGGGTTTGGTGACATAGTCGTCAGCCCCGGCATCAAGACCCACAATACGGGCAATGGCTGTATTTTGCGCTGCAAGTAATAAAACTGGGGTAGTATCTCCCGTAGCCCGTAAGCGTTGGCAAAGACTGATCCCGTCTAACTTCGGCAATTCTACGTTCAGAATCAATAAATCATATTCATAGGTTGAAGCATACTCCCACCCGGACATACCGTCTGAGATCGCATCGATCGCATAATGATGTTCCAGCAATCGCTGGGTCAAGAGTTTACTGATTGCCGGATCATCCTCAGCTAGCAAAATCCGCATCGACAACCTACCAATTCAATAGCTTGGTAATTTGATCCGCTAATTCTAGGGCATTAAACGGTTTGGTAATGACCCCCTGGCCCCCTAGAGGATTGAGTGGTGTGTAATCGATCGGGGTTGCCATTGCAGTTAAAAAAATCACTGGAATAGACTGCGTTTTGGGATGTTGCTGTAAGGCTCTAAATGTAGTGACACCATCCATTTTGGGCATCATCACATCTAACAGAATGACATCGGGCTGTTCTGTCTGAGCAGTGAGAATCCCTTCCATTCCAGAACTGGCGACCAAGACGTCCCAATCTGCCACTAAAGGAAGACCAAACTGCACAACGTTCCGAATAGACTCTTCATCATCAATTATTAAAACGCGCTTAATGGTCATGGAGACGGATCATTGTGGAAGGTTTGTCATGATTAGGAGATTCTGTAAAGCTAGTTTTATTGCAATAACTTGGATATTTTCTAGCACCCATGCCCAAACAATGATCAATAAATTGTCAATGTCACTTGCACAAACTAAGCGAATCAACTCGATCGCTACAGCGTTGAAGCAGCTAATCATCCAGGTTACAAACATGCAACCCGCGATCGGGCCGTAGTGACGAATCGATCGCGAACTAGCTTCTGGCTTATTCAATCCCACGCCAAAGATTGGCCTGTTACCCACTAATTTATTAAACAATCACCAACCAAAGAAAAGGTTCCTTACAAAACTTTATCAAGTCATCGTTGAGCACTTATTTATAGTGCATCAGTATTATTTGCCAATAGACTAGAAACAGAATGACCCAAATATGCAAAAAGCCCCCGCCAATTTGGTGGGGGCTTCAGATTAACTAACCAGTGCTAAACCAAATTAGCCTTGAAAAATTAACCGTTGATAGCAGGAGCTTGCAGTGCTACAGGTGCAGACTCGCCAGCAGCCAAGTCCAGAGGGAAGTTGTGAGCATTACGCTCGTGCATCACTTCCATCCCCAGGTTGGCCCGGTTGATCATGTCTGCCCAAGTGGACACAACGCGACCTTCAGAATCCAGAATGGATTGGTTGAAGTTGAAACCGTTCAGGTTGAAGGCCATCGTGCTCACGCCCAATGCGGTGAACCAGATACCTACCACCGGCCATGCACCCAAGAAGAAGTGCAAGGAACGGCTGTTGTTGAACGATGCATATTGGAAAATCAGACGACCGAAGTAACCGTGAGCTGCCACGATGTTGTAGGTCTCTTCTTCTTGTCCAAACTTGTAACCGTAGTTCTGAGATTCTACTTCGGTGGTCTCACGCACCAAGGAAGAGGTCACCAGAGAACCGTGCATCGCGGAGAACAAGCTACCCCCGAAGACGCCAGCCACACCGAGCATGTGGAAGGGGTGCATCAGGATGTTGTGCTCTGCTTGGAACACGATCATGAAGTTGAAGGTTCCGGAGATACCCAGGGGCATCCCGTCAGAGAAGGAGCCTTGACCGATCGGGTAGATCAGGAAAACTGCAGCAGCAGAGGCCAGAGGCGCAGAGTAAGCTACGCAGATCCAAGGACGCATACCCAGGCGGTAGGACAGTTCCCACTGACGGCCCATGTAGCAAGCGCAACCGATCAGGAAGTGGAAAATGATCAGCTGGTAAGGGCCACCGTTGTACAGCCACTCATCGAGGGAAGCTGCATCCCAAATGGGATAGAAGTGAACCCCAATGGCGTTGGAGGAAGGGATAACCGCACCAGAGATGATGTTGTTACCGTAGATCAGAGAGCCTGCAACGGGCTCACGGATGCCGTCGATGTCCACGGGGGGAGCTGCGACGAAAGCAATGAGATAGCAGATGGTTGCGGTTAGCAAGCAAGGAATCATCAGGGTACCGAACCAACCGACATAAATCCGGTTGTTGGTGCTGGTGATCCAATCGCAGTACCGATCCCACGCGCTACCTTCACGACGTTGAAGTGCTGTGGTCATAGGTTTGGATAATGACTTGAATGAAGAACAAAAAATCCGTTCAGCAAACAATTCTTGTCTTGTCACCTTAGTAATTTAGGATTCAATCCAAAAATTGCCTGATGAGTTTTTTGGGGTAGTGAATTACCCACCCACATCTTATTGATACTGTTCTTTATTTTTCTAGTCTTCCTTCGTTAACTTTTATGTCTCAATGCATCAATCTGTTCACATCGATAGGCATTAAGACCTAGGATTAATCAACGTTGAAAGTTTTTAGATTTTTTTAATAAATGATTTTTTGATTCATTATGTTGCTTCTAAAGCTTGATCACTCGTTCTTGAGTCTGAAAATACAACATCTAACTCAATTTATTGAAATATTTTGCAATATAAGTATGATTAAATTCATGAATTTATCGTCATATTCGTTAATTCTTATTAATAAATTAATTCATAACTCTTATTGTTGTTGAGGGTAAAAATTCACTTAACACAAAACGAAAGGCACCCGATCGAGTGCCTTCTGTCTTTTTCAAGAGGTAATGGGGTTGCTTCCTGGAGCTGGAATTGAAAACGGACTCGAACTAATCTCGAACCAACTCGAAACAAGTTATCAGCCAGAATATAAGAAGCAACTATAGTGCGTCCGCGTTCGCTGATGCTTACGCAATGGCCATTTCGAGCAATCCTTTAAACAGCGCTAAGCCATCCGTTGCGCCGATCGCGGCATCTGCCGATCGCTCTGGGTGAGGCATCATGCCCAACACATTGCCTTGGCGGTTACAGATCCCCGCAATATTATTCAAGGAGCCGTTGGGGTTAGCCGCTTCCGTCACCTTACCCAAGGCACACAGTAGCGGAATAGGACTTGCTGATTATCTTCTACTTCCTTCAAGGTATCTGCGTCGGCGTAGTAGCAGCCTTCCCCGTGGGAAATTGGAATCGTGACCACATCACCCGATCGATAATTTTTTGTCCAAGGTAAGTCATTCCGTTCTACCCGTAAGGGCGTACGATCGCAGATGAAATGCAGATCCCGATTGCGCATCAACGCACCGGGTAGCAATCCCACTTCCGTCAGGATTTGAAAGCCGTTACAAACGCCCAAAACATATTTCCCCTGGGCAGCATGGTCGATCGTGGCTTGCATGGCCGGTGAAAACCGCGCGATCGCCCCACATCGCAAATAGTCGCCGTAACTAAACCCACCGGGCACAATCACCACATCCAGATCCGACAAATCTCGCTCTTCGTGCCACACCATGCGCGTCTCTTGCCCCAGGATGCCACGGGTCACCCAGGCCATATCGCGATCACAGTTGGATCCCGGAAAAACAATAACACCAAATTTCATAGCTCAGAAAAAGTAGAGAACGGTTACAGCCAAACTTGCCAAGAATAGTCACTGAATCACTGGGGCGCATCATCACTGGGGTTCATCATTGGCGCATCCCACCTTATGTAACCCTCATGCAGCCCTCACCCTAAATCCCTCTCCCAGAACGGGCGAGGGACTTTGATAGCGATTACACTGCCGCCACTGCTTTGAGATCAAACCGATAATTCTCAATCACGGGATTGGCCAACAATTGGTCACAGACCCGATCCAACTGTTCTTTAGCTACAGCCTCATTTTCTGCGGTTAAGCTCAACTCAATGTACTTGCCGATCCGCACGCTCTCAACATTGTCGTAACCCATATGTTTCAGCCCGGACTGTACAGCCACCCCAGCCGGATCCAACACTGACGGGCGAAGAGTTACATAAATTTGAGCTTGGAACTGTTGAGCCACGATAATCGCCTTGAACGCAATGGAAAATAATTGTAAACCCAGGTAAACCCTATCTACCTAGATACCCACGAGAAAAATCCCAGCAAACATTCCCAGTCAACATCTTGGTCTACCGATCTCACCGACCCATGAGCCTATCGAATTCGCAGTAGGCTACACTCAAAACCTAACCCCAGTTGATAGCAGCGTTTATGAAAACCCGTCGAACCCGCAGCCAAGAAAGGATTTTGGAGATCCTAACCACCCTCGATCGGGCCATTTCCGCCCAAGACTTATATATGGAGTTACGGCAACAGGATCAGGTCATGGGGTTAGCCACGGTCTACCGAGCTTTGGACGGCTTGAAAAAAGAGGGCGCGGTTCAAGTCCGCACCCTCGCCACTGGAGAATCGTTATATAGCTTGCTCCAAGAAGATCGCCACCACCTGACCTGCTTACAATGCGGGGCGACGATCGAGCTGGAATCCTGCCCTGTCCACGAACTAGAAAAACAATTTAGCCAGCGCTACCAGTTCAAAATTCACTACCATTTGCTGGAATTTTTTGGCGTCTGTCTCCAGTGTCAGGGGCAGGGGTAATAAGGGTAAAAGGGTAGGTGAGTAAATTGGCGCTATGCTTGACCGTTGCCGTTGTTCACGATCGACATCATGCCAGCGAGCGAGCCAGGAATACTTGCCGGATCCATGAATAGAACTTTGCTGCTGTTGCTCTTACCGATCGTTTCACCCATGTTTAGGTAGCCCAATGCCATCAACAGTTGCGCTGCCTGGGGCGCTTGTGGGTCAGCATTCAGGGCTTGGGTGACAATATTCAGTGCCTCCGCCGTGGCTTGGGCTTTTAACACCTGTTGCTGGCGGTTAGCTTGCGCTTCCAAGACAATTCGTTGCTGCTCCGCTTCTGCCGCCATCACCGTGGCGCGTTTGCGGGCTTCTGCATCCAGCACTTGGGACTCCGCTTTACCCCGTGCGCTGTTAATGGCCGATTCCCGCTCCCCTTCCGAGGTCAAGATAGCGGCTCGTTTTTTCCGTTCGGCGGACATTTGCAGTTCCATCGACTCCTGCACTGCCTTGGCTGGAACAATTTCCCGCAGTTCCACCCGCGTCACCTTCACGCCCCAGGGATCGGTGGCAATGTCGAGTTCCCGCAGGAGGGTTTCGTTAATTTGCTCCCGTGCGGTAAAGGTTTCATCCAGTTCCAGTTTCCCCATTTCCGCCCGAATTTGGGTCAGCACGAGGTTAATCATGGCCGATTGCAGATTCTGCACCTTGTAGTAGGCTTTCTCCATGTCCACAATCCGCCAGTAGACCACCGCATCCGCCGCGATCGCCACGTTATCCCGCGTAATGCAATTCTGGGGCGGAATGTCTAGCACCTTTTCCCGAATGGTTTCCTGGTAGGCGATGCGATCGATGAAGGGGAGAACGAGGTTTAAGCCAGGATCCAGCTTGCGATCGTACTGGCCCAACCGTTCAACCAGCGCTTCGTTTCCCTGCTCCACGATTTTGACGCTAGAAACCGCCGCTCCGCCCACTAGCAGTGCAAGAATCAATTGCCACATAAATAAAAAGACTCCTAAAATTTTTGTCAATTAATCTGTGAATTAGCCAGTCGCCATGAGTAACTAGCCAACTGAGCAGCTAGCCAACTGAGCAGCTAGCCAACTGAGCAGCTAGCCATGCAGCACACCTTCTGGCAAAACTAACAAGGTTGTCCCTTGCCGCCCAACGACCAAAACGGATTGCTGAGCCGGAATGGTCACATCGGGATCTTCACATCGAGCCGCCCAAGAGTTGCCCTCATAGAGTACCCGTCCCAGCTTGCCCGGTAGAATTTCCGTTAAGGTTTCGCCCACCTTGTCATCCCACTTCACCGTTTTTCTCGGCGGCACAAAGGTACGGGAAATCCAGAGGCCCAACAGAGACAGTCCAATCCACAGCCAGACTTCCAGATTGAGCGACAGCCATTGCGCCGCGATCGCCACCAGCAAAGCACTAATTCCCATCACTAAGGCAATGTAGGCGGTGGGAAAGACGGCTTCCACTGCACATAGGCCAATGCCTAAAAACAACCAAAATGTTTGAGATGCCATAGCTTCAAGAGGGGTTGGAGTTTTTGAGCGCTGAGGGGGTTTGGTATAGTTTGTAGAACTAATTGCAAGATGGGAAAATCGGCGATTGCCTAGACTTCCTAGAGAGATCGTTGGGGGAACACTCTCATCTTTTTCTATAACCCTTGTCTATCGACATATTCACAACGTTCCCTAGAGATTTCGCAATCTAGACATAAACATTTAGGATTCTGAGAGAGATTTGTTGAGAGATCTCAGCTTCGATCGACAGGCGGCTAAGTCATCATCCTGACTTGGTTATCCCAAGGTTCAACTCCTACTAACTCTGTAGCTAGTGAGCCTGACTCAACCAAGCCTGATTCAACCAAGCGTTACGAAACAGTGCCTAACCTGTTAACCTTACTGAACCGTTAACCCCTTGCGTTAACCCACTAGATCGTTTGGCGCGTTTAAACATTCCAGTCCTATGAGCCGTTTTGAGCTGAAGATTTACTGCACCAATCCCCACTGCGATCGCCCGGACAATGCCATTGGGGCAAAAGTTTGCGCCAACTGTGGCACACCGATTACCTACCGTCGGCTATGGGCCATGGACGGAGGTAGCAAACCCATCGGCAGCATTGTGGGAAAAGGTCGCTATCAGGTGGTAGCTCCACAAATTTGGTTGGATTTACAGCCGGGAATGCTGCCCTATTTACCCCAGGAAATTCCCGAAACGGTTTTGCCTTACTTACATCTCTATGCCTATCGCCTCCATCTCCCCAACGTGTACGGATTCTGTCGCGAGGGAGGTAAAGAAATTCTCTTACTAGACAATAGCCCGATCGATGCGGAGGGGACGCCCTATCTGCCATTCGCACAAGCCTTTGGGCAGGCCAGCGCGGTGCGTCAGGTTTATTGGCTCTGGCAGATGTGGGAACTGTGGCAACCGTTGTTGGATTGGCAGGTGGGCAGTAGTTTGCTCATCGAAGAGAACCTGCGGGTTCACGACTGGCGGATTCGGCTGCGGGCACTGACGATCGATTCAACCCCGCCCAGCTTCAGCCAGTTAGCGGAGTTTTGGTCGGGGCTGTTGCCGGAATGTCGGCAGACGATTTTGCCGGTGGTGCAAGACCTCTGCGTTCAATTGCATGATGACGAGGTGGATCCGGAAAATATTCGCGCCCAACTGAACCAATTGCTGCTGCAACAGGCCGCCCAGCTTTCTTTGGGGTTGCAAGTCTACGGTGCAACGGATGTGGGCAAAGAGCGGGATCACAACGAAGATACTTGCTATCCCCTGGGCGAAAGTTCCCAGATCCAGGATGAGCTCTTGCCCCGCTGGTCGATCGTCTGTGATGGGATTGGCGGTCATGAAGGGGGAGAAGTGGCCAGTCATATGGCCGTCCAGTCAGTCAAGCCGCAGATTAAGGCACTGTTGGCGGAAATCGCAGAACAGCAGGAAATTGTGCCACCGGAGGTCATTGAAGAACAGTTGGCCGCGATCGTACGGGTGGCGAATAATTTAATCTCTGCTCAAAACGACAATCAGGAGCGCCAGGATCGTCGCCGTATGGGAACGACCCTGGTCATGGCGTTGCAAGTGCCCCAGCGGATTAAGTTGGCCAGTGGGGCGATCGCCAGCAACAGCCACGAACTCTACATCACCAATGTGGGGGACAGCCGCGCCTATTGGCTCACGCCGAGGGGGATTCACTGCCTGACGGTGGACGATGATGTGGCGGTGCGGGAAGTGCGGATGGGACGCACCACCTACCGCGATGCCCTGCAACGCCCCGATGCGGGAGCCTTGATCCAAGCCCTGGGGACGCGGGATAGTGAATTTCTCAAGCCGACGGTCAATCGGTTTGTGGTGGAAGAGGATGGGGTGTTGGTTCTCTGCTCCGATGGGCTGAGCGATCGTGACTTACTGGAACACTCTTGGGAAAACTTTGCCGATCCGCTCATCCGGGGACGCATCACCCTAGAAGCTGCGGCTCAAGCTTGGATTCAGTTGGCCAATGAACGCAACGGTTCGGATAATATTTCCATTGTTCTGACCCGGTTCCAGGTGAGTTCTGCCGGAGCCAATGCCTTTTTAACCACTCCCGGAGCGGCGATCGACGAGCCAGAGGCAGTCCCTAGCGATGAGCCGGTTCTGGATCTCACCCTGTCGGAACCCACGATCGATGCAGATTCTGCAACTTCATCCACCGCCCCAGCGCGCAAACCTGCCCGCCGCAAGTCCTGGGTTGGCGGCGTCCTGCTCTTCCTGCTGCTGGCGACGGGTGGCGGACTGTATGCCTGGTCGGTGCTGGATGCCAATGGGTTCAATGCTTGGCGCGATCGCCTGCAAACCCAGGTACAAGGCTGGTTCTCCCGTCCAAATTAGGTCGGCAAATTTAGGTCAGCAACGGGGGTGGGTTAACGGTGGTGGGTCAACTTCGGTGGGAAACGATCGGGCAAGCCTGCAAGGGTGCAAGCCTGAGATCGGGCCACCGGGATAGGCAAAGACTCGCGGGAACGGAGGGAGAGGCTTTTCTATCGCAACAATCGACGAGAAGAGCCCTTTCCCAGATCAGAACCGTTGCCGTCTTGTGTAAAGATAGTAAAGCTGTCGATTGTGCAGTCAGGTGAATTGGTCTATGGTAACGACTGCTGAGAGGAACACATCAAAGGCTATGGAAGTTGGGAAGCGCATTCGGGTGAAGAACTCCGTTGTCATTTATCATCACCCAGAGCATCGGAATCAGGGTTTTGATCTCAACGGGAAAGAGGGTGAAGTGGTCGCGATCGTCAATAGTTGGCATGGTCGTCCAGTGAGCGCTAATTTTCCCTACTTAGTGCAATTTGGCCCCAAATTGAAAGTCCACCTGGCAGACTACGAAATCGAAGCGGTCGATTAAGCCATCAATGGGGCAGTTCAGGAAAATTCCCAACTAGCGGTTATCTAATTTGGTTGCAATCTGGTGAGTTGCAGGATCTGGTTATTTGCAGGACTAGTTGCAATCAATTGAGCCGGAAAAATCGGAAAAAATTAACGTCACCTTGCATTTTCTGATGTTCTTGCTGGTGGCGTTTTGCCGTTTCTTGGTACCAGACGTAATAGGCTTCTAGCTCATCCCGCTGCTGTTTTTCAGCGTAGAACGCCCGCGTGACTCGATAGACTTCAAAGACTTCCGGTTCGATCGGAGGAGCTTGACTCAACCAACGCAAAAATTGAGATGCCATGACCCCTCCTGAGTAACCGTAACTGCGATCGTGGACTTCAGAGCAATTCCTAGACTTTATCCTAGCGAAACTGAAGCCCTGTGCGAATTACATTCAATAAACCATCAACGACCAATGTCGCATTCCATCTCAACCATAGCCGTCTGGGGTAAGCTGAGGGGCTGATTATGCAGAACCATGGTGGTGGTGCCATTGGACTCGAAGCCAATGCGCTCGTAGAATCGCTGCTGATTAGTGGTCATGAGATAAATCCGCTCCACCCGGCTGACCTGGGGATGGCTCAAAATCGTTTCCACCAGCTTACGGCCAATCCCAGCCCCTTGATAATCCGGATGCACCACCACATCCCAAATTGTGGCGCGATAGATCCCATCGGAGGTGGCACGGGCAAATCCCATCAGTTGCTCCCCATCCCATGCAGTCACGATCGGCTTACTGTTTGCCAAGGCAATGGCCAGATCATCCGCCCGTCGATCGCGTGCCCAAAATGCAGCCAAATTAAACAACGCTTGCAGCTTGTCTAAGTCAACAAACTCAGCACCCACCTTCAGTTGCACGTTGCGACAGTCCATTCCAGTCCTCTCTTAAAACAAAAGAAGCGACGAAGTTGTACGGGTTTTCGCTAAAGTCAGGGAATGGTAAAAATATTTCCAGCTTTGCGATCGCCGCAATCAGCTTTGGCTAGGCTCCTGACGTTGGATTAGGTCTGCAATTGTCTACGACTTGTCTACGACTTGTCTACGACTTGTCTACGACTTGTCTACGATTGGTTTCGACTAAACCCGATCGCCTCGATGACGGTGCGCCTTTTCCCCATGTCTCCCGTTGATTGTAACGGGAACCTTTACCATAAGCAGTTAGACTCAATTGTCTAGATAGATTTCTGATTTGTGAAGACCCCATGCGAAAAACTTTCCCCGTTGAGCGATCGATTCCTGACATAACCCAGCGCCGCTCCCGTCCCCATACGCGCCGGAAATCTGCGGTGATTGGGTTGATGTTGCTGATTATGATGTTCACGATTTTGATGGGGATCGGTTTGGCGCAGGCGTTTGAGCCTCAGAAATTACAATCCTTGCAACGGTTTGATCCCAATCGTGTCCCCATAGCAGCAAATGTTATGGCCGCAGAAATAGGCACGATCGATCCCGTACCTGCTAATTTGCAACTGGGTCAGGAACTCTATCTAGAAAACTGCGCTAGTTGCCACATTGCCATTCCCCCTGCTGTAATGCCCACGCAAACCTGGCAGGTGTTACTTCAGGATCCGCAGCACTATGGCATCACGATCGATCCACTTCGCGACCCCAACCGTCGCATCGTCTGGAATTACGTGAAGACCTACTCCCGACCCAAGGCAGACGACGAAAAAACGCCCTACCGGATTCAAGATTCACGGTACTTCAAAGCACTGCATCCCCGTGTCACTCTACCGAAAAAAGCTGACCTGGGTAGCTGCATCAGTTGCCATCCCGGCGTGAATCAATTCAACTTCCGGCAACTGACCCCGGAGGCCGAAAAAAACGCGGGATAAATTGAAGCTGACCGCAAACGCTTAACGAATGCGGAACTATAGTTTTTGCGGAACTACAGTTTTTGCAGCAATCGGGTGGCTGACCAGCCCTGACGGGTGCCGTAGGTGACGGGCGACCATTGTTCTCCTTGTTTCCACACTGGACTTCCGGTGACGCTCACCGCTTGGCCACAGGGAAGCACGGCGATCGGCGTTGTAAATCCTGGTGCTTGCCGTAGATTCAGGCCATTGACGCCGGAATAACAGACCGCACGGTGGGTCAGTTTTAGCACTGTTTGAGCCTTCGGGGCTGCGGTTTTAGGCGTAGTGAGGCCAACTTGCGTACTCCCTGCCGGACGATTGACCACTCCAGCCCCTTCGGAAGCGCTAGGGCGGTTCATCATCTCAAACATTGACCCACTGCGCCCAATGTTCTGGCCATACAACAGCCCGAGGAGCACAATGGTGGGAACACCCAAGAGAAATGCAGGAATCCAAAAATCTGACGATCGATGATGGAATAGATGATGGTGTGCCATACGGTAATGCCCCCAATTTAGCGATAGCTGTGTAGTGATAGCCGTAGCGATAGTGGGACATTTCTAGTATGACAGTTGCGAAGATCTATAGGAGTGCTCTACTGTAATTCTTCAAGCACGATCGTAATCATTTTTACTTTTTTGCAAAACGCATTATTTCACTATCTATCTTCATATTCATGCCGTTGATCGACGGACGCGATCGACCTGGTTCAGGATGCCGCAGTCGAGCTGACCTGACAGCCTACGCCGGGTGGAATCGGACAGAACTCGTCCGGCAGAGTAGGATGTTCGATCGGGTGCAGCTCCGCGATCGGTTTTGCAGGATGGGAATGCGGGTCATTAATGTTTCGTCCTACTTGGAATTGCGTCATCATGGCAAAATCCTCATGCACCAAGTTATGGCAGTGCATCATGTAGCGGCCTTCGTGGGGGCAAAACTCTGCCAATACGCGGACTCGTTGGGATTCGCCCACCATGACCACATCTTTCCAGCCCTGTTGATAGGCCGGAACCGCTAAGCCATTACGGCTCAGGATGCGGAACCGAACCAAATGGGGATGGACAGGATGCACCCAACCGCCCCCTGGATTGGTAAATTCCCAAATTTCCACATCCCCCAAATTAGGATTAGCATCAATGCGATTTTCGTTCCAGGTTTTGCCATTAATGCTCCAAACATTACCGCTGGGCGCAAAGCGGAAGCTGCGTTCTCGTACAACCCGGCTTCGGGGGATATCATAGACATTATTGCCCAATCGCTCGGGTAGTTCCGTCGTATCCCGATCGCCCACAACGACACGGAAACACATCAGCGTATGGGTGCGATTATCCACATCAAGGGTTCCGGTATAGCCCACATTACGGAGATAGACCCGATCGCCAGGATTATAATTTGCAAAATCAATAATGATATCGTAGCGTTCCGCAATCCCTAAGGGCAACGTTTGATATAGCGTTGTTAAAGGGACAGGTGCATTGAGTAACCCTTCATCATTACCAATCACAATTAGCGTTCCTCCAGCACTTTCTGGAAGATTCGGTTGACTGAGGGCCAGTTGATAACTTCGGGAGGCAGACGCATTCAATAAGCGGAACCGATAGCGACATGGTTGCACATCCAAATAGGGAAAGGGCATCCCATTAATGCAAATCACATCTCCATAGAAGCCATTATTGCGATTAGTTGAAAGGGGCTTGAGGCAACCATTGGCATCGAAATGTTTATCTTGAATGATTAAAGGAACATCAAAGTTATCCTGGGGCAATTTTAGTTGCAGTTCACATTCATCATGGACTAAATACATCCCCGCCAGCCCTCGGTAGACATTGCGCGCAGTTTTATCTAGCGTGTGGTCGTGATACCAGAGTGTTCCAGCAACATCGTTGGGATAGGCAAAATCTTTGTAATGATTCGGCGGAATAAAATCCGTTGCATAACCATCGTAATAGGGCAGTGAATTCATTCCATGCAGGTGAATAACCACACTGCGATCGCGTTGCATTTCCGGTGTCTGATCCGTTGGCAGTTCATTGACAAAGCGAATTACCGATTGTCGTCCGCCGGACTTGCGTGACCCGCCCCGTTGCCGAATCAGCGGCCCTACAACATTACCGCCATAGGTCCACAAATCAGGCAGGGTAAAAACGGATTTTCCGCCATCGACGGGAACCGTTAAGGATTTTTGTTGGATTTTGATTTCGTAGTAGTCTGTGTCGTTATCTGTCCGAGTGGGGGCGAGGCGATCGGGAATATACAACGGGCAGGTAAACGGTGTGATTTGGGGACTAAAGGCATTTTTAGGGGACGCGATCGTACAGTCGGCCCAACTGGCTTGGGAAGGATTCCAGGGATTCCCCCAGGGATTTAACCAAGCTCCACCCGTCGCTAAACCCAATTTGATTGCGTCCCGCCGAGTCATCCCCATCACAAAAGCCTCCTGTAGATCTACGACCATCTGTCTAGGGATGCTTTAACTGTAGGTAGGGTTTTGAGGAAGAACGCAATTTGTAGGAAAACTTTAACCTCTTGGCATCGCAGACCTCGTCAGTTGCTAAGCGAGACTAGGAGCAGAGGCAATGGAGAATCGGTTGCAGTAGCAGAATAACTGGCAATGGCGGGCTGGCAATGGCGGGATTGACAGGAAATTGGAGCAAATTAAGATTCTCCCGATACAATAAAACTGTTCCCGATCGGCCTTATCTAAACCTTATCTAAACCTTGTTTAAATCTTGCCGATCCCTTGTCTAAACTGGTCTAGTACCAAATTGATTGATCAATGCTACAGTTCCGAGCCGCCCTAGCCCCCGCGCTACGCGCCGCTGCGCTAGAAAAAAGGGGGAATTCAGTCAAATTATTTCAAAGTCCCTCTTATTAAGGGGAATTTAGGCGGATCGCTATGTGTTGCAATCACAAGTTGATTGGGTATAAGGACATTGGCTTATAGAAGTCTTGGGCCAACGTTGTTGCAAATTTGTCAGATAGTTTGTCAGATAGGTTGACCTATGTCCCAGAAAAATGATGTCCCCGCATTACTTGGCGCACTCTTGGTTACAGTGGGCGTTGTGGGCGGTGGAATCTGGTGGTTCACGCAAAAATCTGGTCAAAACCTTGGACAGGTTTTTCAAACTGGCAGCAATTCCAACCCCAGTACAGGGAGCAACAGTGGGAGTAATAATCAGCCTTTGAGTGCGGTGAAAGACGTGCCAGCGGGACAGTTTCGCTATGGGGGCAGCACTTCCTGGGCACCGATTCGCCTTTCGGTCGATTCCGCAATTCAAACGAGTCGATCGGAATTTCGGCTCAGTTACGTCAATCCAGTGGGGGAAGCGGCCAGTACCGGAAGTGGCATCAAAATGTTGTTAAATCGGCAAATTGATTTTGCCCAAACGTCGCGGCCCCTCAATGCCAAGGAACAACAGCAAGCGCAACAACTAGGGCTGAATTTAACTGAAATTCCAGTGGCGATCGATGGCTTGGCGGTGGCGGTCAATCCCAGTTTGAATAGTCCGGGGCTGACGCTGGAGCAGTTACGGGGAATTTACACCGGGCAACTCACCAATTGGCAGCAGGTCGGGGGGCCGAATGTCCCGATCGTGCCGTTGTCCCGGAAGCCGGGGTCGGGAGGGACGGTGGATCTTTTCATTGAATCAGTATTAGGCGGGGGAAATTTTGGTGCGGGGGTGCAGTTTGTGGACACGACCACCCAAGCGCTCCAACGGTTAGGGGCAACGCTGGGCAGCATTTATTTTGCGTCTGCGCCGGAAGTGGTGCCGCAATGTACCATCAAACCATTGCCGATCGGGCGTGCCGCAGGGCAATTTGTGCCCCCCTATCGAGAACCCTTGGTTGATAGCAGCCAATGTCCTGGGCAACGGAATCAGTTAAACCATCAAGCGTTCCAGAATGGGGATTATCCGTTGACGCGAAATTTGTATGTAGTGTTTAAACAGGATGGACAACGATCGCAGCAAGCAGGGCAAGCCTACGCCAATTTACTGTTAAGTGGACAGGGTCAAGGTTTATTGGAACAAGCAGGCTTTGTCCGAATTCGCTAGGGGCAATGATTAAGTCGCAATTATTTTGCGAATAATGATTTTGCGTTGAATAAACTAGTTTGATCTTTTGTTGCGTTTAATCGCGGAGATCGAGGAAACGTATTAGAACTAAACGTATGACAACATAACCTTAATGCCTTCCATGGGCTAGTGGGTTCTGAGTTTAGAGTTTGCTAAAACTAGAGTTTTGCAGTTACGTCAGTCTGTGATATCGGTTGGTCATTGTCTGATTTTGACGGATTATTTGAATTCCTGGAATTTTAATCGGTACCCTCGTGAGATGGAATGAGGGTAGCAGTTAGCTTTTTTGATTGGTTTTGATTGGTTTTGATTGAATCAAAATCATTGGATTTCTCGTTGTACTGGTTCTATTTAGAGGGTTAATCGTTTATTTCTTAGCTGAAATTAATGATCAATTCTGCATTGCCGTTGATGTCAACTCAAACATCATTCAACAACTCATGTGTGTGCTCTATGAAAGCATTATTACTGTATCCTAAGTTTCCTCAAACCTTTTGGTCCTATGATGCATTTCTGAAGCTAGCAGGATTGAAGGCAAAGATTCCTCCCTTGGGCATTATTACAGTGGCTGCATTGTTACCACAGGCGTGGGAGATACGGTTTTACGATCGTAACGTCAGCGAAGAAACGGAACAGGATTGGGCTTGGTGCGATTTGGTGATTATTTCGGCGATGTGGGCGCAGAAAGATGATTTTGTTGCGCAAATTCGGAAAGCCGTGGCATTAGGTAAAAAAGTAGCCGTGGGTGGCCCCTATCCCACATCGGTTCCAGACCCTGCCAAGGAAGCCGGTGCCGATTATTTAATTTTGGATGAGGGTGAGATTACGATTCCTCAGTTTTTGGCAGCCTTAGAAGCAGGGGCAGAGAAGGGAGTTTTTCGGGCATTGGAAAAGCCGGATGTGACCACCAGTCCTTTGCCTCGGTTTGATTTGCTGAAGCGGGATGCTTACTTAATGATGGCAATTCAATTTTCTCGGGGGTGTCCGTTCCAGTGTGAATTTTGCGATATTACGGCGCTGTACGGACGCAAGCCGAGAACGAAGGAACCCCAACAAACGATCGCGGAACTGCAACGACTTTACGACTTAGGCTGGCGCGGCTCTGTATTCATTGTCGATGATAATTTCATTGGCAATCAACGCAATGTGAAACGGCTATTACGGGAACTGATTCCCTGGATGGAACAGCACCATTATCCGTTTAGTTTCTGGACAGAGGCTTCTTTGAATTTAGCGGAGGATGCTGAGCTATTAAGTTTAATGCGGCAGGCGGGTTTCTATGGCGTTTTTCTAGGCATTGAAACGCCCGATGAAGAAAGCTTGAAGGTGACGCGCAAGTTCCAAAATATGCGTAATCCGTTGGTGCAAGCCTGTCAAACGATTAACGATGCTGGGTTATTTATCTATGCTGGGTTTATTATTGGATTTGATGGGGAAACAGCCGGGGCGGGGCAACGCATTACGCAATTTGTAGAGGAGACGACGATTCCGCAACCGATGTTGGGAATTTTGCAGGCACCTCCGAATACGGAACTGTGGCAGCGCTTGAAACGGGAAGATCGCCTACGGGAGGGCACGGGCGGCGAAGAAACGGGGGATCAAAATTGTTTGATGAATTTTGTGCCGACGCGCCCGATCGCGGAGATTGCCAAGGAATATTTAGAGGCGCTTTGGACGATGTATGATCCGCCAACTTACCTCAAGCGGTGTTTAGAGCATTGTTTACGGATTAATCCCAATCCGGTGTTGAGGCATACGGCGCTTTTGTCCCTCGATCGACGGTTGCGCTTAATGGTTAATCTTTTCTGGTTGCAAGGGTGGCAACGGCGGGAAATTCGGGGGCAGTTTTGGCGGCAATTGTGGCAGGTTTTCTGGCAGCAGCCCCAACTGGTGACGACCTATTTGGGGGCTTGTGCGGCGGGGGAACATTTTTGGGAATATCGGGAGTTGGCGCGGGAACGGATTACGGCGCAGTTGGGGTTTGATCCCATGACGATCGATCGAACCACGCCGGAGACAACTGGTTATGCGGAGAATGCCGTATTGGAAAAGGCGGTTGTGTAACGAGGAATCTGCTGGGATGCCTAGAAGGGAGTTTCTGGCAGTTGAGGGGGACTGGGGTCGGAGATACGGGTGCTAGATGATACCGATCGATTTTTTGGCCTACGGATTGACAGCGCAGCTAGTTGTCCGTAGGCTGGTTTGTCATAGCGATCGCCATGGACATCCTTCTTTCACGAGACAGGTTTGTATGAAGCATGGGGTCGCTGGGTTCCCGAAAATTTAGGCCACTACTCGGGATTGCAGCCACAACCCCAAGTAGCTATTCCCCCTCGCTGCGTAACCAGCAAGGCGGCTTGTTGAGAATTTTAACATTCGATCGAGCCACTCTTGTTTGTGATGTCAAACGGGGTGGCTCTAAATTTTTGGGCTTCTTTAGACCCTCATCCCCAGCCCTTCTCCCACAAACAGGAGAAGGGAGAATGTGATCTGGTTCCCTCT
>MUGG01000068.1 GCA_002148405.1 Alkalinema sp. CACIAM 70d | reverse complement strand
CTTAGACTGAATCCACTTGATGGAAGTGGCTAGCGCAAGAAATAGCAAGCATCCATCGATCGCTGAATATCCAATGTGGGTCGGAGGAATCAAAGGAGAAACCTCGTAGTTGGGAGATTGAGATTCGATCGCTTGGAGTTTCGTGCGGAGTAGGGCAGGGTTCATAAAACCACCTTTGTACTGTTCTGCCTCGTTTTTAGTCAGTTTCTCAACAGAAGTTCAGTGTCAACTTTAGGTTTTGTGCTGGATTCTTCATTCATCCGATCGTGCTAACTGTTTAAGCAGCCGATCGATCCACTTGAGCTGCATTAGGCAGGGAGATGAGTCCTGCGAGTCTTTTGGGGAGAAGTGATCGCCATACATGAGAACACACTATTCTGCCCAGGCACAAAATTTGACAGCAGTAACCTTGGAAGGGTTGTCGAGATCGATGGCCTTCCAACAGATATTACTCTAGAGAATTCTATTTTCTGAGCAGATTGCTATGCTGAAACCATTTAGCACTGACGGTAGGTTCAACGATGGCAGGCGATCGACACATTAATACGGGCGGTGGCAACTACATCGAAAATCTCTCAGGAGACTATATTCAAGGGAATTACTACGCGGCAGACACTCGACAATCCCTGGCAGAATCGGCCAAGGAAATCTCGGATCTCTTGAATCAGCTATCCGTAACCTACCCAACCACAGATCCAGCGATGATGGCTGCACTCCACCACGAGATCCAACGCAATCCAACGCTGAAGGCCCGTCTCGTTGGCGCACTGAAGGCGGGTGGCCTGGAAGCACTCAAGGCAATTTTCAACCATCCGTTATTCAGCATTCCAGCAGAAACGGTGAAGGGTTGGCTAGAAGCCGAATAAACGCACTTTAATGGAGCAAGCCTGAGAGGATAGCGAGATGACGTGTGAAGAGACCCCACCGAGCAGCTCCCCCAGCTCAATGGAACCAGCCACTGAACGCAAGATTGAGACGAATGGCGGTGTGTACGGTGAGAATATCGGTGGCAATGTCATTCGCGCTGAGACTGTCACGATTATCCAGCAGGTTCCTCAGTCTCATTCAGCTTCGGGCGATTCCGAACCGCAGTCAACTCCTTCCAGCCGTCTGCTTGCTTTTTCGATTACGGGGTCACTATCCAATACTCCAGTCTCACGGGCAAAACTTCAGGCGATCGTGCAACAGCTTCAGAAACTGACGGGAGATACCTCGATCGACATTGTGGATATACAAGAAGGCAGCATCAAACTCATCTTGAGTGGAACACCCAAGGGCTTAGCAAAACTCAAGGCGTTATTCGACTCAGGGGATCTGAGCGAGGTTCTGGATACGGCTGTTGAAGCAGTTAAGTTTATTGAGACAGACAGTTCCAACGGTAACCAGCTAACAGATCTAGAGATTAAAACTCAGCTTATTCGAGAAATCAGAACGCAAGGCGCTATCGGGGCAGACCTCAGCTGGGCAGACCTCAGCTGGGCAGACCTCAGCGAGGCAGACCTCAGCTGGGCAGACCTCAGCTGGGCAGACCTCAGCTGGGCAGACCTCAGCTGGGCAGACCTCAGCTGGGCAGACCTCAGCTGGGCAGACCTCAGCTGGGCAGACCTCAGCTGGGCAAACCTCATCGAGGCAAATCTCAGATTCGCAAACCTCAGCGGGGCTAAAGTAAGTCAAGCGATCTTTGTAGATGTTGTTGGCATCTCACCAGACGATCGAGCAGACCTAGAAAAACGAGGAGCCATTTTCGAAGATTCCCCAGGCGATCGCGAGGAGTCCCGATCGCCCATTCCCCACTAACCCGATCGCGCCAACCGTTTAATCCCTCTTCTGTCACATTGGCAGAAGAAAAAGCCGAAAGCCTTGCTGCATAAAGGTTTTGCTCTTTTGTCATTTTCAGACTCGCAAAATTCAAAACTACCACTACATCAGGGTTTCAGGATTTACTTCAGAGAGAGTGATTAAAGAGGGATAAGCAACCGATCGACAGACTTAAGCTCATTGCGCCGAGCGATCGCGGCTTCCGCCTCCTGAACCGCAGGACTTCCCTCCATGCCAACATAGAGGCGTTTTCGCCCCCCAAAGATCGGCTGCTCTGCCCGGTAAAACACCTGGTAAGCCTTGCGCTTATGACACTTCGCCTTCTCCAGCCAACAGCCCGCCGGAGCAACGCCCAGGGCTAGCAGTTGAGAGCGCCGCTGCTCCAACCGGGCGATCGTGTCGTGGGTGGCCTCTGCCACATCCGCCGCATCATGTTCTAGGGGGTAACGTTCTAGTTCCGCCTTGGGTGACCGATCGGGAATGGCCCATGGGGACAGCTCAGCAGCCTCGATCGGTAGATTCGATAGGAAATAGGGCTCAACCTCTTCCAAGAGAGAGCCTTGATAGCCTTCTAGTCTGTCCATCGTTAGGCGCGTCTTAGTTCCCAGAGAAGCTGCTCAAGTTGCGGTAACGTAGCAGACTCCCAAGTCACCGATCGAGGCCAGCGATCGCGATCGTGCATCCAAGTGACTGCCTCACCCTTGGACATTTCCACCCGATCGAGTTCACAAGAGATGAAAGCCAGGGTGTCCGAAAGGTCTACAAAGCTTGCGGGGCTTAGGTTTCGGTCATTTTGTATCGCATCGACGGCACGGGCGGCGGCGGAACGTTTAATAGCTTCTGACTCGGCTAAGAGCATATTCGTCAGATTGGTGGGAGCGTATCTTAATTCTTGGCCCAACTACTAACAGTGGGCCTACTCGCCATACTTGGCCTTTAAGCCCTCAAGCCACCGCTTCCCATCTCCAAATTTGCGGCCACCAGCACCAAACTCAAAGACATCACGAATCGTCGCAGTGGGAGAGAGGTTCAAAGCTTGTAAAGCATTCCACAGAGCTTGCTCTCGATCGGTTTCCAGCCATTGCCCCACGGCTTTGGCATCCTCCTTTTGGCCCTTGGCAATCAGTAAATTGATTGCATTGATTAATGCGGTTTTTAGCTCATCTGAGGAGGGTTCATAGGCATCGTTGTCATCAAATGACGGCTCCTCAATGTCCGTGCTGAGCAAGGATTCTAGGAATTGCCGATCGACGGTTTGGGATGGGGGACTAGAGGTCGTGGCTACAAGTTCGATCGGATCGCCATTGTTATCCAACTCGGGAACCGAAGCTGGGAACCATTCACCGTTGGAGTATACCAGGGCAGGGCGTTTGACTCCTTCTAAAGCTTGGGTGAGACGGTCGCGCAGTCCTTTGTTTTGTTGAACTCCGAGTTTGAGCATACTGGTGTCTTTCATGGCTTTCCCGATGCCTTCGCGACCCGGAAAAATCAGCGTCATTTCATCGCGGGTTTCAGCATTGCTGCCAAAGACTTCGGAGTTCATATTGGTGGATACTTGGCAGAGCCGACGGCGGATTTTTCGGGTAACAGATTCGTAATTGAGCTTCCACTCCTCAACGGTCTTAGCGACCTTCCGGCCTTGGGACTGGAGGCGTTTTAGCGTTGCTTTGCCTTCCTCTAAGACAATCAGCCGAGCAGGAAAATCACGTTTGCCTAGACGATACTGTGCAATATCTTGCGTGATGAATTTATTATCCTCCGCCATTCGCGTCACCATTTGTGCATAGTCATAGAGGACTTCACAGCCTGCCCAGTCTGCCTCAGACCCATAGATATCAAAAACGGTGATGGAGGCATTAAGAATATGCTTACCAAGGTACTTAACCAGGACAGACTTACCGCCACCCATCTTGGCGACCACCCCTAAAATGGGATGCCGATCGGCGTCTCTCAGGTCATGCCAATCAAAAAAGGGGATTTCTTGGGTCGTTGATAATACCGATGCTGGAGCCGTCGATGCAGCTTGAGACGCCTCTGGGGGGTGTTCTGAGGACTCGGAGCCATTCCCCGTCGGGTCCACAGTCTCAGCCGCAACGTCCACCACATAATCTGCCATCCACGGATTCTCGGCATAGAACTCTTCAGCCGCTTGGAACTGTGCCTTGAGCTGTTCCCCTTGCAGTCTGGCATCGGCATAGATTTGACGGTTTCTGATGGCGATCTGTGCGTCAATATCGTCGAGGTAGGCATGTCTCCGCTGTTGTTCCACCTGGTACAACAAAGCGGAGGACAACGCCATCGATGAAGCTGCTGCTGCTAACCGTAATGGCAGTAACTGAGTGCCCCCGATCGACGCGATCGCGGCTGTCAAAATGGATCCTCCCAGCAGGAGACCCATGGTCATAGGACGTTGGGCCATTAGGAACCTCCGAGCAGTAAGTCCCAGTGAGCCAACAACACAGCCGCCAAGCTCGCCAGACTCATGACCCAGAATTGGGCATCCCGGTACGAGATCGCAACGATCGTCAATGCTAACAACCCAAACGTGCCAACAATCCAGCAGAAGGGCGCAAATAGCGGAATAGTACGACTCAGCAGAAAGAGGAATAACCCCGAAGAAAGCACCATCAGAATTCGTGCAATTTGGTGCATTGCGTCAATTGTTGTGAAGCCAGGATTATGCTGGTGCTGGAATTGATAATCCTGGAATTCGGCATACTCATCATTAAACAGTGGAAACATTTCCTACAACCTCTTAGCAAGAAACAAGAAATAAATGGGGTAATATTAACGACCAAACCAATTCACCATACGATCGAACCAGCCAATCCCACGGCCATGAGCCCCTTGTGTCCCATGGGTCAGGAGTTCCATTCTGCGTTTTTGCTGGTTGGCTTGCAGATTGTCTACCATCATCTTGGTGCGCGCGATCGGAATACGTTCCTGCTCCTTGCGCTCTGCACGGCGATGTTTCATGGCGATGAGTTGCAAGGTGGTTTGGAAATTCAACTCGCCCAGTGCTTGCTGGGATTGTTGTTCAGCACGCATAATGCCAATTTTGCGGTGAGCTTCCTGATTGAGGTGCTGAAGGTGGCTGCGATAGCCTTGGTCAGCCAGCCATGCATCCAATACTGTCTTGTCGATTTGCTTGGCGGCAGTGGTACCCGCTTTGAGGATCCTCTGAACAAACTGTTCATATTCAAGCTGGCCTTGAATTAGGGCCTCAAAGTGCTGCTCTAAAATCGGAAGAATCTGCTGTAAATCTTTCATGCGCTTGGCGCGATCGGCAAATTCGGCCAACTCAAGATCGCTCATTTCACCAATGCGAGCTAAGTCAATGCCGAATAGACGATTTACGGATCTCAGCGCTGCACCTCCGTGGGGGGCCACATGGGAATGAATGTTGTGGTTTCCCCGCCCGCCGCCTGATTGCTGGGCATATCGACCAGGGTTAGGCGTGGTGGGAATAACTGTGGGTAGTCTGCCGGGACTGTGAATTAGGTTGGGCATAGTGAGAACTCCTGAAAGAGATGAGAATTAAGCCGAGACCCAGTAAGCAAATGAACAGCGACGCCACTCGCACCCAGGCTTCGGTGGTGGTGTCTTTGGGAACCGGTAAACCATAGATGTTGTTGAGCGCGTCAATGAGGCCATCATCGTCGCCGCTATAGTGAAAGGTCGTTCTGTCAGGCCGAATATCAATTTGACAACTCACATGCACGGGGCGCGGGGTGATCGGGAAAGGGGCGATCGGGGGCGCGGTAACCAGAGGTCGCTCCACTAGCGGAGTCTCATTCACAGTTTGCTCTCCCTTTGGTGGCGTAATTGGTTGATGGCCTGGAGCCGCAATTGCCCTCGGGTAATGCCTTCTGCCGTTTCGGTTTCCCAGTGATTCACCACACACCAAGGATCGCCATAACAAGGAGACTTGGGAGACTGAGACTCTTTGACCGCCGTATTCCAAACATCACGCGCGATCGCACTAAGAATAACGTTGGTATCTTGGTTGTCTTCCGCCTTGTGAGCACCGGGGATAGAAGCAATTCCACCCACGATCGTCACGCAGGCACAACCGATACAGAGCCAAGTGGTTCCTCCCCAATCCAAAGGGTTAAATTTAGCTTGCATAGGTCACCTCATAGATGGCGAAAAGGGTGCCCATTGCAGGAATGATGAACGGAGACTGCGCGTAGGCAATAACGGTAAGTCCCGCCATGCAAACAACTGCGCATGTTTTACGAATGAGGCTTTCCATCAGTGATTTCCTTCACGACTTTAATAGCAGTAATCACCAAGGGAATCGCCGCGATCGGACTGAGCGGAAGCACTAAACTCAGGACAGCGTAGCTTAGACATCCCAGTAAAGCGCCTGCGGTGGTGATTCCCCTGGCCCGGTGATGAACTTGCAGCGAGATCAATCCATGGAGCTGACCGATCGCTTCTAGGCGGGGCGTCAGATCTGGAACCCTGAAAGGATCCCGGCCAAAGGGCGTTGATTGGCCTCCCGATCGGCTGCCCACTGTTCTTCATCAATCCAGGCTTGAATTTCGTCCACAGTCAGGTCAGTCCCTAACGCTGTAAAACGGGAACCGAAGTCCGTCCAAAGGGTTTCAGCGGTTGCTTGAGAACTCCCCAGAAACTGGTCGTATAGTTCGCCTTTAAGGGATTCAAGTTCCGCATCCAGAACAACAGCATCCGCAATGTGGGTGAGGGGTTCGTGCAGACCTCCAATCATGGCTGCAAAGTCATGGAGTCCTCCAGCCACATTAGACATAAAGCTGTTGGCATAGCTGTGGAGATAATTGTCGGAATCGGTTCTGCCTTGTTGTTGGGCGGCAGAGATGGCCGATCGACTCATTTTCTGTTGAGCCTCCACCATTGCGCCTTGGGTCTTTTGTTGTTGGCGTTGGCGAAGTTGAGCAGTGGTCAGTTTGCCCTCACGAGAGCTTTGCGCGTTGGCACTTCCCGAACTTCCGCAGGGCTGACCACTTCCCGATTTTCGTCCGGGGGGTTTGGTCTTGGTCCGTTTGGAAGTGGTGGAAGTGCGTAGTTCATCGGCTTGCTCAATCAGTGCTGTCAGCTCCGCAGAGTCATCTTCATAGCGATCTTTCAGCTCAATGTCCAGACTAGCGGAGACTTCCACGAGGAGTTCCATTCCATAAAGTTCTGTCAGTTCTTCGATCGTCATGGTTCAACTCCATATTGTTTGAAAGCGAGATTGAGCAAAACGGGCTGAGTTCGCAGTTTGGCGTAGAGTTGTCGGCTATGGATCCCAGGAGCTAAGGCCAGAAAGCGGCGCATTCTTTGGATTTCCAAGAGTTCTGTTTCGGTCAGGGGGCTACGGATGGGGATCCCCAAGGCTTTGAGATCGCGAAGCAATCGTTTTCGATCTCGATCTCCTAGCTGGTGCCGCGCTCCGGACGTGGTGTAGACAACGGTTTCACCACACTGCCATTGGGCTAGGCAAATCGTATTCATGGGTATTGGATGTTCCAGGGTGGCACCACATTGGTACGGACTCAAGTTCCAGGGTGGTACGGGTTGATTTAGATGTTAACATCTAAAAAGTAACTGTCAAGATGTTAGAAAGATGTTAATTAGTGACAGTCTTGCTAAAAATTACGAACCATCTACTATGAGGGGTGCTACTCAATGGATACTGAACAGATGGCGAAACGTATTAATGTCACGCTTTCTGACCCTTACCACGCCGATCTTCAGCGCTGGGCAGAAACGAGGGGGGAGCCCCTGGCCACTTTTGCAACCTACCTACTGAAATTAGCGATCGATGAGGCGAGACGGGCAGGGGAAATCCCTCCTGAGCCTGTGCCCGAGAAAACTACAGGTAAAACCACGAAAAGTAAGGGGCGATCAACGAAGCGCTAAGGGGTGAGTTGCTCTGGAAAGCTCTCTAGCTTGCGCGATGGCCTACTTCGGTCTGTGCAGTCCATTGCCAGCTTCTGCCCCACATTAATTGGTTCAAAACGTTCCAATGGAATCATTGAAAATACCTCACTTGATGGGTTTTCAGTGGTGAACCGATGGGGGGATACAACGCCGATCTCTGAGGGTGAAAGATTAGCGATTGGTGTTTCTACCCCATCAACAACGCAAACTAGAACGCAGCGACACAAAGGATTTAGAACAGCAGCAGCGCCAGCAACCAGCCCAGCCCCACGCCGACCAGAAAGGCCCCTAAACAGTGTCGATTTGCCCAGGGAGTGCGGTGACGGTAACGGCGGGAAGGACTGAGGCGAACATGGATGCAGCCTCCTCCACCTCGAAAAAATCCTCCACCTCGATCGCCGCAATGCGCTCAGATGCTTTGATATAGCAGTTTTGAATCCCATCTTTGACGATCGCCACTGCCCGATCAGCAAATTGGTCAGACACTAGCTCCATGCCTTCTTCCAATTGCTGAAGATGGGCAGCACTACTGGTCAGGGCAGCCTGCACAATAGTACGGGTGGAGGTTGGAATGACCTCGGTGGGCGGCTGATTGCTAGTCTGTACCGTGTTTGACTGCTTGGCGCTGCGCTTTGCAGCAGGGGCAAACCCTTTACGGTCAAATCGATTAGTCATGGGGTTGAGTTCCTCGGTGAGTAGTGCCGTTGCCATATCGCTGCTCGAACTCCTGAAAAGTCCGCCCAGCTTGCAGCCAGAGTCCCAACGTAATCAGCCAATCACGATCGGAATCGCTATACAACCAACAGCGTTGACTTACTTTGAGCGGCTGCACCCCCAAGAAAGCCTTCCATCGCGCCAGCGTCGAGCGAGGGACTTGGTAATGCAGTCTGCGATGCAAAAAGTGCCGTAAGTCCCCAATCGACCACCGATGCTCTGAATAGGAGTCTGCACAAGGGATTGACATGGTTACGTGAGATAAGTGGTGAGACCGCAGGATTAGTCCCATGGGATAGTCCCGTTATTTGTCCCACGGGTGGGCAAAAACATGATAGCATGTAAGGTACATGTACCGAGTTAGTACTTCAACTGTTTGGAGGTTCAAAAGGATAAACTATGTATATAGAACTGTTTTGTGCCTCCACTGAAATGCCTTCGGAAAAGCCTCGGCTCACCATCTATCTCGACGCGGCCACCAAGGCTGAATTAGAGGTGTTAGCTGCCCTTAACGATCGACCCGTCAGCAATTACGTGTTGCATTTGGTGAAACGAGAAATCCAGCAAGCTAAGGCATCAGGAGTTCTCACAGACAAGACTCAGCAGTGAGGATGTACGCTAAACCCTGCGATCAAAAGATGAAGCAAACCAAGTAAAGAAATGTTTTTCAAGCAAACAAGGTGAACGACTCATGACGATCGCCGTACAAAAATTGACGCTCAAAGAGTATCTGGCCTACGAAGACGGCACAGGGCATCGCTACGAATTAGTGGATGGAGAATTGGTTCAGATGCCTTTAGGGACTGGCAAGCACAGTGATATAAGTGACTTCTTAACGGATGAATTCCGAGATGAAATCAACCGAACCGAACTGGCTTGGATCGCAAAAGCTATGAAGATTGGGCTGCAATCCCCCAGAGGCAGCCGTTGGGAAACCTCCAGAATCCCAGATGTGGTGGTTTTGCCCTTAGAACAATGGGAATCGATGGCCGATCGTGAAGGATTCATTCCCCTGAATGAACCCCAGCCCATCCTGGTTGTCGAAGTCGTTAGTCCCTCCACTGTGGCGATCGACTATCGCGCCAAACACAGCGAATACGCGGTTTTAGACATTCCAGAATACTGGATTGCTGATCCCATCGAGCGAAAAGTAACCGTCTGCACCTTGAAAGATGGCGCATACAGCGATCAAGTCTTCACAGGCACTCAGGTGATTACCTCCAAAACTTTTCCTGGATTAAACCTGACTACCGAACAAGTCTTGAGGGCGAAAAGATGAGCTTCACTACAGAGACAGTTCAAGCTGCTGTCGATTCCATCTTAGAAACCCTACAGGAAGGAATCAACTCACTCACAATCTTGGCGGAAGCTGCAAGAGCTGCCGCAGACTTCGCCAAAGAACGCGAGCTATATCGGTTGAGCCAAGCAATTCACACCGCCTTGAACTAATAAAAATGTTCTAAAGCCAACCAACAAGTGAACAAGTATTGAGAGCGAGAAGGTAACCGCATAAGAAGATTGCGCAGAATTAATCGCTATTCTCGCGGTTACTGATCTATGATCTGGAAACTTCCCAAGGGACTTCGATCCCTCCAGAAGCGTGAGGCACAGATTCCCTCACAAACCAAGCTTTTCACTGACCTCAAGGAGGAATGCCAATGAAACAGCCCCGAATAAGCTAAAAACCCCAGCGATAAAAATCACTGAGGCTTCGAGCTTATTCAAATCATCGAAATGCTTGGGCGGGATGACTAACTTACTTTGCTTGGCGGCACACAGTTAGAAATCCTTCCGAGACCCAAAGAGGCTACGCCGCTTTGGGGGCTTTGCCTTGCTCTAATTATAGGCATGGCAATGGTTGCCGTGCAACTTTTTTTTGCTTACAACCAGCTTTCCCAAGCATTTCCATCGGGTGAAGTGTGGTCTCAGTTTTCCTAAAACCGTTGCTACAAGAGCCTTCTAGGATCCAACGTCACAGTCCAAAAAGGTAAGATTTTTCCTAACTTTTTTGAACTTGTAGCAACCCAAAATCTGACCGCGCTTACCCTTGTCCACTTTTTGCCAGGGAAGCGATTTGTCATGTCGTTAACGATTACACCCCCCGTTCTCACCGCTGTTTCGACCAAGCACACCCCCTTCGATCGGGAATTCATCCAAGGCTCTGCCATCCATCCCAGCCTCTACGCCGCCACGGTGCAGGTTGTGGGGGATCTAGAACAGGATGCCGGTGGTGATGCCGCCACACCCATCCACGATGCGCTGAACTGGCGCTATGTCCGGTTTGGCCACAAAGTGAACACCACCCTACTGGCCGCCCTCTTCCTGAATGAAGATGGATCCTACTGGCAGGCCAAACTATCTGAACCCAAACAAGACCGCAAAACGGGCAAAACACGTAAATACGAAACACCTGTTGGTAACGGCGCACGGGCCTACCTCCCCAGCGTGCCACCTGAGATCCGGCAGAAAGTCAACCAACGCCAGCAGATAGAATGCCCTACGGAAGGCTCGTTCTGGGACTTCATCGCCCAGCATCCCGAAATCCCGATCGTCCTGACCGAAGGGGGCAAAAAATCCCTCGCGGCCCTCTCCCAAGGGTTTGTGGCGATCGCGCTGTATGGGATCAATGCAGGCGTGAACAAGTATGAAACGATCGGAGGGGAACGCATTCGTCGTCTTCAGCCAGAACTGATCCCCGATTTACAACGGTTTGCTGGGACAGGCAGGCCGTTCACCCTCGCCTTCGACCAAGATACGAAGCCCAAGACCCGCCATAAGGTGGCTAGCGCATTGGCCGATTTATCTTGGCACTTGGAACAGCAAGGCTGCACGGTCAGGATTGCCACCTGGGAGGGTCAAAGCGGCCAATGCAAAGGCTTGGACGACCTGATCGTAAATGCTGGGGCTGAAGCATGGCAAAACGCCTATCAACAGGCCATCCCAGCCCGCGAATGGCGCATTATGCAGCAGCTTGCTGCCCAAATCAAACGCCAGCCAGATTTAGCGATCGGCACCCAAGAATTCTCAGAAGTCGCCCCAAACCTTCCCAAGGCAGGCATTCTCGCCCTCTATGGTGGCAAGGGGACCGGGAAATCAGAGGCCATCAAACAGATCCTGACTGGACAGTCCTGGCTCTCCGTCACGCCACTGGTCAGCCTGGGGCGCGACCAAGGCGAAGCCTGGGGCGGAGTATTCATCAACGACGGCGATATCATTGGATCCCAACTCCTCAAAGACGGGCAACCCGTGCATGGCGCATCGGTCTGCATCCCCTCCCTCACCAAGGTCAACCGGATCGAGGCAGACGTTCTCGTGCTAGACGAACTCACCGCCACCCTGGAATTCCTCCTTGGCTCCAAACTGGCCAATAAAAACGGTCTGCGTCCTGTGCTACTCGATGAATTCATCCGGCGGGTGCAGCGATCGGAACAGGTGATTCTGGCCGATGCCGATTTGACCGAAGAAGCGATCGCCTACATTGAGGCGATACGGAGTGAGCGGGCTTATTTGGTGCGCAGCGATCGTCAAGCCCTGACCTATCCAACCTGGATCCTAGAAGGAACCCAACCCCAAGCGATCGCTGCCCTGACGGAACGCTTTCAAACCCTGCCAACTCAGCAACTGATTTATCTCAACTGCGACAGTAAGACGCTGGCCGATAGTCTGGCCAAACTTTTACAAGCACAGGGCATTCCCAGCCTGCTGATCACCAGCGATACCAGCGGCTGCGCAATGGAAGCAGAATTTCTCGCTAGCCAAGGTCGAATGCTGCCAACCCTGATCCGGCAAGGCATTCGCGCCATCATCACCAGCCCGACCGTCACCCAAGGCTTCAACATCAAGGCCCACACAGAGCTGATTGATTCCGTTTGGGGCTTCTACAAAGGCGGCAGCATCACCGCCCATGCCATGGCGCAAGCCCTCGACAGAGTGCGCTCCAACGACGTACCCCGCTTTGTCCACGTTGCCAAAAAGGGCAGCGCCTACAGCAAACTGAGCAAAGCCCAAGCGATCGCGCCATTCTTGAAGGAATTTCAGCAAATCAGTACCGCTGCTGCTCGCCTGGTGCGGCACCAGCTCAACCCGATGACCCTGAACACCGTGGATGGCCTGGATTGGCAATCCCAGAACCTGAAACTCTTGGCTTCCCTGGAAGTGCGCCGCAATCGGGGGATGGTAGCATTACGGGATACATTGGTCGCGCTGCTGCGGCAGGAGGGTAAGCAAGTGCAATCGCTACAGCCTACCGTTCCCACTGCGGCCACCAAAGCTGCTAGTCGAGAACTCAAAGCCGCCCAACAGCAGGTGACCCAAGCACACGCCCAAGCGGTCGCCCAGGCAACCCCGATCGATGACACGGAAGCTAAACGTCTGTCAGACCAAACCACGCCCCTCACGCCAGAACAAATCCTCAGCCTGACCCAATGGCAACTTGCCCGCTTTTATCGCCTCGATAACCTGACGGCAAACGATGTGCTGTTTGATAAAAAAGGCGTCACCCAACACCACATCCACAACCTAGAAGCAGCGCTCTCACAGGCAAAAGCAGAAGAACGCACCGCCCACAGCATCCACCAGAACCCTGACACCCCCCAAGATTGGGACAAATCCGCTGTGCATCGCTGGATGATGGAACAGTGTGGCATCCTGCCGCTGGTGGTAAACATTGTGCGCCAGGAAGTAACCCAGTTCACGCCAGAGATTACCGCACCGATCGCGCAGTTTGTTCGTAACCATGCCACCGAATTTCGCATTGGGTTTGGCTACGCCAAGCTCGATAAAATGTCTGACCAACAAATCGTAGGAATTCTGCTGGGGCACTACGGCATTCGCAGCAAACGTCACCGACGACGGAACGCCTACAGTGTTGACCAAGCCCATTTGGAGGCGCTTCTCAATGTCCTGAAACGCAGGCAGCAAGCCGATCCACAGGGAGCGAAAAAAGAGAGTAATCCAGAGGTCTGGATCTCTCTAGAAAGCCCAATGGAAGAAGAAAGAGAGGAAGATGGACAAAAGCTAAAAACGTCAGATCTCAGCAAAAGGATTATCGGATCTGACCAGGCCCGTATAACTGAAGCGCCAGTTTCCGCTTGAATTTAATTGAATCTAAGAAAGTTGCAAAGTCAAAGCTGTTGCAAGGGTTCATCATAGCTAGCTGGATTCTGGTTCTTGTTGGCTCTAAGCTCTGAAAGCCTTGCAGACCCAAAGCTATTGCATTGCTACCTTGGTTCGATCTCCTCTGATCAACTGGGTTGGGAGGCGGAGCCTCGGAGGGTGCGTGTCCCAGCCGGAGTCTGGGCACGAGAAGAGGGCTAAGGGCTAGGGAAGAGTCCTGGGGCTGAACAGACAACACGAAAACCGAAGTAGTCGTAGCGCGCACCCGCATTATTGCTGTTGCGAGAGGCAGAGCGACAATTCCTAGGATTGAAGGTCCAGGAGCCGCCACGCAGTACATATGAATTATCTTCACCTGCGTCTTGATCCACCCACGCACTGCCATCGACAGGTGCACCTTCATAATTGTCATGCCAGTGGTCAGCACACCATTCCCAGACGTTACCATGCATCTCGCACAGCCCAAAGGCGTTGGCAATGCCAAACTGATCGACGGGGGTGGTTTCTTCTCGGTATTCGCCCTTGGGGCCATCGTTATAGGTGTAGTTGCCGTTGTAATTAGCGAGATCGGGGGTAATCATCTCCCCAAAGTGGAAAGGAGTCGTGGTTCCGGCACGACAGGCATATTCCCACTCCGCTTCGCTGGGCAGGCGGTAAGGACGGCCTGTGTGGGCAGAGAGGCGAGCGCAGAATTCGACAGCATCGTGCCAGGAAACTTGCTCCACAGGGCGGTTATCACCTTTGAAATAAGCAGGATCGGGGTCGAGCTCTTGATTTATGGGGGGTAAGCCTGCGACCCATCGCCATTGGGTTTGGGTGACGGGATAACGTCCCATGAAGAAGCTGGGGACGGTGACCTCGTGTTGTGGGCCTTCCCTATCCATCCGCTCAGGTTCATCCTCTGGGGAACCCATCAGGAAGCTGCCCCCTGGGATTAGTACCATCTCCAGGGTGGTGTCGCCTAGGGGTTCGGAGTAGTATTGGGCGGTGCCGGGGATGCGTTTTTGGATGAAGGTTCTACTAGGATTCTCTGGCGCTGATAGGCTCGCATCAAAATGGTGAGAAAGAATGGCTCTAAAGTTTCTCTTGTAAACTTTTTCTCCTAGAATCGAGCCTAGTTGTTGAAAAAGTCTGGCTCCAACTTCCCGGATGTCTTTTTCATCAGTATTCAGTCGCTGCGCAGTTTCTTGATAAGTCAAGTTCTCCCAACTTAGACGGAAGACTTGAGCGGTCAAGTCGTCAAGGTATTGCTGTGTTTTCTGGAAAACTAGTTGATTGAGACGTTCAAGCGCTTGCTCAGCATCCATGCTGTTTTAGTCGGTCATCTTGTTTGGGTGGGTGGGGCAACTGTTCGCCGGAGCTACCAAGCTACCCAACCCTGGGTGATTTTTGGATACGCGCCTTGGGGCGGCATCACTGGAGTAGGGCTGGACTCTTCAAAACGCACCGTATGAATCTCCCATCCATCCGTTCTGGTTGCGAGGAGTGCTGGGGCTGAACAGACAACACGAAAACCGTTGTTGTTGTTGCGCGCACCCGCATTATTGTTGTTGCGAGTGGCAGAGCGACAATTCCTAGGATTGTTGTTCCAGGAGCCGCCGCGCTTTAGGTTGCCTACCCCACTGTTAAGGGTAGCCGAACTGATCGGAATTTAGCCGATCGCGGGGGGTGTAAATGACCAAGTTCGGAAGATATCTTGTCGGAGGTGCCAAGTGTGGCCGTGGTCGAGGTGGGCGATCCAACTGCGGATGGATTGGGTGAGTTGCTGGAGGGTAATGTCTTACGCAGACTCATGCCCAGGCTCCGCTTACTCTACTGGTGCCCAGGCTCTGCCTGGGACACCCCATCCCCGAGGCTCCGGCCTCCCCATCTCGATCGCGCCTACGTCCGATGACAATCCCGCATTTTGGGGCAAGCTAATCGGTAACTGAATGCTGACCATCCTCCCCATGGCCCGATCGCGCTACCGATTTATTGAACAAGCTCCCCATTTCTTGACCTGTACCGTTGTGAATTGGATTGATTTGTTTAGTCAGCCAGAGTTGGCGCAAATTATCCTCAACTCATTGGATTTTTTACAACAACAGCAACGGTTGGCGCTCCATGGTTACGTGCTTATGGAAAACCATTTGCATTTGATTGCGTCATCCAAAAATTTATCCAAAGAAATCGCTTGCTTTAAATCATTTACGGCCCGATCGATTGTGGATTGTCTGGAACAGCGGCGATCGTCTCCGTTGTTGGCGCAATTGCAGGCCCATAAGCTGCCGCATAAGACGGGTCAGCGCTATCAGGTGTGGCAGGAAGGTTCCCATCCTCAAGCGATTGTCAGTGAGGCGATGCTGGTGCAGAAGTTGGACTATATTCACAATAATCCTCTGCGGCGGGGGTATGTGGATGATCCGGCCCATTGGCGCTATTCCAGCTATCGCAATTATGTTGGGCAGGCGGGGGTGTTGGCGGTGGAGGTGCTGGGGTGAGTGGGGATCTATGGGTAAGAGTGAGGCGGAGCCTCGGAGGGGGCGTGTCCCAGGCGGAGCCTGGGCACGAGGGCTAAGGGCTAGGGAAGAGTCCTGGGGCTGAACAGACAACACGAAAACCGTAGGAGTCGTTGCGCGCACCCGCAAGATAGTTGTAGCGAGTGGCAGAGCGACAACTCCCAGGAAAGCTGCACCAGGAGCCGCCGCGCAGTACATATGAATTATCTTCCCCCGCGTCTTGATCTACCCATGCACTACCATCGACAGGTGCGCCTTCGTAATTGTCATGCCAATGGTCCGCACACCATTCCCACACGTTCCCATGCATGTCGCACAGCCCAAAGGCATTAGCAATGCCAAACTGATCTACAGGTGTAGTTTTTCCTCGGTATTCGCCCTTAGGGCCATCTTTGTAGGTGGAATTACTGTTGTAATTAGCGAGATCGGTGCTTATGGTTTGGCCAAAGTGAAACGGGGTCGTGGTTCCGGCTCGACAGGCATATTCCCACTCCGCTTCGCTGGGCAGGCGGTAAGGGCGGCCTGTGTGGGCAGAGAGGCGGGCACAGAACTCGACGGCGTCGTGCCAGGACACCTGCTCCACAGGGTGGTTATCGCCTTTGAAACGTGAGGGAACGGGGTCGAGTTCCTGGTTGATAGGCGGTAAGCCTGCGACCCATCGCCATTGGGCTTGGGTGACCGGATAGCGTCCCATGAAGAAGCTGGGCACGGTGACCTCATGCTGAGGCGATTCATCGTCATACCGCTCAGGCTCATCCTCTGGGGATCCCATCAGGAACCTACCACCGGGAATCGCCACCATCTCCAGGACAACCTCCGGAGCCAGTTCTTCCACAAAGCGATAGGCTTGCTGGGCTTGATTCTGGATAACCCGCTCCCGGCCTTCCTGGCGCAGTGTCGCAATGGTGAACTCAAAGGGCACCCGCTCCGGCAACGGGGTTTCGGGTTCTTCTTCTTCCAGTTCCGCGTCTTCCTCCTCCAACTGCACCCAGGTAAACTCCAGCCGCTGCAACGGCGGAAACTGCACCAGCGGCCCTGGCGGTGGCACCGGAGGCCGCGCTTCCATCGCCCGCACCAACTCCGCATACGCCCCCCCCAACCGCTTCACCGCCTGCTTCGTCACCGTGGCAAACTTCAACAAATCCGCCACATCCGTCCCTTGCAACTCCTGCTCCAACCGCAACAACGCCGTAAAACTGTAGAGACTCCGCCCAATCTTTTGCCCCACATACTGCGATACCCGATCGAGCAACTGTTCCGCCTCACCCGGATCAGCCAAATCCAGCAACCGTTCCCGCACCCCCGCCACGAATTCATAGGCGGGTTCCGTTGCCTGCTCTGCCGCCGCTGCCCCAGCCTCCTGCCGAATCAACCCACTCATAAACACTTCCGCCAAATGCAACGGCGTAGACTCCCGCAGCATCGTCGCCTGAATCAAATAAATAATCGGCAACTGCACCGGAACGATCGCCATCAAGATCGCCAACTTCCGCGCCAATAACGACGCCGTTGTATTAAATCGATCGACCAACTGCTCCGCCGTCCAGTCCCCCGCAGGCGTCGCTTCTGCCTGCACCCAGTCCTTCCAGCCCTCATCAAACCAAACCCCCGCCACCCGCTGCTCCCCAAACCCCGCCACCATCTTGGCCCACAGCCCCAAAGACCCCGGTTCCAACGTCACGATCGGCAGCTTCAAACCGCGATCGGTCTGACTATCAGACCAAACCGGCACCTCATGCAACAGCAACTCACGATTGGCAGCCCCCGGCGTCAGACTGCTCAGCTTCACCGCCACCCCCGATCGCAGCGCCGTCCTGCCCCACAACCGTCCCGGCAAGAACTGCATAATCGCGATCGGCCCCCGCTGCGCCCACAGCTCTAAACACGCCTCCTGGATCACCCCCTGCTGCCATGCCGCCGAAACACAATCACTCAGCACCAAAATCAACCGTCGCCCCGCCGGATCAATCAATTCCTTCAGGCTGCGAGGCTTCTGCGGACGGGATCCCGGTAAATGGGTAAACAACTGCACCGCATTCGTCGTCCCATTCGCCGCTTTGTTTTGCTCCTTGGTATTCTGCGATGCCGTATCTTGGACAACCTTGAGATGCCACACATTCACCGATCGAAACGCACCCTGATGTTCCAGTAATTGCTTAAACGATTGCAGCGTATCCTGCCAAATAAAACTAGAGGGCGTGTATTCCATCACCAGCGCCACTTCCAACCAATTTTCCGGCTCCGGCTGCACCACCGTCATACAGAACTGCTGTTCCGCCGTTTGCTCCGCCGTTGCCTCCTCATCCAGAACCCGCCGCCGATAGGAATCCACCCTGCGCCGTAAGGGCCGCAACGATCGCCCGATCTCGAGGGTTTGCCGCAACGCTGGAGCCGTCGGCGTCTTAAACGGGAGTCCTGGAGCCGCTGGATTGGACTGATTGGGCTGATTGGGGCTTTGGGCAGGCTGTCCTTGGGCATACAACCCCAGTTCCGGCGGGGGTAGCGGTGGCGACGCTTCTCCGGTCACCGTTTCCGTCCGAATCTTGGGTTTGGCAGCGGCCTGCGTCGATCGATTCGCGCGATCGGATTGGCCCTCAACATACCGTGCCAACCACAGCGCATCCGCAATATTTTCCGCATCCCAATCAATTTGGGCGTGGCGCAGCCGAGCAATCAACTGCTCAAAAACGGATCGATCGGGCTGCTGGGTCATTCTGCACCTGGGCCAGATAACGGTTTCAGCAATCCGTTCAGCAATCGATCGCGCAATTTATCCCGTGCTTCTTCCGTAGGCACCTCTTTTTGCAACAGTAAATAGATTGCATTCAGCAACTGATCCGTTGCCACTTCTTGACCCGCTTTATCCCGGATTTCCAGAAACTTCTTAATAATCGATTCTGCATCTTGCAACACGCTAGGAAACGACTGTTTTAAATGCGCTTCCACAATGCGGGCCAGCTCTTTTTCATCCGGTTCTCGCATAGCAAGGCGAATACAACGCCGCAAAAACGGAGGTGGAAACTCCCGTTCTCCGTTACTGGTTAAGATCACAAAGGGAAACGTCGTGCATTGCACCTGACCGGCTTCGATCTCAACCTGGAGGGGTTGATTGTCGCCTGCGCTGGTATAGGCCGTATTGACCCGTACCCGAGGGGCTACTTCCTTAATGCGCTCTAGCTCTGGAATCCGAAATCGTCCTTCCTCAAAGACGTGCAGCAGATCATTCGGCAAATCAATATCGCTTTTATCAATTTCATCAATTAGCAAAATCCTCGGCTGCTTCGGCGAACCGGTGGGCAAAAGCGCTGTCCCCAACGGCCCCAAGCGAATGTACTTGCCGATGTCTTCCACGGCATTTCGTGCTTGCTCTCCTGGCTCCGGTTTCTGCTGGGAATCCTGCAATCGCCCGATCGCATCGTAGCTATAGAGGCCATCTTTGAGCGTGGTGCGCGTCGTAATCGGCCAGTACAGCACTTCCCCCAGTTTCAACTCATTAGCCACTGCATAGGCCAGCGAAGTTTTGCCCGTGCCCGGTTTGCCCGTAATCAGCAACGGTCGCCGCAGATATAACGCTGCATTGACCATCTCAATCTCTTCCGATCGCGGTTGAAAGGTTGCGCCCTTGTGTTGCTGCCGCGTCGCCTCATCCTGAAAAACGCGCCAACTGGGCGGATCGGGCAATCGCTCTAGCCCATCATGGGGAATCCCCGTGCCTTGAAAGATTTTCCAAGTCGCACCCGTTTCTCCCGCAGCCGCACTGGGGTTTTCTAAAGGCTGACGATCGTCGGTTCCAGTCATAGCGAGCTATTGGGAAGAAGGATGTTGATAAGGACTTTTACTGGTGGGTGGCACTCGCTTAGGATTTTCCCACACAAACGCGAGGTGATGCCCCAATTCAAGGGATTGTGCGATGTTTTCCAGGTCATCATCGCGTTCCAATGCTTCTCGACGGATCGTGGTTACGCGATCGAGGAGTTTGCCTAACAGGATACTCCGACAGTTGCCGGGTAGATTATCGCTAGAACAAGGCTGATGCAAACAGCAGCTAGATTGCCCTTGCGCCTCACAGGTTTCACCTAAGCAGCCCAAAATCTGCTGGCAAAACTGGTGCCCCCAAGCCTGATTGGGATGGTCTTTACGAACCCATAGCGCGATCGGGGTTCCTGTCCCAATCAAAACGCCTAACTCTTTCTCATCAGCGCTTGGCGGGTAGGGTAACAGCAGTCCCAGCTTTTCATTCGGTTTGAGTTCCCGCTGCATTTGCTTGAGATTCTCGCTTCCTGTCACGAATGCTGGCCCCGTCTGGAGACTCAGTGATGTCTCAAGCTGTTGCCACTTTGCTGCCCATGTGCCAAGAAATCGAGGGGATTCTAAGCGATCCTGCGACCTTAAGGAAACCCGACAACTGGCCACTAACGCTTCCGGGAGACCAAAATCGCAGGGAATGGGCTGTTGTTCAATGCGCTGATTCATTAACACCATGGGCAAGAGAAGCTCGATCGTCAGTGCTTGTAAGTCAACCCGTGCCCCCACCTGATCGAGGTAGTCTGCAAATAAACTAGGAAGTTGGCGATCGGGAATTCCAGTTTCAGGATCGAGATTCTCATCCTCCGGGGTCTGTCTGAGGTTTTGGAACGTTAGGGCCTCGGAGCCTTGTCCTGTTGTTGCATCATATTGGTTAAAATCACGAATAAACCAAGCATTGACGGTGTAATGCTTCTCCTGGCTCTCATGGGCTTTTACACTAATCAATAAACCAGGATGTTTAGATTTAATCGATTGATGATTGAGTTTCTGGTTTTGCTGATCCTGTAGCTTTGTTCGCAGTGTATTTAAATTCTGGGTATAGCGTTGTGCCCACTGTTCCAACTGTGTTCTAACGTTATCTGATAGCCCAGATTGATTCAGCAAACAAGCTGCAAACTGCACCAGCATGGGTTCCTCAATCTCGCCGTCCGCCATCCCAGCCAAATCGTCTAATCGTGCCGATAACTCAGCTTTGTAGGATTGGGTTGTGCCCTCTCGACGACAAACTTCGTAGGCAATTTGAATCTGCTCCGTCAAGCTGTTCTGTTCCGGTTCAAGTAAATCCAGTAGGGTTCGCTTCTGGATCAATTTCAGGGGCTTATTCAGCTTCTGCGTCGGAATCATGAACCCGACCTTAGCGGCTTCTCGCCTTTTATCCCGCGCTACAATCATGCCCACAAAGGTGCTGACCGATGGACACCACACCGGCGCACCACTAAACCCTTCCTCAACCGCTAATCCGGGTTGCTTCGTATCCTCGATCTGTTCCCAATCCCCAGGGGCGATCGTGCCTCGACTTTCTGCGATTAAATTGCGTCCCGCCTGATCCCCCTTTGGGAAGCCAAACGCTTGAAGTCCCACCGGACTCTCCGTTCTGATAAATGTCTCCAGGTCGATTGGTGGGATAGCTAGAACGGTGTCCAGCCGCAAAACCGCATAATCACTACCACAGTCTCCCTGCAACTCGTGCCCAATGACCTCTGCTGTGTAAAGTTGTTCACCTGTGCTGAACGGAAAGGCCAGCGATAGGGTCGAGCCGATCGGGTTGTCTTGAGGAACCCCACAGGCATTCACAACGTGGGCGCAGGTCAACACGTAGCGATCGGCCACCAAAAAGCCAACGCCAACCACTTGGTTCGGCGCTGAATAAATTCGAGCGATCGCCTTTTTTCCGTCTTCAAACGTCATGCTGATTTTCCAGCCGTCTGGCTCTGATTCCACTTCAGTTTGACTTCAAAGGTTACTTCTCCCCCCACGGAGCTAATGATAGCCCCTGCTTCCGCACTGAGTTTTAACCCAAACGTCACCTCAATTTCATCAGCAGGCGTGGTCATCCCAGATCTCAACTTGTTCAGTACCGTCGAAGCTACCGGCTTGACTCGATCCAAGGCTTGCTCTAAAGACACTTGCGCCTGATACACCAGTTTTCCAGTACTGACCGAAGCCACGGGTTGAATAGCACTCCCTTCCGGTTCGTCCACTTCCACCAGGACTGAGGAACCGTCTTCGAGGGTAAACTGGGCGATCGCTTTTTCCATGGGAGTCATTCCGTAGGCTGACTAATATTCCTTCATCACTATCAACCATATTTCCAGGTTAAGTCTTCGAATAGAATCAGGACGGTTACAGGGCGCTTCCCCGAGTCAACCCATTCCTGCACTCGTTCAATCCTCTTAAGATGTCAGTCGCTGCTCGATCGTCTGGCGGGTTCGTTCTAGCTCCGCAGCTAAAACTTTTTCATCGGGAAGGGCGATTTGGTACTCGGCAGCAAGGATATTGGATAACCCTTCCAGCGCATAGTGAGCTACCGCCTCATTCTTTCTGTTGCAGAGAATCAATCCGACGGGGGGATTTTCACCGGGGTGCATCCAGTGCTCACGGGCGTAGTTGAGGTACATATGCATTTGCCCCACATCAGCATAGGTAAACTCGCCCAGCTTGAGATCGATGATGATAAGACACCGCAAGCGACGATTGAAGAACAGCAGATCGACCCGGAACCACTGATCTCCGATCCGTAGACGGCGCTGACGACCCACAAAGGCAAAATCACCACCGAGTTCCAGCAGAAAACTCTCAATGTGGCGAATCAGGGCTTCTTCAAGGTCACTTTCGGAATACTCATCCTTCAGATCAAGAAACTCTAAAACAAAGGGGTCTTTAAGTTCTTCTTCCGGGAGAATGGCATCTTCAGGGCGAGGCTGAGTCCCTTTTTCTAGCATTGCGGCCTTGTTGCGGGAGACCAGGGCGCGCTCGTAGTATTGCGTGTTGATCTGGCGGGTAAGTTGACGCACTGACCAGCCTCCCCGCAGTGCTTCCGCCTCATAGAAAGCACGCGCTTCTAACGATTTGACGGAGAGCAGTTTGACATAGTGCGACCAGGGCAAGGGGAATTTTCCGGACAGTGTCTGGAAAATTTCAGGGGAAATCAAGTCTAGAGAAAGGGACTCACCCAAGAGTGGGTAGGCCAGGTAGAACGCACGCATCTGAAAGAGATTGCTTTTTTGAAAGCCCCGCCCAAACCGATCGCTCAAGTCCTTGGCTAGGCGTTCAATGAGCTGTTTGCCATACTCAGCGCGGCTTTCTCCTCCCTGCTCTAGTTCAACAATGCGGCGGCCAATTTCCCAATAGCTGGCGGTCATGATGGCGTTGATCGATCGCGCGGCAGCTTGACGGGCGGATTCCATCAACGCAGTAACAGCCATTAAGGCGGACGAGTAAGGGTCGATTGGCGCGGGAAATTCTGTTGGATGACTGGTTAAATCACTGGTTAGATCACTGTCTGGACTATCTGGAACCAGCTTTTCGGGAAATTCTTTGGGCACGATCGACTCCATCGGGGGCATATATTGGGCGCTTAAGATTTGCCTTCCAGCATGGTGATGAGGCGACGGAGTTTGCCTGCACGTTTGCGATCGGCGTAGCGGCGTTTCGCTTCGGTCAGAATGGTTTGCAGTGCTTCGGGATTGGAGGCTGCATGGTTCCAGGCTGCTTCTAGAAACACTTCTACGGTAATGCGATTGTCTTTGCAGTAGCGGGTTAGGGCCTGATCCAGTTGCTTATCGAGGACGATCGCGGAATGTCGAGTCGTTTCTGGAATTTGGGTCAGTTCTGCTTTTAAGTCCTCAAGGGCATCACTAGAACTGGTCGAAACGGTTGCACCTGTTTCTTCGGCCTCGACGGGGACAGGCGAATCTGAGGGCGCTGAGGAAGCCTCAGAGGCTGGAGCACCTGGGATGAGGGCATCGTTTCTGGGGGGGACGGATGCCCGTTGGCGGTTTTGACGAATCCGATCGAGAACGCTGTCTGACATAGGATTAAGCAGAATAAAGGGGAATAAACTCAAAGGCTTGATTAAATAAAAGCTAAAAAGCTAAAAAACAAAAATTAGCTTTTTATATATTGCTATTTTAGTTTAAAGGAACCCAGGGCAAGAAATACAAGAGTTAGTCGGTGACTGTACATGTCAGCCTAGGGTGAAAATAAAAAGCTAAAAAACGAAAATTAGCTTTTTACTTTTTAGGCTTTTTGATTTTTAGGCGTTGACTAATTTTCTCGATGAGCACCTCAAAGGGGTATTCCAGTTCGTGGTAGCCCAGATCGCCGAGGGTCGATCGTCGGTTAATTGCCTGTTTGTATCGTTCCGATTCTCGAATGGACGGCAGCACCAGATCTTCACCCACTTCCTCCCGCATCCCATCTACCGCCGATCGACTTTCCTGGGTTTGGGTATTGCCGATCCAGCGATCGCGAAATGGGAGAATGCCCAGAACCTGAGCATCCGTCGCACCGACATCCTGAAGCGTTTGCAACAGATCGAGGGTTCTGACCAGAGAGCCATAACCTTTCACGGATGCCTCTACAGGAACCACTAGGGTATCCGCTGCGCCGATCACCGTGAGGCAGATCTGAGATCGCTGGGGTGGGGCATCGATAATGCAAACCTGAAAGGTCTCCGCCACAGGTTCGAGACGACGCTTGAGCAGCGTAGCTCCGACTCCACTATTAGAGAGATAGTCCTGCACCGTATCCAGTTGGTCATCGGCGGGAATCAGGAACAGATTGTCATTGCTTGCGGTGGGGTAAATACTGTCCTCGACGGAAACCGACTTTTTCAGAAATTCTAGAAGGGTCGGCTGATTATCCTCAAGGTCGAGGTCGAGGTAGGTAGTCAGGTTGTGTTGAGGATCCGCATCAATCATCAGGGTTGGGTAGCCCTGGCGGGATAGCAAACGACCCAGCATCAATGCCGCAGTAGTTTTTCCTTGGCCTCCGCTAAGGGAGGAGATCGCGATCGTGAGCATGGCTGAAGAGATTGAGGGCAATTAGACTTTATCAAAAAACTAATTTAGTTAAAGAAACTTTTGTTAAAAAGCTAATTTTAGCTTTTTATATTTTTAGATAATCAAAATAGGCGCAATTCTCTCTGCAAGGATAGTTTTTTAGAGAGAAAATAAGGATCTCGGCAGATTTGAACGCTGTATCAATAGCGTCGTTATTCGTTGGCTGGTTTCTCTGCCGATTCCACAACGACAGCATTGATCTCCAAGATCTCCATCGTCAATTGCTGGATAGCGGTCAGTTGATTTTCTAGCCCAAATCTCCTGCCTCCCCTAAGGAAATTGTCAATTTCTGTGTTGGTTGTAACGGTTTGTTGCTTTGTCTCTCATCCTGGGGACTAGCGCTCAGGTTGGCGTCTATGGTTTTAATGGCTCCTCAAGGCTTGGGGAATCTATCCAAAAAGTGATGTTCTAGAAGGGTTAGCAGATCAGCGTGTAACATCCTCTGCTGCAAGGCTTGTCATTGATAAAGCTATTTCTAGAGCATTCCTAAAAACAATGATCTGAACGTCTCTATAAAAATCTAAGGAGAGCTCAATGCTTGACGCATTTTCCAGAGCCGTTGTTACGGCTGATGCCAGCACTTCTTGTGTTTCTGACTTGTCTAACCTGAAGGCATATATTGCTTCTGGTAACCGTCGGTTGGATGCAGTGAATGCGATCGCATCGAATGCAAGCTGCATGGTATCTGATGCGGTTGCTGGGATGATCTGCGAAAACCAAGGTCTGATCCAAGCTGGTGGAAACTGCTACCCTAACCGTCGCATGGCTGCTTGCTTGCGTGATGCCGAAATCGTTCTGCGCTACGTCACCTATGCATTGCTGGCTGGAGATGCCTCTGTATTGGATGATCGTTGCTTGAATGGTTTGAAGGAAACCTACGCTGCGTTGGGCGTGCCTACGACTTCTACGGTGCGTGCTGTGCAAATCATGAAGGCTCAAGCAGCTGCTCACATTGCTGATAACCCCAGCGAAGCTCGTGCTGGTGCTAGATTGCGCAAAATGGGAACTCCCGTGGTTGAAGATCGTTGCGCTAGCTTGGTGGCTGAAGCCAGCAGCTACTTCGATCGTGTGATTGCTGCTCTCAGCTAATTGCTGAAGGATTCGCAATCTCTTTGATTTTTCCCAAAAAGAGGGGTTCTGCGTCACATTCAATTGCAATTCATTGTGATCTGAACGGTACAAGTTAGGTGTTGCAATTGAGTGGTTGTGGCTTTGCAGTTGAGTGATTGCAATGTGCGGAATCACCTCGTTTGTTGAAATCTACATCTAATCAAGTCAAATCTGGAGATAATAAGACATGAAATCAGTTGTGACAACGGTGATTGCATCGGCTGATGCAGCAGGTCGTTTTCCTAGCACCTCTGACCTGGAATCTGTACAGGGTTCGATTCAGCGGGCTGCGGCTCGCTTGGAAGCGGCTGAGAAGCTGGCTGGCAATATTGATGCAGTGGCGCGGGAAGCCTATGATGCTTGCATCAAGAAGTACCCTTACTTGAACAATGCGGGTGAAGCAAACTCCACCGATACGTTCAAGGCTAAGTGCCACCGCGACATCAAGCACTACATGCGCCTGATCCAATACTGCCTAGTTGTGGGTGGTACGGGTCCTCTGGATGAGTGGGGGATTGCAGGGGGTCGTGAAGTGTATCGTGCACTGAACCTGCCGACAGCTCCCTATGTTGAAGCACTGAGCTTTGCTCGGAACCGGGGTTGTGCCCCTCGTGATATGTCGCCTCAAGCGCTGACTGAGTACAATGCACTGCTAGATTATGTAATCAATTCTCTGTCCTAATCGGGTCAGGGTTGCAGTTGATTAGAATTTGCGGAAACTTGTGAATCAGCTCTAACTTATTGTTCGAAGTCTTTGTAAAGCTCTTAGTAATTTCTAAGGATATGGGGAAATCAATCGATTTTTCTGTTCCCTTAGAAGTTACTAAGATTTTTGCTTTTCATTTTTTATGGATGGAATGTTGGATTAATGCGATGTTTGTTGTATTAATCTAGATTAAGGACGAGTTGCTCCAATTCGATCGTTTGCTGGCGTTCCGGTTTCTGCCTGCTATGGATAAGCGTTTTTTAAATTTATTTAATCTGTCTGAAGAGGCTGCGATCGCGTTGTTGGATACGCCGCCGGATCAGGTGAGTGAAGAGGATTCTCGCTATATTGCGGCCTCCCATTTGGTGAATTTTCCAAGTGATCGATCGATCTCGGCGCTGATGCGTGCGATTCAGACTACGGACGATCGGTTGGAGAATCGTATTGTCCGTCGTAAGTCGGTTGAAACTCTGGGCAAACTGAAAGCAAAACAAGCGTTGCCGGTCATTCGTCAATGTCTGGATGATGCTGATTGTTACACGGTTGAAAATGCGGTTTGGTCGATCGGTGAAATCGGGACGGATGACTGCGAGATTTTGGAAGCGATGGCGCAGTTGTTGGCTAAGCCGAATCAACTCTACCGGGTCATTATCCATACGCTGGCGAAGTTGAACTATGTTCCGGCACTGGATCGGATTCGTCCCTTTATGACGGCGGCGGATGAAACGGTTGCCAGTGCTGCGATCGCGACGGTCTGCCGCTTTACGGGGGACTATGGGCCGATGGCTGCGGTGGTTGCGTTTCTGCAAAGTGGGAATGTCTATACGCGGCGGTTGGCGATTCAGGATTTAATTGATGCACGGCACTATGGGGCGATTCCGGAGATCGCTCGTTGTCCGGTGTCGTTGGTATTTCGGTTGCGGGGGATTCGGCTGCTGGCGGAAGCAGGATGCCAAGCGGTGGGTACGCAACCTGGGGCCAGTCAACCGTTCAGTTTTGCGGAGATTCAACCCTATTTGGATCAAGTCCTGTGGGATCGTCCCCAGGATTTGGAACTGGTTCATGTCTACGATCGCTTGCCGACGCTGGATTTTGCGATTCGGGAGTTGTATGAAACGGATTTTGGGCGGTGTTATTTAGCGACGCAGACGCTGTTGGAGCATTATGCGGCGGAAGCACCTGCGGCGTTGCGGAAAACCTATGAAGATGAGGCCTATACGGACTATGGTGCCCACTATCATGTGGTGAAGCTGTGGGGCTGGCTGAAGGATGCGTCGGTCTATGACCGCTTAATTCAGGCGTTGCATAACCGTGAACCGCAGTTCCAAAAGTCGCGGGCGGCGGCGGCGCTGGCGTTGGCGGAATTGGGGGATGCCCGTGCGATTCCTGAACTGAAGGGGTGTTTAGAGACACCGATTTGGGATTTGAAATATGCGGTGCTGATGGCGCTGGAACAATTGGGCGATCGCAGTGCCCATGGCCTCGCCGCAAATGATGCGGACTGGATGGTGCGTGCCCGTGCGACCTGTATACCGGCGGTGGTGGCGCTGGTGTAGCGATCTCAGATCTCAGTCTCTAACCTGATCATCCTGCTTCCAACCTGATAATCCTTCGAGAGAACGTTATGGCTGCTAATGCGTTATTTGAACAACTGAAGCACCCGAATCCTCATTTGCGGAATCGGGCGATGGTGGAAATTGCGGAAACGCGCAATGAAACGACGATCGCGGAGTTGATGGCGGTTTTGGATGAGGAGGATGTGGTCTATCGTCGGGCGGCGGTGAAGACGCTGGGGGTGATTGGGGTGGATGCGGTGCCCTTGTTGGTGGATGGGTTGCTAAATAGTCCGAATGTGACGGTGCGGGGCAGTTGTGCGAAGGCGTTGGCCCAGGTCGCAGTCAATTATCCGGATGAACCGTTCCCTGAACGGGGTTTGCAGGGCCTCAAAATCGCGATCGGGGATGCGAATCCGGTGGTTCACATTGCTGCGGTGATGGCGTTGGGTGAAATTGGGGTGCCAGCGTTTGATATTTTGGTGCATGCTCTGAAAACGACGGACAATATTGCGGTTCAGGTGGCGATCGTCAATGCGTTGGCGTCGATCGATGATGCCCGTGGGGAGGACATTCTGACGCAGTTTGCCCAGGATGAAGCGGTGGATACCTATGTGCGGGAATCGGCGACGAGTTCTCTGGCGCGGTTGGATTTAGTCCGCAAATATAAGAGATCGGATGGTTAATACCCCATCAACTTGTAATTGCAACCCATAGCGATCCCCCCAAATCCCCCTTATTAAGGGGGACTTTGAAAGAATTTGGCTGAATTCCCACCTTATTAAGGGGGGCTAGGAGGGATCGAATCTATCGCATCCACGAATCAATTTGATATCACGATCCTCAGCTTGCTGGCTAGCGCCATACTTCTTTTTAAGGTGGGGCGGGGGAAATCGTCGGCTCCCCACAAAACACCTCAATCCCAGTCGTCTTCCGGCTGCTGCATCCGGTTGGCAATTTGCGAGATGGCAAGTTTCAGTACGGTTTGCACGGCTGCTTCGGTTTCCTCGGGTAGGGCGGCTTCTAGGGGCTCTAGGGCCTGGTGGCGATCGGCGGTGGTATGAACCCCCATGCCAATTTTCATAAGGGCCAGAGCGGCGGATTTGCGGCTTTCCCAGGATGCATGGTGCAGGAGGTCAACCAGCGGCGGGATGGCGGGTGGGTAGCTGAGATTGCCGAGGGCGGAGGCGGCTTCGGAACGCACAATTTCTGACTCGTCCTCCAACGCGGCCAGCAAGACCTGAAAGGCTTTATCTTCCTGGGGCTGCTCCTGGGCGACTTTGGCGATCGCGCCGACAATGGCATAGCGAATATCGACAGACTCTGAATCAATGTGGCGATACAGCAATTCCTTGGCCTCTGCGCCAATAAAAGCCAGTGCCCAAGCCGCATGACCTTTGGTGCTTTCTGGCAGATCGGGTGAGGCCAGAATGTCTAGCAAGACCGGGACGGCGGCTTCTCCCATGCGGGCTAAGGCTCCGACGGATGATCCTTTAACGACGGTGTCATCGTCGTGGAGGAGGGCCTGCACCAAGGGGGGAATGGAAGTGGGATCGGCAATAATCGTTAGGGTTTTGGCGGCGGCACGGCGCACGACGACGTTGCTGTGATGGGCCAGGGCTTCGATCAAAAAGGGAGTGGCTGGTTCGCCAATTTCGCCTAAACTTTCTGCAAACCCGAGCCGCACGACGCCCCTGGTGTCTCCCAGGCATTCCACCATGCGTTTTAACATGTCGCGATCGGTGGTATCGAAGGTTTCGAGGGTGATTTGTTGCCGAACGACGTGCAGCAGTGCATCGCTTTCTGCTGGATCGATGACGGGAATGGTCTGGGTCATGGCTGAGCTAAGGCGATAGGTTGGGGCGAGTCAGGATCGGTGCACCCTAGGCGGTGAGGTTGGCTTGTTGTTGGCGGAGTTGGGCCAGGGTGGCATCGATGTGGGCCAATTCCGGCTCTAATTGGGCCATGACGGCGGCTTTCATCAATTTGGCTCGTTTGGCGGTTTCGATCGTGTCGTTTAATAACCGTTCCCGATATTGTTCTAATTCGGTAATGACTTCTGAAAGTTCTTCGGCGGTGGCTTGTAGGGTGGGGTTTTCTGATGCTTGAGTCATTGTCCAGGATTTCCGTTAATGTTTTTAAAATTTTTCAAAGACAGGGGTTCTCTTCTAAAACGGGGTCTAGATCGCGGCTACTGCGGCTACCAAGAGTCTTCTTTTGCCAATGGGTCATTCACCGCAGCTTGAAGAGATTGTCTGTTTAGATCTTCTCAGATTCTGGTGTCCCTTGGCTAGCCTGCGGCGATCGAAGCGGTGAAATCTTGCATCAAATGGGTTAGGAAAATGGGTCAAGCAAATGGATCTCCTAATTCATGGGCAAAGCATTGTTTTTTTTCAAAGCGTAGTGGCCCGGATTCTGATCCCCACACCTGTTGATGGGTGTTGACATCTAAGCCCCGATCGAGGCTGGCCCAGGTGGTGGCAGTGACTTCGACTTCGCTGACCAGATAGGTCTGACAGCCGGTGCGTTCAATTAAACAGCGGTTGCCGGGTTCGACTTGCCCCAGAAACCGATCGCCGTCGCGCCGAAAGACCATGGAACAGTGGTAGCGCCGCTCTAAGCAGTCGGGGGTGATGGTGTGCAGGATAGATAATTCGCGGGCGGCCCCTGCATAGCGAATGGAATCCTTGAGGCCGTAGTTTTCAATGTAAATCTGATCGCCTTGGGGGATGACTCGATGGACGCCTTGACGATAGGGGGTCCAGAGGTCGTGGTCGTAAACTTGTTCGGAATAGAATCCAATGCCTGAAAAAAAGTCGAAGGGGAGGGGCCGAAAAAAGATATGAATGTGGGCAAATTGCACTGGATTTTCTGCGGCCTGTTTTTGGTTGCTGAAATCTCCTGCCATCCACTGCGATAGGGTGATTAAATCCTGCATAGACTAAGGGGCTGATAGGTCTCGAATTTCGGAGGAAAAGGAGGCGGTAACAATGCCGGAGCCATCACTGGTTTTAATAAAGGAGACGCGACAACGGACGTTAGGATTGGCAAACCAAATTTTTTCTTCGGCGGCGGCGCGATCGTATTCAGTTAACAAGACAAAGGTGCCGTCTTCGGTCAGGTGATAGTGACCTACGGCGGGAATAGTTTCTGCGTAACCCTGTTCTCGCAGGAGTTGTCCATGGTTGCTTCGATCGGGGTCGGGCACGGGGATGAGAACGGTGCTGCCTTCTAGGGGATCTCCGTCTTCATCCCAGTCGGATTCGCCTTGCCAACTCATGCGAAAGGGTTGGGCAATCTGGGCTGGGTCAACGTTGTAGGCTTTACATAAGCCAATGACTGCTGGATCATCAACGGCTAATTTTTCAATCGAAATTTCCGATCGCACTGCCTCAAAATGAGCAAAAATCAAATGATGAGCACTCCGTTGGGATTTCCAACGACCAATGGATTGCTCGACAAACTGGGTAATGTCCATTTAAATCGTGTCTTGCAAAGAGAGTTTAGAAATTCTGTAGGTGTGAGGCAATGGGGCTGGAATAATGTAGCTGGAATTAAGATACCAAACGATCGTCCCCCAAATTACTGGCGGTAGAGACGCGATTTACAAAACGACATCTTAGAACTGAATTTTACTGAAATTTAAGATTTGAAGTTTTTGAGTTTTTCTATGAACTGAGTTTTTCTATGAACATTGATGAAATTCAAACTGCTTTGCAACAAGAAGATTTTCAATATCGCCTCAAGGCAATTTCTGCCCTCAAAACCTATGCCTCTGAGGTGGCGGTGCCGATTTTGCTGCGATCGGTGGAGGATCGAGAATTTCTGGTGCGCACGTTTGTGGCGATGGGCCTGGGCCAAAAAAATACGGCGGAATCGTTTGCGGCGCTGTTGCAAATGATGAAGCTGGATGATACGCCGAGTGTGCGGGCGGAGGCGGCGAATTCGTTATCGCTGTTTGGCCGGGTGGCGGTGTCCCATTTGGTGCAGGCGTTTGTCCAGGATGATCACTGGTTGGTTCGGCGCAGTATTTTGGCGGCGATCGCGGAGTTGGATTGTCCAGAGGATTTTTATGAAGTGTGTCTCCAGGGCTTGGCGGGGCAGGATGCGACGGTCTATGAGTCGTCGATCGATGGTTTGGGGCTGTTAGCCCAAACATCTAAGCGCTCTGAGGCTCTGGAGCAGTTGCTGGAGCTGTATCGATCTCAGGATGTTCGCACCAGGCAACGGGTGGCCTATGCGTTGAAACGCTTTGATGACTGCCAAGCGAAAAGGACTCTCATCGAGTTACGCCAAGATCCAGATTATCGGGTGGTGGCAGCGGCTCTGGAGGAGTTGCTAGAAGTGTCTGTGCCTGGGGCAGAAGGGGTGGACTAACGCGATCGTTCCTAGGGCAGAACGAGGCTGTTGCGGGTGGTGGTGCGGGTGTAGGCGTTCCACACATCCAGTTCGCGACTGGGGCGGCTGAGTAATTGAGATCGGGCTTGCTCCGATAGGTTTTGCACTTTGGAAAAGTCTGCCCCGGCGATGCTTTGCAGGTTTTCGAGTTTGACTTCGCCGAGGTCGGCTCCTCGACAGTCACAGTCTTGGAGGTCGGCTCCATTGAGTCGTGCGCCGCGCAGGTAGGCTCCGGTCAAGAAGGCACGGCGGAGGTCGGCTCCACTGAGTCGGGCGTTGTGTAAGTTGGCTCCGGTGAAGTCGGTGCCGCTTAAGTATGCGCCTAGGAAGTTGACGTGGCTCAGATCGAGGCCGCGTAGGTTGGCGGTGTTGAGAAAGGCTCCGTTGAGTTGGGCGTGGGGGCCGATCGCGCCGCTGGTTTTGTAGGCAAAGCCTTCGGGCCATTGGGTGTTGGCGCTATAGCGTGCTCCTTTTAAGTTGGCTCCGGCTAAATTGGCTTCTCGTAGATCGGTATCCCGGAGATCGGCTCGGCTGAGGCAGGCGTTCTGGAGATTGGCGTTTTGTAAGTTGGCGGCTGAAAAGTTGCTGCCGCGCAGGTCGGCTCCTTGAAGATTAGCGGCTTGTAAATGGGTGTGACATAGATTGCTACCTAGCATGCGGATGCCGCTCCAGTTCTGGTTAGCGAAGTCTTTTTCCGCTAGGTTAAGGTATGAAAAATCTTGGCGATCGCAGGATTCCCCCGATCGGAGTTGGTTCCAAATGTCTGAAGAGGGTGTTAATAAAACCATGGTGCTGATCGTGGGGATGCTGTGGGGATGATTGTGTTGATGGAGGAATTCTTTTTTGTTATTTTACGGTGCGATTGGGTTTCGAATAAGCTGGATGAGAAAATCTAAATACGTGAAATTTGACAAGGATGTTTAATCGATGAGTTTTATACCTCCGATGACGTTGATGGCGTTTTTCCGAAAGAGTGAAGGGATGTGGTTTACGAATCGTGCGGTGCATCACTTCGATCGTGGGGCGGATGAATCGGGGGAATCGAATTTGCATATTCAGGTGCTGGATGCGAGTGATTCTCGGGTTCACAAAATTTGTTTGGCTCAGGGGATTGATCCCAGTTTTGCGATGGGGGGAGCTAGTTTTGCCTGGCAGCAAAATCTGGATAATGAGGCTCCGAATCCCAACTATGCTGCGATTTTGGTTGATATTCCCGACGATGCGACGGGCCGATCGGGGCGAATTTTACGCAATGAAGGATATGTGGAAAAAATTCCGGTGATTAGCCGATATTGGTTTGGGCAGGATGGGCTGTTGACGATCGAAACTGAGTATGAAAATAATCAGGGCCAAGAGCGGTGCTGGTTTATTACGGATGATTTTCGGGTACGGGTCAGTACGGTTCGGATGATGGGTGGGATTAACCTGATGGCCTATTGCTCAGAACGGCGATGTGTGGCTACTAGCCAGTTGCAGGAACTCATTGCGCAGCATCCCTCACACACATCTCTATAGTAATGGCAGTCTCCTCAAAACCCTGTCAGCGATAGCATCATCGCCTATAGCACAGATAGTGTTGATTAAAATAATCGTTACAGATTATTGCTTTGTTGTGCATATCGAGGATTTTGCAAGAGGGACTCCTCTATTCTCAGGGGAGTTTACGAGATGCTGGGTTCTATGTATAAGCCGTTTGTCGAGCATTTAGAACAGGAGCTATTTCAACGGTTTGATCTTAAGCAGCGCCCCATTCCTTCTGGTTTAGAGTACAACGTGAGTCAACGTGGCAAAAATCCAGCGACGATTCAAAGCTGGTGCTATGAATGCTCGGAACTGCGGAAGATTCGCTATACCTATATTGATGCTGGGGCAAGTGCTCAGATTTTTAATTGTGTAATCTATCCTAGCCATCATTACGAATTGCCGCTTCTTGGGGTAGATTTTCTCTCTTTTGGTCAGGTGAAAAATCTGATTGTGATGGATTTTCAGCCGCTCTTTCAGGATGAAGTCTATCTCGATCGCTACATCCGTCCGTTACAACTTTTACACGATCGCTATCCGGATCTGGAACAGGATTTGGAAATGAAGTTCTACGATGCAAATCAGTACTTCTCAAAGTATCTGCTGTTTGCTAAGACGAATCCGGAAACTGTTGCAACACGAGTGTTTGAGGCATTTAAGGATTATTTAAGCCTCTACTGGAAGCTGTTGGATCAGGCGGTTCCATCGGTGTATTTGGAATCGGTGCAACGGGTGGTGAAGGCGCAAAAGGACTACGATCAGTACAGTGCCGATCGCGATCCGGCTTCTGGTTTATTTAGTAGCTATTTTGGCCACGAATGGTCTGAGCGCTTTTTGTACGAATTTTTGTTTGAAGATGCCGTTCCGTTGGCTGTAGCAGCATGACTCTTTACGAACCGTTTCTCCATTACGCGATCGATTGTCTAAAATCCCGCTGGGATTTGGAAGATTATCCGATTCCTGTGGGGTTTGAGTCGAAGTTAGCGATCGTGGGTAAGGGGAAACACCAAGATGAGGTGTTGACGACGAGTTATGGTTTTCACACGCCAAAACTGCGGCAAATTCGAGCGGCTCATGTGCAAGGTGGCCAGTCTCTACAGGTTTTAAATTTTGTAATTTTCCCGCAATTAAATTATGATCTACCGTTTTTTGGGGCGGATTTGGTGACGCTGCCGGGTGGCCATTTAATTGCGTTGGATATGCAACCCTTGTTCCATGATGAATGCTATCGATCGCGCTACAGTGATCCGATTTTGCCGATTTTCCGCCAACACCAGCAGCATCTGCCTTGGGGGGGCGATTTTCCCGATGAAGCAAAGCCGTTTTTCTCCCCGGTTTTTCTGTGGACGCGCCCCCAATTTACTGAGGTTGTTGAAAATCAGGTATTTCAGGCATTTCAAGATTATCTGAATGCCTATCTAGATTTTGTGGATCGGGCGGAACCAGTGACTGATCCGCAGGCACTACAGGCGATCGAACAATCTCAACTGCGCTATTTACGCTACCGTGCTGAAAAAGATCCCGCGCGCGGGATGTTCCGTCGCTTCTATGGCGAAGCTTGGACAGAAGAATACATCCATGGTTTTTTGTTTGATCTGGAACGCAAGTTGGAGATCGCTTAGTTGATGAGTCTGGGCCGATCAGTCTGTCTTGTTGAATGGTTTTGCTAGATGGTCTCGTTTCTCTTCTACACTGCTTTTGAAACCCCTCCCAAACGCCCCATATCCATGAGGCGTTTTTTGTGGGTGGGTGATCTTGAATGGGATGTTTAAGTTTGTAATTCAAATCGGGTTCGAAAGCTGCCGTATTTGATCCAATACTGTTTTAAGCTATGGCAGGGGGTGTGCAAACTGGCTTTGGCTTGATATAAAACGACTTGGCGATGATCGCCCATCCAAATTTTGTCGATCGGGTCTACGGAAATAATGGTGCCGCCTAGGGTGGTGACACAGGTGGAGAAGCGATCGAGGGCGGCATAATCGACGGTTTGAAAGATAAAAAAGTTACCTGAGCAAATTAAGTGACGGCTACGAATCCAACATTTCAGCTTTTTTTCGGCTTCTGGCGGCAGCATTGTTACGGCCACCTCTTTTTCAAGACAATCGCGTAATCCCTTCATTACGATCGCGGTACAACTAAATGGTCAAAATCCCAAGGGTTAGGGGTGGGAAATCGTGGATGCGAAGCGGTCTATGGTTTGGGAGAATAGGGTGATGCAAAAAAGTCGCACGACTCTAGAAGCAGGAGGAGAGGTCTCCTCCAAGGCTGCTTCAAAGGGGTCTGAAATGGCGGTCTACGATCGATGGAATGGTTAAAATCATTGCAATCTCCCAGGACTGAGAAATTGCAATGGGTCGATCGCGATTAGGCAATTTCGGTGATGCTGACAATTTTGCCGCCGGAACGGTTAATCCGTTGGATCTGCGGTGTCATTTTGCTAGCCGCAACGATGTATTCGCTGGTGCTGACCCGACGGGGGCTATCGAATTTGGCACCTTGCACCACAATTTTGAAGCGGCGCTCGGTTCCTGATCCGATGACTGTTGCCTTGGCGGGTTTGATGGCATTGGCGGCATTGGCGGCGACGGCATACACCAATTGCGGTGTTTTGACGGCACTGCTGACTTGGGCGGGGCCTCGATCGATGGCAAACAGTCGGTTGTAGCTCACCTGTTTGAGTCCGGCTTCGCTACCCCGTCGATGGGTGGGGACGTTGTGCTCGCCAAAGGCATTTTGATATTCCTCACTATCCATGTAGGAGTCAATCTCCGCTGCATAGCCTTCGGTGACGCAACGGACAACATGCTCTGATAGCTCTTCCTGGGATTGGGGAGCCCGACCTAGGAAATGCATGAAGTTGAGTTCTACAAATCGATAGGGGGAGCAGGTTTCAAAATAACGAGAGCGGTAGAAGTCCGATTGGCCGACGGCGCGCACGAATTCCCGTACAGTGATGCTGCCTTCGGCTAACTTGGACTCGGCGGTGACTAATCGCTCGCTGTCCATGACGTGGGGATTGCCCAAGACATGTTTGTAAACAGCGCGGATCACTTCCTGGACTTCTTCCGGAGATCGCACCGATCGTAATTCGAGAGTTTCCATAATATTGATGTCACTTGAGAATCACAAAAGCTTGAAGCGGGGCTTACACAGGGGTAATACTGGCAATCACGCCACCCTGCCGATGAATTCGTTGGTAAGCCGAAGATAACTGCTCAAACGGAACAAACAGCACTTGATTGCTGCGACGGTAGGGCGAAATGGATTGAACCGTCTTTGCGCGATACCCGGTCACTTCGATCCGGTAAACTTTACCGGAATCTGCTCCGTTGAACCGTTGGCAGGTACGGGCGGTATTGGCTGGCGTGCGGAAGGTCGCTCCAGAACTGGCTGGAGACACAACTGCCGTCGGCGTAGCCTGAATCACGAGGGAATTTAAGCGGGGGCTCTTACCGGCTAGATTGCCTTTCAGGCTGCTGCTGGATGCGCCCCGCACCATTTCAAACAGGTGGGTAAATTGCACCATGTTTTGGGTGGCTTCGGTTTTGTAGCCGCGAATATAGGGAACGATGTGTTCGCCAAACGTCGTTTGATATTCGTCACTGTCTAGGTAGGAATCAATTTCAGCTTCAAAGCCTGCGCTGTCCAGAATGGTGCTGTGGGTGCGCATTTCTTCCAGGTCTGCAGGGGTGCGACCCAAGAGATGGCGGAAGTTGAGTTCGATCGCTCGATAGCGGGGCACATTGCTAAAAAAACGAGAGCGATAGAGTTCGGACTTAGCCACCTGCCGAATGAATTCACGTACCCTCAGTTCGCCCCGTTTAAATTGCGATTCGGGGACGGTGAGGCGTTCGCTCTCCATGACGTAGGCATTTCCCAGAATCTGCCGATAAATGGCACGAATGGTGGTTTCTTTATCTTCGTTAGAGCTACCCGGTGCGGACTCGATCGGGGGAGTACTGTCAAATAGGGCAACGCCTAAACGGGAAGCGGGTCCAAATACCATGAACAAAGTTCTCCTATTACAACCAACAGAAGTCCGAGATTGCCAGGAACAAATCAGTCAATCAAACACAGATCGATCAAATATTGACCGATCAAAATGCAATATGAACTGAATCACTGAATCAGAATGCACTGATTAACTGGCGTTGGGCGTGCAACCTAAGACTTCGAAATGCCCCAGAACATTGGGGTCGCTCAGTCATTTGTTGCAGTTGATGCTCTAACTTAGGACGAAGTCATAAACACAGATACTTTAGAAAAGAGTTTTAAAGAAAATTTGAAGACGGGTCAAAAAATTAATGAATTGATTTTTCTCGGCGGCGCGATTCCGCGATCTCGTCCCAGTTAGTCGATCGTCTCCCAATTCCACCCCAACGCTTCAGCGACCTGCTCTGCTAAGGTCATGGGGTCAAAGGGCTTAGCAATCACGCCAACGATGCCTAATTCCGCAAATCGAGCTTGATCGGCGGGTTGAATTTTTGCGGTTAATAAAATGACAGGAATCGTGCAAGTGGTGGCGTTGTCCATTAAATGGTGAAAGGTTTCCACACCATCCATATCTGGCATCGACACATCCAACAAGATCACATCGGGCTGCTCTGCGGCTGCACTCTGTAAACCCTCCCTCCCTGAACTGGCCAAGAGGGTTTCCCAGCCTGCGACATCTTCTAAGCAGCCTTGAATGACTTCTTGAACGACTTCTTCATCGTCAATTACTAATACTCGTTTGCTAGACATCGCCGTATCCTAAATTTTTTAAAATTTTTTAAAAGAAGATCGTCATCTGGTGGCGATCGTTCTCAAGACCTTAGGGTAAGGGGGGGAGAAGGAGCGTGAAATAAAATGTGCTTCCTTCGCCTAAAACACTATCAGCCCAGATACGGCCTCCGTGCTGCTGGATAATACTACGACAAATCGCTAGCCCTAAGCCGGTGCCGCCTTTTTTGCGGGAATCGGATGCATCAACTTGTTGGAATTGTCCAAAGATACTTTCTAGCTTATCAGCCGGAATTCCCCGTCCTTGGTCTTTGACCTGAAATAGGACATAGGGGGGCTTGAGTTGGGGGGGGAAGGCTGTGCTTCCGGTGAGAGGGGGGACTTCTGGGGCTCTCAGGGCTTTGTTGTGTGGCTGGCTGGTTGGGGACGACTCCTGGGGACTGCGATCGCGGGGGGAGGCTAGGCTATCCCGTTGTTGATGGTGATGCTTGTCTTCAATTAATTCTGCGGTAATCCAGACTGTGCTGCTCGGTTTAGAAAATTTAATTGCATTGCTAATTAAATTGGTGAGGGTCTGAATAATGGAGTCTGGGTCGGCCCATACGTCGATGTTGAGGGGCAGGAAAGATAGAGTAATACCGTTTTGTTCGGCTTCTACCCGCATGGCATCTACGGATTGCAGCATTAAGGTCAGGACGGAGCAAGGCTGTTTGGCAAGGGTCACGCGCCCTGATTCTAGGCGGCCTAGGTCTAAAATGTCGTTGACTAAGCGGACGAGGCGATCGGTTTGGGTGGAGGCAATTTGCAGCATTCGTTTGCCTCGCTGGGGTTTTTGGTCGTAGACGCCGTTGGCTAAGAGTCCGAGGGAGCCTCGAATGGCGGTCAGGGGGGTTCGGAGTTCGTGGCTGACGATCGAGATAAATTCGTTTTTCATCTGGGCGATCGCGCGGCTTTCGGTGATGTCTTCTACGGTGCCGACGTGCCCTGTTAATTCGTCTTGGGCTGAAAAGACGGGTGCTGTTTGAATGCGGCAGAAGCGAATGATGCCATCTCTGCGCACAAAGCGGACCTCGGCTGAAAATTCTTGGTTCTCGGCTGCGGCTATTTCCCACTGTTGCCAAAATTCGTCGCGATCGTCGTTGTGAATAAATCGCTTCCAGCCATCCTGTAGGGCTGCTTCAAAGCTGAAGCCTCCAATCATCTGACAGCGGGGGTTGGTGTATATCCATTGTCCTGTGGTATCCATGCGAAAGATGCCGATGGGTGAGGATTCACTGAGCGATCGAAATAGGGCTTCGCTTTGCCGTAGGGCGTTTTCAATGCGTTTGCGTTCGCTGAGTTCTTCTTGCAGTTGTTGGTATAGTTCTGATTGCTGAATGGCGATCGCCATTTGGGTGGCGATTTGTTGCAGTAAATTAATTTCCCATTCTAGCCACTGGCGCGGTTGGCTGCATTGGTGGGCGATTAAGAGTCCCCACAGTTCATCCTGTTGAATGATGGGAATGACGAGTTTGGCGCGGACTTGGATCTGAACTAGGAATTCTGCGAGACAGGGAATGACGTCTTCGCGATCGCGATCGGTGAGAGTATAAATTCGGCCTTGCAGATAGTTCAGTCGGGCTTCTTCAGGGAAGACTTCTTCGGGAAAGAGTAAGTTTAGGACTTTGATCCAGCCGGGGGCGGTGGCTTCGGCGATGGCGCTGCCGGTGCCGTTGTCCAAAACTCGATAGACTAATACGCGATCGGCTTGGAGGAGTGCTTGTACTTCTGTGACGGCTGCGGCCAAGATGGTTTGCAAGTCTAAGGACTCGCGGATATTTTGGGCGATCGCGGCCAAGATTCGTTCCCGTTCTACCTGTTGGCGTAATCCACTGTCTGTCTGGGGAATGGGGCTTAATTCCAAAATCCAGGATTTCCCAAGGTGATGTAAACGCCCTTGAAGCAGCCGTGGTGGATCTGTTTTCCCGTTGCGCCATTGCAGGGGGAGTATCCTGTGCTGTGTTGGGAGGGAAGCTTGTAGAGCTTGGCGCAAGTCCTTGATTTGAGCGGGGAGCAAAAAAGCCGCTAACGGCTGTTTGCGCAAGGATTTAGGGGACTGCCCCAACAATTCGATCGCAGCCCCACTAATCTGCTGAATCCTCAAATCTGCTTTTTTGAGTTTCAGCAGAACTGTGGCTCCTGATGGGGCGGTTTTGGCAACTGCGGCAGATGCAGCAGACAGAAATACCTTCGATCGGTTGGGGGGGGAGGACATGGGGGCGAGGAAGGGCGATACGATTGAAAATTAGATCAGTCAGCTACAGGCGCGTGGGACGCATTCCCTCTAGTCGGCTGATAATGCGGGTTACTAGATCGGCTTCCACCATGGGTTTGGCGATAAAGTCGTTGGCTCCGGCTGCAAACACCTGCTGGATGGAATCTCGATCGGTGTGTTCTGTGATAACTAAAATGGGCAATGTTTGCCATTGCGGATCATGGCGTACCACTTGGCAGAGTTCTACACCGCTGAAGGTGGGTAAATCCCAGTCTAGGATCAATAAATCGGGGCTGACCGTTGTCAAGACTTCCCAAAATTGTTGGGTTGTCTCAAGGGACGTGACTTCTACATTGCGTGATTGCAACCATTGAGTCATGTCAGATAAGCTGCTGAGATCGGGGTTCACTGCCATTACGCGATTTGCGCTGAGCCGCTGGTTCTGGTGCAGCACGTCTACAATCGTTTGCAGAATTTTGGGAATGGTGATGGGTTTATGCAAAAAAGCGCAGCCTCCTAGGCGCACCACTTCCACCCGATCGGGCAAACTTTCACGGGCGGTAAAGACCAAAACGGGAATTTGTGGGAGTTTGATGGTTAACTCCCGCAGCAGCGCTAATCCATCTTCTTGGGAGGCTGGAAAGTTCAGGTCTAAGACGATCGCATCGGGTGGCGTTTTACGGATCATTGCACGAGCCACCGTCAAATCGGTTGCAACTTCCACCCGCCATCCCAAAAGAATCGCCTCCATCCGAATTTGCTCTGCTAACAGCAAATCATCATCAACAATCAAAATTAGTGGGGTTCCCTGAAGGGAGAAGGACGATAAGGGCGACAGGGCGATGGGGCGGGCGGGCGGGGACGCTGCTGGTCTAGATGGCGTCTGGGAGGGCAACTGTTCCAAGCTGTGAATCTGGCTCATTTGCTGTTGGATCTGCTGCACCTGCTGGATAGCCCATTCCAGTTGCTGGGAAGTGGGGGGACTATCTGGCTGCAACTGGTTTTCAATTTGGCGCAAAAGGTTGGCTCCGGCCTTCCACCCAAATACCCCTACGGCTCCCACCAGTTTGTGGGCCATTTGCTCTGCACGTTGCCGGGTTTCCGTCGATCGGGGTGCGGCGAATAATGCTTGCAGCTGGACTTCTAACTCGGCCATTTGGGCCGCTAGTTTGGGCTTGAACTTCTCCCAACTGCGGTTGAGCCGTTCCTCAGCCCGCTGTTGCCGGGTTATCTGAGGATCTGGGGGAGCGGGCTCGATCGACGCTACGGGACTCTCCTCTGGGGGGGCAATGCTGGGTTCTGGGGTCAAGGCCCGCAGTCGATAGCCAAGGCCGTGGACGGTTTCAATCGGATCGATCGACCCAACTGCCTTTAACTTTTGCCGCAGACTATAGATATGGCTACTAACGGTTTCTTCTCCAGGAGAGTCTGCAAAATCCCACAGGCGATCGAGGATAGCGCTCCGGCTGAAGATTCGCTTAGGATTGCAGAGAAATAATTCTAAAACGCAAAATTCCTTCGGTGTTAGATGCAGCGTCTTGCCGTTGTAAGTGACTTCGCTCGTGCTGGGGTCAAACCGCAGCTGTTCCCAAACAATCACTGAGCCCGCTGAGCCTTGACTGCGACGCAATAATGCACGGATACGGGCCAGGAGTTCCGGGAGATCGAAGGGCTTCACCACATAGTCATCCGCTCCAGCATCCAACCCCAACACCCGATCGTTCATGCTGTCCTTCGCCGTTAGCAGCAAAATTGGCCGACTATAGCCCTGCTCACGCAATCGCTGACAGACGGTGATGCCATCCAATTTGGGTAAGATGACGTCCAGCAGGATTAAGTCGTAGTCGGCTTCCTGGGCGAGTGTAAGTCCTGTTTCTCCATTGTTGGCTAAATTCACCACATATTGATGGGCACTCAAGGTTTCGACCAGAGACAATCCCGTACTTTCGTCATCTTCAACTAGCAAAATTTTCATAAAATTCTCCGGGAGACTACGTTAGCCCTCTCCCTGTGCTTCCTTGATACTTTGCGAAGGACAAAGTAAAGGAAAAAGAGCCAAAATCAAGGTTATGGCTGATTGTAGCGTCCGAATCAAAGGTGTTTAAAAACTTGAAAAAACTGCAACCTTTGATATCCAGAATTTTCACCTGGTTTAGTTTAAAGATTGCTTTGACATAGTCCAAAGTTACCATGCTTGCTGCGAAGGATAACAGCTCTAATCCAAATTCTTCATCAAAGCCTTGGTCAAACAATCGCTTGCGTTTCGAGATCGGGCAACCCTCGTTATGTTTTGTCGTGTTTTGTCGTGTTTTGTCGTGCTTTATCGTGTTTTGTCCTGAAGTTAAGAGAAAAGATTGACATACACAAAAAATATATATTTAATATGCTTATATTCAGCTTTAAAGGTTGAATATACCCGTTAAATTTTTACGGATAGAGCTTCTCAATACCTCTCAATCGAAGCTAATTTACGTCTCACATCTGTTCTTATTTTTAGGTTCGCTACAAAACCCTCACAACTCAAGCATCAGGGAGGTTTGTGTCATGCTACGCCCCCATCGTCCGTTAATCGAAATTTCGGGTCATCTTCTGAAGTATTTCTGCATTGGAACCCTGGGGTTCATGGTTGCTCTGTTGATTTTTGGTGCGATCGGAGCCACCTCAATTATTCCCACCTTAGTCGGAGCTTGCGTTCCTGTCCTAGGTCGGCTTTTGGCTGTGATCTTTGGTCTGATTTGCATTGGTGTGATTTGGGAGTCGATTCGTTAGTTTTACCCATCTATTCAAAAACCTGTGGAGGTGACAAATGTTAGGTCAATCAGGTTACTTGACCAAGGCTTATCAACGGGGATTGCCGAAGTGGGCGTTTTCTCAATATTCCCGACAGGCTTTACCTCGCTGCTGTCGATCTGTACCAAAGCAACGTCCCAGCGGTCTAGATCGGGCACACATCCCAAAAGCAAGGTCTTCTCTAGCAATTGTTCCGTTGACCGTATCCTCTGATGATCTATCGGCGACTCAGGATGCGGAAGAAGAGGAGGCTAACAACTAGCCCTTCGCTTGTGAAGTTGGACGGGCGCGGTAAAGCCTATCCCTTCAGGCTACTAGGCTGAAGGGATGACGGGCCCTAGGCAACCTCGATCGGGAACCCTGCATAGACTATTTCTTGGTTAATAGGCTCTATGCAGGGCAAGTCTCGATGCATATGCTTTATGCCTCAAGTACATAATTTCAGATTAAAATGTATATACAAATTTGTTTTAAAAAATGTTTATTTTTTGGAATATGTTCAAACTGTACGGATTTAATAGATACACCCATGCAACATTGACTCTCAGTCTGAGCAACTGAGAATTCTCTGGGGAAAGTTCTATTATTCGTTCAGTTCACCAAGGAGGCATCAAGTATGCCAAAGGCTAAAGCAAACAACGAGCCCGATGTAGACAACGATCGAAGTCGCACAGGCGCACGAGCCCAGCGAAAACGTCTCAATCTTGATCTTGCGCCGGCTGCCTATGAGTCGCTTCAGGAGTTGGCGGAAGAGTCAGGCAAGAATATGGCAGAGATTCTACGAACCGGATTAGCTTTGTATGCGATCGCTCAGGAAGCCAAAAGCCAAGGACGGAGTTTAGGCGTTATTGAAGGCGATAGGGTGATTAAGGAAATCGTCATTCCTGATTAAGTCACAAATTAATGATGATGTCATTGACACCCTTACTGCTGAGATAGTGGCTTGATTCCATTCTGCTAGAACCAACCTATAATGCACTGATCTCAAAAATCTTGTTAACAGCGGGTTGAACAGGATTTAAATATTGCACTAAATTGCAAAAACATTGCATGAAACATTAGATAGCGTGTCTTTAAGGTGGTTTTCTAGACGTTGAGGTATTCCTAGAGAGCTGATGAAATCAGTTTTTTGGAGGATATGAAAATGCCTAGGGAACTACCTCAGTTGAAGATTGATGAGTACCTGAAAGAAAAGGGGTTTACCCAGGAAAATTTTCAAGTTACTGATCCGGATGAAATTCCGATCGACAAGATTTACGCCAGTCAAACGGTTGAAAAACTACAAATTGGCGATGATGACCTTGATCTGAAAACCGACGAAGGCCGCAAAGGGGCAGAGCTTCAGCACCGCATCCACTCGCGATCGACGGTTCTAAAGGCACTGATTGTTCCGATGTACTTCATTCCCCTCTGGTTAATGCTGATTCTCTCCTTGCCTGCGTTCAAAATCGATGTGTATTCGGAGAAGATGCAACTGACTTTTCTTGGTGCATTGGCATCAGATGTGATTGGCTTGTGTTATGTAGTGACCAAGGATCTGTTTCCGAAAGGCTCATCGAGTCATGATGAAGATGAAAAGGCGGAAGATGAAGGACAAGAGGATCCCTAGGTATCTAGATCGTCTTCTGAATTATCTTCTAGATCATCTTCTAAATCCTGAAAGTCATCTTCAGAAATATGAATGTCATCTGGATCAATGAAAATCTCCTCTCTATCAAGATTGAGATTGATGCTATGAGCATTTAAACAATTGTGATCTAGGTCCCTTCTTAGTTCACTGATATTGTGAATGTTTTTACCAATCTTCTTGATAAAGATTTTAAATTCTTTTTGAGTTGAGACTGCAATCTCTGCTTGTAATCGATTCTTTTGATTAGTTAATTGTTCATGTAGTCTCTTCGCTATTTGTCCTCTTTGCATTAAATAATTAACGATTTCATATCTTCCTCTCTCTTGAAAGCCTCGAATCACATCTTCTAGGCGATAAATAGAATCATCAAGACGATCTAAAGCGTCTTGAAAATCGGATAACCGATCGTCAATATCGGGTTCATGAACGCCTGTCGCAGGATAGTGAAGATTACTCTCGCCTTCTTCCCAAAGACTGCCCGTTAATTGATCGCGGACTTCCTTAGGAATACCCTGATTTGAACCAAACAACGTTTGCTGAACTTGGACATCCTGCCAGACTGCCCCAGTACAGTCAGTGAAGCGCATATCAGCACTATTAAGAATCGCCTCGGTAAAATCCGTATGGTAAGCGTAGGCACGGCCAAAATAGGCGCGGGTGAGATTAGCTCGATAAAAGTTCACCCCGACTAGATAGGAACTACCGATTCGCGTATCACTTAAATTGGCTCGATCGAAGGATGCTCCACTCAAGTAAGCGCGAATCAGTTCGGCATGACTGAGATTGGCCTGAGTCAAGATGGCATCGCTCAAATTAACCCGGTTCAAAATCGCCCGCTGGAGATTTGCGCCAGTTAAATTGGCAGCGGCGAGCTTCGATCTAGTCAACTTGGCCCGTTGAAGATTGGCGTGGGATAAATCGGTGTCGCTTAGGTCTGCCCCAGTCAACTGTGCCCCTTGCAGATTCGCTTCCCGCAGAATGGTAGACGAGAGGTTGGTACGGCTGAGATTGGTGTTTTTAAGGGAAGCTTGCGTCAAATCTGCCCCAGTTAAGTCCGATTCCTCGATCTTGACTCGATTGAGAGATGTACTCCTCAAAATCGCATAACGAAGATCGGTGCCCCGCAGATTGGCTTGGTCAAAGTTGGCTTGGGTCAGATTGGCTCGTTTGAGTTTGGCACGGCTCAGGCGCGCGCCTTGCAAGTTCGCTTCACTGAGATTTGCACTCTTGAAGTAAGACCCCTGCAATTCTGCTCCCTGCAAATTGGCACTTTCTAAATTGGCATTTTGTAAAGAAGCCCCAATCAAAACGGCGGATGATAGATTGGCGCTGATCAAGATAGCGCTGCCAAAGAGTGAATTATTCAGTCGAGCATCTGCTAGGTTAGCGCAATTGAGATTGGCTTCTTCAAAGCTGGCGTTGATTAATTCCGCATACTGAAGATTGGCGGACTGAAGCTGGGCGCGATTGAAGTTAGCGCGTTTGGCATAAATCCGGCTTAACTGAGCATGCTGGAGATTGACCCCATGGAGATAGGCCCCTTGTAACTGGGCTTGGGTCAGGTCTGCCTGCTTCAAATTTGCTTCACGCAGCGAAGCCCCACGCAAGACTGTAGCTCGTAGATTTGCTCCAACGAGTTGGGCTTTGGTGAGAAGTGCCCCACCTAGATCAGCTTGGGTCAGGTTGGCTCCATTTAGGTTTGCCCCTTCAAAATTGGTATTGAGTAACCGGGCTTCGGTAAAGTTGGCGTTTTGGAGATCCGCATCAGCAAAGTGCGATCGACGAGCTAGACAGCGATCGATCTGAGCCTCCCGCAAAATCGCCTTGGACAGCTTGACGCTAATGAGTTGAGTCCTGCAATTCTCATTTTGGGGATCGGGGCGCAGATCGGCTTGGGTCAGGTTAGCTTCCTTCATCACAGCATTGTTGAGCGTGGCTCCCCGCAAAGTTGCTTTTTCCAAGTTGGCCTGGATGAGATTGACTCGAATTAACTCAGCACGACTCAAATCAACGCCGACTAAAATGGCATTCTGAAGTTTAGCGCCCCGGAATTCGCCATATCTTGCCTTCGCTCCAGTCAAGTCTGCATGGGAAAGATTGACGCCTCGCAGCGATGCATGATTTAAATTCGCCGATCTCAGGGTTGCATGGGATAACTTAGCAGCCCCACAATCTGCATTCTCCAAGTTGGCCCGATCTAGGTTTACCCCTTCTAAATCTGCACGGCGCAGACAAGCCCCCGTTAGGTCAGCCTCGCTGAGGTTGGCTCCGGTCAGGTTAGCTCCTCGCAAGTCCACGTTCTTCAGAATGGCTCCCTGTAAATTGGCCTTACTCAAATCTATACGGCTTAAATTTTGGCCAGTCAAATCTTGACCTGCCAAGTTTTGCCCAACGTAGCTTCCACCAGGAGTTAACTGATCCATAGAATGCCACCTTCCCAAGCTGTAGCTAGGCTAAATTTGTATCCGGCATCACAAACTGCTTGCTTAACCAGATATTGTTAATTTGGTAACAGTAAAAAGTCCTGCGTACAAATCGGGTATGCCTTGTAGTATTAGCTACACTGATCCCCACGGAATCGCTGCAAAGCCTTGCAGAGCAGGCTTTTTGAAAAAAATAGAAATCACTTTCAACTTTGGGATCGGTGACTAAGTCAACAGATAATCACATTATTTTTGTAATCTCAATAAATCTTTGCTGATCCCCACGGGATGATAAAAGCCATCAATCAATGCACTATGAAATCTTGCTTTTTGTTTCTCTGTAAATCTGTAAGGCTTTTTCACTCCCAAGCGGATCGCAATGCCTCATCGGCCTCCAGCTTGCCAACCTCCAGGTACTTCGCCAAATTACCAATATCTTGATGCTGCGTAATCTGCTGAAGCGTCCGCAGACTATGGCCCTTCTCAAAATGCAAATAGGTCAGCAGAGATCGCCGAAAACTATGGGTACTCACCCCCCGAATCCCCAAATAATCCACCGCCTCCCGCAACGCCTTATCACAGGCCCGAGTCGTCAGATGCCACCCAAACCGACCGGGAAATAGATAGCCCGACCTGGGTAACTGCGCCTGGTCTAACAGCTTGCGTAATGGCGGCGCGATCGCCACCTCGCGGGTGCGTTTCGTCTTGGTATTCTGCGCTCGATAAACCAAGTGGGACTTCAGCACATCCTCCGCCTGGAGCTGCACCACCTCGCCAATCCTCGCAGCAGTATAGTAAGCAATTTGAAAAATCAAACGATGGGGTTGGGGCAACTGAGCAAACACCCGATCGAGATCGTCCACTTGTAAGACGGCAGCTTGACCATTGCGATCGACCTTGGGCATCAGTTCTTATTTCGGTATTTTACGAACTCAATTTTACTGGAAATTCAAGGGTTCTGCCATTTCCCCCAAAAAATCCAGACAAAAATGAGACTCTATTGAGAATCGACCCCCCTCAATTGAGAATCTTGAAAATCCCAATTCCGCCCCCCAATTGCGTTAACCGAGATAACTAGGGTTCAGCTTGCGCAACGGCGGCGCGATCGCGCTGGGATTGGGCTTCCCTGGCCTTCAGTTCATCGGTGGAGTACAGCTTGACCGTGACCGTCGGTTTTGCTCCCACTGGGAACGATTGCCCCGCTGGGTACCGTTGGCGTCGTGCTGGTGGAATCAATTTGAGGTTGGCGGGAACAGCTTACCGTAAGCCCCGCAGCAATCATTATTGTGAGGAATAACCCAACTCTCACGGCTTCGGACTCATGACCTTCACCGTTATTGTGCCCGTCGCATACTGGTCTTTTAATTGTGCGATCGCGGGTTCTAGGGGGACATCGCAGAATTCTTAATCCCAGACTTGACATCTTCCTCTCAAAACGAGAGGATCGGGACAAATGCATCTTTAGTAAAAGACTGAATGGAAGGATAGACCGAGATGCATTTAATTGCGATCCGAAAGCTGCGATCGGATGCGGCCCGGTACCCCGATGTCCAAAAACCGATCGAAGACTGGTACAACGTTGTTAAGCAAGCCGATTGGCAGAACCTAGAAGATGTGCGACGGGTTTTTCGAGATGCAGAAGCCGTCGGCAACTTCACGGTCTTCAACATCAAAGGGAATGCCTACCGACTGATTGTCGGCATCAACTATTCCCAAGGCACCGTTTTTTACAAGTACCTGCTGACCCACGCTGAATACGACAAAGATCGGTGGAAAAATGACCCTTACTTTTGATACGGCTGCTTACCGAGACCTGCTGGCTGCAACGATTCCTAGACCGATCGAGTCTGAGGAAGAATACGATCGTCTCTTGGCGATTACAGAGCGGCTCCACTTCAAACCCGATTGCACTCCTGAGGAGACAGCCCTCTACCAATTGCTCGTTACGCTGATTGAGTCCTACGAGCAAGCCATAGATCCCATTCCCACCGCTTCTCCGCTGGAGATGCTGACCTATTTGATGGAAACCAGTGGGACGCGCCAAGCCGATCTCGTCGGGATTCTGGGTTCCAGTGGGGTTGTGTCGGAGGTGGTTAATGGCAAACGTGCCATAAGCAAAGCCCAGGCCAAGGCGTTAGGGGACTATTTCAAAGTTTCACCGAGTCTATTTATTTGAGGGGATTGATTGCGAAGACAGCTACACCCAAGCCAAGGGAATCGGCGGTTCCGAGGATTATGGTGGCTCCTGCGGTGGCGATCGTGGCGTGGGTGACGGACATTATTTGAAACTGTCGAAGATAAAAAATTGATTCCGGGATTTCGCCCGATTCGGGTGAGAAAGTTCGATGAAGCGACCCGACTCGCCCGACAGAGACGGTGGGGAAGGCCAGGTATTCTAGTTGGTTAAGAGGCTGAATTAGCGATAGGTTTCGGGTGATTCGTAGAAGTTTGGAATAGAGACGCAAGTGGAAAGATTTCTGATGTTCTAGGGGGTAATTAATGGGGAAAGTTTTTCCTTTTTGGTGGGGAGATAACCTAAAATATTTATTCTTGATTAGTACAGCTCTTGAGCATAAAGATCAAGGCTGATTACTTAAAGCTATTATCAAGATTATTTTTGCTTAGGCTCGGCTTAAACAAACCATATAATATGAGGATAGGCATGGTTAGCGTGGTGAGTTGAGAACCTAACGAGACGGACATGAGGCAATATTGTCTTCCTCTAGAGTTTAAAGCTCCCAGTTAACCATGCCCCTCACGAAAACACATTTCACAATACATCATCTCTAGTAGGCCAAGGAAAGCTTTATTCCTTAAACACCGGCCTATCAGGCTTTATGATGGATTGCTCAACGTTAAATTCCAATATTTCTGATAATCTTTTTCTGAGAATTTCAAATAATTGCCTTTTTCCATCATCCTGAAATAGTTGACGGTCTATATACCGTTTTTCTTCGATAATTCTTGTTTCAAATGCAGCTTTCATCTTCTCCACAATTCTGTTATCCATATCAATACTAGGACTAGTTTGATGAGGGCTGATATATCCAAAATAGTACTCAATTTCATTTGCCCAAAAATCATGATCTGGATAGTACAATCCTCCTTTTAGCAATGCTTCCATTTCTTCAATTGCAGCGTGAGTGAAAGTTTTGGCTTGAAGCAATTCACAGTATTGAAAAGCCTTTAGCAGTCTTTGGCGTTCCTTGTTAGGCATGGACGTTGTGATATGACTTTGTGTGATCCAGAATCGACGAAAGAGGTCTAAGCCTTCCTTGATCACTTGCATCCCTCGATGATATGGATCCTGAGCCTTGCAAATTCTATTAATCTGACTCAGAGAAAAACGTTGAGGTGCAATTCTCAGCTTTAGTGCATTTAACTGTGTTGTATGAGAATTGCTCATTAAGCGCACACGCGCCTGAAAAATAGTAGCAATACATTCATCTCGAACTTGCTGTTGTTTCTCTAAACTAGAAAAGCCAAATCGGTCATATATAGAATCGCCGATACTAGATATTGAGTCTGATCTATAAGCACGTTTTTTTAGTAAGTGGAAAATATACCAGCGTAGCCATGCTGAAGGGCTATCAATACACTCATCTGGAGAAAGGTAGTTCCAGCAAAAAATTGCCGCCATTGCTCGAAAAATTATATCGATGAGGTCATCTTCCTCAGTCCCCAAATTCAGTTGCTGACTCAATCGCCTTGTATACGCCAAAATTGACCAAAAGATTCCTATCGGTGGCTCAAGCAAAGCCCTCATTCTCCAATACAAGGGAACATCAGAAAAATGCTGTTTGAGTTCTGGGTCTTCAGGTTTACACAATTCAACTTTGTTACGGGCAATTAGTTCAAGCAATTCAGAAACACTACCCACTTCAAATTGATCAGCATAGCTTTTTAGATTTGAGAATGCTTCATCTGTAATATAAAAAGAGCGTGATTGTTTAAGTCCATGCTCCGAAGTAGGGCGACCTCTTTTTCTTTCAGATTTTTTTTTATCTATTTTTTTCTCTTTTGAATTTTGGTATTTTTCGCTACTGTCTGACATAGGTTTTTATGGTTGTAAATTGCAAAGATTTTCCTAATTAGAAAAATCTTTTTTGTCATTGTAATCCTTGAATAGCAAGCAATACAGGGATTCTATTTTGAGCTAGACAATCTCAGACTTGACGATTTATCATGATTTCATTGCCTCAACCGTCCGACTCGTTTGCAAGAAATCCTTTGTTGGCAGAGATTTGCAAAGGACATTATCATTTGCATTATTTCCATTAACTCAATCTGTGATTAAGCTATCTCCCGTCATCGAGGAGATAGTGTTCTTTCACAATTGATAAAAAAGGTATCTTGCAGATTTACAGCGCCGTTTTCAACTTTAATGTTTGACGGCGCTTTGTTGGACTTCCCACTTAGGCATATTGATGTCTATCAGGAAGAACAATGAACTCTAACTCAAATAAACCTGAATGCTTCGTCTTCGAGTGTACGCTGAAGTTGTCTATCCCTAATCACACATTAGGACAGATCCTACAGGTTTTAATACCTTTAGCTCTCAGCATAGGGGTAGGAGATTTATCCAATCAAAACCTCCCACCACCACTGCCACCACCCGACGTGATGATCGCAATGCCTTCAGATAAACAGACTCTAGGGGAAGATTCTTTGATGCTCTAGGGATGTGAATAGGGACAGTTTTGAATGTTGGCTCAGGAGCGATCGAGATTTGTCCTACGATCGCTCCTGAGCAAGACAGCCTACTT
>MUGG01000111.1 GCA_002148405.1 Alkalinema sp. CACIAM 70d | reverse complement strand
CGTTATGTGTGGCAATCACAAATTAATTGGGTATTAGATGGGGAACTCCCCCTACACCCGAGCTAGGGTCACTTGCTGCAACTGATCCTGGTACTTCCCATTGCGGGTTTGATAACTCACCGCACAGGGCGCACCCTCAAAGAACAACAACTGCACAATTCCCTCATTGGCATAAATCCGACAATCCGCGCTGGAAGAATTGGAAAATTCCAAGGTCAAATGCCCACGCCAACCGGCCTCAGCAGGGGTTAAGTTAGCAATTAAGCCAATGCGAGCATAGGTGGATTTACCAATGCAAATCACAGTTACATTATCAGGAACAGCAATGCGCTCCAAGGCAACGCCTAAACCATAGGAATGGGCAGGCAGAATGAAAAACTCACCCTGATCATCTTTATGCAACTTCGCTGGCTCAAGATTTTCAGGATTAAAATTTTTCGGATCAACAACAGTACCCGGAACATGGCGAAAAATACGAAACTCATTGGGCGAGAGACGCAAATCATAACCGTAACTGCTCAAGCCGTAGGAAATGACAGGACTCCCTTCAACCCGGCGCACTAACTGCGGCTCAAACGGCTCAATCATGCCCTCTGCCGCCATTTCCTGAATCCAAGTGTCGTTCTTAATCATGTTCTATAGACAAGGTCGAATGTAGATAAGGTCGATCGTTTAACACTGGAGTAAACCAGCAAATAGTAAACGGTTTAGTAGTGCACTCTGGACGAAATTATTCCCCTCAAGCCCAAACCCTAGGGCTGATGACTGCGACGGAGTTCCGTAATTTGATCCGCAACATCCAAAATCACCTCCGGCATATCTGGCCCCGTCAAAATCACATCCACATGCTTAGGCCGCTTGCGAATGAAATCCAACACCTCCATCGGCGGAATCAGGCCAAACTGCATGGCTACACTCAGCTCGTCCAGCACCACCAGGTCATATTGCTCGTCATAGACCATGCGCTTGGTGTATTGCCACAGGTCAATGAGCGCGTGGGCTTCTTCTTCAGTCACTTGGGGCGTATCCAGACAGCGAGTAATGCCACACCGCACCCAGTCAAGATGCTGCCCCAGTTGCATCGGTCGATCGTAGCCCTGGCCGATGCCCCCTTTCATAAACTGCACCACCAGCACAGGCGTTCCCTGACCTGCAATGCGCAACGCCTGCGCCATCACACTGGTAAAAAAGCTGCGGTGGGGACAGGTAAAAACTTGAACTAATCCCTCGATCGACAGATTGAGCGATCGGGAGGTACCAACGGCAGGACGCTGTAGTTGAGAAACCATAGGACAAGGGTGAACAGAACGAGGGGGCTGAACTGAAAGAACTGAAAAAGGTGATAGGACAGATGCAAGCTTAAGGATGACTTCAAGTCTATTTTTGGATCCTGAGTAGGTTTAACATCATACTTTCTGATGTCTAGAAAGCCGCTAGATTAAGACTCACTGTGAGACACATATAGTGCGAGAATCAACCTATTGGCGATATAAAACACTATATACAGAGGAGTGTCAATAGAACTCTTGTACTTATTATTTTATCGGCCTTGTCAAGAGCGGGATAGGCCAAATCTTTCGCAGAATCACGGCGGATCATCTGGAAGGGGACTGAATAAAATAGTCATGCAACCCCTAACCGATGTCCAATAGTCAGAGGAGCGATCGCCATGCGCCTAATTATTCTGGGAGGCCCCGGTTCCGGTCGCAGCACCCAAGCCCAACGCCTTGCCGAACAGCTTGCTGTTACCGTTGTTTCCACCGGCGAAGTCCTCCGGGATGCGATCGCGGCGGAAACTGAAATTGGCAAAACCGTCAGCACCTATGTGGAAAAGGGCGAATTGGTGCCCGATGAGTTGATGATTGAATACATCAAGATGCGGTTGCTCCGTTCCGATGTGGCTCAGGGGTGGATCTTAGAAGGTTATCCTCGCACAGCGTTTCAGGCAGAAGAACTCGACTTTTTGTTGGATAGTTTGAATCAATCCCTCACCTTTGCGATTTCCTTGGAAGTGGAACCGGAGGTTCTCCTGCAACGATCGCTCAGTCGCGCCCGTGAGGATGATAACCACGAAGCGATCGAACGGCGGATTGCCCTGCACCAAGAAGTCACCCTGCCCATGCTGGACTATTACGAATGGCGCGGCAAATTACTGCGAATCGATGGTCACCAATCCATTGAAACTGTCACCCAATCGATCGTCGATAGTTTACCGACCTAAGTCAGGAATTCACTGAGCCACCCACTTACTCACCGACCCCACCACCCCCCTACCCACACCAACCCTCTGCAATCCTGGGGAGATTTTTTATGCCTCCTTTACGGCAGGTCTGGGAGTTCCCCTGTTATCCTATTGCCAGCGTCTTGAGGAATGGGTCATGGTTTGGCAGCGTCCTGACGGTCGGCAACCCGATCAACTCCGTCCGGTAAGTTTTGAGCGTGGCTTTACAAAACATGCAGCGGGATCAGTTCTGGCAAAATGTGGGGATACCCATGTGCTGTGTACGGTCTGCATTCAGGAAAAAGTGCCCCGGTTTTTAGAAGGAAAAGGTCAAGGGTGGCTGACGGCAGAATATCGAATGCTCCCCGGAGCCACCCACGATCGCTGCGATCGGGAATTTATGAAACTGTCGGGCCGCACCCAAGAAATTCAACGCCTGATCGGTCGCAGTTTGCGATCGACCTTGGACATGGAAAGACTGGGGGAACGGACGTTAATTGTCGATGCGGATGTGTTGCAGGCCGATGGGGGCACCCGAACAACGGCCATTACGGGGGCCTTTGTGGCGCTTCAGGACGCGATCGACTCCTTACTCAGCCGTGACATCCTAGAGACCTCTCCCTTAATCCATCAAGTGGCGGCAGTGTCCGTGGGGTTGATTGATGACGAAGCCTTTCTGGATCTGAATTATTTGGAAGATGTGCGCGCTGATATTGATTCCAACATTGTCATGAACGAAGAAGGCGGGATCATTGAGGTGCAAGGCACGGCGGAATCCGGTAGCTTCAGCCGTCGTCAACTCAATCAAATTTTGGATCTGGCCGATCAAGGTATTCAAGAACTTTTTCTATTGCAACGGAAAGTAAAACAGCCCCTCTACGCCCTCAGTTGCTAGAGGGTTTGATTTAGGGGGCTGCCTCACCCCGATGAGAGTTTTGCCCCCGCGATCGGTTACAGAACACTAAGAATCGTTTCGTCTCGCGTCACAACAATTGAGTCAGTCAAACATCGCAAGGTATAAGAGAGGAACAGGCCGTGCAGAGTGACGGGTTTCCGCTTCATTGCGTCTAACGTTACTGTGTTCAACTTGGCCAAGTTCAACCCCACTGCATGTCTTTTGATTACGTTGAACTCCCGTTGCCAGGTTGTACCTCTGCATATCCCGTTCGATCCGAAGCATCACTGCGCTTAGTTTGGAGAGACTCTATGAAATTGGCCTACTGGATGTATGCAGGCCCCGCGCACATCGGCACCTTGCGGGTGGCAAGCTCGTTTAAAAATGTTCATGCAATCATGCATGCGCCCTTAGGCGATGACTATTTCAACGTGATGCGATCGATGCTGGAACGCGATCGCAATTTCACCCCAGTGACCGCCAGTGTGGTCGATCGTAATGTTTTGGCGCGGGGATCCCAGGAAAAAGTGGTGGACAACATCACCCGTAAGGATCGCGAAGAACATCCCGATCTGATCGTTCTGACCCCGACCTGTACTTCCAGCATCCTACAAGAAGATTTGCAGAACTTTGTGGAGCGGGCGAGCCTCGATGCCAAGAGCGATGTGCTGCTGGCGGATGTGAACCACTATCGGGTCAACGAACTGCAAGCCGCCGATCGTACCTTGCACCAAATTGTTGAGTTCTACACGGAAAAGGCCCGCAAAAAAGGCGAACTCCCAACGGACAAAACCCCAGAACCGTCGGTGAATATTTTGGGAATTTCCACCCTCGCCTTTCACAACAACCACGACTGCACGGAACTCAAACGCTTGATGAAAGACCTTGGGATCACGGTCAATGCAGTGATCCCCGATGGGGCTTCCGTCCATGAATTGAAAAATCTCTCCCGTGCCTGGTTCAATATCGCGCCCTACCGTGAATTGGGGCCGATGACCGCCCAGTACTTGGAGCAAACCTTTGGTATGCCCTGTATCGACATTACGCCGATGGGGGTGGTAGAAACGGCTCGCTTTATCCGGGCTGTGCAAAAGCTGCTCAACGATCGCGGGGTGGCTGTGGATTACGAAGAATTCATCGATGAGCAAACCCGCTTTGTTTCTCAAGCCGCTTGGTTCTCCCGATCGATCGACTGCCAAAACCTGACGGGCAAAAAAGCGGTGGTCTATGGTGATGCTACCCACGCAGCAGCGATTACCAAAATTCTGGCGCGGGAAATGGGCATTCACGTCGTCTGGGCGGGCACCTTCTGCAAATACGATGAAGCGTGGTTCCGCAATGAAGTGTCGGAATACTGCGACGAAATTCTGATCACCGATGACCATACCGTCGTGGGCGATGCCGTAGCGCGGGTGGAACCGGCGGCTATTTTTGGCACCCAAATGGAACGCCATGTGGGTAAACGCCTAAATATTCCCTGCGGCGTCATTTCCGCGCCGATCCATGTGCAGAACTTCCCGATCGGCTATAAGCCGATGTTGGGCTACGAAGGCACCAATCAACTGGTCGATCTGATCTACAACTCCTTCACCCTAGGCATGGAAGATCACCTGTTGGAGATTTTTGGTGGCCACGACACCAAGGAAGTCATTACCAAAGGCTTATCCAGTGATTCTGAAATGAACTGGAGTAAGGATGGTTTGGCAGAACTGAACAAAATTCCCGGCTTTGTGCGGGGCAAGGTCAAACGCAATACGGAGAAATTTGCCCGCGATCGGGGGCTGTCGGAAATTACCGCTGAGGTTCTTTACGCCGCCAAGGAAGCCGTTGGTGCATAAGCTCTGAGAATCAATCATTTCCTGAAATGATTGCCGTTTTCAGTCCTCGGATTGCCTAACTCTGGGGGCTGAATTGTTTGAACAGTTTCGCTTCTGTTCATTCCACAGTGTTTTAGGCGACAGTATTTTAGGCATTAATTATAAACCCTCATTTCCGTAAGCGTTAAAACTTAAGGAGATGAGGGTTTACAGTTTTGATCGATCTACTTAATCAATCACTGAACTATGATTCCTAGGATTAGTAGATAGATAGACTAATCTAACAACTACACCATTAGCTACAAAGACTTGAATAGAGTTTCCTATGATATAGACGGGCATGTTTGCCTGTAGCTTCTATGATGTCTTAGTGGTTTAAGTCGGGTATATCTCCTTTTGTCTTGTGTCTCAAGGGCTGTACTAGCGTTGTGACGAACCGGATTAACTACAGCAATGCCACGAGCAAAAGAAAGAGGATCATGGCGATCGCAGATTGCGCAAAAACGGAGCGTTCAGTATTATCTTGCAGAACTACAGGCTTAAACATAAGGGCACCTCTGGAGCGTACAAGTGGAGCGAATAGGTGAATGAGGCCGTTGGTCAAGAAATCAAGGTTTCGGAGCGACATGCTGTGATAATGACTTGATTCCTTCTACCCGGGATCTTCCCTTTGGGCAAATCACTTTCCGGATAACTCTATCTTAAGAAAAATAGCGTGAATTTTACGTGATAACTGTCTTAAGTTCTAGTGATTTTTTGGTAAACCCAAGATGATCGATCTCAATGTTCTGTAGCGTTAGTCTGCCCCAAACCCAAGCTATTTCGAGCAATTTGCCCTTTGCAGCAATCGGGTGGTTTCAAGAAAACCAGGCATTAATGACTTCTGAGATTTTTTTGTAGTCATCGTTTGATAGCATTCCGTTGGAGTAGTCACAATCTTTTGTAGGATGGCCTGAGAAACGGCCTGAGACCATCGATCGCGTCGATCGTGAAACGTGGAAATCAACAACCTCAATTGATTAACTCAATTCATTAAAAGGGATGCCAGTGGAGATCACATTAGCATCCCTGAATAACATAGGCCGAAACATGCATTGAGAAACATGCACTTAGAAACGCTGAGGAATCACATTTGTCGTGGGGGCAGGTGTGGGACTCGGCGTTGGAGTCGGCATGATGACTGGTGCAGGGGAGACGGGCGTCGGTACCGTAATGGATGTGGTTGTTTGACTGGGGCCTAAAACAGATTCCAACGGAACGAGTTGTAGATCCTTAGGCCGATCGCTAGCATTGAGGCAAACATCCAATCCTTCGCGGGTTGAAAGCTTCAGGGGATCTCGGCTCAGCCCCGTCACACATTCTCCAAACTGGGTGGGCAATAAACTCTTGCGGCAGTATTCTAAAACCTCCGGCATAGGAGCCTGTTTATCTTGTCCATGAATATCCGTGACACATTCAGCTAGGTCTAGGGGGCGTCGTACACGCCGACAGGCTGACAGCGCTGCATCTGCGCCTAGGGTTGCTTGGGTCACGCGATCGACGCAACGGCCCAAGTCCTTGGGATGCAGGTCTTGGGCACAGGCCAACCCTGCGACCTTACCATCTACCCCTGCCTTTACCATAGTCTTGGCACAGGTTTCATAGGTATTAGCCATCGCGGGTTGCCCAGGCCCTACGATGCCTCCTAGGCCGGAAATAACCAATACGCCAAGACTGAGCCTGGATAAACCACGATTGAAGATTTGAAGCTTCAGCATAGATAAAACGCGATCGCACAGTACAAGATAGGGCCAGAAATCACGACGATCGAACTGAACATTTCCCCAATTTCCCAATCTTTTTCAGGTTCTAAGATGTAGTAGAACTGCTTAGTAGGACTTCTTCGCAGGACTTCTCGTGGCGCTTAATGCCAGTGGGTAGGTGATCATCCTTCGGGAGGGGAAATTAACAATGCTTTGGCAAAAGCCTAAGCACGATAGCCGTAACTCTTCCGCCATCTTTGCACATCTTCATCAAATTGACTCAAACCGTTGCGAAATGCATCGCAGAAAGCTGAATGCGACCATTTGATGAACTACAGTGAAAAAAGCTAAAGTTACACCTTCGACTTGTAGCGATCGATCCCGACCCTTGACTGTGCGGATAAACCTAACCCGCAACGGAGACAATGGATCCCGCGATCGCTATAAGCTGAATGCTATACAGACATGCTATGCAGACATTCTGTGAATTACAGACATTCTGTCAACGAAACAGCTACCTGTTAAATCGCCAATCCACTTAGCGTACAACCGAAGGATACCCCATGCATCTGAGTGACATAACCCACCCTAACCAGTTGCACGGTCTGTCAATTAAGGAGCTTCAAGACATTGCTCGTCAGATTCGTGAAAAGCATCTCCAGACAGTCGCTGCCAGTGGGGGACACCTCGGACCCGGCCTTGGTGTTGTTGAATTGACTCTGGCTCTCTACCAAACTCTAGATCTGGATAAGGACAAAGTGATTTGGGATGTGGGCCACCAAGCCTATCCCCACAAACTGATCACGGGTCGCTACCACGATTTCCACACCCTGCGCCAGAAAGATGGTATTGCGGGTTATCTAAAGCGCTGTGAAAGCAAGTTTGACCATTTCGGAGCCGGTCATGCTTCTACCAGTATTTCCGCAGCTCTAGGCATGGCCCTCGCGCGGGATGCTAAAGGGGACAATTTCAAATGCGTAGCCGTGATTGGTGACGGATCCTTGACGGGCGGGATGGCACTGGAAGCAATCAACCACGCCGGACATTTGCCCAAGACCAAGTTGTTAGTGGTCTTGAACGACAATGAAATGTCCATTTCTCCCAACGTCGGTGCCATTCCCCGCTATCTCAACAAGATTCGTCTCAGCCCCCCCATGCAATTCCTCAGTGACAACCTAGAGGAACAAATTCGCAACCTACCCTTCTCGCCGGAGTTGAATCGCGTCAAAGAAGGGATGAAACGGTTGGCTGTCTCCAAAGTGGGAGCCGTTTTTGAAGAATTGGGCTTTACCTACATTGGCCCAGTGGATGGTCATAACCTGGAAGAACTGATTAAGACCTTCCGGGAGGCCCACAAGCATCCCGGCCCGGTGCTGGTGCATGTTTCCACCACCAAGGGCAAGGGCTATGAAATTGCTGAAAAGGATCAAGTTGGCTATCACGCCCAGAATCCCTTTAATCTGGCGACGGGGAAAGCCATCCCCTCCAGCAAACCCAAGCCCCCCAGCTATTCCAAGGTGTTTGGCGAAACTCTGTCTACCTTGGCAGAAAATGATCCCCGAATTATTGGGATTACTGCGGCGATGGCCACGGGGACAGGGCTGGATATTTTCCAGAAGCGGGTTCCTAAGCAATATGTGGATGTGGGCATTGCAGAACAGCATGCTGTGACCTTGGCGGCAGGCTTGGCTTGCGAGGGGATGCGCCCGATCGCCACGATCTACTCCACCTTCCTCCAGCGGGCCTTTGACCAGATCATTCATGATGTCTGCATTCAAAATCTGCCGGTCTTTTTCTGCATGGATCGGGCGGGGATTGTGGGGTCTGATGGCCCGACGCACCAAGGGATGTATGACATTTCTTACCTGCGTTGCATTCCTAACATGGTCATGATGGCTCCCAAGGATGAAGCGGAACTCCAGCGGATGCTCGTGACGGGGATTAACTACACCGATGGCCCGATCGCCATGCGCTATCCACGGGGCAATGGCTACGGGGTGCCCCTGATGGAAGAGGGTTGGGAACCCTTGGAAATCGGTAAGGGTGAAATTCTGCGCCACGGCGATGACATTTTGCTACTAGCCTACGGTTCTATGGTTTACCCCAGCCTACAAACGGCGGAAATCCTGCATGAGCATGGTATTGAAGCGACGGTGGTGAACGCTCGGTTCGCCAAGCCTCTGGATACGGAGTTGATTCTGCCCCTAGCCCAGAAGATCGGTCGCGTAGTGACCTTTGAGGAAGGTTGCTTGCCTGGTGGATTTGGCTCTGCGGTTGTGGAAGCATTGATGGATGCTGAGATTACGGTTCCGGTGACGCGAATTGGGGTGCCCGATCTGTTGGTGGAACATGCTACGCCAGAGCAATCCAAAGCAGAGTTAGAGTTGACACCGCCGCAAATGGCCGATCGTATCCTCAAGATTCTGCAACCTACACCGTCTAAGGTTGGCGTGTAATCCTGTGTTCTCCGCTTGGGGAAACTGGGACGATCGAAGGTTTGGGATACGTCACAGGATGCTGGACTCCGATCGACCCATTCACCAGCGGATTCAGGGATTACGCTAATGTCAACCCATTTAGCTTAAGGAGGGCAGATTGCTCTCCTTTTTTCATTCCCAGGAGTTTACAGAAGAGTTGTGTCTATGGAACAACCGTTTGCCTATAAAGCTTTCCGCGTTTTGTGCTGGCTCCAAATTACCTTGATTGGCCTCTTGATTGCGATCGCGATCGCCACTATTTCCTTTAAAGCCACCTCTGGCTTTTGGCTGGGTTTTCAAGAGCAGTTGGTCAATCAGACTCCGGCCAAATCGTTAGCGGCCTATCGTGCCTACGATGCAGGCTATTTCACCGGACGAATGATTACGGGGTTGATTCCTACGGCGTTAGCGCTTTTCTTTGCGTCAAAAGGAAAATGGGTCGCGGTCGTTGTCTGTTTTGTGGTCGAGGTTCTCCTTTCCTTCAATCTGCTGGCTTTGATTGGTTTGGGAATTATCTTCTTGCCCGATTTCAAACGCTACTTAGCTCACCTCAAAGCATCAGCGATTGATTAAGTCCGATCCAGTAAGGGAACAGCGTACAAATAAAATCTCCCGTGGATAGATGGGTTGGTGGATAGATGGATAGGTTGGTGGACGGGTTGGTGAGTGACTAAATCAGGGATGTTATTTCTTAGCTAGTTCCTAAAACGAGTTCCAGTTTGTAGAAATTTGTGGAAATGGGTCTCGGTTGGCCAAAATCCGTAAATCTGCGATGGTTAGTCATCCTCAAAATCGGCAATTTTAAAAGGAATACGGAGTCTCTTTTACAAAAACTGTAGATTCTACGCAGAAGATAGTCAGCCTAGGACAAGTCTTAATGCCCTTGGCTAATCTTAAGGCGCAAACTGCATAGAGCCTAAAAGCTTCCTCAAACTCAACAACTCACCTGATTGCGTTATGTCAATACTACAAATTTTGAAAGCGCTGTTACTGACCGGGTTAACCAGTACCTCGATCGGCTTATTAGAGGGAGTCCAATCTCCTGCCCAAGCCCAGGAATCCACTTCTAAAAATCCTCCGATCGGGGTGATTGGCCAAGACGATCGTGTGACTCCCTCCTACAGTTGGATGAAGCGTAACAAACGCAAAGCGGTAGGACAATTGGAAATTCAAAAAGCAAATGGTCTATTCTATTCCTGCACTTTTACGGTCGTGGGGACTAACCTCGGGTTAACGAATACCCATTGTCTTTTGGATGATGAGGGCAATGGGCCACTGCAAGTGAAAGCCTATGCAATATCCCACGGTGATCGCTACTACAAGGCTGCCAATGTGGATGTTATTTGGACGGGACTTGATTTTTCTCCGAGAAAAGTTGGAGATTATCCTCGTGACTGGGCGATCGTTCGCTTTAACCGCAGTCTGGGCAAATCCACCGGATGGTTTGGCCAAACGAATTGGTCTACCGATATCAATCAAGCAGGATTAACGGCTGTTGGCAAAAAAGTAAACCTCATCGGCTACTCAGGGGATTGGCCGACGGCGGCAAAAGCCCAACCTGGAGATATCAAAGGCCAAACTCCCGGTGCCCATTTCAATTGTAATTTTCTGTCTGTGGAAATTGGCCTGATCATCCATGACTGCGATGGAACTCCAGGGTCTTCGGGTACTGGAATTCATACCCGCGATCGCAAGCTACAAGGGATACAAGTCGCGGCCTTTTTCGATCCTAAAACTCAAATTACGTTATTTAGTGCGGCGGTGCCGATCGATCGCTTCATGCCTGCCCTAGAAGCCCTGCGGAAAACCAAAGGTGCAGGGTCAACGATCGTCCCTCGGGTCTAACGCAGAAAAACTTTAACCGCGCAGTCAGCGAATCAATTGATCCAAACCCAAAGCGCTTCAAGGATAGAGGAATAGCTATGCATCAGAAACAAATCGTCTTAGGTAGTGTTGCGATCGTGTTGTTGGGAGCAGCCGTGTCTTGGGGCATTGCCAGCCGCGCTAACCCACAGCCTCAACAGGATTCTCTGTGCGAAATGGAAAACACATCCGGGCAAACGGTGGATCTTTCCCACATTTGCGGCAAGTCTTCCAGTCCAGCACCACGCTATAAGTTGGATCCCAATGCCCCCGCACAAATCATTATGATTGGCAAAGATAAACCCTCCGAACTCTGGAATACGGTGCCAAATTTACCCACTGCGCCCAAAATGGGTAAAACCTACGAACAGGGTAAAGTGAGTCAACCCAGAGTGATACCAGAAACTCCAGAAGTAGAAGGTGAAGACTTATCTGAATAGAGCCGCACAACGAATCTCTATGGAACAGACTCAACGATTCATCCAATCCACCCGCCTTTGGGTCTTTTCCATAGCTTGAGAAAGCCTGTATCGGGAACCCGCACCCGACTCCACAACGCCACGCCGATCGTGATTTGGTAAACTTAAGCAGAATTCATCCACGTAGGATTCGAGATTAGTAATGTCAGCAGAATTTCGCCAACGCACCGATCTCCTGGGCACCCAAGTCATCACCCGCGACACGGGGAAAAAGCTAGGTGTCGTGAGCCAACTTTGGGTCGATATTGATAGCCAGGAAGTGGTTGCGCTGAGTCTGCGACCCAGTTTGTTCTACGGAACCCCCCAACCCATGATGCTGAGTAGCATTCGACAAATTGGGGATGTCATCCTGGTGGATGATGAGAATGTCATTGAAGACGTTGATGTTGAACAGTTCAATAGCCTGATCAACTGCGAAGTCATTACCGAAACTGGAGAAGTCTTGGGTAAGGTGCGGGGCTACAAGTTTGACATTGATAACGGCAAACTGGAGTCCCTCACGATTGCCTCCCTCGGGTTTCCGCTCATTCCTGACCAAGTGGTGAGCACCTTTGAAATTGGGGTGACGGAAATTGTCAGTAGTGGCCCCGATCGGCTCATCGTCTATGAAGGAGCCGAAGAACGCCTGAATCAGATGACTGTTGGGGTCTTGGAACGTCTCGGTCTGGGGAAAGCTCCCTGGGAGAAGGATGAACTCTATGCGCCGCCCAGCCCTGTGCGCATTGAAAATCAGTTGCCCTCGGGTCAACGGGTTCCCTTGGAAGCGCCGCCCCTGCGTCGTCCCCAGGTGGAAAGCGTAGAGGAAACCTGGGATGAGGATAACTGGGAACGCCAGCCGGAACCTCTAGAACTGCGGCAGCCACCCCAAGCCCGCCAGCAAGCGCGTTACCTGGAGAACGAGCCTGCGGATAACTGGACGAATGCAACCACCCGCGATCGCTACGAAGAGCCCTACAACGAAGATGATGCTGCCGACGACTACGAAGATGTTGAGTTTGCGGAAGTTGTAGAGGAAGTCGTAGACGTCACTCCTGTGGTGGAGGCTAAACCTACTGATTCAGCCAAAGCTGCGATCGTTGAACCCGAGACCTCGATCGCTGATGCTTCCACACCGGAAGAAACAGCCTCAGCAGAAGATCCTTGGACGGATCCCGAAGCAACAGAATATAAGCCACAAGCGCTAAATATTCCTGAAAAGGTGAAGCAGCCTGAATACGAAGAGTAACTGACTTGTCCTTTGAGTCATTTAATTAGAAAAGGCAGATCCTCAAGAGGATCTGCCTTTTTTGTGAGTTGAGCTTGATTTGGCTGGATGATGGGCTCTCTGAGTAACGCCTGCTAGGCAGAAATCATGACTTCTTCTGTTTTGGCTTGATATTCTTCAACCACTTGGCGGAACTCATCCCCGTCGAGCATTTCCTTCTCTAAAAGCAGGTCTACCAGCCGATCCATCAACGATCGATTCTCCAACAGAATTCGTTTCGCTTCCTCCAAACATTGCTGGGCAATTTCTCGAACTTTGTGATCGATCTGGGTAGCCACTTCTTCGGAATAGTCCGTTCGGGTCAAGTTTCCACCCCGCGTGGCATAGACATCACCTGAACCTTCCAAGGCCACCAAGCCCATCTCCGTCATCCCATAGCGCGTCACCATTTCCCGTGCTGCGCTGGCTACATAGCGGATGTCGCTGCTAGCTCCCGCTGTGACTTCATCGTGGCCGAAGACAATTTCCTCCGCTGCCCGCCCGCCCAGAGTCAGGATAATCTGATCCATCATCCAGGCTTTGGTATAGAGGCCGCTGTCCACCATGTCTTCGTTAAAGGCTTGCTGGGCAAACCCGCCAATGCCCCCCGATCGGGGAATAATTGTCACCTTGTTTAACGGGTCAGACCGCTTCAGCAGAGTCATTAACAAGGCATGGCCCACTTCATGATAAGCAATCAGCCGTTTTTTCTTACTGTCAAGTAACGGCGTCAGTGTCAGACCGATCGTCAGGCGATCGATCGCGTCTTCCACCTCTTCCATGGTCATGGCTTCCTTGCGTCGCCGTGCCGTCAAAATGGCAGCCTCGTTCAGCAAGTTGGCCAAATCTGCACCGGAGAAACCGGGTGTCCGACGGGCGATCGCCTCTAGGGAAACCTCTTCTTCAATCTTTTTGTTGCGGGCGTGGACTTCCAAAATGCCCAAGCGACCTTTAAAGGTGGGTAAATCGACCGTCACCTGGCGATCAAATCGGCCTGGACGCAGGAGGGCTTGATCCAACACATCGGCTCGGTTTGTTGCAGCGATGATAATCACACCGGAATTGCCCTCAAAGCCGTCCATTTCCGTCAGTAGTTGGTTCAGCGTTTGTTCCCGCTCGTCGTTGCCGCCGCCGTAGCCAATACTGCGCTGCCGACCGACCGCATCAATTTCATCGATGAACACAATGCAGGGGGCATTTTCCTTGGCTTTTTTGAACAGATCCCGGACACGGGAGGCCCCAACCCCAACAAACATTTCTACAAATTCCGACCCAGACATACTGAAGAAAGGCACGCCCGCTTCTCCCGCGATCGCCTTGGCCAGCAAGGTTTTCCCAGTTCCCGGCGGCCCAACCAGTAACACGCCCTTGGGAATACGAGCTCCCACAGCGGTAAACTTCTCAGGCTTCCGCAGGAAAGTCACAACTTCCTGAAGTTCTTCCTTGGCTTCTTCGATCCCGGCTACATCGTCAAACACCACCCCGGTTTTCGCCTCCATTTGGAAGCGGGCACGGGACTTACCAAAACTCATGGCTTGACCAGGGCCACCGGGGCCATTGGCCGATCGCCGGATGACAAACATGACGGCGGAAATCAGCAACAGAAACGCGAGCAACTGGATCATGATGCTGATCAGGGCGCTATTGTCCGCCGATCGCTCCACACTCCAAGCCACTTTTTGGTCATTCAGCAGATTGATCAGTTCATCATTCCGCTCCAGCAACTGCACTTCCACGGGCTGATCCTTCTTCGGTGCATCCTTTAAATACACCTTGGCCACTTGCTGGGTGGGATCAATTTTGACCTGCTCCACTTTGTCTTTGCGGATGCGATCGAACAAGTCCCCATAACTCAAGGGGCTTTGACGTTGCTGGGCAAGGACAGGGCTAGCTAACAGAACGGTCTGGGAAATGGCCAGACCCATTAAAAATTTCACAATACCCGCCGATCGAAAGGGCGATCGAGTACGGGTCTTTATTTGCTGGTGGGGCTTCCCTAAAGAACGTTTCATGCCTTGTCTCATGCCTAGCCTATCGAAATTCAGGTCTATCAGAATTTAAAACAGTCTTCAGAACAGTCTTCAGAACAGAATGCTGAGTGGTGTGTTCTCTCTAGTCTACCCTCCCAAAATTCAGATCGGGGGTGACTTTTGTGCTGTTACCCTGCCGGGGTGATTTTTGTGCTTCTACACTTGGATACTTTTGTGCTTTTACAAGGACAGGCGATCCCGTACCGGATATTCGAATCACAACTCTAAAAAAGTGAGCAAAAAAATATCGTCTGGATAACCATAACAGGCATCCAGACGATGAAATGAAATTAAGCAAAGATTTCTTCTAAGAAAAATATCTTTAGACGAAACCTAGCAGCAAACCTCAAGCTACCAAAGAGCCTCAGGCTGCTTACAGACCGAGGGTCAGCGCTTTGTCCACAGGGAAGATTGCGCCAGCACCTAGGTACATGGATACAGCGGTTCCAAAGAGAAACACTGCCATAGCCACTGGGCGACGGAATGGGTTTTGGAACTTGTTCACACTTTCAATAAAGGGAACCGTAATCATTCCCAGGGGGACAGACGACATCAACACAACGCCTAGTAGCTTGTTGGGAACGAGGCGCAAAATGTTGAAGACAGGGTACAAGTACCACTCGGGCAGAATTTCCAAAGGCGTTGCGAAGGGATTAGCCGGTTCACCCACCAATGCCGGATCTAGAACAGCTAGACCCACACAGAGGGCGATCGTACCCAAAATTACAACGGGGAAGATGTAAAGCAGGTCGTTGGGCCATGCGGGTTCACCGTAGTAGTTGTGACCCATACCCTTCGCTAGCTTCGCACGCAATACGGGATCGGTTAGATCCGGTTTTTTCAAAGTTGCCATTGCGAAAAGGCTCTCCTCAAAATCTGGAAGTCGGCAGACAGATAGTTTTTAGTTGTCTTGATTGAGATTTGGGCCGGATTGAACAACGGTATGCTCCAGCGCCTAGAAATTTTGTTTCCTTTGGATACGACCATACCAGGTCACTCCAAGCCCTGTAAAGCAGACTCACCAGCGGTTTATAGCGGGCCGGAAATGCCTTGCTTCCGAATCATCAAGAAGTGAATCAGCATGAAGACGGCGATTAGCCAAGGCAGAACAAACGTGTGAGCACTGTAGTAGCGAGTCAGGGTTGCTTGACCAACGCTGGCACCACCCCGTAGCAAGTCGGCAATCAGGGTTCCGACCACGGGAATTGCTTCAGGCACACCGGATACGATCTTGACCGCCCAGTAGCCAACCTGATCCCAAGGGAGGGAGTAACCAGTCACACCAAAAGAAACGGTGATGACAGAAAGAATCACGCCACTGACCCAAGTCAACTCACGGGGTTTCTTGAAACCACCCGTCAGGTAAACCCGGAACACGTGCAGAATCATCATCAGCACCATCATGCTGGCAGACCAGCGGTGAATGGAGCGAATCAACCAGCCAAAGTTGACTTCGTTCATGATGTACTGAACGGAGCTAAACGCTTCAGCTACGGTGGGTTTGTAGTAAAAAGTCATTGCAAATCCAGTGGCAAACTGGATTAGAAAGCAAGTCAGCGTGATTCCACCCAGGCAGTAGAAAATATTCACGTGGGGCGGCACGTACTTGCTGGTTACGTCATCAGCGAGCGCCTGGATCTCTAAGCGCTCCTCGAACCAGTCGTACACGTTTGCCATAGTCGAGAGCGTTCCTAAAAATGATTGCTGTTCATAAAAAATGTAACACACCTTAAACCCCGAAGGATCCCTAGGCAAGGGTGACAGGCTGCTGTTTTGCTGATGAGGAGCAGACTTGGCAATGGGAATTGGATAAGTTACTTTATGAAGAAGTATGAAGTTTCTCAGAAATTTTGGGCTGAATCAATTTTTCTCAAGCAGTCTGACTATTCAAGTACTATTGCGATTCAAGTAGGCTGGCCAGCCCCTAGTTAATGGTTTGGTTGAGTGGGCTGGACTGGCGCTGAATGTTTGACCCTTCGTTAGTCCATTTAAAGTTAGGTTCTCTGTTCGCTGATTCAATTTTTGGGTCAATCTAAAGCGTGTCTCGATCGGTTGGAAGAATCTTGACCTTAAGAATCTTAACCGTTAAGTTCTGCGTTAATCCTTAGATCTTGAGGCAGGGTAGGCAGAACGTTCAGTTACCGTTTACTATCAAAAGCTATGGGAAAATACGCTGCCTGGTCTCGATCTCTGATGGTTTCGCTGCTCTCCGTTGTGTTGTCAGTGCTGGCTTTTGCAGGTTCAGCGCAGGCATTGACTGATGAGCAACGTTTTGTCAATGAAGTGTGGCGAATTATCGATCGGGCCTATGTAGATGCCAGCTTTAACCATCAGAATTGGTGGGCGGTGCGGGAAAAATTTTTGAAAAAAGCTCCCGAGCAACGTTCGCAGACCTACCTTCTAGTGCAGGAAATGTTGGGGTTGCTTGGAGATCCCTTTACCCGCATTATGCAACCGGAGCAGTACCGGAGTTTACAGACCAGTACATCGGGGGAACTGACGGGGGTTGGCTTACAGATTTCCCTAGATACTGAAACGCAGCGGCTCAAAGTAATTGCCCCCATTGCAGGTTCGCCCGCTGCTAAGGCTGGCATTCAACCCGCAGACGCCATTTTAGAAATTGATGGCATTTCCACCCAGGGCTTGAGCTTGGATGAGGCAGCGGGGCGAATGCGCGGCAGCATGGGCAGCGTAGTCACCCTCAAAGTACAGCATGACAACGAACCTGTTAAAGACTACAACCTCGTTCGCGATCGTATTGAGTTGAACCCCGTCGTCGCAGACTTGCGCACCCAGCCCAATGGCCAAAAGAGTGGTTATATCCGCCTAACGCAGTTCAATGCCAATGCAGCGACGGAAGTGGCTCAGGCAATTAAGCAATTGGAACGCCAAGGAGCCAGCAGTTATATTTTGGATTTACGGAATAATCCAGGGGGACTGTTACAGGCAGGGATTGAAATTGCCAAGCAGTGGATTGACAGTGGCACGATCGTCTATACGGTGAATCGCCAAGGCACCCTCGGCAGTTTTGAAGCAGCCGGTAAGGCCTTGACCCAAGCTCCCCTAGTCGTCTTGGTGAACCAAGGAACAGCTAGTGCTAGCGAAATTTTGGCGGGAGCATTACAAGACAACGGGCGGGCTATTATTTTGGGGGAGAAAACCTTCGGGAAGGGCCTCATTCAATCCCTATTCAATCTGTCCGATGGATCAGGGCTAGCGGTCACGGTGGCTAAGTACGAAACGCCAAGCCATCGTGATATTAACAAGCTGGGGATTACACCCGATCGGGTGGTTCCCTTTCAACCCTCTTCTCCTGAACAATTAGGTACTGAGGTTGATCAACAATATCGAGCAGCGCTGGATACCTTGCAATCCCGATCGCTCTTAGCAGGTGTGCCGAGGGAATCTGTTAATTGAGTTGTGGATGGGTGGGTGGTGGGAAATTATTGCTTAGCAGATTCCCAGGATTTCGCCGCTGTGCTCAGTTCACTGACTGCTAGAAGTTGAAACTTGAAGTTGCACCGATCGCCAAAGTTCGTCTAAGCGATTGGCGGGAACCGTGAGGTAAAGAATATCCTCCGCACTCAGGTAGGCATTCAGTAAATTCCAGCCGTGCACGGTTTGGTGGGAGGTTTCAAGATATAGCGGTACGAAATCAATGTGCATGGCTAGTTCTTTAACTTGGTGGCCGCAGAAGGGATGATTGGCTGTAATTAAAGTCGCTAAGGCAATCCATAAACTATTGCCTGTCATCCCATTGCCCAGAATCCGGCCTCCCAGTGCAGCGGCGGCAAAGGAAGGCGCAGCCAATTCAGTGGGACTGAGGACGGCTTCAAATTCAAAGACCTGCTGGGCCATCTGGGAAAAGCTGGGATCTTGGTTGCGCACAATGACCGCTAGGCGAGGAGACAATCCTTTGGCGGTGAGAGCAATTTCTAGATTAGCGGTATCATCGCTGGTGACAGCGAGCAGAGCTTGGGCTTCATGAACTCGTGCCGCTTGGAGTACATCGGCTAGATTGGCGTCGCCATGGATTACAGGTAACTTAAGTTGGTGGGCTGTACTGAGAAAGCGACAATGGGGATCTCGTTCGATAATGACCACTTCATGGCCCCGATCGCAGAGTTGTTTGGCAATCTGCATCCCAATGCCCCCCAGACCGCAAATGATGTAGTGACTCCTTTGGGGAATTTGAGCAGCATTCCAGATTTGATGAAAGCGAGTACCCAGAATAAAATCATTGAGCAAGGCATAACATACCCCAATAACACCTGCCCCTACGAGCATCATGATGGCGGTAAAGACCTTAATTCCGGGAGGAGCTTGTTCAGCGATGCTTTCATTGCCGCCGGCTCCAGTAATCATTCCCACAGAGAAATAGAGGGCATCTGCCACTGAGGTGTTGAAGTTAATGCAGATGTAGGTCAGGGTTGCAATCAGGATGGTCAGCAACAGGATGAGAATCACGCCGATCGCCGATCGACCGTGGTGATGCAGCCGTTTAAGACTCGCCATAAATTTTGAGAGACTCTCATTCAACGATCGTTGACTAACCCTTACACTGGGCTGAGTGGCCACAATTAAACGATCGCCGACCTGTAGCCGTTCTCCTCGCAGCATAGCCGATACTAAATCGGTTGTGTGATCAATGGGCAAGTAATAAATCAACATGCGTGATCGGTCATCCCACAAATCTTGGAGAGGTTTGCCTCGCCAGGGATGCTCGAAATCAATCTGCTCTTCATGAATAGGCCAAGTTTGATTAAAAAGCTTCAGTTGCCCGATCGCTAAATTACCTAACGCTGCAAAGGCAAAGACAGGAGCAGCGATCGCCGAAACGCTCATGCTTGTGTGGTGCAACAAAGTTTGATCGAGGCGATCCCCTAGGCTGGTATTGTAGAGCCGATTGATAATGCGAATGTGGGGATTCAATACCCGTGCTTGCACCAGGACTGCTAGATTGAGGGCATCGTCACTTGTTGCCAGGACTAATGTTTTTGCGTCTCGAATGCCTGCTGCCAGTAAAGTTGAATCGGCACGCAGATCACCCACGACGATATCATCCGCTAAGATATCGTCCGCCAAGGACGCTAAATAGTTCTGCGATCGTCCATGGAATCGTCCTTGGGATCGCTCTTCCAGGAGATGATGGGTACTAATTCCCACGACCCCTACACCTTGCTGCTTTAAGAGCTTATAAATCTTGTATCCCGTCTGACCCAAACCACAGACAATAATGCGCGGTTTCATGGCTACTCAAGCTTCTCATCTGGGCACCCATTGCAACCCAGGGATTAGGATGATTGTCCTGTAGTCCATGCAGGGCTGTTGTAGCTCAAAGCACGGTTAGATCAAACTTCTGGGTACATTCCATAGAAATATTCCTGTAATTTATTCCTCTGTGTTGACTGAACGGACTTACCACGATCCCCTCCATGGAGCCATTACCCTGAATGGGGCTGATCCTACGGAAGCTTTGCTAATTCGCCTAATTGATACCCCTGCTTTTCAGCGACTTCGTCGGATTCGACAACTGGGGCCAGCTAGCCTAACCTTTCATGGAGCGGAAGGTTCTCGGTTTACCCATTCCCTTGGGGTCTTAGCCGTTGCTCGTCGGGCCTTCGATCGCTTGGCCAGTATGCACCCGCAGTTGCAACCCTTTCGATCGACGGTTCTCTGTGCTGCGCTATTGCACGATATTGGCCACAGTGCCTTAAGCCACACGGGGGAAGAAATCTTTGGCACTCACCATGAGGTCTGGACAGGCCGGATTTTGCAAGAGTCCCAACCGATTCGCCAATTGCTCGATCGCTTTAATCCTGATCTGTTGCCGCAACTCGAAGCGGTGTATCAAAAAAAACATCCTATTCCGCTGGTTTGGCAATTGGTCAGTAGTCAATTGGATTGCGATCGCTTGGACTACCTGATGCGGGATAGTTACTTCACAGGTGCATCCTATGGCCATATTGACTTAGATCGGATTTTGTTAGCTTTGCGCTATGACCCCGTGACGCAACAACTGACGGTGGCACAAAAGGGGATTGCCGCGATCGAACATTACCTGGTGGTGCGATCGTTTATGTATAACCAGGTTTACAACCATCCCAAAAACTTGGCAGCGACTTGGGTCTTGGAGCGGTTATTTGCTCGTGCTCGAGCAGGGTGGAGCGCAGGCGAAATCTGGGCTGATGCTGTGATTGGTGCTTGGTTACAGGGGCATTGCGATCATTTATCGTTAGCGCACTATTTGGCCTTGGATGATTCGCGACTGTTTTATCACATTCAATGTTGGCAAGATGCCTCGGATCCTGTTTTAGCGGATCTCTGCCGTCAAGTTTATGATCGGGATTTGCCCAAGGCGATCGAATTAACTCAGCTCGATTCCGTCCAGCAATCGGCAATCCTGACACAAGCTAAAGATCTTGCTTTGCAGATAGGATTAGACCCTGATTACTCGATCGGGTTTCGAGTAGCCCGTAGTCGCGGCTATACCCTCTATCAACGGGGGATTAATCTGCAAACGACCCAAGGCTTGCAAGAAATTAGTGAACGATCTGCCTTAGTTCGCACCCTCATTCAGCCGATCGAACGAACCTATCTCATTTGCCCAAGGGCGATTGCACAAACCATAAAAGCAAACCTTCCATAGCGTCCAGAAAAACTGGAAAACTACGGAAGGTGCATACGTATTAGCTAGCACATATTAGCCAGCCAGCGTTGCACTGGTGGGCTGTGCTACTGAGTGTTGCGCTGGTTTAATGCGCAAGCAGAATCACACTGGTTAATAACTAGTCATTAATAACTAGTCAGTTTAATGGCTAGTCAGTCACAAGTCGATTGAGCCCTACTGGTGATCTAGCGCTACTGGGCCGATAAGCCAGTGGTTGTAACAGGGGTAAGCCGCTGGCCAACATTCTGGTTAGTTGGATGGCTGTTAGCAATTTGCTCGAGGGCTGCGATCGCACGAATGTACTGCGGATCCTCTAAGGTCCCTAACAACTTAGGATTTGTGTAGAGCTTGCGCTGCTGATCGGTAGACAGATCTAAGACAACGTTGGGTTCGATGCCCTTGTGACTAATGTCCGTTCCATTTGGCGTGTAGTAGTGGGCGATCGTAACGGCCAAGCCTGAGCCATCCGAAAGGGGATGGACAGATTGCACCAGCGCCTTCCCGAAGGTTTGGCTACCCACAACGGTCGCTCGCTTATTGTCTTTCAACGCTCCAGTTAGGATCTCACTGGAACTCGCGGAATTTTTATCGACTAAAACGGCTAAAGGCAACTTGGTTAATGCCGTGCGATTGGCGGCAATCTCTTCGCTGCCACCCTTACGATCGACGGTTTTGACAATACTGCCTTGATCCATCCACATACGGCTAATTTCGATGCTGGCTTGCAGTAAACCCCCTGGATTGCCCCGTAGATCTAGAACAAAGCTGTCTACCTTTTCAGCGAGTAGCGATTGAATCGCTTGCCGCATCTGCTCCGCCGCATGACTACTAAATTCACTGAGGCGAATGTAACCAATTCGACGTTTACCTTCTTGCTTGACATCGTAGCGGACAGTTTGCAATTCAATCCGTGCACGAGTCAACGGAACATCAAACTCACTGGCTCCCGATCGACCAATCCGCAGAACCACCTTGGTCCCTTCCTGGCCACGAATCAAACTAGAGGCATCATCCACTGTCATCCCTTTTGTGGATTTACCATTGACCGCCAACACCTTATCACCTGACTTCAGGCCTCCCTTAGCTGCTGGTGAGTTGGGCAACGGTTCAACCACGGTCAAAGTCTTGGTTTGGCTGTCTAGCTCTAACCGGATCCCAACACCAGATAATTCTCCTGATGTCTGACTATTCAACACATCAAACTGTTTAGGATCCATGAAGCGTGTATAGGGATCATCTAACTGCTTCAGTGCAAGACGCAGGGCGTTATAAGCCTGCTCTTTAGAGGAGTAGTCCCGGCTTAACAGATCCTGCCGAATGGCTTGCCAATCCTTGCGATTGAAGGTGGGATCAACATACTCATGGTTGACAATTTGCCACGCCTCATCAATGAGCACCTTAGGGCTGTCTTGGAAGGATGCCTGGGCAGGGCGATTGAGGAAACAAGGGGCAAGAACAGCACTGGTCAAAAGGGTTGTGCTGAGAAGCAACTGTGACAGAAAGGAACGTTGAATGAGGTGGTTCATTGGCTGCGATCGCAATAGTTGAGAACGGAATGAAAAAACCGGACAATCCGTAGCAGCGCTGATAGTCAACAGATCTCAAGGCTAGGGTTCATTGAGTTTGATACTTGTGTTTGACACCCCCTGCTCAATATTCCCTACTCGATATTTCCTGTGTATTTGGTATGCCAGGTTGATATCTAATAGGGTGATATCTAAGAAGGCTGATATCTAAAGCATAGCCATCCAATCACTGAACGATGTTGATTTCTAGTGACTTACACAGAAGGAGACCAGACCGTGACTTGTTTTCACCGAGTTAATCACAATCACTCAAAAAGGTGAGCGCGATCCGGAGAAAATAGCTTATCCGCAATAACTTGTCTAAAGTAGTAGCCATTCTGACCTGAGCAAAGACAGTAATGTGACGGTTTGACAAGTGGTTCAAGCCATTGATTTGAACATCTAGCTTTCACAGAGAGAGCTGCATCACCTATTCTGTATCACCTATGTATCACGGAGAACATGTACTACCAATCCTACTTCAGTCAAGATTGGGCTGGAAAAGTAAAATAAGCTGCCTAGGATAACGAATAAAATTAGGGAAGTTATGGCTAGTGTAGCAGTAACTTTTGGCAAAATGGGAGCGCAGAATCCTAAAGCCTTACAAAAGCTGTGAAGCGATCGATGCGGCTTGTATTTTGCAGCAAGTTTACCTGATCCGATGTCGCCAGTAATACTGTTACCGAGATCGCTGCTGCCTATCACGAATGGAGTCCTATGGTTGCAAATCGCTGGAAAAGCCTGTTATTAAGTCTGGGGAAACTTGCGATCGCCGCAGGGGCACTGATGGGGCTGATTGTTATGCAGCGTAGCCAGTTACAGCAGGGTGCGGAGTTCACATTTTCTCCGGAGCAACTGAATCAGCAGGAACGCTGGAAGCTCGATATTTTGCAGCGATCGCCCACCTTTGGCTTTGATAACTTAATGGCCGATTGGGTTTTTCTCAACTTCCTCCAGTACGACGGGGATGACGAAGCGCGAGCCAAATTAGGATACGACTTAGCTCCTCAATTTTTTGACCTAATCACTCGTTGGGATCCGCGTTTTGTCGAAAGCTATCTCTTTTTGTCGGGAACCCTGTCCTACCGATTGGGTAAGCCCGATATTGCAGTGGACTACATGACCCGAGGAACCAATGCCCTACAGGCCAATCAGCACCCTAAGGCTTTTCTTCCCTGGCGATTTAAAGCGTTAGATCAACTCCTCCTCCTTGGCGATGTTTCGGGGTCGATCGTCTCCCATGATATGGCTGGAGATTGGGCCATTCAATCCACGGATCCCGAAATCCGCAGGGTGGGGCCTTTGATGAAGCAAACAGCAGCTTTTCTAAAAACCGATCCCGATAGTCGAACCGTTCGACTATGGGGCTGGAGTTCAGTGTTTGAACAGGCGGAGGTCACGCACGATCGACAAACCCAAGAGCGGGCTCGGCAGGAACTGTTGAAAATTGGTGCAGAGGAGCACAAAGATCCGGAAGGAAGAACCTATTTTGCTTTGCCCCCTAAAAATCAACCGTCCCCTGCGTCTCAACCCCCTGCGGCCCCTAATTCCCAGCCTGTAAACACAACACCCCCTAGCGCCCAACCCTCTTCAGAGCCTCTTCCGTCTGAAAGTCCGAGTCCTGAGGGTTCGATCTCTCCGACTGAGCCGACGCCTGCTCCTGCGGAGCCTGTCACTCCCTAAGGAACGTTGACTAAGCTTCTACGGGCCAGCATTTGCAGTAAGCCGAAGGGAACGGTCGCGAAATATTGTCGGCGGAACCCTTCTTCCCGAACGGCGTGGAGGAAGGGCTGGCCTGCGGTTTTCCAATCGGGATTCATAAAGACGGGGGTGTCTTGCTGGTGGGCGGCTGGTTTACTGATGGTCAAACCCCGATCGCTGCTGACAATCTCCAAACCGAGGGTTTGCAAGGCTCGCAGGCCAATGCGTAGAGTGGAGGGTGTGACTTGAAGCTGGGTGAGAATCTGCTGTGGCGATGCCCAAGCTTCGGTGCGGCTGAGGTATTTGGCAATACCTAACAGTTTGAGCCAACGTTCTGGGCTGGAGGAGAGGCTAGGGGCTGGGTAGGCAATCGCGAGTTTTTTGCCTTCCTGATAGGCCCGTCGGAACCAAGGCGTGAACTCTTCCCAATCGGTTGGGCAAGTGGTCATCACCAAAATTGTGGACTGGCTAGTTGAGGGAAGGTTGAGGGGATCCTGTTGGGCTTGAGGTCGCCAATCCAATAGCCAATCTAGGTCTGCTCGATCGGGATCGAGGGGTGTAATGCTGCTCTGGGCGGATAGGGGTTTGGGGCATTCCCCAGGTTGGTCAAGCCCAGGTTGGTCGATCGGAGTGCTCGATCGTACGTCAATCAATCGCACTTCATAGCACCGTTGATATACATTATTTTCGAATTCCACCAACGCATCACAATGCCCCGTTGGGAGTTCTTCTTTGTAATGTCCCCACCAACTGCCGGAAATGCCTTCGGGCCAACTCTCTGCGCCACAGGTCTGATCCCATAGGCGAAAGGTCGTGCGAATATAGGTGACTTTCTTGTTATTGCGATCGGTGAGGTTGCGGTGGCTCGCCTGGGTAAACCATACGTTTTTGAGCAGTAACCGAGGCGGCGGATTGCCCATGCCACAGGGTTCGATAGCTCGCAGTTCCCGATAGAGATCCAGCCCCAATTCTGCCACCGTTACTTGGAGATCCGCTTGCAAGGGACGTTGCCCGACCCGATCGGACAGTTCCTGTAGAGCCCGTTGATTAATCGCCTCGGCAAATAAGGGTAAATTTTCAACCCCCAAACTCAACCCTGCGGCGTAGGGATGGCCGCCAAAGCGATGGAGCAAATGGGCTTGATCCTTCACCAATTCGTAGAGGTCAATTTGATTAGCCGATCTCGCGGAGCCCCGGGCGATCTTGCGATCCCCTGCGACGCTTTCAGAGGAACGTTCTGTACTCAGAAGAATGGTTGGACGACCAAACTCTTGGGCCACTTGACTAGCGACCAAACCTAAGACACCGGGATGCCATTGGTCATCCCACAGCACAATCACTTGGGTGGTGGATAAATCGAGCTGCTGAACTCGATCGAGTACCTGCTCAGCCACTTCCCGTTGCAGGGCGCGACGGCGGGTATTGGCCAGTTCCGTTTGTTCTGCCAGTTGACGACATTGGGTGGCATCGGTACTGGTGAGTAGTTCCACACAGAAATGGGCATCCCCTTGAATCCGGCTGACGGCGTTGATGCGGGGGCCAATGCCAAAGGCAATATCTGTGGCCCGATCGCCGGCCCGCTTACAAAATTCCAGTAGGTGAAAGAGGCCAGGACGAGTGGCAGTGCTGCGATCAGCCTGTTGTTTGAGCTGGGCAATTCCCTGCTGGGCTAGATAACGGCAATCGCCCTTGAGTTCCACTAAATCGGCAACTAATCCGATCGCTACAAGATCTAACAGGTGTTCTAAGGGCTTTATGGGAACTTCGGGCAATCGATCGTAGAGTGCTTCGACGAGTTTATAGGCCACGGCAACCCCGGACAGTGTGGCTAGGGAATGATCTGAGGGTAAATATCGGGGATTGACGATCGCACACACTGGCGGGCGTTCCGGCGCTAAGGTATGGTGATCGGTCACGATGACATCCATCCCTAGGGAATTGCAGTAGTCAATTTCCGCTAAATTGGTGCTGCCAGTATCACAGGTGACGATTAACTGAAACCCTGTGGCATGAAGCTGATCGATCCCTTGCTGAGAGAGGCCATGGGACTCGGTTAAGCGATTGGGAATGTAATAAGTGAGTTGATCGTGCTTGGCAAAAAACTGTCCTAACCCATCCCATAGCACCGCCGTGGCCGTCACACCGTCGGCGTCAAAATCCCCCCAGATGGCGACCTTTTCCTGCCCCGATCGAGCCTGCACTAATCGATCGATCGCCCATTCCATCTCCTCTCCGAAGGCCCAAGCAGAACAGGGCTGATATTTCTGGGGATCGAGAAATCCTGGTAATTTATCTAGATCCCGCACCCCTCGGTTCCACAACAGCCTCGCCAGATACTGACTGGGGAGGTGGGTGATGGATTGCAGCGATCGACAAAAGGCGTCGGGAGGGAATTCATTGCTCAGAAGCCAAGGAGGCAGGATAGGAAGATTCATGGAACGCGGGCTGAGACAGGGGATCAAACAAGACAGGGGATCAAACAAAATAGGAAATCACAGGGGAATTTCAGCGATCGTCTCCCAAGACAGAGTCTCCCAAGACAAAGTCTCCCAGTCAGCAGCGTGGGCATCGCAGGGTAAGTCTGGTGGGCCGTGGCGTTGGCAACTGACCGCAAAGGCACAGGTTTGGCAGAGGGGCGAGCTGGGTGCTGCTTGGGGAAAATCCATCCCAGCGGTTTCGTACTGCGTAAGCCATTGGCTGAGGTGAGTGAGTAACTGCACTAACTCCTGATGCGTCCGATCGTGGCGTTGCTGATCCCAGTGGAGGGTGATGGATTGCGGCGTGGCTTGACCCTCTCGGCCTTGGAAAAACCAATAGGTCATCGCAAGGCTATCTGGTAAATAGTGGCTAGTTTCCGCTAGCAGGTAGAGATAGAGGCGGGTTTGCCATTGGTGTTCTAGGTGGCGAACTTGCGGGGGTTTAGGATAGGTTTTCCAATCTAAAATGTGGGCTTGCGAACGACCCAGCAGCAACAGGTCATAAACCGCAACTAGGACGTGATCGGCAAGGGCGATCGTACGGCTCTGTTCACTTTGGCGTAGGGGCTGTGATTCTCCCTCCAAGGTCAAAATCTGGGGTGCCGCCGCCAAAAAGGCGTCAAACCAATTTTTCAGCGCTGGATGGGTGGCCGCTAAGGGGTCGATCGGCAACCCTAAATCCCACTGTTGCAATAACCGATGGAATTGACTGCCTTCCGCCAGACGCAACGATTCCTCCGGCACCGTTGGGACAGCTAGCTGTTCCAAGATAAGGTACTGAAACTTGCGGGGACAACTTGATAACAGAGACAGTTGGCCTTGGGACAAACGCATGGCTAAACCACAGAGCAGAAACTGGAGAAACTCCTTGGGATTGACTCACGGCTTGAATCGACTAGATCGAATCAACACATCGTTCAAATCAATATCTAGGCGAAATCAATATCTAGGTGTTGCCTAACATAATGCGCTTTCTCTCTGAGTTTCCTAACACTTTGTTAGCACAAATATACTTCCTTCATTGCCGCGCCCAAGGCGTAAATCTTCATCTAAATAAGTAACGTCGATCCAACCATTGCGATCGCGGGGCGGAATCTGAAAATCCACCGCTAAAAATCGTTTGCCGGATTCAATGTCGCGGATGAGGGCTCTGGGCGACTGATATCCGATGGGGCGCTGTAACCCAGCGATCGCCCGTTCAAACTTCACCTCCAGTCGGCGTTCTGAAATCGGCTCAAATTGGGCAACTACACTAAATAAACCCTCTAGAAAAGGTAGCCCTGCTACTTCTGCCACGTTATAAACTCGGTTACCTTTGGGACGAATACACTGATAGATCTCACCCAAGGTATTGAACGGAATGCGGTTTAACCCCAACAGTTCCTGGCTGGTGGTGTAAAGCAATCGCCAATCCCCCGCGAGTAAATCGATCGCTTCTGTGGGGCGGGGGGTAGGATTGCGATCTTCTAGCATGGCGACAGCAGCAGCAATGGCCAACTTGTCAGTCTCGGTCGCCAAAAGTCCGCGATTTTTGCCTGCGATCGCCGTTAGCAGTTCTGCCTTTCCCAGCATAGTTATTTTTCTAGCGATTGTTTTCTAGTGATAGAGGCCCACGGGGGCATAGGCGGTAGTTATGGTGGTATTTCTATGGCGCATTGATGTAGGTGGGGTCAATATACTGTCAGCTTGATGATTTCTTTACACTGTAACAAGGCTTTCCTCGGACTGAGTATCATCCTGCCTCTGCAAAATTACAGAAATTCCCACGAGAATTAACGGTGATTTTCTAGGGTATTCAGTGCTCAGTGGCAGGAAACTCCCCAAGGATTAAAGTTCCTATATTTTGTGAAATCTTCCCCTGATTACTGGAAGTAACTGGTGAACATGTCTCGTAGACGGCTTTTCCAGACCTTGTCAACTGCGCTATAGTCCATCAGGGATGTTTTTTGCACTCAGTCTAAAAAATCTAGGGATTGATGCTGCAAAATTCACACTCGGTGATAAACTCTGGGTACCTCGAGCCCATCCTAAGGTCTGAGTCCTAATGTCTGACTCTGCAAATGCAGAAAACACGTAGCTAATCTAAAACCCACAACATGGTCTACAATCCTTCTCTTCGTCAAGAACCTCGCGATAAGCCAGCCAGTGTTATTCCAATCCAACAGGAGTCCTCAATCTTGGACTGGTTGGAACAGACGGGTCGCCTCCGGGCACGGCAAAAGGGCGACTACGATTATGTCGATGATGAGGAAGAAATTAATGATCTGATGGGGAGTGATGATGAATCTTTTGATGATCTAGATGATGATGATGACCTAGGTGATTTAGAAGACTAGGGACAACTAGGTTTAAGTAAAAGCCTAGAGTTGAGGAATCTAGGTTTTCGGAATTTTCGGAATTTTTTAGGTGTGTCTCCTCAGATATGACATTCAGATCTGAGGTTCGGGTGTATGATTCAGTTCTCCGCTAGCTCTTCCAGCAAGTGGATTTCAGGAAACTAAGATTGAAAAAATCTCCTATGACTCCCTGCAAGTAATGTTGCCCACAAGTAACTTACAAGCGAGTAACTTACAAGTGAATCTCATTGCTTCAGATAAGGGCTTCAAGTAAGGAGAAATATCTGAATACGACTTTCTTAGGGGCTGGTTGCTTTCCTGAATTTCCATTTCTAGATGAGATCATTGCCTAGCAATGGATAAATTTTCAGTGTGGTGTAGTGCGTGAAGTGAGAGTGTCGTTGTGGACGCCAAGTTATTTACTAGCCAATCTTTTAGCTTTTCAGGAACGCGCCTCTTTCTATTCCTAGCAGGGGGTCTAACCGGGTCGGCCATGCTGCTAGATCTGTGGGCAGGCCGATCGTTCACACAGGGAGCTTCTCTAACCCTTCCCTTGGTGTTTTGTGCCGTAGTCACTGCCTTAGTCGGCTATCTCGCAGTTCCCCTCCTACGATCGCTCAAGGCTGGTCAAATCATCCGGGAAGACGGCCCCAAAGCCCATTTAAAGAAGGCAGGAACCCCGACGATGGGGGGAGCCTTTTTTGTTCCGGTTGCAGTGATTGTAGCCGTTCTATGGTCTGGCTTTGCCCCCAAGGTTTTAGCAGTCTCTGCTCTCACCCTCGCCTACTTTGCCATTGGCTTCTTAGATGACTGGAAAATCATCCGTAAGAAGTCCAATAAAGGGATTTCCCCCCGCATGAAAATGGGGCTACAAGTTAGTGGGGCTGTGCTCTTCTGCCTTTGGATGCTACTGACCCAGTCCCCAGACTTAACTCGTATTGCCCTACCGATCGGGTCTGGTCTATCCCTCGGTGCGCTGTTTTGGGTGTTGGCCGGGTTTGTCATGGTGGCCGAAAGCAACGCGACCAACCTGACCGATGGTGTTGATGGCCTTGCTGGTGGTACCGTTGCAATTTCTCTGCTGGGTCTAGGTGCGATCTCCGGACTGGAAGGTACCCACTACGCCCCTGAACTGATGCTCTTCTGTGCCTGCATGAGTGGCAGTTGTCTAGGTTTCTTGGTGCATAACCGAAATCCTGCCAAGGTTTTTATGGGTGATACGGGATCGCTTGCCCTAGGCGGTGCCTTGGCTGCTGTTGCCTTGCTCACAAATTCTCTGTTTGCTTTGCTGATTGTTAGCGGATTGTTCCTATGGGAAACCATTTCCGTCATCATCCAAGTCAGCTACTATAAAGCCACAAAGAATGCTGATGGGGTAGGCCAGCGTTTCTTTAAAATGTCCCCTTATCACAACCACCTAGAGCTTAGCGGTTGGACTGAAACCCAGATTGTTGGTTGGTTCTATGCCGTTAATGCTTTTCTGGTGATGTTGGCGATGGCTCTGCTCTAGATTTTCCTAAATTTTTTCAAAAAAGTTTCCACTGCTTTACTTTCTTAAAATTTATCTGTTAAGATAACTGAGCAGTGGCCTGGAGAGGTGGCTGAGTGGTCGAAAGCGGCAGATTGCTAATCTGTTGTACGGCAGGTAACTCCGTACCGAGGGTTCGAATCCCTCTCTCTCCGTTCTAAAACTTTAAGTGTTTATTCCAAAATTTAAGTTTTTGTCGGGAAGGATGCTTGAATAAGCATCCTTTCTTGGTTCTGCGAGAATCGACAACCATAGCCCTTGCTCCAATCCCACAGACCCGATACCCTTAACCTAAATAACCAATTAAAGCGTGTTGAGGGGTAAGACATTCAATGAGTAAATTGGGATCTTCTTCCAGAATTAGCCTACCGAAGGCATTAGTAGTCGCGAGCTTGGCCCTGGGAGTAGGAGTTGTAACGGCAGCCTGCCAGGAAGCTGAAACGCCTCAGACAACGACGACGACTAGTGGTTCATCTCCTAGTGCAGCGGCAGGAGATAGTAAGGGGTTAAAGCTAGGATCCCTATTGCCCTCAACGGGAGATTTAGCATCCCTGGGGCAACCCATGATTGCGTCGGTGCCCTTGCTGGTGGAAACGGTGAATCAGTGTGGCGGCGTCAATGGAGCACCTGTGACCTTAGTGGCTGCCAATGACCAAACTGATCCAGCGGCTGGAACAGAAGCGATGACCAAATTGGCAACTGTGGATAAGGTTGCAGGGGTGGTAGGTTCCTTTGCTAGCAGCGTCTCTATGGCAGCAGGCACGATCGCGGCTCGGAACAAGGTAATGCTGATCTCTCCCGGCAGTACCAGTCCCGAATTTACGAAAAAAGCCAAGGATTTTCAGGGTTTTTGGGCTAGAACGGCACCCTCTGATACCTATCAAGCTCCGGCCTTGGCGAAGTTAGCTTACGAAAAAGGCTATCGTAAAGTTTCCACGATCGTGATCAACAATGACTACGGCGTTGGGTTTGAAAAGGAATTTGTCAAAGCCTTCAAAGGTCTCGGTGGGACGATCGTCAATGAAGGCAAGCCCACTCGCTATGACCCTAATGCCCAAACCCTAAAAACAGAAGCGGCTGAAGCCTTTAGCGGTAAGCCCGATGCGGTGGTAGCAGCAATGTATGGTGAAACGGGTAGCTTGCTGTTGAAATCCGCCTATGAACAAGGGGTCAGCAAGGGCGTCCCGATTTTGGTACCAGATGGGATGTACGCCGACGATTTGGCCGTCAAAGTTGGCAAAGGGACGGATGGAAAATTTATTGCGACCGGGGTACTAGGAACGATTCCTGGCGCAAGTGGCAACGCCCTAGCCACATTTACTAAGATTTGGGAAGACAAACTGAAGCGTCCTGTGGGAGCCTACGCCGCCCACTCTTGGGATGCAGCTGCGCTTTTAGTTCTGGCGGCCCAGGCGTCCAAATCCAATACAGGGGAGGGCATCCAAAGCAAACTGCGGGAAGTGGCCAACGGCCCTGGAGAAGAAGTCACCGATGTCTGCAAAGGACTAGAACTACTCCGGTCTGGGAAAACCATTAACTATCAAGGAGCCAGCGGCAACGTAGACATCGATGAAAATGGCGATGTGCTAGGAACCTATGATGTCTGGACAATTAAAGAGGATGGCAAAATCGCCAAAATTGGCAGTGTGAAATAAAGTCTGTTTGCAAGAATCTAGTACGAATGGGGACCTGGCTGAAAGATAAAAGCTTGCCTGAAATTCAGGGAGTCAGCCTCATTCGCTATGGCTATCAGCCGATCGTTTACCAGTTGATACGTCTGACAACCTAATGGTCTATCAGTCTGCCAGTCTGTGAATCTAACAGTCTGTGAATCTAACAGTCTGTGAATCTAACAGCGTATTATCTTTGTGAACTAAATAGTCTGCGCTCTTATAGTTTGTCAGCAAACCTAGCCCGTGACCCCGTCACCTTTTTGAGCTTGCAAGATGTCGTTGAGCCAGCTCTCCACTTGCCACCACAGCGGAGGATAAACCGTCGGTTGGGATTCATGACTGAGATAGTCTAGAGCCAGATAATAATCTGAGAGGGCGCAGTTCCAATCTCCAAAGAGGTGATGGGTGCGTCCTCTTTCCGCATAAATGTGGGCGGATAGCAAGACTTGTTCAGTGTAGTTGGGTTCTTGCTGAACGAGCCAAAGGGCTTGATTAAAATTATCGATCGCAGCGGAGAACATCTCTAGTTCGCGAAAGGTAATGCCCTGGTTGACCCAAGCCCGAATATTGTAGGCATCAATTTCTAATGCTGTTTGATAATCGGTGATTGCAGCAAACAAGTCGCCTTGGGCTGCGTAGTAGTTAGCCCGGTTATTGAAAACATGGGCGAGGTTGGGGTTGAGGCGAATGGCTTCGTTGTAGTCTCTCAACGCGGCTTCCCAATGGCCCTGTTGCGCATAGACCAGTCCACGATTGTTGTAATCGGTTGCACTGTTAGGATTACGACGAATGAGTAAATCGAATCCTGCAATGGCTTGGGTAAACTGACTGCGCTGCGCTGCAAATAGAGATTGTTGGCGCAGCAGTCGATCGCGATCGGTACAGTTCCATGGGGATTGAAGAGAGGGTTGGTTCCCTTGAGCAGTCTGATGCCGCAGGCGGAGATGGCGCTGAGATCGGGCTATAAATCGCCAAGTGCCCGATCGTTGAAATTGCCAAGGGGAACGTGGACGGTGGCTAACGGGTGAACGGCGGGAAGGAACAGATGAAAACATAAAAATCAACAATTACCCTGATGCAAAATCAAAAGCTGGCAAAATGCCTGAATTTTACGAAAAAATTTAGCTTGAGAAAAAATCAACCTTAAACACTAGAAAATAGTTTGGGATGGCAATCTATGAACCGGCGAGATTGATCTTCCATGGGTCTATGTTCCCTATGCAGCCAATCCACCCGTCATCAGCACAACTTGAAATTCCTTCACCCAATTCTCAATAAAGTTTTATCAACTTCCCATCAATTAGCCTCTTACCTATGCCAGCGAGGAACAGGCCGGGTCAAAGAAGCCAACTGGTTTAGAAAACTGGTGTGAGAAAACTTAGGCTCGGAGGGCGCTGTACTGCATGACTCTAATGTGCCCCCTCTCCTGAGAAAGTCAACACTCAATCCTTTACCGACTCAGCCTGCTGGTTAGTGATGGTTCAGAGAGGCTCAGCGGTGGTGATTATTGATTGGTAGGTTGCGGTAAAGCAACAAAAGTGGGTTGAAATGCAACACTGTGTCTGCAACTGTTCATAAATCAGTTGTCTTCGGTACAAAGTTGATAGAATGCGAAAAGTCATCTTGACGCTTCATTGAAAATTTCGGAAATCCCTTCAGCTTGGCTTCAATAGATGGCTTGGCTTCAATAGATGGATGAAGGGAAGAATTGTGGCCTACTGAAAGATACGGTTCCCCGCATCAATCACCTTTCTGCCGCAAAATTTCAGATTAATAACTTCTTCTGGTGACATAACTTCTATGACAATTGAGCAAAATACATACCCCAATGCTACAGATGTGGTAGCAGAAAGTTATCTGGTAGTGGGCTTAGCAACCTGCTTCTTGCGAGAAGACGGTGAAGTTCATCCTGTGCAGATTATTGAGCCGATTCCTGCTGCGGCCCTCGAAGCGCTCCTTAAAGGGATTCCAACTTCCTATGAACAAGCGATCGGGATTACGATCGGGTCTGTGCTTACGCCGGAGGGTCTTCAGTTGCCTCCAGCGTTTCCGGTGATCACGCAATTTTGTGATGACTTTGCTTACCGGGCAACGGCTGCTGCCCGTACCTATCAAGCCCGCCCGCAGTCCCAAGACTTGATCCCGTTAGGAACGACTCGGCAAGACTTCAACTATTCCACCGAGCGCAAGCGCATTCTCAATTCGCAGACTATTGTCCGCAACGAAGATAACGTTAAGCAGCACGCCTATACCCATCAAGTTCTTTAGATTCATTTCAGGGATAAGCCGTTATAATAAGCTGCTGACCTTGGGGTCTATCGATCGGGGATTGAGCTGGATTCCCTTAGCGTTCCTGTGATTGTTGCATTCTCATCAATTCCATTTCCAGCAATCACGTTCTCATTAATCGCGTTGTTCTGAATCACATTGCTATCGATTACTGTCTGAACCGTTATGCTGAAACTGTATGGTGGTGCTCGTAGTCGCGCCACAATTATTCATTGGTACTTAGAAGAACTGGGCATTCCCTACGAATTCGTCCTGTTAGATATGGCAGCAGGTGCTCACCATGCACCGGATTTTTTGGCAATCAACCCTTTTGGTAAAGTTCCGGCCATTGAAGATGGGGACTTTAAGTTATGGGAATCTGGGGCAATTTTGCTCTATCTTGCAGAAAAATACGGAGGTGGCTTCTCGTCGATCGAAGAAAAGTCGATCGCGAATCAGTGGATTTTGTTTGCCAATTCTACCCTCGCCACTGGGGTTTTTATTGAAGCGAGTCGAGAGAAAGAAATGCCTCGCTTAATGGGAGGGCTGAATACCTTACTGGAGAAGCAATCGTATATTCAAGGAGATCAGTTTAGTGTGAGCGATGTGGCTGTTGGATCCTTGTTAAGCTACATCCCCATGATGCTGAAGCTCGATCTGAGTGGCTATCCAGCTGTCGTCCAGTACATGCAGCGGCTGGCTGAACGATCGGCTTTCCAACGGGCTTTCAGTGCTCGCCCCGACCGTTGATTCCACTTTGATTGCCTCTACTTGCATGACTTCTATCTTCATTGCCTCTGCAATGCTGGCTTCAGCAATCACAGACTCTACAACGATCGCAGGAGCGACTAGGGGAGCAAAGCTAGGGATCGCGAGGGTGCAAGCATTCCAACTGCCTTGAACGGGAGAATTGAGCTGGTGACAATAGCCACCACGCCTTCCTTCGATTTGATAGTGCTTGCAGTGGCGGCAGGTCGAAATCCGGGGATCGCCTAGATTCATAGGGATTGCGTACTGTCAAAAAGGTTGATCCCATTCTGAACTAACGTGGAAAACACTTTTTCCCTCACAAAACAGGCAAAGGCTATAACCATGGTCGTTTGCTTGTAATTTTGCGTGGAATTACTCATTCATAGAATCTTTAGATTCTCGTCACGAAGAGTAATCTCAGAAGAAGGAATGACTCTTTCTTAGAGTTGACATCTTGTCATACAAATTGAACAGGATCCCCATCGATCGATTTCTCCAGGCGGGGCGGGGCATTGACAAACTGGACAGGTTGGCCATTGATGAGTGCGGGCTTGTACTTGGGTGGCCCACTGATGAAAAGTAGCCTCTGGAGTGTTGTAAAGCAAGGAAAGTTGTTGCTGGTGGCTAATTGTGGGATCACGTGATGGGTGCTGATCCCAGGCTTGGGACGGGCTCAGAGGGGGACGAAGATCTGGTAAATCCCCCGTCGAAGTTAACCATTGGGTGGTAGAAAAGCGAATTTTGACCAATTGCAATTCCAACGTTTGATTGAGCTTAGTCAGTAGTGGTATCTGCTGGAACATTAAGTTTTGTACCCACACGGCATTGACCGTTGCTACCTGCAAAATATTTTGATGCAGGCTGATGGGCCGCGTATGTTGGGCAATGGTATCTCCCATAATTTCGGGCCAATGGGATTGGATGCGATCGAGTTGCTGTTGTTCGATCGAAGGAGTGGGGATGGGTAATTGGGGCAGAACTTTACCGACGGATTGCCAAGCCATACTGCTGGATTTCCCAAACAAAATTACTAATAACGATATCTTGCCAAGATTTTTGGAGATTCGGATTGGGGTGATTCAGCTAAATCCTTGACTGTTCTGCCTTGGGATCAAAATTTTCGTGCAATTTTAAGCGGCTCGACTACACTGGTACGCCATGGGGTTTTACGAAGGTTATGTACCTGATGAAACCTTTGATGGGTGCTTAATCCGGCATTTTTCCGATTTCAAATTGGATTTAGTCAAGACTCATAGATAAACCTATGCAGCAAGCAACGTTTGCCAATTCCCCGAACAGCTCTTTAGCTGCCGTCCTGAATCCTCGCATCCAGAAAGCCCTGAGCAACTTAGACAGTCGGCTAGAGGATGAACTCGCACGCTATCGTCGCTATCGTGCTGGGTTGAAGGTGGCTCCTTCTTCGGCTAAAGCCATGCATCCTAAACCCAAGGTCGATCGGGTAGAATTGGCATCCTTTGCTCCGATCGGGGCTGCATCGGGGTATGCATCGGTTCAATCGGGCAATGACGCCTCTCAGTATCATCTAGACGGATCCGATCAAACTTCAGTTGCCATGGGTTCAACCTCCCCTAGCTTGGGCGATCCCCAGGGGGAAGTGGCTACAGATTCGGCCTTGGCGGTGCTGCCTACCCAAGGTGATACGGCAGTCTCGATCGAGCCTTTGACGGCAGATACGATCGCTCACAATTCCATCGCCAACAATCCCTACGAGTTATCGATGGATTTTGCGGCAGCTCAAAGTGACAATGCCCCGACAAGTTACTTGCCCAATGATTATTTGGAATCCTCAGAAGCATTATTACGCAGTCTTGCAGAGGAGGAAGCCCAGGCTGATTTAGAGCGGGGAGTCTTGGAGAATCTGCTGACGCCTCTGGGGGTTGGCTCCATGCTGTTGATGTTGCTAGCCAGTGGGATGTTTGGCTATTTAGTGATGAATCCCAACAGCTTGAAGGCGATCGCAGGCTTGGCGGGAAGGGCGATCGCGGGGCTCCGAGCTCCGAGCAATTCTCAACCGGTGGCTCAGGCTCCTGTAACTGCATCCACCGAAGAACCGAATAATTTTGCCCTGGATTCCCAGGAATTTGCGGATCTCAGCTTAGGTAACTTGACGGCTTTGCGCACGGGTAGCCCAGGGGCTCCTGTCGGTAAACCGCTGATGATGGATAAAAATAAAGCAGGTAAGCCTGTTCCGAATGGAGCAGTGATGAACCCCAAGCTTTCTGCTGGCAAGATGGTGGTGGTTCCTGGTGCGCCAGCAGGGGGACTGCCCTCTAGCACTGCTAGCAATGCTCAACCTTCAGGAATTGCGCCTGTGTTCGGTCGATCGGCGAATCCCAATGGCCCAGTCCGCACAACGCCCTTACCCCAGCCGCGACGATTTAGTGCCCCAGCTCCTGCTTCCGTCCCTGTTTACCGTGCTCCTGTAACCCGCTATAGCCCCAGCCGACCTAGCTCAATTAACAGTGGCAATACGACTCCCCTGCCTCCGGCTCCTTTACCCCCGGCTCCGCTGCCATCCGTTGCACCTGCTCCAGGCAATAGCCCAGAAAGCCCCAAGAGTTCCGGTTACAAAGTAGTGGTGCCCTATGACAGCGATCGCACGCTGGAAAAGGTACAGCAGCTTGACCCGAATTCTTACTTCCGCAATAGCGAAGCGGGGGCTGTGATTCAAACCGGTGGTTCCTACAATAATGAGGCAGAAGCCCAACAAAAGGTGCAGGAACTGAAACAGCAGGGGATCGAAGCCGAAGTGCAAAAGTAACCTGACTAGTGAACCGAAAGCTGGAAATTGAGATTGAAAATTCAGTGAAAAAGCAATGAGAATAGAGGTACTGCTGCCGCTATTCTCTTTTTTTTGAGGAATTTCCTATGGGTTTAGTCGATCGGGTCTGGCGTTTAGTCCGGGCAAATGTTAACGATTGGATTGAAAAAAACGAAGACCCTGAGAAAATCCTGGAACAGGCAGTTGCGGATATGCAGGATGACCTGGTGCGAATGCGGCAAGCGGTAGCCCAGGCGATCGCGACCCAAAAGCGGACAGAGCGCCAAGTGACCCAGGCGGAACTCCAGAGCAATGAATGGTACCGTCGAGCGCAGCTTGCCTTACAAAAAGGTGATGAAGCCCTCGCCCGCGAAGCTTTGACCCGACGCAAGTCCTACCAGGAAACCGCAGAGGCGATGGCGGGTCAACTGCAACAACAGGGCAGCGTCGTTGTGCAACTCAAGCAGAATTTGCAGCAATTGGAAAGCAAGCTGATTGATGCGAAGACCAAGAAAGATATGTATATTGCCCGTGCCCGTGCTGCGAAGACCTCGCAACAGTTGAACGATATGTTGGGCGGCATTGGCACCAGCAATGCGATCCAAGCCTTTGAACGGATGGAAGAAAAGGTGCTGCAACTGGAGGCCCAAGCGGAAATTTCGGCGGAACTGAGCACGGATCAGCTTGAGAAAAAATTCCAAGCCCTTGGTGAAGCGAGTGAGATTGATCAGGAGTTGGTGGAACTAAAAACCCAGTTACTGGGAACCTCGCCGTCGGGGCAGATTAGCAGTTCTAGCGGTTCCACAGTAGGTAATGCCGGTTCTGCCAGCAGCAATGCTGATCCAGAGTTAGAAAAACTGCGCCGCGAGATTCGGGGTATTTAGGGTGTGGGGTAATTTGGGATGCACGATCGACCCTATCACCCGATCGACTGCGACATTTACGATCGCTTGGTGGAACTGATTTTGCGTCGCCGGAGCTGTGAGGTGATCTATCGCAATGAAGCTGGGGAATCCGTTGTGATCCAGGCCAAGCTGGTTGATATTTACAGCCAGAATAAGATTGAGTTTCTTCGCCTCGACTCCAGTATGGTGATTCGGCTGGATGATTTAATTACGGTCGATCGGATTGTGATTCATGGATGTGAACTGTAGGTGCGGTGATCGTAACGGGAGTGATCGCCGAGTTAAGCGCTGTCTCCAGGCTGTGGGATCAGTCGATCGCAAAAAACTGCTTATGGTTCACAGTTTGCCTCAGCAACTTAGTCTCTAATGGGATAGATTTTCAGCTAGGATTGCTGACCGCATTTTGCAATGGGCAGCGTAGTTGTTAATCCAGCGTTATCAATCAAGTGTTGTGAATTAGGAGTTCAGGATGTCTAGCGTTGAAATTCCCGCATTGACGCAAACGCTACTTGCTGCCAAGAAGCAAAAGGGCTTAACGTTTACTGACCTGGAATCCTTGCTCGATCGGGATGAAGTTTGGATTGCCGCATTGTTCTACGGTCAAGCGGCGGCCTCGGAAGACGAAGCCAGCAAGTTGTTGACGGCGTTAGATTTGCCGCAAACGTTAGTCGCTGAATTAACCGCTTGTCCTACGAAGGGACTGGGGCCGATCGTGCCCACCGATCCGCTGATCTACCGCTTCTACGAAATCATGCAGGTGTATGGCATGCCCATGAAAGATGTCATCCAGGAAAAATTTGGGGATGGCATTATGAGCGCGATCGATTTCACGTTGGATATCGAGAAGGTGGAAGATCCCAAGGGCGATCGGGTGAAGGTGACCATGAATGGGAAATTTCTACCCTACAAAAAATGGTAGTTTGGTTGGCAATTTGGCCTCATCTCTCCCGATCGTAGGGATTTACAGATGGGTTTGAATCCAATCCTGCACGATCGGGTTGACCAACTCCGGGGCTTCATCCTGGGGACAATGGCCGACACTGGGTAGGGCAATAAATTGCTCCACGGCGGGATATTGGCTGAAGGCTCGACCTAGTGAGATCGGTTCCCAGGGATCTTCTTCCCCCCAAACCACCAGGGTGGGACAGGTTAATTGGGGCAGCAAATCCTCCGGCAAGGGGCCTTGGGAATAGGCGGTAAAAGCCAGGAAAACGTCTACGGCACCGGGATCGCGGGCGGGGGCGAGTAAGTACTCCACCAACTCATCGGTCACGGCCTCTGGACGGTGGTAGGCTTGACGCAGAATATTTTTGACCGCTTGAGGTTGGGCAATTTGGTTAAAAAAGAATTGCCCGATCGCTTTGTTCTGCAAAACTGACTGCAAAATCGGTGCACCGAGCTGCTTATACCAGGGTTGTCCCTCCCGTTTGCGATCGTGGAGTAGCCGCAGGGAACAGTTCAGTAAGACCACGCCCCGCACCTGATCCGGCTCATCCACTGCCGCCTGCATCGCTGCCACACACCCGATCGAATTGCCGACTAAAAAGACCGGCGTGCCAATCACCTCTCGGCAGAAATCGCGAATTTGCTGACTCCAGGTTTCAAATGTGTAGGCAATTTCCTGATTGGGGGTCGGTTTTGCTGATCGGCCAAAACCAATCAGATCCAAGGCATACACCCGACAGGTCTGGGCCAGAACGGGAATGTTTTTGCGCCAGTGGTAGCAGGAGGCTCCAAACCCGTGGATCAGTAAAACAGCAGGGCCACGATCTCTAGCATTTTGAACGCTAGTACTTTGAACGCTAGCACTTTGGAAATCAGCAGTTTGGTAGCCAATTTCAAACCCTTGCCACTCCCAAATTTGATAGGGCGTTGTTTCTGAACATGCAACAGTCATAAATATCTTAGGGAATGGAATTCTGTTTTAGCACCTGAGCCATTGTGCCTGTTTTAACTGGGATTCTCAATCAACGCCGATCGTTCGATCGACTTTGATTGTTTCTCGATCGTTTCTCAGGTTCACTGCCGCCAATTTGGTCTATAAATTGTAAGGAAACCTGTTGCCTTGAGGCTCTTGTAAAGTTCGATTATGGAAGGAACAGCGATCGGCGGATACGCGCCTGACTTTGAGTTGCCCGGTGCAGATGGATCTGTGCATCACCTAGCGCGGTATTTGGAACAATACAAGGCGATCGGGGTTGTTTTCATGTGCAATCACTGCCCCTATGTCAAGTTTTACTTGGATCGGTTGAAGCAGATTCAAGCGGACTTCGGAGGCCAGGGATTTACGCTCATCGGCATCAATCCCAACGATGGCAAACAATTTCCTGAAGATGCCTTCGATCAAATGCAGCCGTTCGTCGAAGCCAATGGCCTCAATTTTCCCTACCTGCGGGATGAAACCCAGGATGTGGCCCACACCTTTGGTGCGGAAAAAACGCCCCATGTGTTTCTGCTGAACCAGCAAGGCATTCTCTGCTACAGCGGTGCCGTGGACGACAATGCCCAAAATCCAGCCGCCGTGACCCAAAACCACCTGCGGGATGCGATCGCCCGAATTCTAGCCGATGAACCGATCGTGCCGACCTCAACGGCTCCGATTGGCTGCTCGGTGAAGTGGCGATCGACTTAGTTAAGTAGGGAAATGCATCAAATTACGCTTTGACTGTTGACCTTTGGCGAAGGCTTGATCATTTAATGACTTCCTAAATGTTGACCCTCTGGGATAGATCATTTCACCCGGACTGGGGCTTAATTGTGGCAACGGAAAAACTGTCATCTACTGTTTCTGAAGTGCATCTGTCCTGGTATCGTAGGTTGGAAATCTTCGCAATCGGATAGGCGGGCATGAGCGTAACATATCGACGAGTGTTGCTGAAACTCAGTGGTGAAGCCTTGATGGGTGATTTGAACTATGGAATCGACCCTGAGGTAGTAGACAGCATTGCTCAAGAAGTTGCAGATGTGGTGAAGTCCGGTGTGCAGGTCGCGATCGTTGTTGGAGGCGGCAATATCTTCCGAGGCGTGAGTGGGGCTGCGGCTGGGATGGAACGGGCAACGGCTGACTATGTTGGGATGATTGCGACAGTTATGAACGCCATTACCTTGCAGGATGCGCTGGAGCGGATTGCGGTGCCCACCCGCGTCCAAACTGCGATCGCGATGCAGGAAGTGGCGGAACCCTACATTCGGCGGCGGGCGATTCGCCACCTGGAAAAGGGTCGTGTGGTGGTATTTGGCGCGGGTTCAGGCAATCCCTTCTTTACCACGGACACCACCGCAGCCCTCAGAGCCGCTGAGATTGGGGCGGATGTGCTGTTTAAGGCGACAAAGGTGGATGGGGTCTACGATTCGGATCCAAAGAAAAATCCTGAGGCGAAACGCTTTGACACCTTGACCTACTCGCACGTTCTGACCCATGATTTGAAAGTTATGGATGCAGCGGCGATTTCCCTTTGTCGAGAGAACCATATTCCCATCATGGTGTTTAACCTCTCTGTGCAAGGAAATGTACGCCGTGCCGTGATGGGTGAACCGATCGGGACGATTGTTGGAGGAGATTGTGATGTTAGCTGATGTTGAAGAGCGGATGAAAAAGTCGGTGGAGTCTACGGTGCGAGCGTTTAATACGATTCGGACGGGACGCGCCAACTCCTCTCTGCTAGACAAGATTACGGTGGAGTACTACGGTTCGCCGACTCCCCTCAAGCAGTTGGCTAATATCAGCACGCCGGATTCGACGACGTTGCAGATTCAACCCTACGATCGCACGTCACTATCGTCGATCGAGAAGGCGATTTCCCTGTCTGATGTTGGTCTAACGCCAAATAACGATGGAACGGTGATTCGTTTAAACATTCCCCCGCTGACCAGTGAGCGCCGGAAGGAGTTTGTCAAGCTGGCGGCGAAGTATGCTGAGGAAGGCAAGGTTGCCATTCGCAGCATTCGTCGGGATGGCATTGATGCGGTGAAAAAGCAGGAAAAGGATAAGGAAGTCTCGGAAGACGAGTCCCGCGACCTGCAAGATAAGCTGCAAAAGTTGACGGATAAGTACATCTCAGAAGTCGATCGGGTGCTTTCTGAGAAGGAAAAAGACATCATGACGGTTTAACAGACCGATCGTGTACAAGTAATCAACAAAAAGGAGCCGTCTGTCAGACGGCTCCTTTTTGGATGAGCGTGAGTTCCTTGAATTCGGTGCTGTGCCTCGATCGTCGGGGCTGCTGCGCAGCGAAGATCGGGGAACTTCTCCCCGCCCCCCTGCAATGTCAGGGGACTCTACTCCCCCGACACCCCCCGAAAGTGAATTCTCCGTCCCAGTACAGGGAATTTGTGAGGGACAATTGTTTGTGTCGAACTCACATCAGATTAATGGCTATCGAGCAACTAACCCAACCCAGGAATTAACCCACCACTCAATCGCTTCAGCGCACGGGTAGCCACATCGGCATATTTCATTTCGCCACACATAATTTTGCCTAGCCGATCGGTGGCGGTAGGCCGTTTCACGCCGACTTTGTAGCCAATTTGGGGTACTCGGTAAAAAATTCCCGCCAACTTTTGCGCCCAAGCCATATCCTTGCCCCATTCTTCTTGAATGAGCTTGGTGTAATCGGCCAAAGCGTTGGCATTGCCAGTCAGCGCTTGATCGATCGCCTCGGCGGCCTTGACCCCGCTGAACATGGAAGGCCGAATCCCTTCGCCCGTAAACGGATCAACCACGCCTGCGGTTTCTCCGGCTAGCAGAGCATTGCGCGTATGCAGTTGCTCATCACCATCCCAGACAGCAATGGCTCCTTCCGTAATCTTGGCTTGACTCAGATTGTAGCCCTGCAAGCTGGAATATTCCGAGAGTGCAGCTTTGAGATCTTCGTTGCCCTTGCCTCGGAAGGTGGCGGTGCCGATCGAATAGCCTTCCGCCTTCGGGAAGCTCCAGATAAAACCGTTCTTAATAATGCCGAAGTCAAACTGGGCGCGGGTGTGGGCGTCCTGAATCGGAAGCTCTAGCAACGCTCCCGTGCGCACATCCCGAGGTTTGAACCCGAGCCACTGTGCCATCGGCCCCTTGGCTCCATCAGCAGCGATCAAATAGCGGGCTTGCAGTTCGCCATCGCTGGTTTTGACCTGCCAATGGTCACCGCGAAATTCGATGCCTGTGACCTCGGTGCGATCGCGCCACTGGGCACCTAATTTTTCCGCCTGTTGCAGTACATAGAAATCAAAGGCCGCCCGATCGACCATCCACATCGGTTCCGGCGTATTCAAACTGGCATCCACGGGATCACTGACCCGCCAGGTATAGCGAATATCCGAGACTTTTTTGGCAATGACGGGGCTGAAGTCAAAGTCAAACCATTGGCCCACGGCGGGAGACACGCCACCACTGCAAGCTTTTTGCCGAGGGAGGGCCGCCCGCTCCAACACCATCACAGAGCGTCCCCGCTTAGCCAAATGGTAGGCCGCAGATCCACCCGCCGGCCCTGAACCCACCACAATGCAGTCAAACATAAAATTATCCATAGAGCTTTAAATGACTCCCCATCGGAACTTTAATACAGCTAACAGTCTCTTCGAATCATGCCTCAGGAAATCAGCAAGAACCTTGTTCAAGATCACCCATTTGATGAAGATCTACTTCAAGATCTACAAAATTCAAGATCTACAAGATTCGTTGGATCGGCTGGAGTGCTGGCACTGGCTTGGGCTATGGAATTTACGATAACCAACGATCGCCAAACTGCTGCTGGTAGGCCAAGTACACTCCTTCCAAGAATAAATCCGGAGTCATATCAAAGGGCAATTTCTCTAAGGACAGAACTTTTTGGACTTGTTTGGCTAAGTTAAGACTTGTGGTGGCCTTGGCATCTGCTGATAACTGGTTGCGCCGCTGGAGGTATTCCCGCACGATCGCGAAATCATCGGGGAGCAATTGCGTCAGGTCGGTCACGGCCAGCAGGCGATCGGCGACCTCCTGCGCCTGCCCCGACAGCGGAAAGGCCGCAGATCCCACGGGGGGTAATTCTTCCTGCACGACGACCGTTCCCGCAGCCCAGTCGCCTATGCGTTTTTCCTGTTTACCCAGCACAATGAATAAAAAGCCCAGAAATAACGTGTCGTCGATCGGGCGCAGCAACGCTCGTAAGGTGGCTTGCCGTAGGCCAACGGGCTGTCCATTGTCCTGAATGACGCGAATTTTGGCCCATTTCTTGCCGGGAGTTTGCCCCTTCCAGAGGGTTTCAAAGAAAATGAAATACCCCACGAAAATGACAAAGACGATCAAAAAGGGAATGGCAATCAGCCAATTGCCTAGGCCGGAATAGTCGATATTGCGTTGGAGGAGGTATTCGGTCAGTTGGAAGGACAACGCCAGCCAGAGGAATATAAAGACCACAATCACCAAGGCAAGAATGTGGTAGTCCACAAGGAGCGCAAAGGCACGGCTACCAATACCCGCCAAGGTGAATTCCAGGGCCACGCTTTCCGGGGTGTAGAGGGTGATTCGGTTGAAGTATTTCATGGATGGAAGGAGATTGAGCACGGGTGATTGCAAGCAACATCGCGATCGCACGGTTACTTGCAACGGATTATCGATCGCGCAGGTTCAATCCTAAACCTTCCCGCCGACTGCGCAAATCGTAATAAACCACTGCTTTGATCGCTTGCCAATAGGGCAGGATCACCATGCTGATCCCAAAACTGAGAATCATGCTTGCAATGAAAGTAATGACCGCATAACTGGGGCTATTGACCGGGAAACTAACGGCAATGAGTTTATTAGCGACCTCGCTGATAATTTGAAGCAGGATTTGGATCGGGAGGGTCACTAGGAAGGCGACTAACAGAACTCCCACAATGCGCCATGCATTCCTTTTTGTGAGATTCCAACTCCGACTGAGGGAAGCAGCAGCTCCAACATTATCTTCAACCGCGATCGTGACTTCTGGCAAAAAGAACCGAGCACTCATCCAAGTCAACCAAGTTAACCAAAGAAGCAGCCCCAACAGAAACAGTCCCCCCACGGCAAGAGCCACCGCCGGATCATCGACAATCGGTCTGCCAGAGGCGGTGAACCGAATAGCTCCACTAGAACCTGCAACAACGCCAATAGCAATGAAAAAGACAATGGCAGATACAATGGAAATGCCACCAATCAATAGCCCTAATAAAAAAGTACTTCCCCAAAATGACCACCGACGGCTTTGGGTAATGCGTTGAACGGCTTTAGGATCTTCGGGTTGTCCCAATAGCTCACTATAGGCTAAACGGGTAATGGCTGCAGCGTGGGCCAGATAATAGCTGAGGCAATAGATATAGGTGGCGACCCAAACTGTTACGACGATCGAAAATAAACCTAAGCCTTGGGCTGCGCTAGCTCGGTTATTGGCTAGACTGAAAATGTAGACCGCAGGTACCAGCAACAACAGTAAGGGCACGATGACCCAGAGGGTTGCTTGCCATGCAATCCCTAAATACTGTTGAAAATTGGCTCTATAGAGGCGAAAAGCGGCACTGACAACATTCCCGACGCTCAAAGGGCGGATAGGTGTAGGGGAATTGGGCGAGGGGTCATTGGGGGGTGAAGAAAACGACATAGGCGATTTATCCGAGATTGATTCGAATCGACGATTTGTCCAGTAATTCTGCGATCGCCTTGACGATCGCGGAATCGAACAAATTTTTGCAATCAGATATTTGCAGTTATCTTAGTTTTATTCGCGAGTTGCCCAACCTTGGCAAAATTTCACTAATTATTTCATCCTAGAATCTGGGTCGATCGCGTTGTCTTGCAAATTTTCCTTGCTCAGATAGTCCCTGAAATTGACGGCCCGTTATGAATATTCAGCGATGGATTGCCCGCAAAGAACCTTCTTGGAAACAGTTGGAAGCGTTGTTGCAAAAGGCTGAAAAGCAAGGGATGCGATCGCTGACGGTGGTGGAAATTCAATCGTTGTCGAGTCTGTATCGATCGGTGTCCGCCGATTTAGCTCGTGCGAAAACCACCCAAGCTAGCCAAACCTTGATTTATGCGCTCCAAGGGCTCACCAGTCGAGCTTACAGTCAGGTCTATCAAGGCTCCCAGCGGCAGGAATGGCGTAAGGTTTGGATATTCTACCGCTGGGGATTTCCGGCAGTGGTGCAGGCGACCTGGGGCTATACCGCCTTGGCAACAACTTTATTTTTGCTGGGAGCACTATTAGCTTGGTGGTTAGCTTGGCGGGATCCGGATTTTATTGCATTAATTGCCCCGGCTAGCATTATCGAACAGGTGCGCGATCGGGGTGAACTCTGGATGGGCAATATCGTCGGATCGGAACCCTTGGCCTCCAGCGGCATTATGGTCAATAACCTCGTGGTGTCCTTTCGGGTGATTGCAGGCGGAATTACGGGGGGGCTGTTGACGACGTGGGCCCTTTTTTTCAACGGCATCATGATCGGCGCGATCGCAACTTTAGTGGGACAAAACAACCTGGCCTATCCTTTCTGGGCCTTTGTATTTCCCCATGGAGCGCTAGAATTACCTGCGATTTTTCTGGCCGGGGGCGCGGGGTTTCTCCTAGCCCGAGCGTTGCTCTTTCCCGGTCAGTACCGCCGCATCGATGCCTTTAAAATCTACGGTACCCAAGCGGCCCAGTTGGTTTATGGCATTGTGCCGATGCTCGTGATTGCCGGAACGATCGAAGGCTTCTTTTCGCCCAGTCCGATCGTCCCGTCACCGTTGAAGTATTTAGTAGGGCTCCTGTTATTGATTGGGTTAATTGCCTACTGCGGGCAAAAGAATGCCGATAGGGGGACAGAGAGCGATCGAGGGGTTTAAGTCGCGATCTCAGATCAGCTTTAAGCCCAGCGATTCACTTCCTGTTGGAGCCATTCATCCACTGGCTGCCCATCCTTCCGCTTCAGCTCAATTTCCGTGACTATGACTTCACCCGAGCCTGGAGGGGCCGGTTTTTGGTGAAACAGAATCGTATATTCTGCGGGATTGTGCCCCCGCTCCTTGAGCCATTCCTGTACCTTCATGGGTGCAAACAAAGATTGTCCCTGTTGGAACATGCGGGTAATTTGCATTTGCAAGGTGTATGGATTGATGCGTGGCATGGCTAGCTCAGTCCTCCTAATGACAACTCGGCGGCCCCATCTTCCCAACAGCGTTAGGTTGGGAAGATGGGAACTCAAGCGGGATGCGGTCTACAGTTTAGGCGTTCTAAATCTTAGGCTTTCCGGATAAAGTGCGCCCACACATCCCCATCGACCCCACACATCTGCGTCGTGTAGTCGTAGGGATAGATTAACTTACGGCCTTCGGTGCTGGCATAGCCGTAATAACCATCGCCCCACGGATCATTCACGATAAACCCTTGAGGAGTGTAGCCCACGACGGTCACAATGTGGCCCCCGTGGGTGAAATAGCCGCAGAGCACCACAGGTCGGCGATTGATCAATTCTTCCTTGATGTCCTGCCACTTGTAGGTCGTACTAAATTGGCTCTTAAACCCGTAGGCTTCGATTAGCTTAATCAACACATTGTGGTCAGTTTGGGAGCCTGCCCCGTAGCGATCGAGGCACCATTGCAGCAATTCATCTTCCAGTTGCCCACCATCCTTCGATCGCACGCCATAGTAGTAAAACACCATGGCGATCGAGGTGACGTTGCAAGTAGACCAATAGAGGCGTGGATTATCCCGTTGGGAGAAGTAGGGTACGTTCAATTCCACCTGGGGCGGAATGGGATTAAACGATCGGCCCCCCCGCTGCATTTGCACGAAGTTCGGGAAAATATAGCCCGTGTTGCCAAAGCCGGGGAATTCTTCGGTGGTCGAGAGCCTGATGTGACCGCCTTCGATCGTGTAGCTGGAGACGCCGTAGACCCGACCCGCAGGCAGGCTGACCTTGTCTTGGGCGGCGAGCTTGGAAGAATCCACGGGGGATTTTTTCAGCACTGTATCTTGGAGAATCCGAGCGGTGAGGGCATCGGGATCGAAGGGAATTTCCTGGCCGAGGCGAGTTAAGCGCACATGCCGCCAGTAGATGAATCCCACATCGCCAAACCCGGAGATCGGGTCTGCCAAGGTCACCCGAAAATGTCCCCCCAGGCAGGCATAGCCTTTGATCTGTAAGGTTTGTCCCTGCATCAGTTGGGCTTTCTGGTTATCTGGCAGGCTATCGGAATCTTCCCGCGATTTCTTCAGAAACGTGGTGGTGGTGACCAGCATTTGGATGCCATCGCCGGGGGTGTCGGGCACATCATCCACCGTAAAGCGCAACACCTGTGTGCCTTTGCTCAGTTGGACATGGGCTTCGTAGAAATAGCCAAAGCTACCAATGGGTTCAATGCTTTCGGCCAGTTCCAACTTCAGGTGGGCATCCATGGAACCGTAGCGGTTAACGTGAAAGATTTGTCCTGCCTTAACCAGAACCTTTTGCTGGTTATTTAACTTCGAGGAATCCTGGGGGGATGCTTTAAAGTAAGTATCTCGTAAAACTTTCAGGGTCAGTGCCTGGGCCACCGTCAGGGGATCCCGGCTAACGGTCATATAAAAAATACGACTTTCAACGGGTTTCCCAGCTTTGTCAAATCCTTGGACTCGGAACCAACGCGCCCCCGCTGAGGAAAAGCCCTTAGGCATATTGACTTCCCAGGTGCCGTTCTTTAGGGTGACGGGGAGGTCAAATTTATCCTCTGCTCGGATGGTTAATTTGGTAATCCGCGAGGCGTCATAACTGCCTTTAAGAAGCACAGGTTTCCCGAGAAGCACTTCTTTAGGCCCGCTGTAAACGGGAGGATTGGTGACCTTGGGAGCGAGGTTGGTGGTGTCCAGATTTGCTGTATTCGTCATAGGAATATCCGGGAGGGATGCACAGGCTGCTGGCCTAGGTTTGCAAGAGGTGTGAATTGCAGATTTTAAGTTGCAAGTTCTAGGGCAGCTTCAACCCCTTCAGGGTAACCTACGGATTTTCGATCGAGCCAATTTCCAACGCCTGATCCACCAAATTGCCCTGGATCCTGGGAAGCCCAAGCCGCAAAAATTGACAAATGTTTATGCTCCGTGATTTCTCAATAGAACAAATAATATGGAGACATAGAAAAACCGATCGAAACTTCGATCGGTTTTCTGCGTTCCCAAGAAACTAAGACGTGACCTTACAGGCCCAACGCAGTCAGGATATCCGTGGCGTGGGTTTCGGTGTTGACCGTTTCATAGACCTGCTGGATGTTGCCATCCGCCCCGATCACATAGGTCACCCGCTTCGCATATTTGAAGCCATTCATTTCCCCAGCTACGTCGTAGGCTTGGGTGATTGCGCCATCGGTGTCGGCCAGGAGGGGAAAGGGCAGATTGAACTTGCTGGTAAATGCTTGGTGGGAGGCGGAGTCATCCATGCTGACACCGAAGACCGTAATGCCCTGATCCAGGTATTGCTGGTAGTTGTCCCGGAAGCTGCAAGCTTCTTTGGTGCAACCGGGGGTGTCATCTTTGGGATAGAAGTATAGGACGACGGTTTTGCCTGCGTAATCAGCGAGTTTAACCGTGTTGCCGTTGGTGTCTTGAACAGTAAAGTCGGGGGCAGTTGCGCCAACTGGTAAAGCCATATGCTTCAAAGCCTCTTGATTCTCGTTCAAGATTGTACCGTGGGAACTTCCTGGAGAAAATTGTGGGGGAGGATTCTCGATCGGTTTTCCCGGAGCTGGCCCATCTTTTGACCCACTGAAAACGGTAACCTAGTGAAAAGAATTATCATGGCAATATTTTGAACTTATGAATCAACTCCTCCACCGGACTGATCAAGCCCTGCGGCGGCTTTGCATGATCGGTCTGATCTGCCTGTTGGCAACCCAACTGTTCCTGGCTCCCGCTTGGGCAACCAGTATTTACGAAGTACCAGACTTTGAAGAAAATTCCCATGTGGTGGATCAGGCGGAAGTGCTGAGCCGATCGACGGAAGGGCACATCAATGGCACGTTCCGTGACTTGGAGAAAAGCACGGGTCAGGAAGTGTATGTGGTGACGATCCGTCGTTTGGATTATGAAGAGACGATCGAGAGCTTTGCCCAGGCCCTGTTTAAGCGATGGTTCCCCGATGCGGCGGATCAAAAAAATGTCACTTTGGTGGCGATCGATGTCTTGACGGACAATAGCGCAGTGGTGTCGGGCGAGGGGGCCAAGGCACGGTTGACCGATGAGATTGCTGAGAGTGTGGCGAAGGAAACGATTTTGGTGCCGCTGAAGTATGGCAATCGCTACAACCAGGCGTTTAATGATGCGACCGATCGGATTGCGGCGGTGCTGTCTGGCCAAGAGGATCCTGGCCCCCCTGAGGTGAAGGATACGGTGAATGTAGAAAGTACGTTTGCTTCGCCGGAGGAAACGGAGGAAAGTAATGCGACGGTTTGGGTGATTGTGTTGCTGGTGTTGGCGACGGCAATTCCCATGGCCACCTATTACCTCTATGTTTATTTAGGCAATCGGTAATCTTAGGCAAAGTCAATACTAGCCCGATCGAAACTTATACGATCGAATGCTGAAAAAAGCGTGAATGGAAAGATTCACGCTTTTTTATTGTTTGATTAATTTTGTTGGTCGATTAATGTTATTGGCTGACTAATTTTGTTGGTTAATGCATTGGCCTACTTAATCTTGCACGTATTCCTGATCGTTGTAGAGGGCAACTTCGGCGCGCATAAATTCCCGACCTAGGTAGGCGGCATGGTCTAGCCGCAGCCCGAGGGGCGGTTCTGGTTTTTCAAACAGTTCGATGCAGAGTTCCTTAGCGGTTCTACCCCGAAAGACGGCGATCGGTTTGCGTTCTAATGGGCCGTTGCAGGGGAGGGGTTCTCCGGTTTCGGGGTCGCAGGCTAGGCCCTTGTCGTTGATGGTGTTGCTGTAGAGATCGGCGCAGATGTGGCCAGCGGCCCGATCGAGGTAAATCAAGAAATATCCGGTTTCGTCTAGTTCAATGAAACGGTTGGATAGTTTGTCGTCTAAAACTTTGGCGTCGGTGAAGGCAAGGATGGTCATGGGCTTTTTCAATCTGAGAGGGTGGAAGGTTGGATAGAGGATGGGGGCGGTGAGCCTGCTGGGGATAGGGCGTTTCGATCGTATTATAGTTCTGTCCCGTTGGCAGCGATCGGTCTAGGATGTCCGATGGAGAACTTCGGGATTTGTATGGGTGTGTTGCGTGACTAAAGATGGTTTCGACAACCCGCTAGTCGTACAAAATATTAGCGACAAAGATTTTCAAATCGATCCAGACCGGTTTCGGGGACTGAACATTGATAGGTTCCTATGAGAGTTCGACCGTTTGAACTGATCTGAAAGTGATGTAATTCCACGGGAGGCGGATTTGCTCCTACTCTGGAAGCTTCCACCTGGAGATTCTCAAAGGTTGACATCATACAGAAGTTACGGTCAGCAGTAGGGACCTTAGCGCTACTGTCTGGAGGACGGGTAATTACAGATAGAATGAGTCGATTATCGCTGGCACTGGGACTTTTCCACTCATAAAATGCACGCGGTACATTGTCTAGGCTGTAAACACCACAGGGTGTGTTTTCTCCCTTGCCACCCTTTAAATTGAGAAAAAGCCATTGCAGGCGAGTGGGGGTATAGGGTTGTTGCCATAGGTCTTGGGATGGGGCAACTTCAGCCCAAACGGGTTGCTGAAATAGGGCTGTAATGCACATAGCTGCAATCTTAGAGAGAAAGAGAACTTGCTTTTTCATAAAATTCCAGTACTACACGCTTAATCAAACACTTGACTCATCAAAAACTCGACTAACGGATCTCACAACCTTGTTTGACCCAAAGATCAGTAGGGTAAAGTCAAATTCTAATCTGAGCCTCATTGAGGTGTAATGTCCCGCCTCACCGGCTGCTAGTGTTCTTGCGGATTGGGCTCACTATTCAGCCTTCATGCATTCAAGCATGGCACTGCGTGCTTTCATAAATCCGGTCATACTGGCACGGAATACCTCTTTGCCGTCCAGTTGCAGTGTGACTTCATTCTCTGCATTTGCACGACGCATCATTCCGACCATGTCAGTTAAGACTAGAATTCCAGAATTTTTGCCGTAGGGGATCAGCGCTGCATCGATCGGCATCGGTTGAGCGCCTTTGAAGGTGAGAGTGGGTTGAATCTCTTTGATTTCAGTGGTTGCAGGCATGCCAATCCCTTGAAAGAGGATTGCCCCTGTGCCCTTTTGCGTGGGGCCGGAGAACAAGACAATGTTGGATACTTTGGGGGTTTCGGTAAATGAGACGGCACAATTTTTTCCAGTTCCATCCCCTTCAGAAGTCATCAACCAGATTCCTACGTTGGGTTCGTAAAACAGAATTCTTCCGTATTTTGCTTCAAATTCTGCCCGTTTAACCAGCGAGTCTAGCACGTTCATCATGGCTGGGTCTGGCGGCAGTTTGGGGAAGTCGGGGGCTGGTTGCTTGGGTCTTGGAAGATCTGGGTTGATCGGTGGTGCTTCTTCGACCCACACGCAGGCAACCCCAGAATTGTTGGGTTGACCGCTGCTAGGCTCTGGCACCCCGACTGGGCATTGCCACCTAGCCTGAGCTTGAGTTGTCATGATTGTGCTGGTGGCAACGATCGAGAAAGCAGACAACGCTAGTTTTGTAGATAGAGAAGCAATTCTAGTGAAATTCATAGGTACTTGGTGGCAACGAAAGAAACTTAGTTGTCAATATAAGCAACTTGGACTGAGGATGCTTTGTGGGCTGAGGATGGTTTGGATAGATTTACGTTTCGCGTCTAGGGAGGTTATGCAATTTTATTGTTGAAGCGCGTTTCTACGATCGCTGTTGATGTCTGATGACCTGTTCTGAGTAATTCACAACGGCACAATTGGGGTGGATTTCCAAGACGAAAGGCCCTGTTCTAGGATGATTCCCAAAGGATGTTTCTAGCGTTGATTGAAATCTGTCAATATTTGATTGACCGATCGCTGGACGATCGGCATTTACAATAAACTCTGCTATAGCCTGTATCAATTACTGCATCAATCAGGTGGGTCTGACGATTTGTATTGCTCACAACTAGCGAAATTGTCGCCTCACAGCTTGAATTGACAATACCATGCATCATACGGGTTTTCTCAAGCTCCGTGCGCCAAAGCGATGAACGGCGCGATGTCCGATTCGGACGATCCACGGCTGGGCATCTGGAACACGTTCAAATAGGCGATCGGTGGCCTCTAAAATTTCGTCTGCGACTTCAAAGGCTCCGGTTTCGATGTCGTTCACAAAGTGTTGCGTTAGCGAATCGCGACAATTCTCCCGTGGTTGCCTTCTTCGACCTGCGATCGCACCTGGGATTCGTAAATTTCATCTCACCGTTGGGTAAATTCTTCTTTGCTGTATCGGGGTTGGCGTTGGTGAAATCTCTCTTCTGAAGAAACTGCCATAGGGGTGACCTCGCTAGGACTTCAGTGCCCTCATTGTGCTTGGGTGGAATGATGAAATGAATTTAAGCTGTAGCCTTCGATTCTAACAATGCTAGAGCAATCTAGTTTAGAATCGCTAGATCGCTATGCTTGTATTTTGACTAGCAACAACAGTAGAAGTGCATTGTCGCATTCTAGCTTGACTTGGTGAGGCG
>MUGG01000129.1 GCA_002148405.1 Alkalinema sp. CACIAM 70d | reverse complement strand
CTAAGGGCTGCCCCCCACTGCGCGATCGACCAATTTCCGCTTCCAATTCTGGAGGCGCAGCCATCCCATCTGCTGGATTCTGCAAGCTAGCCTTCCGCTGGAGCCGTTCCTCATCCTCTGGGATGTCCTGGCGCTGCACAGTTGCGTCTGCTGGAGCTGTAGCGGGACGATTGATTTGATTGACGACTTGCCTCGCCATCCGATCGGCTTCCTGCTCATAGCGATCGTTCGGTTGACCGATCGTGAGCTTGGCTTGGATGGGGAAGGGGATCTGCCCAGAATGATGCGAAATCTGACCCAGAAACTTTGGCTGAATCGGAATTGTTGTTGGGTGGCCGGGTGCATCTACTGGAATCTTAGTCCAGTCGAAACTCATCAGTGGAGCAGTGATCAGTGGCTCATTCTGGTTCTGCCCCAAGGTTTCGTTGTCGGCATTTTCGGGGGAGAGCGATCGCTGCAAATCAGTCTGAGCTGTGACTGTAGCAGAGCGGGTCAGTAACGGAGAAGGATTTCCCTGCTTGGTATTCTCGGAAGAAGAGCTGTGAATTCGTTGCCGCACTGCTAGGTTCCTCCTATGGGGCAATTAGATCACTAGAGCAGACCACTCCTATCCTACGTGCTTTGTCTGACAATTTTTTGTAAGAAATCTCAATTTCCTAAGATTAATTGTTGCAATAACTTTATCGACATCAATATGATCTCGACTACAGCGATATATTTCACAGAAATGAAAAATAATCCCTTGAAGCAATCACTTGAATGAAGTATGCGAATCACACAATGGGTTTGTCAGTTATCCAATCTATCATTCGGTATCAAAACAGCTTTTTCAACCTGGATGAACAAGCGCGATCGCATTAGCAGTTATTCATTCGCGATCGTCCCTAGGGTTTGGCGAACCCATTCCCGTAGCGTACTTTCTGCTGCAATTTCATCTACCTGTGCTTGGGCTAAAAATTCATCTAACTTTGCTTTAGGTACAAACGGGAAAGTTGGACTGGCAGACACCTCTTGGTATTGCTCACCGCAGCGTTGATAAATTCGCCAAGCCTGCCCATCATAACGCCAGAACTCCGCCACACCCATTTGAGCATAGAGCGCTAATTTATCCAGATCCGTATGGGTAATATCCACTTCCACAACGAGATCCGGCGGCGGATCTTGCTGGAGATTCACCATTTTTCCAGACACAAGAGCCTGATTCTGAATGTAATAGGCTTTGTCCGGTTCCGCACCCCGATCGAGATCTTCCCGTACCAACGTCGTCGATCCCAGGGTCTTAATTTTTTGACCTGTCTCCGCTACCAGAAAGTAAATAAACCGTCCAATGAGTTCACTATAAAACTCGTGTTCTTCCAGCGGCATCGTGATTTCCAGCGTTCCCAGACCGTAATGTAGTCGAGCAGACCGTCGATCGCCCAAGGCTTGCAAAATTTGCTGATAGGCAGCCCAATTTAAGTGATGAAAAACTACCCGCTGTTCACCAATAGGTTGGCGCGATCGCGTTGAAAGAACAGCAACCATAATCACTAACCAGTTCTATCAGGACTTTCAGGCCACGCATAATTTGAGGGTTGGGAACGGTTTCACAATCTCAAATTCCGATTTTGTCTTGAGGTTTATAGAATCATTTTATCATCCTACTTTTACTTACAACTGTTGTTATGGCTGCGATGAGTCTCTAGACTGGCCTCTAGATAAGGGCGGATAAGGGTCGATCGACCATGCCCTATCACGAAATCGCCCATGGTCGATCGGGGCTCACCCTTGACCCACTGCTACCAACTGCGGCGCAGTACACTGACCCATTCCCCCACCACACCGGGTACAGGCATCGGCTGACTCCAATACACGCGATCCATAACGCCTGCCGAATGCAATCGATCAATCATTAACGAAACAGATTGCTTCGTCCCAAATAACTGTAGCCGAATCCATTGGCGATCGTGATCGATCGAATGATCGCCTCGATCTCTAGAACCTTTCGCCATACTGTGAGCTTCTCCTGTTTGTAGTGAATCCCATCCCTGCTACAATCTTGCCCCCTTCTCCTGTTTGTGGGAGAAGGGCTGGGGATGAGGGCGAAGAAAGCCCAAAAATTTAGAGCCACCCCGTTTGACATCACAAACAAGAGTGGCTCGATCGAATGTTAAAATTCTCAACAAGCCTCCTTGCTGCTTACTCAGCGAGGGGGAATAGCTACTTGGGGTTGTTGGCCCAATCCCGAGTAGTGGCCTAAATTTTCGGGAACCCAGCGACCCCATGCTTCAGACTAACCTGTCTCGCGTAAAGAAGGATGTCCATGGCGATCGCTATGAGAAACTACCGTACAAACAAACTCCTCCCAAGTCAACCGTATAGCATCAAAAAATATTAATCTTTCTTTTTTTAAACAAAATAGAAGGATTGACTATGATGAACTACAGGCCATCTCCAAAGTGGAAAACTTCATCAACCGACAATCAGAAAAACAATTTTAGAATCAAGAAAGTGATTGCTAAAGAGAATCACTGACAAATCACCCTGTCAAATAGAAAATTGCGAAGATTGCAGAATAGTCAATAATAGGAAATTTATCAAGGTCGGAAGCCGTAACGATACAGCCCAGCCCTTCCAGCCTCTACATCGATTTCTCCGCCTAACCGTTGTTTCCAAGTCTGAAGGGCTTGAGCAAGGATGGGTTGATTTAATTCATACAGTTCATCATTGAGATCCCCAACCAAAGATAATCGACAAAAGAGCGTGCAGTAAAAATAAAGCATCAGCCCCCCGCCACCTTTCGATGAATAACCTCGTTGGAAGTTAAGTTTTGCGAAACCACGAACCCAAGCTTGAAGGGGAGATTCAGGACTATCAGCCGTTCGTACATACGTGCACATATCGAGGTCAATCCTTAGGTTGCCGATCGGGTCTGATGCAGTTTGAATCCGATCAAGAACTGTTTGGATAAACTCTTCATAGGGTTGCCTGGGATTCCATTGTAATGACATTGTTGTTGGTAATGACATTGTTGTTGAATGCCCCTGCCCTTCTAAGGGGCGTGTCTTAATTTCAACTTTCCACGGTCGTAGGAATCCTGAAAAAGTTTCTAGACTAACTGATAGATTTTCTACCACCCAACGATTGATGGTAGCAACTGACTTTCCTGCAAAGTCAAAGGGTAGATTAATAAACCAATCTCCAGCGTCTTGATCCCAACGCCAAGTATCACGCAGCGGCTCTACGGGCGGGGCTTGCAGATCAGAGAGGTCTTTTATAATCGTTGCGGGGCTTTGGAGTAAACCGAATAATGATTTTATTCGTGCTTGAAAATTAAGGAAGTTTTTTATCATGGTTTTTCAAGACCTCACTAGTAATTACTTAACCGTTGTATTTTTGGAATACCTATGTCTTTGAATACGTCGATTGATTATACTGAGAAAATTCAATCATTTCAGTGTTGAAACTATAGCTTGTATGCTAATCATTATATATTTGCTTCCAAGTCCCGATCCCTGCCTTATCACAAATACAAACATCTTTTTCTATGGAAAGTTCCAACTCCTTGGGTTAATTTTCACATAAATTTTCCGGCCAAGGCAGAAAGCCATGGCGATACATCCCATACAATCCATCATCTGCATTAATTTCACCAAACTCCTGCTCCCAGGCTTTGAGGGACTCAGACAAAATAGGTTGATTCAAGTGAAAGAGTTCTTGATTATCCTCTAACTCGGGAGAATTTCGACAAAATAAAGTGCAATAGATATGCAAAACTCTATACTTTTCAAGCGGTGAAATTCTGAATTTTGCATATCCTCTAATCCATCCATGCACTACTTGATGAGGAGAGTCTTCAGTTCGGGTATAAACCAACATATCTGTATAAATCGTAATGACTGAAACGGCACCTGAATAGGTTTGAACCTGTTGCAACACCTTAGCCATGAAATCTTGATACTGTTGTTTGGGATTCCACTCCAAACAAAGTTTTACAGCCCTCTTTCCCGAAGACAAGTTTTGCCCCACGATCTCTACCTTCCAAACACGCATCCATTGATCAAAACTGTTCAAAGTCTTCTTAAGTTGACTCACAAACCATTGGTTAATCAGGTTTTGAGCCTCTGGAAATTGCTGATGAAAGCTCTGAACAGCCTGAATCATCCGAGATTTTTCCCATCCTTGAAAGCAATTCATGACAGCAGCATCGCCTTCGTCAAAAACTAGAGAAATTATCCATCCTCCTAATTCTTGATGCCAACGCCAGGTATCACAGAGGGGTTTAATTGGGTTTGCTTGTAAATCTGAAAGGTTTGTTATGGTAACTTCCTGTCTCTGGATAAAACTGAACAATGATTTCATTCGTGTTTTCACTTGTAACATAATTTCATAATGACTTCTCTGTATTCTGGTTGGCAATCACGAAACTATTTTGCTTCTGAAAGATTGAGGAAATTAATTTTAATTTTAAGATTAAACGTAGTTGTTAGCATTAATAGTGACTCACTCTAGCGCGATTGATGATCAACTATGAATGATCAGTTGTGGGATAGTTTGAGGTAGAGTTTACATAAGGATTGTTCAACTTAGGTAAACCTAGCAAGATCACCAGCCTTCTTGCTAGATAACTAACCTTACAATATGACATTATGGGCTAGGCCCAGTTTCAACCGCCAGTCTCCTAAGAATCATGTAATTTCTCAAAAAGAATGACACAATGGAGTCTGAATACCTCAACCCGCAACGGGATGACCAATTAACGGGATGACCAATTAACGGGATGGCTGATTGTCGATGCGATTTCCCACTTCCTTCTGGCCCTTTCGATCGCCTGGAGCTTCCCCCAAGCACCGCCGCCTAACTCTAGAAGATTCCTATCTCTGCCCCGTCTGCCGCCATGGTCAACTACGATCGATGGTGATGATGGACGCCTTTTCCTGCGAGTTCTGTCGGCAACTCTTCACCGCCAACCTAGAACAGCAGATTATTCGCTTGGAAGGAGGCTTGCAACCTATGGGCTGGCGCTGGCTAGGCCATCGCTGGCAACCCCTCTCGCAGCGCAACGCAGATGTGACTATTCTTGTTTGGGTTTTGAGTCTGTTCTTCCTGCTGCTCCCCGCCGAACTCATTTGGCTCTGCGCCTATATTTTTCCACCCTTGGAAGGCTTAACCTGGCGATCGTTCCCCCTGTTGTGGGGCGATGTCACCTTTGGGCTACATTGCCTGATCGCCGCTTGGCTCTTGGTTGAGCATTATCAACTGCCCGCCTATGTCGCTTGCAAAACTGGTCTGCAACGGCTGCGCGATCGTTGGCAACAACGGGACAATTAAACTAAAACAAGTTTAAATCGCTATCACGATTAATCCTCTCACTCCCAAGCACCCATGGCACCCTTTCCCGCTGAGCAATCCCCGATCGAACAACGCCCCACCCCCACCGATCGTAATCCCGTTGTCTTAGTCCATGGCATGTGGGATACCTGTAGCGTTTTCAATAAAATGACTACCAGCCTCCAAAAACTGGGCTGGACGGTTTACAGTTTGGATTTAATTCCCTGCAATGGTGACGCTTCTCTCGAAGAACTGGCGCAACAGTTGCAGACCTTTGTAGCCGCGAACCTACCCGACGATCGCCCCTTCGATCTCGTCGGCTTTAGCATGGGAGGCATTGTCAGTCGCTATTACCTGCAACGGCTAGGTGGCTTAGTGCGCGTACAACGGCTTGTGACGATCGCCTCGCCCCACCAAGGGACTCTAATCGCCTACGGTAGCCTACGCCCTGGTTCAATTCAAATGCGACCCAATAGCACGTTCCTCAATGGATTAAATGAGCAGATTCAGCAATTGGAGCCTCTTAATGTCACCTCTATCTGGACGCCTTTTGATGCCATGATTGTCCCTGCGCAAAGCTCCGTCTTGCCGATCGCGCAGAATATTGCAATCCCTGTTTTGACCCATGCCTGGATGGTGAGTGACGATCGAGTTATCACCGCCGTTCGCCAAGCGTTGCAGGAAGATCTGCGATCGCCGCAAGCGAATCCTCAAACTGAACCCGACACCACATCCCGATCGCCAATTTGCTCGTAGTCCTGGCTGCCAAAAATCGCCTCTGGGTGAACGTAGTATTTAAATTCCAGCACGTTATAAAACGGGTCTTCTAAGAAAAACGTCACATGTTCCAGCGGTAGTCCCGGAAAGCGCCGCTTGGCCGTCTCGCGAAACCTTAAGCCTTGGGCGATCGCGCGATCGAGTAACGCTTGCCAATCCGCTTCATTAGAAAAAATTAAGCCAAAGTGGCGAGGATAGATCGCCTTTTGGGGTAACAGCGGCTCCTGGGTCATATGGGCTACCAGTTGATTTCCCCCCAGATTCAAAATCACACAATGGCGATTTTCCCGCCCTAACCCACAGCCCAGCCCATCGACGTAAAAGGCTTTAGTCTCGGGAATATTGCTAACTGGGAAAGCAACATGAAACACAGTAGAATGCAGCGCCATAGAATCCATAGTTTGTGGTTGAGGGGAATTGCAATCTGGTATGGATGACGTTTGGCATAGCAGGCTTTTATTACCACTGAACTTGCTAAAGCTTCCATAAGATAGCGTGTATCTAGCAAATATATAAAGTATAGTGCTGATATACCAAATGCGCCTCAGTTAAGTGCTCTCAACACTCCACTGAGACGACTTCCCCAAAAAGTTGAGATCACAACTTAAGGAGCAACTTCATTATGGTGCGAGATCCGGAAAAAGAGCCAGAACGTTGGAGTGAACCGATTGTGGCTAATAGTCCAGCCGAAGCTCAAACAGAATGCCAAAAACGTGCGGAGCGATACAATTTGGAGCTTGAATCGGTTACTGAACCTCGCAAGATTGAGGATCGTCCCCAGCGATACGACTGTAACTACAAGGAGAAAGAGTAATGGCTGTTTTGAACTGTGTTAAACCGGGTGCGAAGAAGGGACAAACAATTTTGCTAGTGGACTTGACGACTTCCGGTGATAGTGGTGCTGTCATAACAACCTTACAACGATTAGGCTATACACCGGAAATCCGTCATGTTAGCTATAAAACTGGGGTTCATGTCCTAGCTGTACTGAAGGATGAGCAGCATGATGCGATTCCGGAGGATTATCTGATTGATGAATGGATGCAGTTGCGTTCAGAAATCAATCCTGATGCTGTTCATCTCTGGTGCGGCAAATAGGGATTTGAGTGTTTTTTGCCTCTGATGGCGCATGTGCTGAGATTTTCAATTCAACTGTGAAAATTGTGAGTTATTGAGATTCTGCCTTCCATGCCTAACTTTTTACTCAACCCTTGGCTGACGGGCATCGCAATCAACTTTGCGCTGCTAATTCCCGCCTACCTCTCCCCCAAAAAGTTACTCACCCCAGAAGGCATTGTTCATGCTTGGGTGCTGGGCGTATTGCTCTATGGCTGTTTAGGTTGGCAGGGCTATACGCTGATGATGGTGTATTTCCTACTGGGATCGGCAGTTACCCGCATCGGCATGGCAGAAAAGGAAGCAGCGGGCATTGCGGAAAAACGATCGGGGGCTAGAGGGCCGGAAAATGTTTGGGGTTCAGCGTTAGTTGCAACAATCTGCGCGATCGCCTTTTGGATGCTGAAGGTCTGGAACTACCGAGAACTGATGCAATTCGGCCAGTTACCTGCCTGGGCGACTTCGCTGCCCCCCCTCCTCCTGCTCGCCTACACCGCCAGCATGGCCACCAAGCTGTCCGACACCTGCGCCAGCGAAATTGGCAAAGCCTATGGCAAAAGTACATTCCTGATCACTACGCTAAAACCTGTTCCCCGAGGCACTGAAGGCGCAGTGAGTCTAGAAGGCACGATCGCGGGAATTGTCGCTTCTTTGGTTATTGCCCTCGTGGGTTGGGGCTTAGGCTTAGTGCCGCATCAGTACCCGATCGGGATTGCAATCTGCGTCGTCGCTGCATTTATTGCAACTAATCTAGAGAGTGTTATTGGAGCAACTTTGCAAACACAATTACCCTGGTTAACCAACGAATTAGTTAACGTCATTAATACCTTAATTGGAGCACTAGTTGCGATCGGGCTAGGGCTTTTGTTCTTCCATTAAAAGCCCCACCTCATCTTTTTTAAAACTCCACAATCACCGGAGTGTGATCGCTCGGTTGCTCCAATTCACGGGGCGCTTTGTCGATCGTGCAACTAATTGCTCGATCGTATAAATCCGCTGTCACATAGTGGTGATCGATGCGCCAACCTGCATTCCGCCGGAACGAAGCTGCCCGGTAATCCCACCAACTGAAATGCCCCCCGTCTGTCGTGAATTTGCGGAACACATCCTGAAGGCCGATCGAAAGTACCGATTGCAGTGCTTCCCGTTCCGTATCTGAAGACATAATATGGGTTTCACGCTTTTTAGGATCATGAATGTCAATATCTTCGAGAGCAATATTGAAATCACCGCACACTAAAAGATTGGAATCTGTTTGCAATAAGGTTTCTAAGTACTGTTTCAGTAGCTTCAACCAACGGAGTTTATATTCATATTTCTCACTCCCGATCGCTGATCCATTGGGCACATAGAGATTAACCACACGCACACCGTTAATCACAGCACTAATCACCCGTTTTTGATCATCCAAATCTCCCACCAGATCTGCCGATAACACCCCGGAGAATCCTAAACGCACATCTTCGATCGGAGATTTAGCAATGAGTGCCACACCGTTATAACTTTTCTGCCCGTAAATGTAAGTCTGATACCCCATCTCCTGAAACGGCCCATGGGGAAAGGATTCATCCACCACTTTGGTTTCCTGCACACAAAGGAGATCCACTCCACTGGTTTCTAACCACTGAGTCACATGGGCAAGACGTGTGCGAATTGAATTCACATTCCAAGTGGCAATTTTCATCGGCAACCCATTCGATCGCAAACCCACGATCGTAAACACAACCTCAATACCCTACCGAGGAGTGGCCCTAAGGGCAAGCGATCGACGCATTGATTGATTGATGACTAAATATAGTTAACTAAATATAACTCAATACAACTAAATAATTTGCCGTAGGGCTTGAGCAACCTCACGAACGGATTGATAGCGATCTTGAGGACTCGGCTCAGTTAACTTACGAATTACATTCACCATCTCCGCACTCAAGCCTGACAACTCTTCAGGATAGAAGCGGTAACCTTTTTCTGCGTGGCTATAAAACTGGCTCGGATCGGTTCCAGATAACAGAAATGCCAAGGTGGTTCCCAACGCATAGAGATCACTCAACGGCGAAATCTGCTTCTCTTGAAAGTCTGGAGCCATGTAACCAATGCCACTAAAATAACGATCGGGTTGCCACCCCAAAGGCCGTACTGTTCCCCAGTCAATCAACGTGATGGATTGCCCCGATCGCAGCACCGATCGTCGGATTAAATGCTTCGGCTGAATATCGCCATGTATTACTGGTTCCGGCTGCGAGTGCAAATAATCCAGAATGTCGCAGACTTCCAAAGCATAGGCAATTGCTTCTGCTGTTGGTAAAGGCCCTTGCTGCGCCACCTGATCCGCCAGAGACTGACCATAGATCATTTCCATCACGCGATAGGGTTGACGATCGCAGGTTAACCATGCCAACTCTCGCGGAATGCCGGGATGATTCAGCCCCCGCAGAATCTGCGACTGGTGCTCAAACTGCTTCAGAGCCTCCGGCTGAGCAAGCCATTCAGCATTCAGAGTCTTTAGAACAACTGTTTGGCCATTGCACCAACCCAGGTAGGTTATTCCAGTATCACCTCGACCGAGTTCCTTAAGCACTTGGTAGGCACCGATCGTTTGCAGCACCTTGATGGGCTGTCCTGTGGTTAAGTCAAAAAGTTGCTCATCACTGACCGACTGATCACCCGAGGTTGCTTCAGCTTTTGCATCCCCATCCTCCGTCAGGGACGCAGTCGTCTCCTCTTCGTCATCAACCAGTCGGGTAAACTGATCCGCAGCACTCTGCTCCATCGGATGATCAGACCCGTCCTTCGATCGCAGAGGTGCGATGGGGCGCAGGGGCGGCGGTGGCGGCGGCACGATCGAGCGCGTGTCTGACCCGGTTGGATGGGCCACAACAGTTTTAGCAGCGGGGAGAATTTGTACCTGAAGATTGGGCCCCGATCGTGCTAGACGAAAGACCATGCCATGCTGCACGGGTACCCGAACCACTCGCTTTCCGTCAACATAGGTACCATTGGCTCCCAGACTGACAATTTCCCACTGTCCATTGGTGCAGCGTAACTCTACGTGGTGGCGCGAAACCACGGCGCTATACAAAATTACCTGGTTATCCGTCGATCGACCGACCCGGATAACGGACTCGTGCTCAAACGACCAGCTTTGGACTGGGGTTGATTGCACTGGATGCAGCAGAGTCAAAGTAATCACACGATTATGTCAGCGAAACACGACTGAAGAACAAATATCGAATTAAATATCACGAATTTTGCTTTCTGAAGGCATTATTCCCGATCTTCGACCCATTGAAACCCAAATTACTCAAAGAATCTCAAATATAGGTTGTGAATGAAATATTAGTAAACGAAAGTGAACTAACTATATAGTTTGCATAGAAAACATACTTGCCCACCTATCCTAACCTAGCTGTTTGGTCTACGAACCGAAGAGTCCGTCAATTTCCCAATCAAAATCTGCACTAACAGATTGAGCAAGCACCAGATTAGATGAGCCAGAGCCCCTCCTAAAAACCCTGGCCTCAAGGTCAGACAATCCAGAGCCAGAAAACTCGGCCCTAGGAAATTGCGGGACTAAGCCAGTTGAAACAAAAACGTTACCTTATCCCCTTTGCCCAACGAAATGCGATCGCCCGGACGAAGCCGATACCGGCTGCCCACAGGCAATGGAGAGTTGTTCACGTAGGTTCCGTTGGAACTGCCCACATCCTCCACAAAGTACACATCCCCCTCCACGCGAATATCTGCATGGATCCGAGAAACAATTTCGGAGTTAGGAAATCCAGATACATCAATATCCGGCGGAATCCGATCGTTGGGCTTGCCAATATGAACCACGGGGACGCTCTGGGGCAACTCAATCACCACATTGGTTTGCACATGCAGCAACTTAGCGGTTTGCATCTGTAGCTGGGTATGCCCCTCCGGCACGCGACCTTGGGAAAGGTTGAGCGTGGGCCGAACTTCAACAGGAGGATTGGCTGCTGGCGTGTTTGCCGACGGAGCCGGGGCTGCTGGAGCAGGTTCAGGGGCGCTGGGTGCTGGTGATGTTGCCGCTGGAATGGGGGGCGGCGGCACCGCCACGATCGGATCTGGAATAATGATGGGATCCGGTGGAATGAGATCAGGAAACGCAGCAGAGAGGGCTTCTGGGTCTAGGGGCGGCGGTGGTGGCACAGAGCCTGCGGAGGAACTGGCTGTCGCGATCGTCTGCAAATTAAATCCACACTGGCCGCAAAAACTGGCATCCGATTGAATCGATGCACCACAGTTGGGACAAGCGGAGAGGGCAGGTAAGGGCGTAAAGCAAGACTCGCATTGCACGGCCCCAGCAGGGTTTTGGTGATTGCAATTGGGACAACTAATCATGATCAAACCAGGACAGAAGAATTCTGATGAGAGAGAAAGCGAACGAGCGCGATCGAGAAATTGTCAAAATTGGAATAAAAATTTAGATCCTGGAAGCCAAAGCGTTGATCTGATTCAAGCCGAGGATAGATCTTAAGCGATCGACTGTCTTCCAGAGATTCCTTTAAGTGAGGGAGATGCCTTCCGGCAAGCCAACCGCTGCCGCTTGATCCATGACCCACCAGAGTTCTCCCTGGGGCTGAATTAACCGAGAGGGATACATTAAGTCATCTGCTTGCGCGGCAAAGACTTGCTGCAATGCGGCTTGTTTATTCGCCCCCGCCAGCATGAAAATCACACTGCGGGCCGCGTTGATCATCGGAACGGTAAAGGTAAGTCGGGGTTGTCCTGACTTTTCCCCTACGGTAATCCACCGATCGTGAACCTGGAGTGCAGTCGTTCCAGGAAATAATGATGCTGTGTGGGCATCATCCCCCATGCCTAATAGAATCACATCTAAAGCAGGCCATTCCGCAGGCTTGGCATTTGCAAATCGAGTTTTAAAAAAAATTCGTAAATCCGCTTCATGCTGAATTGCCGCATCCACAGGATCCGCAAGCTGGGTGGGCATGGGATGAATATTTTCCGACGGCAACGGGACGCGATCGATCCAAGCTTGTTTGACCATGCGATAGTTGCTATCGGGATGGTCATAGGGCACATAGCGCTCATCCCCCCAAAATAGGTGGATTTGCTCCCAAGGTAGCGATTCTGTTGCTAGTTGCTCGTATAGTGGTTTGGGCGTGCTGCCTCCGGAAAGGGCGATCGTGGCGATACCCCGTTCGGAGATCGCCTGCTGCAATCGTTCCACGATCAAATCCCGCGATCGGGTGACCACCTCGGCTAAATCTGGCAAAATTTCGATCGTTCGTGCTGTGCTCATGAACTCGCCTTTCCCACACTTTTCCCCACAATAGCGATTTGAAAGCTAATGGACAAGATCGCTAAGAACCTTTGGGTTTGCCCGTTGTCCTTGCAGAATTTTAAGGATCCGAGCAAAAAGTTTAACTGATCGTTTTGAGAGTTAACTGCGGAATACTCTTAAGTGTTTCCTAGGAGCATTTCTGCTCAGTTTTCTGCCCCGTTTGGCATCCCGGCCAGTCTGCAAACTAGACCAGTCGGTAAACCAGGTTAGTTTTACGACCTAGGATAACTTCCTGTTTGTTTCCTTTCGCCATTTTTCCGGATATTTCAGGATGCTGTATCGCGGCATGACGAATCTACCCGATCGCCCATCGATCAACCTTGAAGTGCCCCAAGATCTCCGTGCCCCCACAAAACAATTGCCTCAACCCCTGCGTTATTGGCGCTGGGGACGGGTATTGACATGGTTATTGGGCGATATTGTCGCGCTGGCCATTTCCTGGGGGATTGCTGTTTTCCTGAATCAGTTTTACTCGCCCTTACCGCCGCAGTTGGATTGGGGAACTTGGGTGGGCTTACCGGGACTGTTTTGGGCCTTCGCGGGGATCACTCTGGGCGTATTTGCCTGGGGAGGACTTTACCAAGCCACAGCACGGGCACGGGACTATGTGCGATCGGGCCAATTGGTCAGCTTGGTTTATTTACTCTCCTTGGTCAGTCAATATTTCTATGATCCTAAGTTGGCCCCCCCGAGATCGTTAGTCATGACCGCCTGGGTCAGCAGCATCATCCTCGTTGTAAGTTTTCGGCTCCTCTCTAGCTTGATTTTGCAAGCCTTGGAACGGCTGCAAGCTCCCACCCGCATCTTCCTGATTGCCCCCGCCGCTCGGTTGCCTAAACTGGCACGGGTGCTCCGACGACAACCGCGCTACCGCATTGTAGGAGCAGCGCTGTCCTCCATGGCTACCAGTCAGGCCATTACCCGATCGATCCTGGCCTCCGGTGCCCAGGAAGTACTGGCGGAAAGTTTGCCGCAAACGGAATTAGCCTCCCAGCTTTATTGGCAGTTGCGGCGATCGGGCATTGCTCTACGGTTACTGCCCTCCAGTCTGGAAACGTTGCACCGTCGTGGCATTCCCGAAATTTTCGCGGGAGTCCCCACCCTGCGCCTCGAACCGCCCTTGCTAACGGGCTGGGACTATCGGGTTAAGCGGGCAACGGATATGGCGGGGGCCTTGCTGGGGTTGGTGTTCCTATCACCGTTGTTGCTGACGATCGCGATCGCGCTAAAACTTGACTCCCCCGGCAGCATTTTCTTCCGGCAGGAACGCATTGGCCTGCATGGCAAACCCTTCCGGATTTGGAAATTTCGCACGATGTATCGCAATGCAGCCCAACTGCAAGCCGCATTAGAAACTCAGAACCAGAGCCAAGACGGCATTATGTTTAAACTCAAAGATGATCCTCGGGTGACGCCGATCGGTCATTTTTTACGCCGTACCAGTTTGGATGAGTTGCCACAACTGTTTAACGTCCTGTGGGGGCAAATGAGCTTGGTTGGCCCCCGTCCCTTACCCCTGCGGGATGTGGAACGGTTTGATGAATGGCACCACATCCGCCACCAAGTGCTGCCGGGAATGACGGGTCTGTGGCAAATCTCCGGGCGATCGGACATTGATGAATTTAGCGATGCCGCTCGTCTGGATTTGTATTACATCGATCACTGGTCCCTCAATTTAGATTTAGAAATTTTGCTCCAAACCGTCAAAATTGTGCTTTTTGGAAAGGGCGCATATTAAAAAACACATATTACAAGGCGGATATTAATCTGCTGCTACTGCTCTGTCAGGTAATCTCCATGCCCGAATCCCCCATGCCCGAATCTTCTATGCCTGATTCTTCCGCATCCCATTCGGCCTCGGCTCCAACTCCAGCCTCTCGTCCGCTCTTGGCGCTGTTGACTGCGGCACTCTATGCGCTGTTCACCCTGCTACCGGATAGTAGTACGTTAGTGGTGTCTTGGCCTTGGGTGTTTATTTGGCAGGTGGCGCTGCTGTGTCCGGTGCTGTGGCTATTGGGGCAGGTGTTGCAAACTCGGCGCTGGATTCCCCTTGGGCGCGGGTGGGATGGGCTCGCGATCGCGACGATCGTGACGATCGTCCTGTCATCCATCACCGCAGTGTTTCCCACCCAAGCGCGCTGGTACGGAGCCGCAGCCCTGTGTTTAATTGCGACGCTCTACGCCCTGAACCAATGGCTCACAACGACAAGCCGAAGGATACAGCTACTGCAATGGCAAGGCTATTTAAGTTTGGGGTTTATTGCCACGAGTTTGGGGTTATGGGCTAGCCAAACCTGGTTGCCTACGTTACAACGGCTGCAAGCGCTCCAGCAAACGACAGGGGTTTCAATTCCCTTTAGTTTAGCGGTGCTGGAAAATCGGAACTGGGCACCGATCGGCCATCAAAACTATGTTGCTGGTTATTTACTCCTAGCGATTCCATTACTGATTGGACTAGGACTAGAAAGCAAGGGAACGCGTCAATGGCTGTGGTGGATTGGTGTGGGGTTGGGTGTCGTAGATCTCTATACCACTGCATCCCGTAGTGCGTTACTCACGATGGTCGTAGTTCTCATTATCGTAGGGATTGCACGCCTAGCCAGCCAAAAGTTTCCAGAGGCGCAGCAGCAATTCAATCCTCTGCCCCCAGATCAAGAACACACAGGCACAAGGATAGACCGTCCCGATCGTACCTCTCAAATATCCCTGCCTAAAAACTGCGTTGTCTATGGGTTAGGGATTGCTGGCTTGATTTTGGCATTAGTGGTCAGTACAGGTCGTCTCCAGGGCATTTTTCGCGCTATTCAAGGAGGCTACGTACCGGGAGAATTTGGCTATCGGCTGATTACGATGATTACGGGATGGAATATGGGACTGAGCCGTCCCCTTACAGGCCAAGGCTTGGGATCGGTGCCGTTACTGTACCAACAATATCGACCCCACTGGGCGGGCCAAGAGGCAGAATGGGCTTTTCAGTTGCATAGTACTCCAGTACAGCTGTGGGCAGAGTTGGGTCTACCCGGAATGCTGCTTGGGGTGGGGGCGATCGGGTGGTTAGCTTTTCTGTGGTGGCGCGATCGCCATCGGCATTCCTCCTTAATCTACTGCCTATTCGCGAGTCTGTTTGTCTATACGTTACAAGGTTTAAGTGACTACCAATTAGATAATCTGTGCATCAGCGGCACGATCGTTGTAATTCTTTCTGTAATCATTAGTAGTTACCGTGGTCATTCTGACGAATTACTTAGCCATGATCAAGCGAGTGAATTATCTAATGGTCGATCGTATCGTCAATATGGCCTTTCCACGATGATCCTGATCGGAACTATTAGTGCATTACTACTCGTGATTGCTTCTCTCTGGCCGATTTACCATGGTTGGTTCTTGTCTAGCCAGGGGTTCAATGCCCTACAGCAGGTGGAATCCAGCAAAACCCCAGAGGAGAAACAAGCATTTTTCGATCGCTTCGTGCAATCCCTCACCGATGCCACTAAAGTCGCTCCCTGGGAGCCTTACTATGCTTACCAACTAGCTTGGAATCTAGGGGATGTTGGGCTGAAAACCTCCAATCCGCAGTTACTAGAGCAAGCGATCGCCACTTTCCGCAAGGCCAATCAAATTACATCTTCCCAGGAATTTGGCCATAGCAATTTAGGGTGGCTCTTACTCAACCGTGAGCCCAAAGCTGCGGCCCAGGAATTTGTCCAAGCTGCGAAGCTGCTGCCTGCAAAGCGCGGTGTACTCTATGGTTTGGGCCTGAGTTTGCTCTACGACAATCAACTGGATCGCGCGATCGAGGCGATCGCCCTAGAAATCATCCGCGACCCTAACTTTATGACCAGTCCCCTCTGGCGTGATGCTAAACAAAAACCCTTATTTGACCAAGTCCTGAAACGATCGGAGGGCATTCTGACTGATTTCTTGAGTCAAGCACAAAATGAAACACTGATTCAATCACTACGGTTCTATCGCAGTCGAGTGCGCTGGTGGATGGGTAATTTAACCGGAGCCAAGGAAGACGCCCAAGCCAGCAACTATAAACCATTACAAGCGGCGATCGACCTTGCTAACAATCAGGCCCTCAGTGATACCTTGAAAGCAGAACTGTCACCCACCTTATCCGCGACGCTCTCTGCTTGGACACAGCCTAACCAACGCCCTAAACAACTCACTGCTGCCTGGGTCAATAGCCTTTCAGATGTGCCTCCACCCGGCATGATGGAGCAATTGCAAGCTTCTATGGAACGATCGGCGTCCTTTGACCAGTGGATTAAGCTCAACGCTCCCGCCAATCCCCTTCGGCGATCGCGGGTCGGTTTTGGCGTGCTCAGTCGGCATATTGACGGCCCCCTGCCCAGCGACTTTCTTACTCCATCGGATAACATTGCCACGACCGTATTGATGCCCGATGTATTTCCACGAACATTCTATGATCCACCACTAGACACGCTACTTGAGCCATTGCAAATGAAATTGATTGAAGAGGTCTATCCAACTCCTAGGTAAACCTCACCTGTCGAAGGAAGCACTCCCCGCTAAATGATGATTTGACTGAGAATGTTCATTTTCCCACCCACAAAAGGCATACTTTGACTAGGCGGTTATGCTGTCCCGTGAATAGTTGAATATCTAGTTTGAAGTTCCATTTTCAGAGTGCCCCTTTCTGTCATGCATCCCCAACTTTCCGAACTCCCTGCGACCGCTCGCACCTATCTCCAATACCTAGAGCGTCTAGAAATTCCCTTAGACTCTGATCTCCAATTGCAACTCTACACAGGCTTAGCCCAGACAGATTGGGACAATCCGCAAACGGCGTTAGATTTAAATAACATTGCTGTCATTGCGTTGATCGAAGCGGAACAGGCGGATAATTCAGAACTACGATCGGTCTACTTTGAAACGGCGATCGAGGCGCTCCAAGCCGCCCAGGGACAGCATCCGCTCTGCGCCATCCATTTCGCGATCGCCCAAGGATTAATCGGCAACAGTGCAGAGGCTCGTCAACTTGCATTTTCAGGTGTGATTAGCAATTCTGAAATTGGTCGTTCTGCGCCTTTAGGGCTGGTTTATTTGCCGACTGAATTTGAACACCGCCATCGCTTCCTAGAAACGATTCTGACCTCTGCCAATGGGGATGGACAGGCACAACGTCTGAGTGCAGCAGCATTAGTGCATTGCAATTCAATTTTCTATAATCCCTTGGGGCAACGGTTTCTCACGATCGCGGAAACCCTATTTCCCCAGTCCGTTGCTTTGCAACTAAAGCAAGGATTGGCTCGGTTGATGAGTGGACAATGGGAAGGTTTATTGAATCTGCAACGGGCGATCGATTTGCAACCCCAGCAACCCGAAATTTTGCAGAGCTTGTGCTTAGCCTATCGCGGCCTAGGTGACTTAACCTTGGCGGAATTCTACCAACACCGTGGCCAAGCCATTCGAGCACCCTGGGCCAACTTGCCCTTAGATAGCACCATTACCCACTGTCCCTTTGATCAGCTGCACTTTGTGATTGATGCCAGTTTTCAAAGCTTAGTTACTGGTGTGCTGCTGGGGGCAGGGGATTGGTTTGAGGCAGAAATGGAATTTTGGCGCGATCGAATTCAACCGGGGATGACCGTTCTCGATGTCGGTGCCAATGTGGGCATTTATACCTTCAGTGCGGCGCAACAGGTGGGTGCCCAGGGTCAGGTGCTAGCGATCGAACCTTTTTCTAAATGCATCGCTGCAATGGTACAAACCTGCGAAATTAATCAGCTTTCCCAGGTTACTATTTGTCGGGGGGCTGCTAGCGATCATGAAGGTATGCTGAAATTAGCACTCCAGAGCAGCAGTGAGCTCAACGAAGTTTGTGCAGAGGATGTTGATCTTCCAGAAGGCAGCTACGAAGCCGTCCCCTGTTTCACCTTAGATAGTCTGATTGACCATCATCGCCTAACGCGAGTGGATTTCCTCAAAATTGATGCGGAAGGCCATGAGTTACAGGTGTTGATGGGCAGCGATCGCTTGCTGAAGGAATTCAAACCTACCATTCTGTACGAAAATATTGCAGGGAGTAAGGGCAGTAATTTAACCGTAGCGCAGTTTTTGCAGGATAACGGGTACCAGCTTTTCCGCTATCAACCCTTTCTCAAACAATTGATTCCTTTGGATGCAACAGAATCGTTAGATGACTGCTTAAATGTTATTGCAGTTCCTAGCTAGTTTTTCCGTAATCAGTTAATCGACTTGTCAACTAGCCTACTCGATCGTAATCATTAGACCATTAATTTGTACAAGTTCTATTGTAATTCCTATGGCTTTTTTCTTACCTATCCTCAAACAACTTGGTTATCTAGATGAAATCTCCATGATGTTGGTTAATGTGGGGTCTCGCAAAATTACCACTGCTGATGATTATGGCAGCCAAAACTGGGGAGTGTTTGCACCAAATTTAACGATTATTGGTTTTGATGCCGACCCGGAAGCTTGTGAAGCGGCTAATGCGGAATTTGAAGCTCAAGGCCATGATTGGAATGAATTTCATATTCCGATCGCGATTGCAAAGGAAGTCGGGAAGGCAACACTACACATTACTAAAAATCCCATGTGTAGTTCACTTTATCCTCCCAATGAGGAGTTTATTCATCGATTTCCGCGCTTTCCAGACTTAGTGGGCCTTGCCTCTACAGTGGAAATTGAAACCACGACACTGGATCAATTTTGCCAGGATGAGGCGATCGAAGATGTGGATTTCCTGCAAGTGGATGTCCAAGGTGCAAATCTCCAAGTCCTCCAAGGGGCACAAGCATTACTTCAACGATCGGTCTTTGCCATCCAAACGGAAGTAGAATTCTCGCCGATTTATCGAGGTGAACCCCTGTTTGCTGAAACCGATACCTTTCTGCGGCAGCAGGGATTTACATTGTTTGACTTATCTCCACTATGTCGTGAACAGCGTTCACCATTGCATTCTACGAATCGTCCGGGGCAATTGTTGTGGTCGGATGCCATTTATTTACGCGATCCTTTGCAAGCAAGCACCCCAGATACTTTCAAAACTCCAGATGCGATTTTCAAGCTCGCCTGCATTGCGGATGCGCTGGAATTTACCGATTATGCCCTAGAGTTACTTGAACATTTAACGCTTACCTTTGGGCAGCAAGCTCTAGCCTATAACTTAGCCGACGCGATCGTGCAAAGTTTGGCTCAAGTACCAGATCTATTGAAACAAGGCTTAGAAAACTTGCCCGTAGTTCAGAAGATTCAGCCCTATCTTCGTCAACCGCTCCCCGTTTCTATTGTGAATAATTTGATCTAAGCTTTAAATGCCACTCTCCATGCCTCTCCAATCCAGTTCTTTTAAACTGACCATTATTTGCGCCATAACCAACGACGATTAGAACATTTGGCAAGCTTGGGACTCCCTTTGCAAGGTCGATCAGTGCTGGAAGTCGGTGCTGGCATTGGTGATCACACCCATTTCTTTCTTGACCGGGGTTGCGATGTGGTGACGACTGAAGGTCGGGCTGATAACTTTGAAATTCTGAAACAACGCTTCCCCCAATTACAATCCTATCTTTTGGATTGCGATTATCCCGATTTAGAGTTCGATCGTACCTTCGATGTCGTGTATTGCTATGGATTGTTGTATCACTTACAAGATCCTGTCACTGCCCTGAACTTTATGGCCAAACATTGCGGTAATTTATTGCTACTGGAAACGGCGGTTTCAACAGGCACGGATGCGCAACTGAATCCCTGCGAAGAACTGGTAGCTAGCAAAACTCAAAGCATTCATGGCTTGGGCTGTCGGCCTACCCGATCGTGGATTTATCAACAACTCAAGCAACATTTTCCTTTTGTTTACTTACCTACAACCCAACCCAGTCATGAGGAATTTCCGATCGATTGGACGTTAGACTATTCCCATCAGCAGTGGATTCGAGCAGGGTTCATTGCATCGCATAATCCCCTAAATAATCCGCTACTGGTCGAGAACATTCCAATGCAGCAAACTCGCTAGTCGAAATCAGAAGGAGTCCCCAGTAACCTGAGGGCTAGTGTGTAGAAAACATGCTAGCCCTATTTTGAAGAGCTTCTATCTGTTTTAGGTTTGACTTGTAAACTGCTTCCACATAGAAATCAAGGCTTTTTCTATTTCCTGGGTAAACTGTTTACCATTCCACAGGGGAGAGAATTGTTTAGATTGATGCAATTTCCAAACAACCTGCTTTCTCAGATCTAAATCAGTTCCTAACTTGATTCCCCATTCCACATATTCCTCAGCACTCCAAGCAATTCCCTCGGTAATGCCTGCATTCATCATCATGGTGTAGCTATTGCGGGCAGCAAATTGTTTACCTACCCAAGTCACGATCGGGACTTCCATCCATAGCGTTTCTAAAGTTGTCGTCGCACCATTATAGGGATAGGTATCTAATACCACATCTGCAATCCGTAAGTTAGCTCGGTGAACTGCTTCTGAAGGTGTACCAGAAAGAAAACGTAGTCGATCACGGGGAACTCCTACTTCATCTGCAATTTCATAGAAAAACTGCTGGATTGATTGATTATCTGCAAAGCCCTTAATCAGGAGATAACTATTAGGAACAGCATGAATCACTTGCATTTGCAGTTTAGCTGTCTCACGATGGCGTTTATATCCCCGTTGTGCAGTGAGATAAACCACTGCATCCTCTGGAAGTGCTAAATCCGATCGCCGCAGCGTTGGCACACCCACTTCAAACCCATCTACTGCAATATAGGTTTCGGGTAAACGCCAGAGTTTTTCAGTGTAATAGCTTTGTGCCTGTTCCGGAAGAACATAGGGATCGACAATAAAGTAGTCGATCGCAGACATCCCGATCGCATCCCAACCCAACCAGCTTACTTGAATGGGTGCAGGCTTCATGGCTAAGATTTCGCAGGTTACATCCAAGGTAATACTATCCAAATCAATCAAAATATCAATTTCATCTTGATAAATTTGCTCTGCCATTGCTGTAGTATCATCGGCAAAGTCTCGATCGAGAAAGTATGTTTTCTCAAACTGATTGATATACCAATCCTGCAATGCATCCTGGGGGCGATGATGCATGAGATAGCCATACAATGTCAACCGATCGCGATCGTGGTGTTGAATTAACCAGCGAGCCAACCAGCCTACAGAGTGTTTGACTAAACAGTGGGAAATATACCCAATGCGAAGTTTAGCAGGGCTAGCATGGGAAGCTTGTTTTTGGCGGTGCCGCTGCTGGTAACGTTGAACGGCGGCTTGACTATAATGTTGAATATTGTCTTGACAAGCCTGGACAACTTGGTTTTGTAAGCGACGGTTCTCCGCAGTATCCGAAAAATAGGGCAAATAATAGCTCGCCGTCATCAACCGTAATGTGTGAGCAGAATGCAATCCTAAAACCAAGTCCGGTTTTATGGAAGAGAGCCATTCTCGATGCTGCTGCATGGTGGCACAAGCGGTATCCCAGTACCCCCCTGCACTCAGCAAACCGCGCAATAACAAGTGGCTAGAGTAGATCACATCCGGTAGGGTAGTGGAGAGAGCTAACCGTTCCTGTGCGATTTGAATGCCCTGATCGTATTCTGTTGCATCCTGATAAAAGCTAGCCAAGTGTCCCAGCATTTCTAAATTCTGAGGATCGATCGTTAAATAGGCTTGGATTAAACTGGCTGCCACCTTAGGTTGCCGAAATCCGTAGGCCCAATTCACCGCCTTGGGTAAAATGCAAGCCATTAACAACAATGGATTGGCAATCTGGGGAGCAACAGCTACGATCCAGGATGGTAGTTGGGGGATTTCTGGCGCGTAGGCCAGTAAAGATTGCAAGGTCGAAAGCAGCAATTCTGCATCAACGGTATTGGGTGGTAAGGCTTGGAGTTGTTCTTGGGAGGCATTTAGCCAACCTTCAAGTTCTTCAAAATCAATGGCTTTGGATTGATCTGGCGTGAGAGATAGTTGTATCAGACGCAGGAGATTCTCTAATGTAGTCGGACACAGTTCATACCCATGCCTTCTAAGTAACCAAGCATTTTGTATGGCCCCTTGTTGTTCACAAAGGTTTGCTTGATTGTCTAACAAAAGAAGCAATTCATCTAGAACAATTTCAGGATTGTCTTCAACTTCAGACAATACGGCTAACCAAGTGAATTGACCTTCTTCTTCCTGCCCATTCAACAAAAACGCAATGCCTAAGTACCAATAAGCAAACGGTTGCTGAGGATCAAGTTCGATCGCTGCTTGAAAACTCTGAATGGCGCGATCGTACTCCTGCAACTGAAGCGCAGCTTGGCCTTGTTCAATCTGCTGAGAAAACATTTCCATAACTGATTTCAAATACGATGTAAGTCAATGCGATCGCCAACAGCAAGATCTTTATCTAATCTGGCTACTTATACCAAATTGATTTATCACTGCTACAGATTCGCTCCCCCCTAGCCCCCTTATTAAGGGGGGAATTCAGCCAAATCCTTTCAAAGTCCCCCTTATTTCTAGCGCAGCGGCGCGTAGCGCGGGGATTTAGGGGGATTGTTATATGTTGCAATCACAAGTTGATTTGGTATTAGATATTGAATAATCTCAACAAAATTATAATTGCAGTATAACTCGTTGCCACATGCAGCTATATCCACTGCTGGCTCACGATACTTATCAACTAACTCTATAAAAATAACCTTAAAAAAACAAAGTGAGCAGTTAATTCTGCCCACTTATTACAAGATAGTCAACACTTGCCTGATGATGACAGCAAAATCTAGGCAAGCTATCCAAGAAAATTTATCGGATAGGGCTGTAGGAAGCACCAGGACATGTCGGAGCAGCAGTGGTACTAAAGCCTGCGGTTGCAGTACCGGGATCACCACTGTTCACACCAGCTTTCTGAGCTTCGCAGAGGGTTGCCAATGTGGTTGCTTCACCCGTACCCGTTTGAGTACCAACGGAAACGCCACCGATGTAAGCCTTCAGAGGAGCAGCTGTATTCACCAATTGAGCTTGGTTGGTTACAGCAGACTGACCGGTACCATCAACCGCAATCACGTATTTGTAGTTAACCGTTTGAGTCGCAATCCCTAAGCCTAGGTCAGCAAAAGCAGCTTGGGGAGCAAAGTTGTTGGACTTTTCCAAGTAGTAAGCTTGTTGAGCACGGTTCATAGAACCCACATACTGCTTAGCTTCAGACTGTTTTGCTTTGTTTGCTTGGTTCAGGAAGGAAGGCAGAGCAATAGCAGCCAGAATACCAATGATGATGATTACAACCAGCAGTTCGATCAGGGTGAAACCACCTTCACGCTTTTTACCAGCCAAGTGTTGCAGCAGTTTAGCCTTCAGTTCGGTCTTCATTGAAAGTTTCTCCTTAAGGTGCAGGATTTGTTGGACTTCAAATCTCCTGAATTTAACTTACCCAACCGACTCCCATTTCCGATCACAAGCGGTCAAAAAAATTTTCTTTTATCTGCTTGATTGAGAAATCAGCAATGGAGAGTACACTCAAGCCTGATTTACAGATGCGATCTAGCAGACACAACTAGCTCACAGTAGCTCTGGATAGGGACTCACCTTGTAGGTTTACAGCTGAGTTTTACGGCTGTTCAGTTAAGACATAGCCCAATGTCTCTAAATGGCAGAAAAGCTGCTTCACAAGTTCCAGTGATTCTTGCTGACTTGTAGCGGATCCTGTAACTGGATTAACAGGTCGAATTTTTAACCAGTACTGGATCACTTGTTCCATTGATGTAGATCCTGCGACTAGGGGAAGTAAGCAAGTCGCCATTAAACTATCAATCATGATAGGTTGATCGTTAATGGGGAGATGATCTCGGATGGGAAATGATCTCATGCTTTGGATGCAATCCACGAGATTTTCGCGAAAAGCATTAGTATTGAGAACTGGGTGCAAGGAGAGGGTTGCTTGCATCCATTGTGTATCACTCCATTCACTCGGGGAAACAAACTCAGGTTGAGTCCCTGATACACCACAATACAAATCTAGTAGCCGATGGACTGGATGCAGTAATTCAAACAAATGAAGTTGCTCTTCCACAGATTTATCAGCAATTCCCATGGCAATTTCGATCGGCAATTCGTCCACATCTTGGAATAAATTCACCAAGTTCCACTGCCACCAATTCACCATACTGATAAACTCTAGGTCATGGTCTTGCAAAGCCTGAAAAAATTCTCGAATTGTCCAACCCTTGTCTCCTTTTAACAAGTAGTTGGCCAGAATTGTCTCATCATCTTTTTCAAAGTTTGGGCCCCAGCCAAAATTTTTAAGATGAACATTTCCATTCAGACATCTCATCGTACTGCGGACGATCTCAATATCCTGTTCGGTGGGGGGCCCTTCCATCAGGCCCAACAGGTTAAAGAAGTTTTGGGCACGAAGATAGGTGCGACGTTGCAGTGCACTATGGAAATTGATTCTGAGGATCCCATCAGGTTTAAGAACCTTCCGGAGCGCTGCCAATCCCGCCATTGGATCAGGAATCAGATACAAAACCTCATCACAATTGATATAGTCAAATTGCAATCCAAGCTCCGGCAATTGCTCCAAGGGCATTGCGTAAAACTCTGACTCTGCAACATTGTGAAAATTGAGTCGCTGTTTTGCCAGCTCAACGGAATCCTCAGACAAATCAACCCCAATTACCTTGGCTCCAGGATTTGCTTTTGCCAAAGCAAAAGATTTATATCCTGTTCCACAACCAGCATCCAAAATCAGCTTCCCTTCTGAACTCACTACCTTTTGACTGCGACGGTAGTTTGCTGTAATCAAACTATGCGTGTAGAGAACGTAGGGTTCAGTAGGAATAGACTCCAAGGGCACACGAGGATAAGGCGCTTGATTAAAGTGCTGACGCAGCTTTTCTAAATCAGCTTCGCTGAGACTATTGTTAGCGGTGAGGGTCATGGTTGGCGTTCCTACTGGGATGGTAGATCGAGTGAGCATTCTCAGAAATGACTTGTTTAGTATGCCCTTGGTTCTTAGAGCTCAGATCATTGCAGAGAATTTTTCAGCAAAATGACAGTTGACAGTGAACTGTTCAAGATGAAATTTCGTTGGAGTGATTACTGGAGTCAAGGCTAATTGACCCAATTTCCTACTATGTACTGCTAATTGTCATAGGACATAAACAACACCAGATTGCCGTTTAGGTTCAATTCAAGTGAATCGATGCAGATTGCTCTTCCCAAAAGCAGAAATCTTGCGATATATTATCCGTAGTCGTTATGAGTTTGTATTATTCCCCTATGGCAAGTCCCACGGTTGAAAACCAAATTGACAATCAAGTTGAGAATCTCGTCATTATTGGGTCGGGGCCAGCAGGCTATACAGCAGCGATTTATGCAGCGCGGGCCAACTTGAAGCCACTTGTGTTTGAAGGGTTTCAAGCAGGAGGATTGCCCGGTGGCCAACTCATGACCACGACTGAAGTTGAAAATTTCCCCGGTTTTCCCAATGGCATTACGGGGCCTCAGTTGATGGCAGGTATGAAAGCCCAAGCCGATCGCTGGGGGGCAGAACTGATCACCGAAGATGTGACGGAGGTCGATCTGAGTCAGCGTCCGTTTGTCATCAAATCCGACGATCGCACCGTCAAGGCTCATAGTGTCATTATTGCGACGGGTGCAACGGCCAAGCGGCTTGGACTGCCCAGCGAAGGCCAGTATTGGAACCATGGCATTTCTGCCTGCGCCATTTGTGACGGAGCGGTACCGATGTTCCAGAATGTGCCTTTGGTAATCATCGGTGGTGGGGATACGGCAGCGGAGGAAGCACTGTTCTTAACCAAGTACGGCAGTCAGGTGCACATGCTGATCCGAGGGGATAAACTGCGGGCCAGCAAAGCCATGCAAGACCGGGTGCTCAGCCATAACAAAATTACCGTGCACTGGAACACGTCGGCGATCGATGTGTTTGGGGAAAACGGCTTTATGACCGGCGTGCGGGTGAAAAATAACCAGACTGGCGAAGAAAGCGAAATTGCTGCCAAGGGCCTGTTCTACGCGATCGGGCATAACCCCAACACCAGCCTGTTTAAAGGTCAGTTGGATCTGGATGAGGTGGGCTACATCGTGACTCAACCGGGTTCCGTCGCCACGAGTGTTGAAGGGGTCTTTGCCGCCGGGGATGTGCAGGATCATGAATATCGTCAAGCCATTACCGCTGCTGGGACGGGGTGTATGGCAGCACTCTTAGCGGAACGCTGGTTGTCCCACCATGGCTTGGCCCAGGAATTCAAATCGGAGGTAACTAGTACAGAAGCCCCTGCTACCGATTCCGAAGCAGAATCCGCTGGAGCCCCAGCCTCAGAGGAGATCGGTTCTAAGACGGCCCCAACGCCAACGGTCACCACTTCCGCTAACTTCAGCCTCGACATCACCCACCACATTGGCGGTTATGCCCTACGCAAGCTTTACCACGAAAGCGATCGGCTGATCATGGTGAAATATGCCTCCCCTACTTGTGGCCCCTGCCATACGCTGAAACCGATTCTGGGGAAACTGGTAACGGAATTTGATGGAAAAATTCACTACGTGGAAATTGATATCACCGAGGATCCAGAAGTAGCAGAAGCGGCGGGGGTGGTGGGAACCCCGACGATTCAGTTCTTCAAGCACAAAGATAAGGTGGAAGAAATGCTGGGCGTCAAACAAAAGAGTCAATATCGCGAGGTGATTCAAGCACACCTCTAGTTTTCACGGCTCTAGGTCTTACGCCGATCGTTCTGTAGGAAAGACGCGAGTTGAGCGATCCTAATCCATTCATCGGTCAATCCATAGAGTATTGTTTGAAGAGTCATTGGTTCAGTGGCTCTTTTTCATTGCAGATTTCTTGCAGATTAATTTGATTGCAGAGTGTTGTAGTTCTGCGGGATAGACCCAGGGTAGACCTATGGTGGTTAGCAATTCCGTTGCGAGCAGAGTGGTTCGGTGGTTCAAACCTTCGGGCACGGATAGTTTATCGGTGCGTCTGATGCAGATTGGGGCTGTGATGACGCTGTTTTTTATCACGATCGCGATACTGGCTCCGTTATTGCAAGCGATCGGGCTGCTACAAGATCCCACAGAATTTCTCGACAATCCCCCCCAGGCTGCCCCCTCCTGGAACCATTGGTTCGGCACAACTCGCCTCGGCTATGACGTGTTTTCCCGCACGGTGTTTGGTTCCCAAGCGGCTTTACAGGTGGTCGTTCTAGCGATTTTCTTTAGCCTGCTTCTAGGCGTGCCCCTAGGCATGGTCAGCGGTTACCTGGGCGGCTGGTTCGATCGGGTGCTGCTCTTTTGCATGGATACGGTCTACACCCTGCCAGGGTTGCTGCTATCTGTGACGCTGGCATTTGTCGTGGGGCGGGGGGTGCTGAACGCGGCCATTGCCCTCGCGATCGCCTACATTCCCCAGTACTACCGAGTGGTACGCAACCAAACCGTCAGTGTCAAAACCGAAGTTTACATCGAAGCGGCCCAGGCTATGGGCGCTTCTACCTGGCGTGTGTTGACGAAATATCTGGGACTGAATGTAATTCAAAGTGTGCCCGTGATTCTCACCCTGAATGCCGCCGATGCCATTCTGACCCTGGGCGGTTTGGGCTTTTTGGGGTTGGGGCTACCGGAGGAAACACCGGAATGGGGGCAGGATTTGCGGCAAGCTTTGGATGCCCTGGCCACGGGGGGCATTTGGTGGACAGCCCTGTTTCCGGGATTGGCGATGACGTTGATGGTGGTGGGCTTGTCGTTTCTGGGAGAGGGGTTGAATGCGTTGACGGAGAAGAAGGGGCGGTAGAGGGAAAGAAGTAGGGAGTGGGGAGTAGGAAAGTAGGGAGTGGGGCGTGGATTATAAATCTTCTAGGAGCCATTCCGAGGCCCGATCACCGAGATCAACGGGAATACTGACAGCTTTGCCAATGCGGGGTTTTTCGCGGGTTTTCTCGACATAATTTAGTACCTGCTCCACCACACCCCATGCTTCTAGGTGACTCAGTACCCAGTTGAGGTGGGCAACATACTCCTCCTCCGTCGCCCCAAAGGATGCCTGTTCCAAGTACTTCCACATGACTTGGACAAAAATTTTGCCTTTGACTTGGCGCAGTTGAATATCGTAGGAAAAACCCCACTTATTAATCAGAATTTCTTGAAGGTCTTGTCCTGTCATAGCGAAGGTCGATCGTCTCCCACTACCCTACCACTCTCCCACCCTCCCACCCCGTATCCCTAGACAACCTCCCCTAGAGTCCGTCGGTATCCTGAGAAATCTAACCTCCTGCACGCTTATAACAATTTCATGAACGGGAATCTCCCAGATGAGTAATCTCAGGCTCCATGTTAATTCGGCGTTAAAGTCTGTAATAATACAATGTTGGAAAGGCTGTATGCTGCGCCTATCAATGGCTTGATGAGGTGTTATCAACTGTAAAACGTTGGCTAAACGTTGTGCATGGATCAACGATCGCAGCATCAATACTCTTCTTTTGTAAAGAGATGTTAAGACAAAGCGTTAAGAATTCGTTTTGCTCTTTAATTGCCTTCTGTCGTCCGAAGTCACTCCCGAACCATCTAGTGTAGTCATGGCTCAAGTTTCCAGTTCCGCAGACGTTCCCAGCATGGGTCGTCGCCAATTCATGAACCTACTCACCTTCGGTACTGTGACCGGAGTTGCGCTGGGTGCGCTGTATCCTGTGGTGAACTATTTCATCCCACCCTCGGCTGGGGGTAGTGGTGGTGGTGCTACTGCTAAGGATGCATTGGGTAACGATATCGTTGTCAGCGAGTATCTCACAACCCACCTGCCGGGTGATCGCTCTCTGGCTCAGGGCTTGAAGGGTGATCCGACCTACGTGGTGGTGCAAGATGATGGCACGATCGCAAGCTACGGGATTAATGCTGTCTGCACACACTTGGGTTGTGTCGTGCCCTGGAATGCTAGCGAAAATAAATTCATGTGCCCCTGCCACGGCTCTCAGTACGACGCAACGGGTAAGGTTGTTCGGGGGCCTGCACCCCAATCGTTGGCGCTGGCCCATGCCACCATCGAGAACGATCGCATCAACTTCACCCAATGGACGGAAGAAGATTTCCGAACTGGGGAAGATCCTTGGTGGGCCTAGGGTTTAAGCGATTTCCCATCATCTTTTGTTATTGCGTTTTATTGTTGCGTTGACTGGGTATTCATGAAAACGGTTAATGTTTCTGCAAACTGGCTGAAAGCCATTCTCCGCAGAGCAGTCCTGGCAGTGGCGATCGTTTGCGTCTTTTTGAGCGCAAGCCTTTCCCTGTCCCAGCCTGCCTCTGCCTATCCGATCTTTGCACAGCAGCAGTACGAAAATCCTCGGGAAGCAACGGGGCGTCTGGCCTGTGCAAACTGCCACTTGGCGAAGAAGCCGACCGAGGTTGAAGTGCCTCAATCCGTGCTACCGGATACGGTGTTTGAAGCCGTGGTGAAGGTTCCCTACGATAAGAGCATCCAACAGGTTGCTGGGGACGGTAGCAAGACGGGGCTGAATGTGGGTGCGGTGGTGGTGTTGCCGAAAGGCTTTACCCTGGCTCCCGAAGATCGCTTGACCGATGAACAACGGGAAGAAGTGAACTCCATGTTCATTCAACCCTACAGCGAAGATAAGCCCAACATCCTGGTTGTGGGGCCTCTGCCTGGAGAACAGTACGAAGAACTGAAGTTCCCGATCTTGGCTCCCGATCCGAACGAAGATGACGCCATTGAATTTGGGAAGTACCAAATCCATGTGGGTGGTAACCGGGGTCGGGGTCAGGTGTATCCCACCGGGGAAAAGAGCAATAACACCGTGTACACGGCGTCCCAAGCTGGCACGATCGCAGCGATCGCGCAAACCGAAGATGGCGGTTACAGCGTAACGATCCAAGGCGAGAAAGGCACAACGGAAGAAACCATTCCTCCAGGGCCTGAGCTCATCGTTGCAGAAGGCGATGAAGTTGCAGCAGGTGCGGCTTTGACAACCAACCCCAACGTAGGTGGGTTTGGTCAAGCGGATGTGGAAATTGTGCTGCAAGATCCCAACCGAATTCTGGGTCTAGTGGCGTTCTTCGCGATCGTAACCTTAGCGCAAATTCTGCTGGTGCTGAAGAAGAAACAGGTCGAGCGTGTTCAAGCTGCCGAAATGAACTTCTAAGGCTTGTCTCATGACTGCATATCTCAGGTCAATGGGGATATAGGGTTTAATCAACTTCCCATCTTTCATTGACACTGTTTTGGTTGAAATTACTCTAAATGTTGCGATAGTCGAGGTCTGGTGTATCCAGACCTTTTTTATTGCATCTTGCTGCCCCATTAAAAAAACAGACCCGCGATCGCGAGCCTGGTTGACCGATCATGCGCTTCAGTGGGAGCAATTACCAGATGCTTCTGATCTCCGAGCGAAAATCGTCTTAGAAAATCCGGCGAAACACATCCCCGATCGTATCGCCCACATCCCCAAAGAAATCACGAATCGCTGATGCACTTTGATTGAAGACATTCCGCAAGACCCGCTCAATGTCTCCTCGGGAGAAGCCAATCCGTTCCAGCAAACGCGCAGCATCCTGGGCACTTTGCCGATAGACGCTCTGGAGCACACGACCAACCTCCTCTGCACCGTAGCCGATCGATTGCAACGTTCTGGCAGCCACCTCTGCACTTTGCCGATAGACGCCTTGGAGCACCTGGCCCACTTCCTGGACAGAATAGCCAACCGCCCGCAGCACTTGGGCTGTAGAAGTTGCACTCAGGCTGTAGACACTTTGTAGCGTGCGCCCGATATCTTGAACCCCATAGCCGATCGATCGGAGGATACTCGCCGTAGCATTACTGCTCTGACTATAGGTCGATTGCAAAACCCGTCCCACCTCTTCAGCACGGGTGTCGATATTGCGGAAGACTTGGGCAGCCTGCTGGGCGGTTTGGCGATAGACATCTCGCAACACAGTGCCAACATCCAAGATGGCATACCCTAAACTGCGGAGAATTTGCGCTGCTTGTTGTGCGGTTTGGTTATACACTCGCTGAAGCACCCGACCCACATCCTGAAGATTGGTTCGTAAATCCCGCAGAACTTGCGCCGTTTGTTGTGCTGTTTGCCGATAGACCTCTTGCAAGACCGTGCCAATCTCCTGTGCCCCGTAGCGGATATTTTGCAAAATCTGCGCGGCTTGCGCTGCGGTTTGTCGATAGGCTCCTTGCAGGGCTTGGCCGACCTGTTGCAACGTGTAACCCGCCGTTTGCAGGGCTTGGGCCGCCGCCTGAGCCGCAAGTCGATAGCCATCTCGCAGCACTGTGGCTACATCCCCAGCAAATTGAATCACTCCCTCGCGTACCGCCCGTAGCCATGCCGTAGCATCGCTCAGCAACTCCCGGAAAATAGCCGCCGCTTGGGCTTGAATTTGGGCAGCGATGTGCCGAGCTAAGTCTTCGATCGTTTGGAAGGCGACATTCGCCGTAAATCCAGGCAGTTGCCAGGTGCGGTTGTTCCATTGGAAGGTTCCACCCACCTGTGCCGAGAAGCCCGCCGAGGTAATGCCTACCGTAATCCCAGCATTGAAACGGGTATTAAGGTTAATTCCGTCTACCAAACGGACACCCATAACGGGATCGTTAATCGGGCCAATATTCAGGTTCAACGGGATGTTAACATTCACGGCTCCCGTCACCGCAAAGTCGCTGTTCTCTACCGTTACCGCAAACGTTGTGGTCACACCCAACCAAGTCCCCTGCAAAAAGACCTGATTATTCGTAATTAAGCCACGGGCATCGGCCAGTGTCAGCCCTGCCAGAGAAGTGGTTACATTGCCGCTGAGGTTGAGTTCTGAGCCATTGAGTACCCCCGACAGCCGACCATTGGCCTGCAAGGGAGAAGTCGCAGGGAATAGGTTGAGATCACCCCGCAACCAGAAGTTGGTATCCACCACCTGAACATCGCCGGTAAAGATGCGGTGATTCAGAATAGATAGGTGACTGTGACCCGCCAGTTGGAAGGCACGGTTACTGACCGGAGCCTCAGGATTGGCGAACACCAGCGGTGCACCCGTAGCTAACCATTGGGCACCATTCACCGTGCCGTTATGGCCGTTGGGGCTACGATCACGGGCGATCGCCCCGGTTCCTTCATCAAAGTTCCAGTAACCGACCAATCCGGCTTCCCGTCCGCTGAGAGAACGGTTGCGATCGGCCTGAATTTCCACCGCAGTCCTAGCCCGTTTCCAGATACGAACTTCATCAATTTGGCCTTGGAAAAAGCGTTCTGTTCCAGTGCCCCGTGCCCCGATCGCCCAGTCGGCATCCGGAATGGCCATCGCACCTCGATCGCCTTGGGTCTGACTAATTTGCACGCCATTGCGATACAGTCGCCAGTTTTGGCCATCATAGACCCCGGCCAAATGTACCCAAGCGCCCAAGTCTTCAGGGGGAATCGGTGCAGAGGTGAGATAGTTGCGGCCATCCCAGGAACCCACTTCGTAACGACCATTGTTCACACGCAGGAAAACTTCTGCGTTGGGCGAGACTCGATGGCCGTGGGCGATGATGTTGCGCAGATCATTCACCACTGCTGGACGTACCCAAGCTTCGATCGTGATCGGGCCATCAAAGTTCAACCCTGCCGGATTGCCCAACTGCACCCAATCATCCTGACCATCGTAGGCCAGCCCAAAGCGCAGTTCTTCCGTCGAGGGCAGAGCCGCTGCTCCTGCCACTGGGGTATTGATGGCAACCCGACCCGCCACTTCCAAATCTAGGAAGCGATCGATTTCTCCAGCAATTCGGAACCCTGTACGGAAGCCCTGACTGCCGGACGCCACCAAACCAAAGGTCGCTTGCAGTTCCGCCACATTCGCCACATTCCAAGTCCCTTTCAGGAACGTGACTAAGCCTTCTTCTGAAGTGGGCGCTGCTGCTGAAACTGGAGGCAAAATGGAGAGTAAACCTTGGGCCTGGGATTCATCCGTCAGTTGCAGTTGGCGGAAGATGCGATCGCGGCTATCCGCACGGGCAATCAGTTGTTGGAATTCTCCAGGCGTTGTGACTAGCCAACCCAACTGACTGCGCAGACTGACAAAGGAAACATCCACACCCCCCACGCGATATTCCAGGGGCAGCGCTTGAATCAGTTCGTTGACCGATAGGGTTTTCAAGCCATTCAGCAAATGGGCCAAATTAGCATAGAGATCAATATCTGGGCCATCTACTCCCGGCCCCAGCATTTGGCTACCCAGGTATTCCGGCAAACGCAGGTAATTGCTATCCAACGAGAAGCGCAGATTGACATTATCCGGAGGTGTATTGGGATTAAGCAGAAAGTCTCGATCGCTAAAGAAGCGTCGTAGATCTGCCAGAATTCGACTGATTTCACCCAGATCAAAACTGGGCATGGGGAACTGGGCATGGGTTTGCAGCGTTAGTCCTTCTAGTCCTAGGTATTCAATCCCTACCTCGTCATAGAACAGAGGAATGGGAATGGGAATGACCGTTTGATAGACAATGATCATGAACAAGTTACGCAAGACCAAACGACGCTGCAAATCGCGAGTATTGGGTAAGGGAATTGCATCATCATTGGGTAACGCCAGTGATGCTGCTAGGGTAATCAAATCAAATTGATCGAGATTAGCATTCACTTCCAACAAGAACAAACTACCACCGGAAAGTTCCCCAAAGGAAAGGCTGCGTAATTCAATCCCATTTAAGACAGGAACGGGAATCGGTAACAGCGGATTAATTTGGAACGATGGGTAAAGCAGTCGGATTGGATCATCCCCTTCGTTGACACGGGCATTAACCTTAGCAGTACCACTGGGATTAACCGAAATTTCAAAGGCAAAGCTATCGGGAATTTCAACGTTGAGATAGTTTCGGAACTGGTTGGGCAGTTGGTTGACCCGATCGCCGATCAAGTCCAGCGCATCGGTGATTTCGGTGGGGACATCCCCGATCGTGGCCAATAGCTGCCGCAGTTCCTGCGATCGGAAGTTGTCATTGTCATCGAGAATTTGAATATCCTGGAACGGTAGGCCATCGGGAATGGTAGCGGCTACGGCTCCCATTCCCACAGCTTCCAATAACCGTTTGAAGGGGGTTAAAGGTAAGCTGAGAGGGCGAATTACTTCAAAGCCACCACTCGCCATGAAACTCGATTGTGCGGTGTCATAGCTAAAGACAGGTACCTGCAAGCGGACTTCCCCAAAACGGCCCAAATCAACATGCCAGGATGCAATTCCATTGTCTTCCTCAATCCGTACCGCTCGGATGGGTGAAGTTACAGGTGTGATGCTAATGCCCGCCGTGCCGATCGCTAGTCGTAAGTTAACGGTGGTTTCTTCAGGATTGCTGGGATCGAAGGTATTGAAAAACTCTAAGTTAGGATTGCCATTGCTATCGACTCCAAATAGGTTGTTCAGATCTGATGGCAAACCCAATGCTATGTCCGCAGAGAGTTCAACATTAGTATCAACACGAATGGCTAAGTTCACCACATCAACTCGCATCGTGCCCAGGGGAATGGTGAGATCGTTAATCTCAATGTCGGGAATATCAAATTCCGCAGCATTGACCACCCGATCGACACTGATGATCACCCGATCGCGATCGGCCCGGAACTGGCCTTGAATTTGAGGCGGTAAAACCCGGTAAACAGAAGGATGCCACCCGGAAAAGGCCAGATCAACCGCTGCTTCAAACACCCAAGCCGATCGTCGAGGTTGTCCTGTCAGCGCTTGGCGAGCAATTTCGATGGCCCCAAACCGTAACTGAAGGGAACTGTCCTGATCCGGTGGCAGGGGAATCACCACCGCTGCGGTATTGGGTATAAAGACTAGGCGAGTGGTTGTGGCTTCCCGGCTGAGGGTGAGCAGTCCCTGCACATTCAACACATTTTCCAGTTGTAACTGGCCTGCCGCCGCCAGTGACCAGTCAGTGGGTTCTCCGGTGGTGGACTGGGCCAGGGTCATGGCTAGACTCGAAATTCCAAAAGTTCCTACATCGGGGAGATTGATTAACTCCAAGGAACCGTCGATCGCAAGTGCCACCATCAACAAGCGGCGATCGGCAACTTGGGCATAGCTGGCGGAAAGTTGCAACGATTCATCCAAGACCGTCGCAGCCACACCCCCCGCCAGCATCCACTCACCCGCCTCCAGGCTAAAGGCAAAATTCAGGTTTTGTAGGGAGAGATCCGGGGCGATCGTCAATGGCCCAGCACCTCGAACGGCAAGGGCTGCATTCACCTGGCTAGCCAAGCGGCTTACACTGAGGTCTACCTGCACGTTCAGCCCTTGATTGGCAAAGGCCCATTCGCTGTCCACCTGTGCATTTAAGGCAAACTCACCGGAACTGGGCGCAACGGTCAACGCCAAGGTTGAGAAAACAAAGTTAGGTAGATCCTGAGGCCCCTGATTTGTATTTAAAAACAAATCGGCCACTGTTGCGAGGGACAACGACTGTAACTCGGAACGCCAAGTGATCGTTTCACCCACGTCTAGGGACAATACGATCGCAATGGCTTCACCCGTCTTCGGCAAGAGGGAACCTTGGAGCGTCCCTGTTACTTGACCTCCCGAAACCGTCAGTGCCATCTGCAAATTCGCGATCGGCAACCAAGGCGCACCTGGAATAGACCCGACGGGCACGATCGTCATCACAGAAAGGTCAACCGCCTCTCCATTCGCCGTAAAGATTAAATTGACTCCAACGGGATCTGTTCCCAAGATCCGCGCCTTTCCGGAGAGCATTACTGTATTATCCAAGCTTGTCAGAGTTGCCTCTGTAAGCATCAGTTGAGAGCTATTAAGAATACTGAGGATACCAGTCAGATCAAATCCACCGATCGCACTGTCACCTAAGATAATTTGTCCACTTTGTAGAGCACTTTGCAGAGCAGCGGTAATTGTTTGAAGCGTCATTGCTGTTGTCCTTATAGGGGCAATAGAGAATATGTAAGTGTTCTGTTTAAGAGCTATTTAATTCTCAAATCCAGTTCTCGAATCTAGCTCTCAAATTGGTTGAACCTTGAGTGAGTTGATTGGATTAATTTACCTAAACATAATTTCAGAGTGATTTGAAGAAGATCTTTAGAGGAATACATTTAGCAATCAGGATCTTCCAGATATAGAAAAACTAAATTCAGCTTTTTCGAGATGATTACCAGACTTGATTTTCAGCACCAACAGATTTTGTAATGATAGAATGCTCAGTCCGCAAGGTTTCCTAGAAGGCTTCTCAAGTCATTATTTTCAACTTACATCTTTCTATTTCAGCTCTCGATCGTTTGTGGATCACTTAGCAATCGGCTTTAGATCACTAACAATGTTAGCGATAGATCACTCATCGTTTTTTAAGTTTATTCTAGTTAAAATGACCCTATATTTTTATGGCAATGATCTTGTTCAAGTCACCCCAAAATCACGCTCGATCGTCACCCACGATCGCAATAGAATTCAATTCGATGTCTGACGATCGTATTAGAAGTTATCTGCAATCTAGATATCTGGTTTGATTGAGAAATATTAAGTTTGCGATGGGTGTAACAAGAATAATGAGGGCAACAAGAATGATGAGTCTATAAGTTTTGAACTGTCCACAATTTGAGGTCTTTGCTGTAACGATCGAAGTGGGAAAGCAACAAAAATCTCTCCAAAAATGGGTCAATCTTGGAGAGAAATCATCAATATTGGCTGAGATCTGAAAGGATAGCAATGGATACGATGGTCTAGATGCGATGGTCTAGATGCGATGGTCTAGATGCGATGGCCTAGATGCAATGACCAAAAAGCGACTCCGTTCGATCGCGCATCCAGACAGGCTATTTCAAAAATGCACTAGAAGGTAGAGATGAGGAGTCCTGTTTTTCCTTAACCGCTTCCCGGAGGGATTGCGCTACCACTTTCACCACTTGAGGATTGGTCGCGATCGTTGCTTTCTGCAAGGGCGGCGGTGCGATCGTCATCGTTTTTTCCGCTTGCAGATAGACACTACCATCCGACCCCACCTGGAGCAAAGAATTCCCATTTTCGCCAGAGCCGAGCTTCTTATCTAACTTCAAACTGCGATCGAGGGGAGCCGTCGTTGCCAAAAATAGTACTGTTTGTTCGGGTTCAAACTCTAGGGGGAATTGGGCTTGATTCAACTGCCACACTTCCTGCGGCAAACCCTTTCCATTGGGTTGATTCAGATTGAGCCTCGTTTCCCAGGTTCCCTTGCTCACGTCCACCTGCTGCTTAGCTACCACTGCATAAATCGGTTGGGTATTAATGAGGCGACGGGCATTGCTACGAGGCCGAAACCGACGAATCGCTTGAACGGTAACCCTCAACGGCTTTTCCTGACCGCCAACCTTAGGATTTGGCAGATTGGTTTGGCCTTGAACAGTGTAGGTACCATCCCCTCCTCCTGAAACTTGCAAGGATAGTTCCGGCTTGAGGGGCTTATTCTCCGAGCAGCCGATCGTCAGGAGCAAAAGACTGGCAACGGCACTGGCACTGGCTAAGTGTTTGCACTGTGTAAACCAATCTAACTGTTTGACCCCGTTTAAATGAGGTTGTCCACTTTTGGCTTGCTCACTTTTGGCTTGTCCACTCTTGGATTTCTCAATAGTGGATTGACTGCTATCAAACTGACTATCGAATTGATTACTGTGGAACCGTGAACCGTTGCAGGAACGACCGTGATTGTCCGTGGGATAGGAGCTAGGTAGGGAAGAGGAGGATGAATCTGAGTTTCCGTGGTACATAGCGCGTGGAAAAAGGTCAGTGAGATTGAAAGCCAACTGTGCCAGTCTTCTTGACGATGGATAGTTTCACTGAACGTTGTATACCAACATCATCAAGTTTTAACAAGTCTGTATGCCTCTAGATCTTGTGATCAACGTCAAGGAGATTTATCCGGGCTTTTAGGTTAAAACGTAGTAGGGATGTAACAGAAACCTCCGTTTTTTTACGGATCAGCTTAGATTAGTGCGGATAAGTAATGCGTCAACTCGAAAATTCTCTGATTATTTAAAAACTCATAGCTCATTTGAGCCGATCGCCCGTGTAGAGGTCAACCGAGTTTAAGGGAGGTTAAAGGAACGATCGAAATGCACCTTCAATCCAAGCATGGGCACAAGATGTCTGGCAAAAAACTTTACTAATCAAGTTGTCAAATCAAGTTGTCAAAGTCTTAGCAAGTTGCTAAAAGATAGTGCGATCGGGAAGATAACAGGCAAAATTGAGTGAAAAATGTTTCGAGCGCAGATGAACCCCGCGCTGATTCAGGTGCAGACCAAAGTCATTCATGTAGAGATGGTGTGAGGCAGGCAATCATGGCGGATAAATCGAAATTGCTATTTCTAAAAGTTTTTCAAGGGGTTAAGTTTCAAGGGGCTAAATCCGATCGAAGATCCCCGCGAAGCCGTGCCCTTCTGGCAGCGCTGACCCTCCTAGCCTATACGGACATCCTGCCCAGCCAAGCCAGTCCCCTTCAGTCCGCCCCAACCGATTTTTCCTCTCCAGCTCAGGTGGCTCCTGCCTCGATCGCCCCTCCCCAGACTAGTCCTGACACCCAGGTTGCCAAGGTTCTACGATTGGGCACGGATGGGCCACAGTCCCTGCACCGTTCAGCTTCCCCCTCCCATGCAGCCCTCAGCGAAGCCAGTTATATTTCCAGCTTGGCCGGACAATTGACCCTAGCCCAGGATTTGGAAGGGGGCGATCGCACCCTCACCCCCGCAGAACCCGCCTTTTTACCCAAAACCACCTCGATCGACAATCCCACTCTGCCAACTCCTTCAGCGCCAACTCCTTCAGCGCCAACTCCTTCAGCAGCAATTGCCCCTGCCACCGTCGATCGAATTCCCTTAGTGCCTAGCCAGCCGCTGCAACTGAGCCGAGGCATCCCAAATAACATCATTGCCCCCCACCAAGCCGTTCATCTGGCTTCTAGCGCTGTCAACACGCCCCAACAGTCCAATTTAGTGGGTAACATTCCCGCCAACCTGCAAGCCGTTAGCCTGACCACCGCGCCTCAATCCTTAGTTGCTCAAGCGATCGGGCAATCCCCTGCAACCCCCATGCCGCCTACAGCAGGGAGTTATGCGCTACCGAACCCCATCCTTCCCAGTGTCAATCCTGGCTTGCCCACGGGTTATGCTCTCCCCACTAATGTTCCTAGCTATCCCTACGGGCAGATGGGTTATGGGCAGATAGGTTATGGACAGCCAGCGGGCTACGGACAGATGGGTTATGCCCAACCCATGGGCTACGGCTATTTCGCGCCCTACCCCGTTTATCCCGCTGCTCCAACCCTGTATCCGCAAACCCCATATCCGCAAACCCCATATCCGCAAACGCCCTATTCCCAACCGATTGGAATCCCCACGGTCAATCGCCTACCCGTTCCTGCTGCCCCCATTCCCTCCGGTGTCGCCTCTTCCTTACCCAGCGGTTATGCCTATCCCGTGGCTCCCATGGGTGGCCCAGCCACGCCGATCGCACCCAGCACGATCGCCCCAAACCTGGCCCAAGTGCCCATGGGCTATCCCTACGGGGCTGCACCGGGCGGTTATGCCGCACCTGCCTATGGAGCACCCACCTATGGAGCACCTGCCGCTCCCCCCAATCCCTATGGCTATCCCGTAGGCGCTTATCCGGCGGGCATGTCTCCTCAAACGGGCATGTATCCCCAGTATCCTCAGGCAGGCCAGTATCCCCAGTATCCCCAAACGATGCCAGGGGCATATCCCGGTGCTTATCCTGGCGCTTACCCCGGTGCCTATCCCACCGTAGGCTATGGCTATCCGGCCATGGTCAATCCCTACTTAATGCAATCGGCTCCAGGGGTGCCCATGGCTCCTCCCGCCGCTGTCATGCCTGCGGCTCCTGCCTATCCCGTGATTCCGCAAATGGGCTATGTGCAACCCATGCCCTCGATCGGAATTATTCCGCCCCTTACAGCTCCTGTGAATGTGCAACAGGTGAATCCGGGAATTTATGGGGCTCCTGCCTTGGCCCAACAGGGAACGATCACAAACCAACCGCTGCGAGCCCCCGTCGATCGGGAAGGCGTTTTGCTGGAACCGGGTTCAGCCCAGAAGCTGCAAACGGCCAATCGCCCGCTGTTCCGCAGTACCGCGATTACACAACCGAAACTCACCCTGCAAGGCACCTATTTATATCAAGCCAGCGAAAGTTCTGCCCGAGCCCGCTTGCAAGGCATTTATCCCCTCAGTTCGCGGGTGTTGTTTGGAGCCACCCTTGACCTCAGTACTGGTAATGCCTTTACCGATACCCCCAACGACGGCTTTAACGTCAACGAACTCTACCTGGCCACCTCGCTCCCAGAAATTCCCAACCTGCGGTTTTCGGTGGGGCAGCTGGATCTCACGTCCTATTTCGATCGCAACAGCTTTGCCAAGGACGGCGCAACCCATTTCTTTAACTCGATTTTCCAGACCAACCCTGCCCTGTCCGCCGTGGGTCTGTCTTCCCGACCAGGTCTATTGGTCAACTGGAACCTGACCGACAATATCGAAGCCAAGGCTGCTGCCTTCTCTTCCGCACGGGGCTTAGGCGACTTTAGTTTTGATGGATTCGCGGGGGAATTGGGGCTGCGCTACGGCAATACGATTATTCGCGGAACCTATGCCACCGGGCGGGAATCCGGCTCGAAGGATGGGCCAACAGGAATTTTTGAATTACCCCGGGGGAACGGCCAAAGTGGTGTGATTCGTGGCGATCGAGAAGAAGCCTATGGCGTAAATGCGGAGATTTTCTTCCCCGGTAGCAAGATGGGAGCCTTTGCCCGCTATGGTCGTTACAACAACCTCGATCTGGGCGAAGGGGGCGACACCTTTAGCGGTGGGGTCAGTTGGCTCGATGTCTTCTCCCCGGACGATCGCCTAGGGGTGGCCTATGGACGAGGCTTGTCCAACGAGCGGCTGCGGGCTAGGGCCGATGAGCGTAAACCTGACGCTCTGGAAGTCTTCTATGACTTCCGCTTCATGCCCAATTTGCGACTGGGTTTCTCGTTGCAGGGCCGCAATGATTTCTCTGACATTGTGGCAGGGGTGCGGCTGAAAACGGAATTTGATATCACGCCAAAGGGCTTGACCAATCAACCCTAATTCCCAAACTGTCACCCACCCAACCTACTCACAACCCCATGAGCGAACATAATCTGTTGACAGATTGATTGACAGAATTGGGGGAAAGAAGTTGACAGAATGGGTTGGTACGATCACAACGCTCCCTCGCAACGCTCCTTAACCCACCTCTCGCAAGATACTCAGGCTGAAGGGATTCGATGACACTTTCCCATTTCATAGGTCAAATCAGACGGGTTTCCTGGGCGACTTCCCTCTTGGCGATTCTCACCGGGCTACCTTTAGCGCAACTGGCAACGCTCAACGCCGCGATCGCGCAAACCACCAACGCCTCCTCTACGGCCCCGCCATCCGAAACGATCGTCGCCCAATCGGAAACGGTGCCGATCGAGGTGCGGCAGGGCTATACCCAACTGAGTCAAGGCTTGGTCGATCAGGCGATCGCCACCTTTCAACAGGCGATTCAACGCTATCCCAATTCCATAGAGGCTAAGTTAGGACTGGCGATCGCCTACCGGCGGGCGGGCAAGGATGTCCAAGCCTTTGCGGCCTACCAAAAGGTCTTGGATCAAGATCCGAAAAACGTTTTGGCGCTGCGCAGTATCGGGATTTTGGGGGGATTCAAGCCGGAGTGGCAATCCAAAGGAATCGAAGCCCTGACCCAACTGCTGGCCCTGCAACCCAATGACCTGGAAGCTCGGGCCCAGCGGGCGTTGCTCTACGGCTACCAGGGCAAATTTAGCGAGTCCCTAGCCGATTACGAACAGGTTTTACGGGCGGGTAAGCCCACGGCGGATGTGTTGCTGGGGGCGGCGCAAATTTACACCTACAGCGGTAATTCCCAACGGGGGCTGGAACTGTTTGAGCAATATCGCCAGGTGTCCGGTAAGGCCATTACGGGGAACGCCACGATCGCCTATGGGCGAGCCCTGCGGGAAACGGGCAATCCCAGCAAAGCCGTGCAAGTCCTGGAAGCTCAGTTACCGAAACAGTTAAACGACTACGCCATCCAAGTGCGATCGGAACTGGCCCAAGCTTACCTGGCCAACCAGCAAGCGGCGCAGGCATTAGCGACCTTAGATCCTCTGCGAGGCCGCGACGAAGCCCGTCTTCCCCTAGCCCGAGCCTTAAACGAAATTGGTCGGCAGCAGGCCCGTCCCGACTTGCAAGCTGAGGCTGCAACCCTTTACCAGCAGGTGTTGCAAGCGACCCCCAATCCCTCCCCATCGTTAATTCGGGAAGTAGCGGATGTGCTGAGTGGCATTCGGGGGCAGGAGCAGACGGCCCTGGCGCTGTTCCGACAACTGGTGCAGCAAAATCCCAACGATCGGGTGTTGAACCTGCAACTCCTGGCCTTGGAAAGTCGCTTGGGAACGCTGCCCAAAGCGGAAGTCACCCAACGGTTGAGAGCGCTGCTCAATCCCTTGCCCAGTGACCCGGCTCAACTGTTGGCGATCGCCCAGGCGCTGACCCGCATTGACCCCGATCCGGAATTGCTGCCCGTCTATCAATCCCTACTGCAAGCGGGCGTCAACGAACCGTTTTTACATTTCCGCATGGCGCAACTGTTGATCGATCGGGGGGACTATGCCAATGCGCGGGCAGCCCTAGCCACCTACCGCGCCACCCCCCAAGGAGCCCAGGATCTAGCGGTCGAACTCCTGCTAGCGGATATCGATCGCCGGGAGGGCAATTTGGAATTCGCGGCCCAGCGGTACCAAGCCTTACTCGCCAGCGGCACCCAGGATGTTGATTTGATCAACGGAGCCATGCGCGGACTGGCAGGCATTCGACTGGCGCAAAATCGGCCCCAGGAAGCGCTGTATTTCTACGACCAACTGGTGGCGCGCAATCCCAATGATTGGTCAATTCGTCTGGGACGCACCGCGATCGCCTACCAGGCCAAGCTGATCAGCGAGTTTGACGCCGATGCAGTGATTAACCAATTCCTGCAATTTCGCCCCGCTAATACGCCCCAGGAGTTATACACCCTCGTGGGTCTGCTGCCCGCCCGTGCCTACCGCGAACCGCTCTATGCGGCCTTGGTCGCGGCCAATCCCAGTAATGCCGATGTGCAGGTGCGCTGGATTCAGGTCATGGCGGCGCGCAATCCCGTCCAGGCGCAGATCATGGCTAATCGTCTCCTGGCCCAGATGCAAAGCGGCAACCTGGTCAGTAACTTGTTTCTGCGCGGTCGGCTGGCGGAAGCCCTCGGCAACTTAGACCAAGCCGATCAAGCCTATGCGGCGGTGCTGAACCTGCAACCGGAGAATATTGACGCCATCTCGGCTCGTGGGGGGGGTGCGCTTCCAGCAGCGCCAGTTTGCTTCCGCCGAACGTCTGTACACCCTAGTGCAGGTGCTGCAACCGGAAAATACGACCGTGCAGCGAACCCTGGCGGATTTGAGTGCGGCTTCGGGAAGACCGTTACAGGCCCTCGATCGACTGGAGGCGCTGAAGGTGCAACAGCAAATGACCCAAGGCAGCCTACCCGATCCCAGCTTGGTGCGTCGCCAGCAGGAAATCCAGGAAGGATATCTCCAGCAGCGGGGCTTCCAACCCCCCTGGGAAAGGTACTAGCCATGCGTCCTGTTGTGTTGTTGATGATTATTTTCGGGATGATGCCTTGGTTGGGGGTGGCTGGCTGCGATCGATCACCCTCGACGCCCGCTAAACCGACACTCAAACCCGTGCCCCATACGGCGATTACGGTGAGTCCTGCGCCCAATAGCCGCAATCTGCTCCAGGAAAGCTGGGAGTCCTACCGCAAACGCTTTATCCAAGGCGATGGCCGCGTGATCGACTGGGAAGGGGACGAAAAATCTACCTCTGAAGGTCAAGCCTATGCCATGTGGCGATCGGTGTTTGCCAACGACCCGACGACGTTTGAGCAAACCCTGCGCTGGGCCGAGCAAAATCTCCGGCGCGAAACCCCGCAGAAGCAAGCCCTCGATTCCCTCTGGGCTTGGAAATGGGGCAAACAGAAGGATGGGCAATGGACACAGTTGGATCCCAACTTTGCGGTGGATGCTGATATTGATGCCTGCTTTGCCCTAATTCTGGCTGCCCAACGCTGGCAAAAACCGGAATATCTAGCCCTCGCGAAAACGAAGCTACAGGACATTTGGCTGCACTCGACCACGGTCGTTAAAGACAAACGCTATCTGCTACCGGGGCCGATAATTGCCTTTCGGCAGGGAAATTTGGTGCGGCTGAATCCTTCCTACCTTGCACCCTATGCCTTTCGCTTATTCGCTGAGGTGGATAAGTCGCGGGATTGGTTAGCGCTTGTGGAGACCAGTTATGAAATCTTGGAAGCCTCCACCGCAGTTTCTAGCGCGGGCTTACCCAGTGATTGGATCGGCCTCGATGCGGAAACCGGGCAATACCAAGCCTTGGTTAAACCCAGCCCGGTGCTGAGCCTGTACGGTTTTGATGCCAGTCGGGTCTGGTGGCGGGTGGCGCTGGATGGGTTCCTATACAACGAACCTCGGGCCACGCAATATTTGCAAAGCCATCTGGCGACGATCGAATCCCTCTGGCGATCGCAGAAGAAGATCCCTGCCCAGCTTGATCTTCAGGGCAATCCCCTGGTCAAGTATGATGCCACCTCCCAATACGGCATGCTCTACGCTGCCTTTCAACTGGTCAATCCAGCCTTAGCGCAAGAGATCTATCAACAAAAATTGCTCCCTCGCTATCGAGGCGGCTTTTGGGACAACGATAAAGCGTACTATACGCAAAATCTCGTTTGGTTCGGATTGCTGCCGCCCCAGGCGATCGCCCAAGCCCTCCAGGGCCAGTTTGCTGAATTGTCAGGCGTGCCATGATCTCAAGCCATCCCTTTAAACCCCTTGCTAGAAGACCCTGCTAGAACCCTACCTGAGCTAAATTCCAGAATCCAACCCGCTTGCAACCAGACTCAGTCGTTATGAAAAAACGCTATCCTAATCTTTCTGTAGCCCTTCGGCGATCGCTCTTCCGTCGGCTTCGTACTTGGAATCCTCTTGTCTTGCGATCGTGCCTCCTAGGGGGGCTGAGCTTGCTCACAGGACTCGTGGTGCTACTGTCCCACAGTGATCCCAGTGGAGTGGCCCTGAGCCAAGGGATTCAGCAACAGGAAGATCAGGTAATTCGGAACTATAAATTACCCTCCGCGCCTCCGCCCGCTCCGGTCTATCAGCCTGCGCCAGAACCTGCTCCCGCTGAGCCTGCCCCCGCCCAGGACAGCACTCCAGTGGAAAGCCGTCCGATCGAATCCGCCCCTGCCCAACCCAATTCCTCGGATAAACCGGAACCGGACAAGCCGAACGATGCCACCAAGGACAAACTGGAAGACGAAAAATCCATCACAGAAGTGGCCAGTCTGAGAGGGCTGAATCGCTACGTATTGGAATTTAACCGGAGTCCGGCGATCGGGAACCGCTTTCGGCTCCAGGGGGTCTATGCGGAATCTCGCCTTGGCTTCACCCGCCCCCGCACCTGGCAGATCAAAACCGCCAAAGTCCTCGTGCGGTTTCGCCACTCGCCCGATCTGGCCGCTGGCAAATCCAACTTGATTGTGCGGGTCAATGACACTAGCGTCGGTAGCATCCCCCTTAATCTAAAACAGGCCCAAATTGGTGAGTCGATCGTTGAAATTCCCGCCAATCTGTTACAGGACTACAACGAAATCACCCTCGTGGCCCAGCAGCAAAACACCAGCAATTGTTCCAGCGCCCAAGACGACAAGCTGTGGACAGAGGTGCTGCCCGATTCCAAAGTCGTCATGGATTACCAAACTAAGGGCTTCCCCCTAGACTTCAGCCGCTATCCCTATCCCTTTTTTGACAATCTGGCCCTGGATACGGCAAAAATTAACTACTTGATGCCTGCCCAGACTAATTCGGAATGGTTACAGGCGGCCAGTCGGTTCCACAGCTATATGGGACGTCTCGCAGACTTCCGCCCCATGGAAACCGCGCTGGTCAAGGAAGTGAAAAATTTCCAATGGAACGATCGCTTAGTTGTCATTGGCACCCCGGACGAACAGCCCCTACTGAAGTCGCTCAAACTGCCCTTGGCCATCTCGGGCAAACAATTCCTGCAAGCGGACAAAGCGCCTCTGCCCGATGATGTCGGCATTCTGGCTCTCAGTACTCTGAAAAATGGCACTGTGCCCGTCTTGGTGATTTCCGGCAATAGTCCGGCAGGCGTCACCAAAGCAGCCCAGTTCCTCGTACAAGCTCAGGACAGTCAAATTGGTACTGGCCAATTCATCCTTGTAACGAGTGATCAAGTGCCAGAAATTGCCTCACCGGCGGTGCGCGATTGGCCGAAATATCTCCCCGGTCGCAGCCAGTTTAATCTCAGCGATCTGCGGGGTAATGATGGCAAACCCTTTCAAGATGTCACCGTTCGCGGCTCCTCCGCCCCCCGCATTGATTTTGATTTCCGAGCCTTACCCGACGATCGCTTCATTCGCGGCAGTACCATGACTGTTCGCTACAGTTACAGCGGTCAAGTGGATACGAGCAAATCGACCATTTCCGTCGTTGTAGATGGCGTTGGCATCGGCAGCAAAAAGCTCTCTAACGATAATGGAGCCAGTCAAGAAACCTTTGTAGTCGATCTACCCGCAGATCTGATCACCCCTACCTCCAAAATTGGGGTGGATTTCCGACTGGTGCCTAAAGCGCCTGAACAGTGTGGCCAGGTAACTGATCAGCAGCTCTGGGGCACTCTGCACAAAGATAGTAGTTTTAGTCTCAATCGCGAGATTTCTGTACAGTTGCCGGATCTGAAACTCTTCACGACGGGCTATCCCTTTGCCGCTCCCCAAGACTTATCCCGCATGGCGATCGTGCTGCCAGATAAACCATCGGAAACAGAAGTGATGACCCTGCTGAAACTGAGTGAACGCATGGGCCGCATCAGTCAGGCCAAATCTGTGCGACAGGAAGTTTACACCACCAGCAAGCTGCAAGACTCGGCCAAAAAGTTTAAACATCTCATCGGCATTGGCACCCGCGATCGCTTTCCCTTACCAGAAGTCTTTCAAGAAAAGGGTGGCTTTAAGTTGCTAGATAGCCTCACCCGCCAGTTTAAACAAACCCAAATCCAAACCTTGCCCGATAGCGGTGGAGTCGTCCAAACTGTACTATCCCCTTGGAATAGCGATCGGGTCATCCTAGCCCTCACCGCCCAAACGGAAGGCGGCTTAAAACAGGTACAGGATGTCCTCAACAACGACAGTTGGTTCTATCAACTGCAAGACGACACCGCCCTGATTTCTGCCAACCCCAACACCTCGCCCTACGACAGCAACGGCTACCAGTTCCAGTTTTTCCGGCAGTCGGAGCAGCGGAGCCTCGAAAACCTCAATCCCATCAGTCGGATGCGGCGGGTCTTCCAAAATAATTGGTGGTTGCTGCCTTCGGGCATTATTGGACTATCGATTCTGCTGTATGGCATTGCCCAACTGTACCTCAAGCGTGTTGCGGGAGAGTCCTCATGAGTTCCATGTCCAACGGTTCGCCTAACTTAACCCAACCCCCCAGTCCACCCACCCGCCGCCCCCGCAGCAAAAGTGCTCAGGTGGTGGAGTGGCTGGTGGATTTAATCCCCAATTTCTTCGATCGTCTGTTTGGGCGCTTGGGGCGGAGTCAACTGGTGTGGTTAATGGCCTTTATGGCGCTATTCTCCCTGCCACTGATCATCACCCCCCTGACCATTCCGCAGCAGGGAATTGTTGCTGTTATTTTGGTGGGGTTAGCTTGGTTAGTGACAGCAGTCGAACAAAAGCAGGCCGCCGGACGCACCAGTGAGTATCTCCATCTCTTCCTTGTCTGGCTGAGTTTAATTACCACCTTCCGCTATCTTTATTACCGGACAAACTACACCCTCAACCTAACTGGCGGCTGGGTGGATGCGGTGTTTAGTATTCTGCTCTACGTGGCGGAACTCTATGCCATTCTCACCCTAGGGCTATCCTATTTCCAAACCCTGAAACTCAAGGATCGCAAGCCCATTGATATTTCGGGAATTCCTGAAGATCGGTTGCCTTTGGTCGATATTTACATTCCCACCTACAGCGAGGATGTAGACATTGTTCGCAAAACAACGTTAGGGGCTTTAGCGATCGAATATCCCAAAAAGAACATCTATATTTTGGACGATGGACGGGCAGAGAAATTCAAAGCCCGCCGGGAAGAACTACGGCAAATGTGTACGGAGCTAGGCTGTACACTACTGACCCGAGACAACAACGACCACGCCAAGGCTGGTAACATCAACACGGCTCTGCGGCGCACACCGGGAGAACTGGTGTTAATTCTGGACTGTGACCACATTCCCACCCGCAACATTCTCAAGGAAACCGTGGGCTTTTTCAGCAGACCTAAGGTCTCCCTCGTCCAGACGCCCCACTGGTTCTATAACCCCGACCCCTTTGAACGGAACTTACAAACCGGCGGCAAGATTCCCGTCGGCAACGAGTTGTTCTACAAAGTTCTGCAAAAGGGCAACGACTTTTGGAATGCGGCCTTTTTCTGCGGGTCGGCGGCGATCGTGCGCAAGTCCCATTTGCTGGAGGTGGGGGGCATTGCAGTGGAAACGGTGACGGAGGACTGTCATACCTCCCTGCGGCTGCACGCCCTCGGTTATGAATCCGTCTACTACGACAAAATCATGGTGGCGGGTTTGGCTCCGGAAAAGTTTTCCGCCTATGTCGGTCAGCAGGTGCGGTGGGCGCGGGGAATGGCGCAAATTTTGCGAATTGAAAATCCCCTGTTCAATCCCAAGTTGAAACTGTCCATCCCCCAGCGGATTTGCTATTTCAGTGCCACGTCCCACTTTTTCTTTGGCTTCCCCCGGTTGATGTACGCGATCGCGCCAGCCCTGTTCTTGGTGTTTGGCATCAACCCGATTCGGGGTTTGGGGCTGGAAACCTTGGCCTATGCTCTGCCCCACTTCCTCATCTCCACCTACGCCAACTTCATCACCTATAAACATGTGCGATTTTCCTTCTGGAATGAGATCTATGAATTCGCCATGTCCTTCCATGCGGGTATTGTGACCTTGCTGGCGTTGATTAACCCGAAATTGGGATCGTTCAACGTGACCGATAAGGGGTTGACCGTGACGAAACGCAGCTTCGATTGGCAGTCGTCGCGGGGATTGGTGTTTGCCGCAGCTTTGGTCGTTGCCTCGATCGTTGCGGCTCCCTTCTGGCTATGGTTGCGGCCCGATGCCGCAGAAGCGGTATTGGTGAACTTGTTCTGGAGCTTCTTTAACTTGATTCTGATTGTGGCTTCGGTATTAGTCGCCTTTGAGCAACCGCAATTGCGTCGATCGCACCGCCTCGATCGCAAACTAGCTGCTGTCATCTACAGCCAAGACCATACCCTGAAAGGGTCTACCCTCAATGTGAGTGAGACAGGTTGTCAGGTAGTGCTGGACTCTTGGGCGGATTTATTGGATGTGGTGGAAGTGGAATTGGTGGGCGATTATGGCACCCGTGCCTTTTTGAAAGGTCAAATCGTGCGAGCCTTACCTGTGACAGACACCCAGCTGGTCGTGACGTTGGATTTTATCAATCCGACCCAAGCGCAACTGGATGCTTTAGCGATCGTCATCTATTCCGACGTGAAGGAGTGGTACTCCCAACAGCGGGAACAGTCCGATGATCCACTGGGGTCGATCCGCTTCATCACCACCAGCCTCCAGCGCGCCTTCCAAATCCGCCGTCCAGAAACCAGCCGGATGCGCGTGCGCAAACCCATCAATGCCTTTGCACAACTTTATTGGAAAGGCGCGTTCTACGGAGCTCGGGCCGTGGAAATTGGGAGACGCAGCCTACGATTGGAAATGCCCGTGAATAGTCTGACCAATAGTCTGGCAGACATGGAAGAACTCAATTTAGGACAGCCCTTAGTCGGGTTGTTAATCAGCCAGGATGCTAGTGATATGAAACCCCGACGGCTCCTAGCCCAAGTCGATCGGGTGGGCTATGGCGAAGGAGACGATCGCGGCAACCTGATGATCGACTTGACCTTCCCGGAACAAGTCATGGATAAACAGGAAACCAAGATTAAACAGTTGGTCAAAACCTTGAACTAGCCCATTAGCTGCTGACGAATATTCCCGGTAACGAGAGGTTCAATATCCTCTCGTTTTTTGTAACCCATCCATTTCTCACCTTGCTGCCCTATCCGCCCTGTCCCCACCGCACTTTACGATCCCTGCAACTGGCTAGTTCATCAAAATTCCCGGAGTCCATCCCATTGAGGATGTATCAATCCTGTAATTGCAATCTTGCCAAACCGCAGGAGCCGTTCCAGAAGACCTTTGTTTACATCATGATGCAGGGTTCTGGTCGCGGCCTTTGCAAATTTTGTTCTCTCGGACAATGCCTATGGGAGGTGATCCGTACGATCGCGGAGTTTTGACCAACCGTGCGGCTTCCTTTGTCAACGCCCTCAGTATAAACCTAATGCTAGGAAATCCTTGATAACGTTAGTTTTCCAAAACCTGATGTCCATACTGATCTCAGCCAACTTTGAACTTATCCAAAACTTCAAACCAACTCTTTCAGTTCATCTTTCAGTCCATTTTTCAGAGCATTCGTGGCTCGCTTAAAGTACGGTCAAGCCTGAATTGTCTTTATCAGTGCTCTCATTACTGACTCGGTACCCCCTCAAATCCCAATGATCCCGATACCCTCGATCTCCAACAACCTGTCCAACGCCTCACGCTCTTAAACTCCACGCTCTAAACTATTAGTATTGCGCCGTGCACACTTTGTTGATCCCCATGCCCGAACCCAACAGCGATCTTCTCAACAACCGCTATCAACTTCTGGAGTTGATAGGTAAGGGTGCCATGGGCCGGGTCTACAGAGCAAAAGATACGCGCCTAGGAGCCGTCGTTGCTGTTAAATTTTTGGCACAAACATTACTGAACCGAAGAATGCGCGATCGCTTTTGGACGGAAGCGAGCATCTGTGCCCAATTGGGACAAAAGAGCATTCATATTGTGCGAGTAACGGACTATGACGTAAACCATGAGGATGTCCCGTATTACGTCATGGAATATTTGCAGGGAGAAAGTCTCAGCGATATTATCCGACGGCAACCGCTGCCCCTGCCCCGCTTTCTCTCCCTGATTCGGCAGGTGATTCTAGGGCTGCAAGCCGCTCACCAAGGCATTGACATTGACGGTACGATTTGTCCGATCATTCACCGCGACATTAAACCTAGCAATATGCTAGTAACTCAGGATCAGAGTTTGGGGGAATTGGTTAAGGTTCTCGATTTTGGGATTTCTAAGCTGCTGCAAGAGGATAGTAACCAAACCAGCACCTATATGGGGACAATGGTTTATTCTTCCCCAGAACAAATGGAAGGGCGGGAATTGGATGTGCGATCGGACATCTACAGCTTGGGCGTCATGATGTTCGAAATGCTGACGGGGAAACTGCCGATCCATGCAGAGACCCATTCCTTTGCGGGATGGTACCGTGCCCATACCTCCCAATCGCCCCGTACCTTGTCTGCTGTTGCACCCGGTATGGTGTTTCCCAAAACCTTGGAAACGCTGGTCATGAGCTGCTTGGCCAAAAATCCCAAGGATCGGCCCCAAACTGCGATCGAGATTCTTAAAGTCCTGGAACCTCTGGAAGAACGCTATGAGGCCAATCGCTCTCTGACCGATCGCATTAACGGGGCCTTGATGCGGCAATCTTTGCTTGTGGGAGCCGATGGGGTCGATCGTCGCAGTACTGCTCGCGGTCGGGGTACGACTTCTGTCTTGGATGAGTTGTATCGCGTGGCGACTTGGCCCCAAGATAAACCGATCGGGGCCATTACGTTTGTCCGTAGTTTAGAAATTTACCAAAAGCAAATTCCCTTAGTCTGGGCGATGTTGCCCTACGAAGAAATCAAAGAACTCAAGTTGCATCAACTCTACAACCGCATCTATAAAAATGTTCTTTGCTTACCGTCTCCCTATCCCTTAGCTATTTGGACCACTGCAATTTACAATCATGCTTGTCATCAGGGACGGGATCCCCGTTGGTTTTCCCATTTCCTCGATTTGCGAACCGCCCAAGGCCAAGAAATTCTTCACATGTTAGGGGCGCAAGGCAAGTACTACGTGTTAATCTTCGCCCAAGAAATGCCGCAAAAATGTGCATTAGTTTTAGAAATGCCAATTAATGCGCAATTGCAGTCCCGTTTGCAAGAGTGGGCAATCCTCAGTCCTACGTGGCGACCGGTGGGTGATCCTGGTCTAAGTAAAAATATTTTGAAGAATGAACTAGATAAGGTTAAAGTTAAAGTCAATCAAGAATTTACCAACCGATAGCTAAGTATGGGAATTAACCGTAGAGTTAGCTAGGAAGTTAACTCTATGGTTAACTCAACAGGAATGCGTTGATTGTAACTAAAAAAACTGTCTCTACAACACCCAAGGTGTATGTTTTCAACAAGGACGCATTACCAAGCTTGCTAAGCACTAAAGCATAAGTACTGCAACAATTGATTCAGTCATTGATCAGTCAGTCATTGATCAGTCATTGATTAATTCCGCCCTAGGCAACCCGTGCGATCGGCATTGTAAAGTGAAACTGACTGCCCCGATCCTTGCCTGCTGATTCTGCCCAGATCTTGCCGCCCCAGCCTGCAATAATTTGCCGACAAATGGCCAAGCCGAGACCCGTGCCCCCAGTACTGCGGCGCAGCGCCCCCTCTTCTTGGTAAAAGCGCTCAAACACCCGCTCCAGACGATTGGGTTCAATGCCTCGGCCTGTATCAGATACAATCACTTCCAGCATTTGCCGATCGGTGCCGTTTTGCGCTTGGACATGAATTTCTCCATTGGCATCGGTAAACTTACAAGCGTTATCCAACAGTTTAGACAACACTTCTACCAACCATTCCCCATCCACCCGCACCATGGGTAACTCATCGGGAAGTTCAACGCTAATTTGTGGCAGATTACTGCCATAGCGGGTTTTCAAACTACTGAGGGCTAAATCGACACATTCCTGGAGGGGCTGGGGTTCCATGCGCCATTCCACCCGACCACTTTCCAAGCGGGAGAGGGTGAGAAAATCTTGAATGAGCTTACGCATCCGCTCTGCATCGGAGAGAGCCGAACTGAGCATCACCTGTCGCAACTCCGCAGGCATGGTGGGATCAGTGGATAAACTTTCTAGGCAAACTTGAATGGTTGATAATGGGGTTCGCAATTCATGGCCAGTGATGGCAATTAAATTGCTGCGGGTGCGTTCTAGGGCTTCTAATTGCTGATTAAGATCTTCCAAGTTGGCAAAGGCTTCGGCTTGAATCAGGGCAATCCCAATTTGGGCCGCGATCGCGTCCACTAGCTCTAGCTCATGTTTTTGCAGTAAGTGAGCATCACAGTAATGCAATTCCACAATGCCTAATAGCCGATCTTGATACAGCACTGGCACCATCAACCACGATCGAATCTTACCCGTCTGTAATAGGTACTGCAACGTACTGGCGGCATTACCCGCAGTGACCAAGAGCGGATGGGACTGGGTATCTTCAACGTAAATCGATGCTTGGGCTTGGGCGACTTGCTGAAATAGGGGATTCATGGCCAAATCCCACACCATGCCCCGTAGGGATGGAATGGAACTGTCATCCACCGTTTCCGATTCGGTTGAACCCGGATCCAAAAATTCATGTTCCAGCCGTACCACCGTATCCGCAGCCTTGCAGCGATAAATCAAACAGCGATCGGGTTGCAGGACTTGGCCCAGTTCTAATGTGGCAACTTGTAGGACTTCAGCAGGATCGAGCGATCGGCGGATAGCCGTGGTCATTAGATTGACTAACCGTTCTTTGCGTTCCTTTTCTGCGATCGCGCGGTAGGCTTTGGAAAGCTTATATTGTCCCACTTGCAAATAGGTGACCAAGCGTTCTGCAAAGGGGTCAGATACAGGTGGTTTGAATCCTTTGGCAGCTTCTTTGCTCAACTTGCTCAGGGCTCTCCCGACTTTGGTCGCCAATTCTGGTCGGTAGGCAATGATGCGTTGCAGGAGTAATTCTGCGGCCTTACAAACAATTTCCCGATCGAAGCTCCAAATCCCTTCAAAACGGCGGGATTGATCCACATGCAGCTCAAACTGTCGCACTTGCGGATCAGTGAGAAACTTTTCTTTACAGATTAAACAACAGGCGTATTGCCGCCCTAGCACCACCAAATGCCACTCTTGGCTTAATGGATCGCTCGGATCAAAGGCAACCATTTCGTAATCAATCGATCGATTCGCAAAATCTGTTTCTGGCGCTGCTAGGACGTAGACCTGATTGGTACGCTCGGCGATACGGGCGTAGCGATGGGCTTCTTGTTTATAAAATCGTTCGCGCTGGAAACTAGCAATGACCAACGGTTTATCACTGCCTGCCAGTACTTGGTCTTCCATGGCGTGGGAGAGAGCCGTTAAGGAAGACTTGAAATACATCTGCGGACGCACCTGAGGCAGAGCGGCAAATAGATCATCCAGTACTGAGTTTGGAATAATCATTCAAACGACGAAGACAGTCTGTTGGGTGCTTGGCATGCATTCCAAAGGGCGGAGTCATACCATCTTCAGTGTATCTGCTGAGTTGCGATCGCACAGCGTTTCCCTAGAGGAAGCTTTACATTTCGAGACAATTCCCCGCGATTATGACCAAAATTATCGTTAAATCTGGTCATAGCTTGGGATCCACTGATCGAAATGGATTGCATTCTG
>MUGG01000160.1 GCA_002148405.1 Alkalinema sp. CACIAM 70d | reverse complement strand
ATTGAATGGAAACCTCCGCCCGCAACTTCACCGAACTCGACTGTCTTGGGCAGCGATTGTCTCCCCACTCGCTGGGGAACCCAATTGAATGGAAACGATAATACTCAATCTCGGCTTGGACATCCTCAGAAATCTCAGCACTCCCCACTCGCTGGGGAACCCAATTGAATGGAAACATGATCGGCTAGGGGCAAGCTTCGGATACACGGAGTAGTTCTCCCCACTCGCTGGGGAACCCAATTGAATGGAAACGCCTTGTCTACACTAGATTGATAAGCAACAGTCTCCCATCTCCCCACTCGCTGGGGAACCCAATTGAATGGAAACAACTACTCCCTTGTACTCCCTTGCTGGCAATCTCCCACCTCCCCACTCGCTGGGGAACCCAATTGAATGGAAACTTGCGAGTTTGCGCCCCTACCGTAGGCTGACGCATTTCGATTGACTCCCCACTCGCTGGGGAACCCAATTGAATGGAAATACGCACAGAAAAACGAATTCGAGCGATCGTGGTGACGATCTCCATGAGATTCAATTACCCATTGATTGAGTATCAGACTGCGCCAATCTCCTGAATTGCCAGGGCCAAAAATTGCTCGGCGTGGTCAATCTGTTCGGTGGCTTGGTCGGTGGTGACTGCATTCAACTGTCCGTAGTCGCCAGTAGTTCGCAGTTCTTGGGCTTCAATCAGAAAGCGGTGAAACTCCATTGGGACGCGCTGTGGTTTAGCAAATTCTCGCCCAAAGGCAGCAATGACGGCAGAATGTTTGGAAAATGAGAGTCCTTCGCCTTCGAGAAATGCTTCGGCAATGTAGAACATGCTGTAGTAGGCACGGGAGGTGGCATAGTCTGGGTAGTTGTTGGCAAGTAAGAGTTTTGCCGCTTCCAAACTTTGCTGAGCTTTGAGAAGGAGTTCTTGTTGTTCATCGGTCATAGGAGAACTCCTTCTTTGCGAATGTTGCGTAGAAGGGAACCGTTGCGGGTCTGGTAGTAGATTTCATCCATGAACAGGCAGCTAATGACCACATCGTAGTGCAGCGAGAGGTCAGCAACGGCTTGGCCTGTACGTTTGATTTCTTCTCCAGGATTCACAGGCGGCTTCAGTACCACCAACACATCAATATCTGACCCAGGCTCAGCGTCACCACGGGCTTGGGAACCGAAGAGCATGAGATGCAAGAGCCGATCGCCGTAAAGTTCCGTTAGGGCTTGCTTTAGCTGGCTCAAAATCGGTTGGAGACTCGGAGACATAGGATGAGGGGATGCAATTAATAGCGCATTATCAAAGAGTACTTTCGGATCAAGTTGCTGTTACTGTCCTGTGGGTTGGATTGGCTTCTATTATAGAGAGTGATTGATTTCGCACCAAACTTCTGGGCACTTGTCCCCTATGCACATGGAGCAGCCTAACTAGCCGAGAAAAAATTTAAGGAGTTGAGCAATGCAAATCGAGGATAAACAACGCTGGCCTGGGATTGAATGGGAATCAGAGCCTGTCATCATCGGAACAGTTGGCGGAGAACCTCTATGGCTGCTCGGATATGAAGTAGGATCGAATGCCCCGATCGTAGGACGCTCCTGGGAACCTGCACCCAAAGCGTTCTCCCCGTTTTACCTGTATGAATTAATGGGACATTCGCAAGATCCGATCGAGATCACCGCAGAACTCAAAGCCATGGATACCGGAGCATAGCGTCAACATAGATATCCGCCGATTACCATTCAAAAAACAGAGCCGATAACATTAATCTGCATCCAATTAATCTGCATCAAAGCGGAATCTTGGCAATTCGATCGACCCATTCCTCCGAACTCGATGCCCCCCAAATCAACAGGAGTTCTTCAATCACAACCTCAATAGGTACCTTCCTAGAAACAATGATGATACCTGCACTGTGATGGCTAACGACGAACTCAGCAAACTCCGATGGCATCGTTTTCCGATCGTGACTGACGAGAATGCGTCCCTGTTGTGCAGCGATTGCCAAGACTTCCGGATCTCTCATACCTTCCAATCCAGCAGCAAAGGCAGTTTGAAAGTCAATTTTAGATTCTCGTCGCAAAACCCCTGTGACAATTGCCTGATTCAAATCAGCATCAGCTTGAAAACGAACGGTCACGATTCTACCTGCTGCTTTGCAGCCTTAGCCGCCATCAGTTTGCCATATAAAGCTGAATCAGTCGCCTGTAGCGGTTGCGGCATCGCATCAAAAGCCCTTTCCTCCGCCTCTAAGTAAGCATCAATCTCCGCCTGGTTCGCCAGATAAAACGCGATCGCGCCATAAACCTGTTCCAGAGCCAGCAATGGAAAAGACTGACGAATGATTTCAGGGGAGGCTCCGCTGCGGAAGGCATAAACGATCGAATCAAGGGAAATACGAGTTCCTTCGATCCAATACCCTTGATCTCGTTGTTCAACGTACCGCTTGGTGACTGTGGATTCTAATGCCATAGAGCTAACGACAATGAACTACATCCATGGTAAGCGATCGATTAATTCTTGAGGACTTTGTATAGAAATCACTCATTAGCAGCTATATCAATTCCCGCAGGCCATTCCCATCAACGAACCTGCGGGATTCCTCATGCTTCAGCCGTTACCGTTGCCGTTCGCGACTCAATATGCTGATGTATTGTCCGTCTGAATGGACAATCTTCATCGGTTTACTCCAATGAATCCTGTCTGCGATCCGATGCGCGTGGAATTGATTAATCGTATCCTGCACGAACTCCTTGTGACCGATTAAGTGGATCTGTAACCGTTGTGGGCCATGTTCGATCGAACGATCACCTCGATCGCTAGAATCCTTCGCCATAATTGAGCTTCTCCTTGGTGTAGTGAATCTCCGCCCTCACCCTAACCCTCTCCCAGAGGTAGAGGGAACCCGATCGCATTCTCCCTTCTCCTATTTGCGGGAGAAGGGCCGGGAATGAGGGCGTCTTAAGAAGCCCAAAAATTTAGAGCCACCCCGTTTGACATCACAAACAAGAGTGGCTCGATCGAATGTTACAATTCTCAACAAGCCGCCTTGCTGCTTACTCAGCGAGGGGGAATAGCTACTTGGGGTTGTTGCTGCAATCCCAGGTAGTGGCCTAAATTTTTGGAACCCAACGACCCCATGCTTCATGCCGACCTGTTGAAAGAAGGATGTCCATGGCGATCGCTATGAGAAACTACCCTACGAAGAAATAGTGGCTCTGTCAATCCGTACTAAAAAACGCTTTTCTGTGTATTATTAGGCACCCGTAGTCCCAACACATCAGAACACTCGAACTACCACGATCGGCCACCCCGATCGGTCAGTTAATTAGTTCTCTTATTCATCCTTCCACCCCTATCCTCGATCGACATAGCTCGATCGAAAAAACTCGATCGAGAAGCTGACTGTGCGGCCATCCACATCCGTTTGGATCGGTCATTGTTTGGCTGCAAACAATCGAGCTGCTACAATAGAACCTAGAAAGTTTGAGTTCGTACTTTTCTGAACAGAGAGAATTCACTATGTTGACCCTCCGCCGTTCCCGCGATCGTGGCCATGCCAACCACGGCTGGCTAGACTCCTACCACACCTTCTCCTTCGCCAACTACTACGACCCTGCCCACCTGCAGTACCGCAGCCTGCGCGTCATCAACGAAGACTACATCGCCCCCGGTATGGGCTTCGGCTCCCATCCCCACCGCGACATGGAAATCGTCACCTATGTCCTCCAAGGCGCACTGGAACACAAAGACAGTCTGGGCAACGGAGCCATCATTCGACCGGGCGAAGTCCAACGCATGACCGCAGGCACGGGCATCGTCCACAGCGAATTCAACCCCTCTGCTGAAGAGTCCACCCATTTGTTACAAATCTGGATTCTGCCGGAACAGGCCAACCTGCAACCTAGTTACGAACAGACCTACTTCTCCCCAGAGGAACGATCGGGCAAATTGCGGCTGATTGCCTCGCGGGATGGTCGGGAAGGCTCTGTTACCGTCCACCAAGACATGAATCTCTACGCGGCTCTCTTGCAGGCTGGAGAGCAGATTCAGCAACCCGTTTCCGCCGATCGGCATTTCTGGGTACAGGTCGCCCGAGGCACCGTGCAAATCAATGGCGAAGTCCTTGAGGCGGGGGATGCTGCCGCGATCGAAAACGTAACCAGCCTTGACGCGATCGCCCAAGCCGATGCTGAACTTCTGGTGTTTGATCTCGCCTAGGCAAGGGTTCCTACGGTAAAAACCTGTAGGGAAATCCGAATCTAAAATAACGTAACAAATGTTTACATCTTCGTAATATTTCGTTACATTGTTAATCAAGGTTGGTCAAAGCAAGAGGTTGCGGGTTCCGCACTCAAACCCAGTAACCTCCTTGATTTCAGCCAACCTTAAATCTCAATCAACCGTTCATCTCAATCAATCCACAGGTAACAATCATGAGAACTGACTTAGAATTTCGCAAACCCGAACTGTTTGGCCCCGTTGTCTTCCGTCCCGAATTCAACGCCTTCCAAGAAATCAACGCAGCTCAAGCTTGGTCCCTCTTTTTCACCGGTAGCCAAGAAGACAAAGCCCTCGGTTTCAATCCTGAAATTGGCCGCTTTTTCACCAATGCGTTGATCGCGATCGGCGTGAGTGGCATTCTTTTAGCGACCTTCTTCACGGGGCAATAGTGCAACGCGGTGCGAGAAGATTGCTTGCTGGAAAACTGTATCCTGAAGGACTGTATCTCAGTCACGAAGGATCTCACGAATAGCTTAAAGGGCAACCCTTGCCCTAGCCTCTTTTCTCACCTTGAGAGAAGGGGCTTTTGATTGCTTAGAGGGAAATACTCATCTTGGGGTGACAGGTTTTAGAGATTGGAGCGATCGTTGCGTTTAACACGAGTGATCACACTTATAGCTTCACTGAATTAGTCATTAGGAATTTTCTGAGGATACGACTAATCAATGTCCTAAGCTACAGTATGTTGATCTGATTTGCTAAAGCAACTGATGCAAATGTGCATCGAACAAGCAATACCTTCACATGTTTGGTCGCAAACGGTAACAGTAACAGTTGAAACTGGGGGACTCATACCAAATTGATTGATTAATGCAACAAATCCGATCCCCCTACCCCCCCTTATTAAGGGGGGAATTCAGCCAATCCAGTCTTGACACAGTTCGCAAGTTTGCAAGCGATTCAACGGCAGCCCTAATCGCACTGGGTCAGAATTTCTACCCCGTCTTCCGTGACCGCGATCGTATGTTCAAACTGGGCCGAAAGCTTGCGATCCTTTGTAATGGCCGTCCAGCCATCCTTCAACACCTTCACTTCCCAGCTTCCTTCGTTAATCATCGGCTCGATCGTAAACACCATCCCTGGACGCAGCTTCTTGCCATCGCCCCATTTGCCATAGTGGGGAATTTGCGGCGCAGTATGGAAAATGTGACTAATGCCATGGCCGACAAAATCGCGCACCACTGAAAATCCTTGGGATTCTGCGTATTCCTGAATGGCCGCACCGATATCCCCAATGCGGTTCCCAGGCTTCACCTGCTCAATGCCCAACTGGCGGCACTTTTCCGTCACTTCCACCAAGCGCTTAGCCAAGGGCGACGGCTCCCCCACAAAAAACATTTTGGACGTATCGCCATGGTACCCATCCAGAATCAACGTTACGTCAATGTTGATAATGTCGCCATCCTTCAAAATTTGCTTAGCATTGGGAATCCCGTGGCACACCACTTCATTCACACTGGTGCAAATCGACTTCGGAAAGCCGTTGTATCCCAGAGGCGCACTCTTGGCTCCGTGGGCTTGGGTCCAGCGCTCGGCCTCGTTGTTCAAGTCCAACGTGCTCACACCTGGTTTAACAAAGGGTTCCAGATGCTTCAACAGTTGCGCCGCCAAGCGACCAACCGTCCGCATTTTGTCAATTTCGCGCTTTGAAAGAAGGGTGACTTGTTCCATAACCACTATTATGCTGTTCCGCTGGACTGGTCGGCTGTACGGGTTAGCGGAGATTCTGACGGCAGGGAAGGCCAGAACAACCACGATCGAAGACCCTGTAGAACCTAGAAACACAGCTTGCATTTCTTGATTGAGCAGGGTCTACCGTTGCAATAGATTGAGCGCTGGAAATACACAAACGCGCCGAAAGTGCATTCAGAAAGCGTACTCTACAGCACTTGCTTCAGAGCCGCAACTAAGCGATCGACACTTTCTGGCTTACTATTGTAGCCCATCAGCCCCACTCGCCAGACTTTGCCCGCCAGTTCACCCAGGCCGTTGCCTACTTCAATGTTGTGCTCTTGCAGCAGTTTGCCGGAGATGGCCTTGGCATCCACGCCCTCCGGCACGCACACCGTTGTCAACGTCGGCAGACGATTGGCCCGATCGACATGCATCTTGAGGCCGATCGCTTCCAACTGTTCCCAGAGATATTCCGCGTTCTTTTGGTGTCTGGCCCAGGAATTTTCAATGCCTTCGTCGGCCAGAATCCGCAGGGCTTCCCGCAGTCCATAGTACAAATTCACCGGAGCGGTATGGTGATAGACCCGTTCCTGCCCCCAATACTTCATCAACAGCGTGCTATCCAGGTACCAGTTAGGCACTTTGCCCGATCGCTGTTGCAATCTGTCCCAAGCGCGGGGACTCATCGTAAACGGCGACGCACCGGGGGAGCAGCCCAGCCCCTTTTGGCTGCAACTGTAGGCCAAATCCACACCCCACTCGTCGAGGTGAATCGGCACCCCGCCCAGACTGGTCACCGTGTCGATCAGCAGTAACGTCCCAAATTCCTGACACAGGGCACTGACGCCTTCCATGGGCTGACGGGCACCCGTGGAAGTTTCCGCATGTACCAGCGCCAGAATGGCCGGACGATGGGTTTCCAACGCCGTTTTAAGTTCATCTAGGGAAAAGACCTGCCCCCACGGTTTGCTGATGGTTTTTACGTCGGCTCCGTAGCGGCCTGCCATGTCCACCAGGCGATTCCCGAAGTAACCCGTGACCCCCACCAGCACGACATCCCCCGGCTGCACCGAGTTGGCGATCGTGGCTTCCATGGCTGCTGACCCCGTGCCGCTAATGGCGATCGTCGTGGGGTTCTCCGTCTGCCAGACATAGCGCAACAGGGCTTGGATCTCGTCCATGACCTTGAGGAAGTCGGGATCCAAGTGACCTAGGGGAGCGGTGCTCATCGCTGCCAACACGTCTGGGTGGGCATTGGATGGCCCTGGCCCCAATAGCAGACGCTTGGGAAGATTGAGGGCAGTGAGTTGCAGCCGTTGACGATTGTTAATGGAAACAGTCTGAGTCATGGTCTCGGGAATAATTCTGCAAATGACAGGTTAGTAAATCGATCGCCGCACGGGCACGATCGCCCGAATTCCATGGAACCACGAAATGGCATCGCCTTTAGGAAACGACACAAAAGTATGAATGAGCCTTGATTTCCTGGCTTACCCTTGGGGCTGAAAGAGCCATTGACGCAGTTCTGTCCGGTAGGTAATGTCCAGACAGGTGGCCCGATCGATCTGGAGTTTTTGCCATTGGGTCTGCAATTGCTGATCTAGCAGGGCATTGAGTTGGGTGAAGCGTCGTTTCTGCTTGGGTTTAAGCCGTTGGTCAAAATAGGTCATCAGAACCACCGTATCCTGCAAGTCTCCCAGCTTGCCTTGGAGGGCTTTGAGCGGTTCGATCGCCGTGAGCACTGGGCGGGGATAGAGGGCTTTGAAAAAGGTAATTTCGTAGCGCACCCGTTTGATGGCTTTGCGGAGGTCGTGGAGCGTGTGGAAGGCAGCGGCCAGGGACGGAGCGGTCACCGTGCGGATCGTGGAGTGGTCGATCGGTTCGATCGCCGTTGGATCGATCGGGTCGATCGCAGCAGGAAGCGGCAACTCGACCCACCAGCCCGGATGGAGCCACAGAGCCGCCCAATGGGGACTCAGCAGTTCGGGCACCAGTGCGATCGCGGGTTGCTGGATCACCGGGCGATCGCAGGCTTGGGTTAACGCTTGGTGGAGGTGTTGTTTCAAGCGATCGTGCCGCGTCGCTAACAACATTTTTTGAATTTTCTTCAGGTGCTTGGCCCGTTGCTGCGTCAACTGGTCAGTGACCTTGGCTAAAAAGAGTTGTTCCGGTAAGGAAAGAAACTGCGATCGTAGGTGATTGCTTTGCTCTAGCAAAACATCCGTATCCCGAATGCCACCAATGACGGTCGTGACTGTTTGTAGGTTTTTCAGCAGCTTGGGCTTGGACAGAGCCAGCACCGGAGCCAGCATTTGCAGGATGACGCGCAGTTGTCGCCAAGTCACCCGCAGGTCGTGCAAATCCTCGACCTCAAAGCCCTTTAAAACCGCTTCCTCATACTTGTTGAGGTGCTTTAGGTTGGTCAGCAGATGCGGCTGCACCACGTCCGCTAGGGTGTTGAGGGTTGTGTTGAGGGTTGTTGGGGGAGGGCTGGCCTCTGGCAGTGGGGTATCTATTAGATTGCTGTTAGCGAGATTACTGTTGGCGAGATTACTGTTGGTGAGATTACTGTTGGTGAGATTGCTATTGGTGAGATTGCTGCTGGCCTGGGCAGGATCTGCCTGGGAATCTGCCGTCTGGGAATTTACCGTCTGAGAATCTACCGTCTGGGAATCTACAGATGGGACAGAGGGTGGCAGGGACGGTGGAGAGGCAACGGGTTCCATCGATTCCATAAATCGGCCTCCAATGCAGGTGATCTCACCATAACAAACTCCTTAGAGAAATTAAAGGCTCTTTCTGGGCTGTAACTCAGGGGGCAAGCTGCCTTTGTCCTTGGCTCAAAGCCAGCGATGGAAAAGATATACACCAAAATGAACAGGTTAAAAACACGATCGCCCACAGTCCCCTCACTACGATCGAAATCACTAACCCTTCGTCTATTTGTGGGAATACCCTGACTGCTATGAAAACCCTCACTGATTTGCAACAAACCACCCATGTTCCGGTTGTAATTGCCAATAACCAAGGCTTTGTAACCTACATTAACCCTCGATTCACTGAAGTCCTCGGTTGGGAAGAAGCGGATATTATTGGAGAATTAATTACAAAAATTCTGCCGACAAACTTTCAAGATTCCCACACCTTGGCTTTTTCCCGCTTCCAAGCCACGGAACGGGCAACGGTGCTAAACCACCCTATTCAGTTGGCCACAGTGACTAAAGATCAGGGTGAAATTGAAACGGAGCATTTTATCGTGGCGGAAAAACGGGGTGATCAGTGGTTATTTGGAGCCATGCTGACACCGATCGCTTAACCCATGACCAAAAAGCATCTTTCTTCCTGATGAGCAGACCTGAGGAGAGGGAATGCTGTGTTAGTAACCCAGTTGATGTTCTGCATGCTCTTCGATCGAACTGGGTTCCCCTGTTGGTTCCGTGATTGGTTCAGTGAATTCCCATGACCCCCGATAACTCCGCTCTTATCAAACAGCTACGCACCACCCTTGGCAAAATGGAAGTGGCGTTAGATTCTGTCTCTAACGCGATCGTCTGGACAGATAGTGAAGGAAATGTGCAGTGGTGCAATGCTATCTTCTTGCGTCTGATCCAGCGTAATAAGTTAATGATTTTAGGCAAGCCATTATTGTCCCTGCTGCCCCTCAAACAGGCGGGACAGGCGGTTGCCGATGATGATCACCCGCTCAATCTAGCTCTCCAACAAAATGTCAATGGGTTTGGGGTTTATGTGTTTCCGACCCCCGATCGGCCTTGTTTCTTAGAAATTAACTGGTCTCCCGTTCCCTTTGAACAAGATCGTTCAAGTGCCGTGCTAGTTCTTCGGGATATTACGGTAGAACACCAAAATAATCTTGACCTGAAGCAATACCGAGAGCACCTGGAGCATCTAGTGGAAGAGCGTACCTTGGACTTACAAACAACGAACCACCAATTGAAAGACGAAATTCTAGAACGCCAAACGATCGAAGCGAAATTGCGCGAGAGTGAGGCTCGCTTTCGACTGCTGGTGGAGAATGCGCGGGATTATGCCATTTACTTACTAGATGCTGAAGGGCGGATCGCTAGTTGGAATGCGGGGGCGGAACGGTTAAAGGGCTTCACTGCGGAGGAAATCATTGGTCAGCCCTTTGCTTCGGTCTTTACCCCTCAAGAGCAAGCGCAGGAAATTCCAGCACAAATCCTACGTACTGCTTGCGAGCAAGGGGAGTACGAAGGCGAACACCAACAACGCCGACGGGATGGCAGTCTGTTTTGGACGCATACGGTGGTCACAGCGCTACGATCGGACAACGGTGAACTGCAAGGCTTTTCCAAAATTTCTCGGGATATTAGTGAGCGCAAACAGGCAGAAGAATCGCTCTATCGGCGCAACAAGCTCCTCCGGGCCATCAGCGAAGCCCAATCGCAATTCATTATTGATGCCAATCCTAAAATTCTCTTTGATGGATTGCTGACTAATTTATTGGAGCTGACCGATAGCGAATATGGCTTTATTGGGGAAATTTTGTTTGATGGCAAGCAAGCCCCAGTTATGGAAGAAGCCTATATGAAAATGCGGGGGCGGCCCTACGTTAAAGCCCATGCGATGACGAATATTGCCTGGGATGAGGCTACCCAAAAACTCTATGCCGAAAATGCGGACAAGGGCATGGAGTTCCATAACCTCAATACGCTGTTTGGGGCGGTGATTGTCACTGGGAAACCTGTGATTGCCAACAGTCCTAGTACCGATCCTCGGCGCGGTGGTCTACCGTCGGGGCATCCCCCCTTGAATGCCTTTTTAGGGATTCCCTTTTTCTCCGATCAACAACTGATTGGCATGGTGGGGATTGCCAATCGGCCCAATGGCTATGAGGAACCCATCATTGAAGAACTGCGACCTTTTCTGTCCACCTGTGGCAATATTATTGAGGCCTTTCGCAACGATAAACGGCGCAAGCAGGCCGAACAGGCCATGCAACAAGCCGAGAAAAACTATCGCAGTATTTTTGAAAACGCGATCGAAGGGATTTACCAACTCACACCCGATGGGCAATTGATCAGTGCGAATCCAGCGCTGGCAAAAATCTGTGGCTATGGGTCTGCCAGTGAATTAATGGCGCAGGTTACGAATGTCAATATGCTCTATGGGGATACCGATCGCCGCCAAATTTTTCTTGAGCAATTAGAGCAAGAAGGCGCGGTGATGGCCTTTGAATCCCAAATCTGTCGCCAGGATGGTCGCTCCATCTGGATCTTGGAAAATGCCAGGGTGGTGCGGGATGCCGACGATAATTTGCTGTACTACGAAGGTTCCATTACAGATATCACCGATCGAAAACGGGCAGAGGAAGCCTTAAAAGTTAGTGAGTCCCAAATCCGTCAAGTCATTGATTTGATTCCCCATGTCATCGTGGCGAAGGATCATACAGGACGCTTTCTGTTAGCGAACCAAGCCCTAGCGTCTACCTTGGGGAGACCAGTAGAGGACATTATTGGCAAACTTAGCGTTGAGGTTGCTCCCAACTTGGAAGATGCAAAAGCCTGTCAGGCGGACGATTGGCAGGTACTTAGCACGGGCCAACGCATGGAAATTCCTGAAAAAATCTTGACGGGCCCCCAAGGAGAGCGTCATGTCATTCAGGTTACGAAAATTCCCTTCCAATTGGCAGGGCACGAGACTCCCGCAGTGTTAAGTGTGGCGATCGATATTACCGAGCAGAAGCAAGCGGAATATGCGCTCCGGCAACAGGCGGAACGCAATGCCCTGATTGCGGCAATGACGGTTCGGATTCGCCAATCCTTGAATTTGCCAGAGGTCTTGCAAGCGACGGTGGCCGAAGTGCGGCAATTCCTGAATACCGATCGGGTTTTGATTTTCCAACTGATCCAACCCGATCAAGGGGAAGGCTGTGTGGCTGTTGAGTCCGTTCGCAATCAACAAAAAAGCATTTGGAAACAAGTCATCCGAGATAAATGCCTGAGTGATTCTGCCTTAGCCTATTTCCAAACGGGACAATTTACGGCCCACAACAACATTTATCAATCAACGTTACAGCCCTGTTATATCGAATTTTTGGCATCCTTTGGGGTTGTCGCTCAACTGACTATGCCAATTCTTCAAGGCGATAGTCTCTGGGGTTTATTGGTCGCCCAACACTGTGAAGGCCCTCGGGAATGGCAACCTCTGGAAACGGATTTGTTGCAACAGTTAGCGACCCAGGTGGGGATTGCGGTGCAACAGGTAGAACTGTATACCAAACTGCGATCGGAATTGGCCGAACGAACCCGTATGGAAACGCAATTACGGGAAAGTGAAACGGCCATTCGCGCCCTCTACCAAGTCACGTCATCGCCTCACTTCAGCCACGAAGAAGCGATCGAGCAGTTGCTGAAATTAGGTCGAGAACAATTTGGCCTTGAACTGGGGGCTGTGTCCAAAATCAATGGCAATTGTATGGATTTGCTCTATGCGCAACTGCCCAACGGCGTTACGTTGCAAGGGCTTTCCTTTGAGGCCCCTAACACCTTCTGCCAAGAAACGATCAAAGCCCGCAAACCTCTGTGCATTACTTCTGCTAGCACCAGCCATTGGAAAGATTTTAATAGTTACCTCAATTTCAAGCTTGAATCCTACTTAGGCTTTCCCCTCTTTGTGCGGGATAAACTCTATGGCACCCTATGTTTTGCTAGCCTGTCTCCCCGCGAAAAATCCTTCAAAAATGTTGATAAGGAGTTGCTCCGGTTGATGGCCCAGTGGATAGGTAGCGAGATTGAACGCCAAGAAGACGCCCGTGAGCTAGCCTGTGCTAGGGATGAAGCCCTTGCTGCCACCAGTGCCAAAAGTGATTTTCTGGCGACGATGAGCCATGAAATTCGTACCCCAATGAATGCAGTCATTGGTATGACGGGATTGCTACTAGATACGTTCCTGAATCCAGAACAACGGGACTTTGTAGAGACGATCCGCAATAGTGGAGAATCCCTGCTGAATATCATTAACGATATTCTGGACTTCTCAAAAATTGAATCAGGTAAGTTGGAACTGGAACAACAGCCCTTCAACGTGACCCATTGCGTGGAAGACGCGCTGGACTTGTTGGCAACTCGGGCATCTGAAAAGGGTTTAGAACTGGCCTGTCAGCTAGATTCGGCAGTTCCGTTAGAAGTCGTGGGAGATATCACTCGCCTGCGCCAAGTTCTGGTCAATTTGCTCAGTAATGCGGTCAAGTTTACCCAAACGGGCGAGGTGGTGGTTTCAGTTTCTGCGGAACCGGTTTCCGATGTCCCGATCGGCCATCGTTTCAAACAGCCCTATGAGCAGTTCCATAAACTCCAGTTTGCCATTCAAGACACGGGCATTGGCATTCCCCAAGAACGGATGAACCGCCTCTTTAAGCCCTTCAGCCAAGTGGATTCCTCGACTACGCGGAAATATGGCGGAACTGGCCTCGGCCTCGTGATTTGCAAGCAATTGGTGGAAATCATGGGCGGGCAGATGTGGGTGGAAAGCACGATCGGGCAAGGAACGACGTTCTACTTCACGGTGATTGCCCCGGCCACCTCAGCGGACACCGTCAGCATCCAAGCCGCCGATTGGCAATGTCTCCAGGGTAAGCGAGCGCTGATTGTGGATGACAACGCCACGAACCGCCGAATTGTGGATAAACAAACCACCAACTGGGGCATGTTAACGCGCACGGCCAGTTCCGGCGCAGAGGCGTTGCATTGGTTGCACCAAGGGGAACTCTTTGACATCGCTATTCTGGATATGCAAATGCCTGAAATGGATGGCTTAATGCTGGCGCAGGAAATCCATAAACTGCCGAATTATGCCAACTTACCGCTCATGATGTTGACCTCTTGGGGTCGCCATGACTTGCACCGAGAACAGATTGACCAGCATTTCAAGGTCTTCCTCAGCAAGCCTGTCAAACAGTCCAATTTGCTCAATGCCCTCAGCCAAGTCCTTTGCCAGCAACCGATCGTGATTCAGCGGGCGAAGGCTAGTACGATCGAAATTGAGCGGGATTTGGCAGAGAAACATCCGCTCCGGATTTTGCTGGCCGAGGACAACACCACCAACCAAAAACTGGCGTTACAGCTCCTCAAGCGTATGGGATACCGGGCGGATGTAGCCGGAAATGGGCTAGAAGCGATCGAAGCCCTGAAGCGCCAATCCTATGACCTGGTGTTTATGGATGTGCATATGCCCGAAATGGATGGGTTAACCGCTGCGCAGAGAATCTGCCGGGTTTGGCCTACCCAGGATCGGCCTCGCATTGTCGCGATGACCGCGAATGCCATGCAGGGCGATCGGCAAAAATGCCTCGATGCAGGCATGGATGATTATGTCAGCAAACCGATTCGGTTAGAAGAGTTGGTCAATGCGCTCAAAAATACCCCCTCTTTGCAGAGTGGAGGGAGCTTTGCTGCGGGCAATCATCCTGGAAAGGAACCCGCCGGGAGTCATCCCCGTCCCACTCCGCCGGTTGTCACCCCACCTGCCGCTTGCCCAATGCCCCTAGCCAGGGCTTCGCAGCCAGTCAATCAGCCAACTGTTCAACCAATTGCTCAACCAACCGTTCAACTAGTTTCTCAAACAATTCTTCAAACAACCCCTCAAACAATCGCTCAACCAATTGCTCAACCAACTCCTCAACCAACTCCTCAAATAATCGCTCAAACAACTCCTCAACCAACACCCGTCCCGCAATCACCTATCAAACCATCCCCCATTCCCCAATCTCTCCCACTCTCCCACTCTCCTACTCCCCCACCCTCCTACCCTCCTACCCTCCCAGACAATACAACCTCGATCGAACCTCCGATCGATGAAACCGTTTTCGCGGAACTAGCAGAACTTTTTGGAGACGAGAGTGTGGAGCCTTTGCTGGAAACTATTAACTCCTACTTAGTCGATGCGCCTACCTATCTGAACGCGATCGCCCAAGGACTGACAACAACTAATTCCAATGCAATCCAATGTGCTGCCCACACCTTAAAGAGCATTAGTGCCTCGTTGGGCGCAATGACCACAGCACAGATCTGCCAACAGATCGAAGAACTTGGTCAAAACAATGACTTAGTCCATGCAACCTCCTGCTTCCCCCAATTGCAAACGACTTATGCAGCAGCGGAAGCGGCTTTACAGCAGAAACGACAGGTCTTACTGGCCCAAAGTTCACTCTAGTGTTCCGTTAGGTCAATGCTTGCTCGATTCATAGTTGATTTTCCTAGGATCTTGGGGTATTGGTGGAAACTGTCCTTGTTGCATTCATGCCTGTGACTGCTTTTTCCCTTCCCCTGCCCGATTCCTACCATGCCAGCCTCATTCTGCTGGGTGCGGCCTTCCTCGATTACCTAGTGGGTGATCCGTGGAATTGGCTACATCCCGTGCAGGTCATGGGCTGGTGCATTTCCCGCTATAGTCAGTGGGCCTTCGCTCACCTGAAATCCCCGATCGTGCTGAAATTTGCCGGGATTAGCCTAACAGTGCTTCTAGTGATGGGCAGTGCTGGCATCAGTTACGGCATGATTCGGCTATTGCAAGCTGTCCATCCCATTGTCGGTACGATCGCAGAACTGATTGTCTTAGCCAGTTGCTTTGCAGGAAAAAGTTTGCGAGATGCGGCACAGGATGTATTAGGGCCACTGTTACAGGGAAAGTTATCAGAAGCCCGATCGCGCTTGAGTCGTTACGTAGGTCGTGATACAGCAGATCTTGATGCATCTGAAATTCTCCGAGCCGTTGTAGAAACCGTTGCAGAAAATGGAGTCGATGGGGTCATGGCTCCGTTGTTTTGGGCGATCGTCGGTTCATTCACGCCGATCGGAGCCGCACCGATCGGCCTAGGCTTCAAAGCTGCGAGTACATTAGATTCCATGGTGGGTTATCTCCGCGCTCCCTACACCGACCTAGGCTGGTGCAGTGCCAAGACCGATGATCTCCTCATTTGGCTACCCTGTCGGCTGACCGTTGTTACCCTAGGGCTACTTTCGGGAAAACCGGGGCATGTCTGGCAACTGTGTTGGCGAGATGGGCGGCAGGATCCCAGTCCCAATTCCGGCTGGAGTGAGTGCGTCTATGCAGCGGTGCTGGGGGTGCAACTCGGTGGCAGCAACACCTACCAGGGCCAAGTGAAACATAAACCGTTGCTGGGCAATCCCGATCGATCCATTACCGCCGAAGTGGTCAACCAAGCATTGTGGCTCAATCGGGTCACTTTTTTACTGTGGCTAGCGATCGCAATTCTCATCCACGCAGGACTACTCCGGTGGGGGCAGTTCGGGTGAAGCTTGGAGGGATGTAATGTTCACTCCTGTGGCCCACGCACGCTCTCCAAAGCTCGTTGGCGAATCTCTTGAACATGGGCAATTTCCCGCGCAAAACTGGGTTGGCGATCGATCATCTGATTCACCACTGGTAACGCCAACGCCATCACCTCCAAGTCCGTCAACGCCGCGATCGTCACCGGACTCATCTCCCCGGAAAACAACGCCATCACCCCAAAAAAATCACCGGAATGTAGCACCATGACCTCATGTTCTTGCCCTTGCTCATCGGCGTAAATCATGCAACCTTGGCCCGAAACAATAATGTACAACTGATCACTCAATTGTCCCTGAGCAATAATGCGTTCCCCTCGGCCAAAATGTTGCAATCGCATTCCCGTTGCCAATGCAGTCTCAGGTTGCCGCTCTAGGGGAATGTGCGGCGGGATCATTTGGAGCCGATCGGCAAGTTTTTGCTGATGGGTTTGAGTTGCAGTCGTAGGGCCATGGAAATGATACAGTGTACGAATGGGAAAGGGAATGGAAAATTGATTGCGTTGGGCAATGTACCAAAGACGAGTCATTAGTTGACTGCGAATGATTTCCACTTCACTATAGTTGGCAATGAAAAACTTAATTTCGTAGGTGATGGCTGAGTCTGCATACTGGAGCGTAAAGACTTGGGGCGCAGGATGCTGTAAGATCCCAGGAGTAGAGATTGCTAATTCTTCCAAGGCTTGCAGAACTTTATTCGGCGGATCATTATAGGAAAAGCCAATTTGTATCCGTTCGGCATGGAGCAATTGAGGTTGGCTATAGTTGCGGATGACCTCGTTGCTAATGAGCCGATGGGGAATCACAATCATGTGTCCCTCTAGGGTCAATAACCGTACCGATCGCCAATTCATATCCAACACCTGCCCCACGACTTCCCCGACGCGCAGCCAGTGCCCTACGGTAAAAGGTCGCTCGAATAGCAGGGCAATCCCCGACATAATGCTACCTAAAGTATCCTGTAAGGCCAAGCCCAAAACGATCGAACTGACCCCCAGGGCCGTTGCTACTCCTGCCAAATCAGCGTTCCACACCACCGCTGCCACAAAGGCCGCACCCACAAAGATTAACACCAAGCGGGACAAATCAATCAGTAACTTCGGAACCCGCGATCGCCAAGTGTTTTCACTCGCTTTTTCAAATAGCAGCGCATTCAGTAACGACAACGAGCCGTGTAACATTGAAATCCAAAATAACGTTGCTAAAATCTTAAAACCACGATCGTCGGTGTTCCATTGCAGAACATTCTCTGTAAACAGCAATCCTGCCAAAATTGGCAAAATCAAATTGCGAAAAATTTCTACGGTTTTTGCAAATTCTGGTCGCCGCCGGGATTGTTGTTGGATGACTTCTCCTAACAGCACGACTAAACAAGGAAAACCAATGACCAATGCGAATGACCATAGCAATACGGAATTGGCAACGAATGACATAAGTTTTTTCCTCGGATATTCGATTAACCCACTGCTGCCGGATGTTTCAGTCGCCAAGCCAGCAATTGTTGATCGTAGGTTAATTCAATCAGTTCTGCGGGTTCAAAGGCATAGAGGTCTTTAAGACGATCGTAAATCTCAGGCGCGACTAACATTGCACCAGCGGGACAGGCCGATCTCAAACTGCTAGCAATATTAATCGTATCGCCCCAAACATCGTAGATAAAGCGATTTTTACCCACAATCCCCGCTACAACATCTCCTGCATTAATCCCAATACGAACATTCAGCATCAGTCCATGGTCTGCCTGCGATCGTCGTAGGATGGTCAGCATTTCCATGGCAAAGTCAACGGCCCGTTTATCATGGTCTAAATAGGGTGTGGACAGCCCACAGACTGAAAGATAGCTATAGCCCATGGTTTTGATTTTTTCCATGCCATAGCGATTCCCAACATTGTCAAAGGCTTCGACCAATTCGTTTAATAAGGTCACGCTTTCTTGGGTGGTGAAGTTTTCCGTTAATTGCACAAATCCGGTTAATTCTGCGAACACAACTACAACATTGGAAATGCGTTCTGCAATATTTTTTTCTCCCTGTTTAAGCCGCCGCGCGATCGCATCGGGAAAGAGGCTGAGTAGGAGTTGTTCATTTTCTTTACTTTTTTGAGCCACTAAATTTGTCTGCACGCGCAAACTATGAACCATCGCATTAAACGACTGCGCCAAATGACCAAACTCATCCTGCGAGTTGATTTCCGCAACTGCATCAATCTCCCCAGATTCGATCGTTGTTGCATAGTTAATCAAGCGATGAATGGGACGTATGAACCAATTAGCGATTCCCATGGCGAGTAATGTCAGCAGCAACATTAATAAAGTCGCAGAAATTAGCACCTGATAGGCAAAGGAGGAAATCGGTGCATAGGCTTCTGTTAAATCCATTTCTGATAGGATGACCCAATTGAGTCCTTCAATGCGCAATGGGGCATAGGAACTCAGAACGGCAATATCGCGATAGTCGTGAATGATTTCGGTTCCCTGTTTGCCATAGAGGGCAGCATTCACGCCTTGGGTATCAACTTTTTGTTCCAGAATGGTACTTTTATAGGCGGCAATGCGTTTGAGCGAGGCAGGGGGAGTCCCTAACTTCTCGAGGAGTTGTAAATAGCTGGCACTGTCCTCTGCTAAAAAGCGAGACTGCGATCGCATGAGTCGATCGGGCCCGACTAAATAGGTTTCTCCCGTTTTGCCGAGGCCATCCTGTTGCCAGTTGTGATTGCCTGTCATCACACTGTTGATTTCATTAACCGGAATTTGAACCGCTAAGACCCCTAGGAATTCTGCGGCAAATAACTGACCGGTTTCTAGATTACCGTTATTAACACCATCATTAATACCATTAGTGCCTCGATCGCCGTTTTGTTGAGTGGTTTTGAAGATGGGGACGGCGATAAAGGCGGCGGGAGCCCCGTAGGAAGGTGCGTAGGCTGCAAAGTCAACAATGTGGGCGTAGTTTTTCTGTTTGGCCTGTCGTACCGTTGCCACCAAACGCGCTAAATTACTTTCGCTGTAGGCCCCTTGGGTTAAGTCACTCCCAAAATCAGTTTCTTTGTAAACGGTATAGACCACTTTGCCCGCTGGGTTAATTAAAAACAGATCGTAATAGCCAAATTTTTCAATGATTTCTCGAAACATCGGATGATATTTGGCGTGGAAGCGGCTGTATTCACTGTCATCGGAGGCTGCATCCAAACGGTGTTTTTGGCCGACGGCATAGGAGTTAGTGGCAATGTAGCGGTGTTGTAAATATTGCGCAGCGGGGTTGGGTGGTAGATAAGCGGAGAGAACAGGGGTTCCTTGCTCGGTTTCCGCTAAGCGGGGTAGAAATTTCTGACTATAGTATTGACGTAACTCTTGCTGGACTTTGGAAGAAATGGGAACCTGCTCCAGTTGCTGATAGGCCCGATCGAATTGCTGTAATGCCTCAATGACGGTCAGATCAGCACTGAGGGTTTGGGTATGGGCTCTTAAGGTTCTGAAGTAGGATTCAATCTGATAGGCTTTGGACGCGCGCAGGCTGGTCAGTTGGTTGAAGACGCGATCGGTGAGATTGGCACGGCCACTTTGGTATCCTAAGAAGGCCGTGATCCCAATGGAACATCCGCTTACAATCAACAGTATTACGATAAGTTTAGATTTGATACTGAGATAGCGGAGTAACTTCATAGGAGAACCAGGCAACAATGCTATAGCCAAAGACGGTACCATAGCCAAAGACGGTATCACAGCTCAAGACAGTATCACAGCCAAAGACGGTACCATAACCCAAAATAGTACTGTCGCCTTTCCCAAGATTCTTTCCCAACATGGGGGGAGAGATGCAATGAATCCGCCCATTCACAATTCAGATCAACGGGTATTTTTCAATGGTGCAATTCAAACAATTTCCCTGGGGGTCTATCTTTCTGCTGCTGGGAGCCTACACTGCCTTTGGCAAATTTTTAACCGAAACAGCAGACCCATCCACCAGTTTTTGGATTGCGGCCATTTGGGCTTTTGTCCTAGCGATTTTCTTTGTCCATCCGCTGACTAATATTGGCCGCTTTCTAAATGGCCGCTTTCAATCCGATGCCGTAGCCTTTACCAGTTTGGTAGGGCTAGCTGCCATGGCGTCAATTTTACTGAACTGGTTCAAGATCTTTCTGCCAGTATTCATGCTGCTGGCCTGTGAAGCCCTGGCACGGATCGATCTTCAGTCCGCTCGGTATGGCGAACGAATATCTACCGTGATCATGACAATCACCGCTTGGATGGGGCTGGCATCAGGATGGATGATTGGCCAAGTCCTCTAGGGCACAGTGTCACCGTCTGCCTTTAACTTCTGCCTCTCGCTAAGGTTGATAAAAGACCCGAGCGTCTAGTTCCCCTTCGCTCCGCAGATAATCACTCAACTGTTCAGCGGCTTGACGATCGCCATACACCCCGATTGCAAAGTGCAAGCCCAGCGGTTTTTCCCGCAGATTGGTGTTCTGTGCAGAAATGCCTAAATTCACTAACCGTCGAGCTATAGCGTTAATTTGATCTACTTCGACTGGAACTACCACATAGTAGCCTGTGGGAAAGGTGGTTCTCGAAGTCCGGGGTTGACCAGGGGAATAGCGCTGAGCATCTACCCCCACCACTTGGGTGGCAATGCCCTGATTCGCAAACTGCTGGACTCGTTGAAAAGCGGCGTTTTGCGTACTAAATGCGCCCACTTGAATCCAGCGTTGATTCCCGATCGTGGTGATAAACGCTTGAGGTTCAATTTGCTTGGCTCGATCGAGACTGACTGTACTGTCATTGACCAAAACGCGGTAGGCCGGAACCACAGCCTGGGCAGTCAGCCTAGGCTGGGCAACAGTGCCATTCACTGTAACCACACCCAAATTATTAGCGGGGGTATTAGCGGGGGTAGAACTCTCAGTAGCTCTATTAAAAACCGTCGGTGGAGGCGGAGGCCCGTCTGTTGTTTCGTTTCCTACCATGTTGAGAATGGATTGCGCCTGAGCCGGCAACCCCATTCCCAGAATCACCATCCCTAAAACAACACGGTATATCCCCAGCTTCCCCGCAATCCTGGGCTGACCCCTGAGATTTCGCCAAAGCAACGGCAAGCAAGATTCCATCGATCGCACTCCACAGACCTAAAATAGGGACTGATTAAACAGGGACTGGCTTACAAACGGCACTGTCCGCTAATGTGCTGTCAATGTAACATAGCTCTCTGTTTGTGAATGGCAAAGTTTTGCAATGGCAAGCTACCCCTCAGATAATCCCTTGTAACCCTGTCAAGCCGCAGAGAATGCCAGAGTCCCTCGATCTCCATCTAACGTCACGGAAACGCCCACAGGTAATGCGACATTAACGCCCTCATGGCCGAAGGGAAGGTCTGCGACGATCGGCAGGCCGAGATCCCCCAAGCGATCGCGTAACACTTCTTCAACCGTAAAGCTGGGGATGTGACTGGGTGCATCACAGAGGCTGAACCGACCCAAGGCGATACCTGCCACCCGCTGCAAAGCTCCTGTCATGCGCCACTGTGTCAACATGCGATCGATGCGATAGGGTGCTTCTCCCACATCTTCTAGAGCTAGGATGACGCCTTGCAAATCTGGTTGATAGACGGTATTGAGTAAATGCGTTGCCACGGTCAGATTGGCTGGCAACAGTAACCCAGAGGCAGTGCCGCCGCCCCATCCCTTCCCGTGGATCGGTTCTAGCGATCGACCTTCCAACAAGTCAAACAAATGCAGCAAAGACCATCCGGGTTCCTGTTCGATTGTCGTCAGCAACGGCCCATGGACGCCGCTAATGCCCTCCAGACTCCAGGCCCAAAGCAAGCTGGTGATGTCGGAAAAGCCCACCAGCCACTTGGGATTGCTCAGATTGCGATCGCTCAGCGTCAGATCGCCCCGCGTCGTCTGCCAAGTTTCCAGTAACCGAGCCCCACCCCAGCCGCCCCGCACACAGAGAATGGCCCGGTAATCTGGGTTAGCCAAGGCCGTCGCCAACTGCTGACAACGCGCTTCATCGGTGCCTGCCAGGTAGCCCCAGCGATCGTCATAGCCTGGAATAATCTCTACCTGGTAACCCCGTGACTGCCAAAGTTCAACGCCTTGTTGGAACGCCGTGAGTTCTCGCAAGGCACCACTAGGCGCGATCGCACAAAGTAAATCACCGGGTTTGAGCGCAGGAGGAAAACGGCACGGACGCATTGAAAATCTCTCATAACAAGGACATTGGCCTTTATTGTCTCTGATTTCATTCAGCGAGAACAAATAATTTGGCCGACGATTACTCGGCTGATTCTTCGGCGAGTTCATGGGGTAAGATTCTGGCCAACCAAGTTTCAGCCCGCTCACCCAAAGCAGCGAGGGAGTAAGTCATTTCCGCTTCCCGATGGCAAATGGTGCGAGAAATTTGGGGGATTTTGGCGATGGCTTGCACGAGTCCCTCAACGGAGTCAGGTTCCACGAGCCAGCCGGTGTAGCCCGATTGAATAATTTCAGCAGGGCCGCCCCGACGGTAGGCAATGACCGGAACCCCACAGGCCAAGGCTTCGATCGCCACGTTACCAAAGGCTTCCACCCACTTCGGTGTCATCAGAAGCGCTTGGGCACGGCCTAGGGCTTGCTGCAAGGCTTGGGTTGGTAAAAACCCCATCCATTCCATAGCGGCCTGGGGATAATCGGCTTGGATCTGGGCCCAGTAGGCCGGATCTTGAATCACGCCAAAAATCTTCAACGGTAATCCAGTTTTGGCAGCCGCTTGCACGGCATCTTCCAGTCCCTTTTCTGGCGCAATCCGCCCGACCCAAGCCAAAAATTCGTCAGGATTGGGGCAAAACTCGTATTGGGACAGATCGATACCGTTTTGCAGGTTGAAGTAGGTAAAGCCCATGCTAAACGTTTGCGCCTGGGCATGGCTGTGCACCGCGATCGTATTAGGGAAGGAATCTGCCACATCCACAATGGCCTGATCCATGGCCTCCGAGAGCGAACCCATGCTCACCAAGTGGGCGATCGGGGTTTCAAAAAAGGGCGTTAGGTAAAAAGGCAACCAATCGTAGGCAAAGTTGACAATAATGTCATAACAATTTTGTACTTGCCGCACATAGCTCCACAGGTTGCTAAGCACCGAATTGCTGGGCAGGGTAATGGGTGCATCTCGACCTTGACTCTGGGCCGTGGTTTGCAAGCTTCCTACAATTTCAACCAGCGAAAAATTATCGAGCTGCGAACCCTCCGGGGCGACGACGGTGATGGAATGGCCCCGCTGCTGGAGGGCGATCGCTAAGTTACGCAGCGTTAGTTCTACCCCGCCCCCCAAGCCTGAGCCCAAAGCGCCCACGGGAGTTGAGACAAACAACAGTTTGAGCGATCGCATATCCTAAACCACAACTTCACAGGCTTGACTTCGTTAGTATCCCATGACGCTTTGATCCCGGAGAACCCCCAGGGTAAAAAGCTGAATCAGTGAGAACTTGACGGTCAATGGACAGTTAATTAAGCGATTCCGGTCGATCGCTCGATCGGGTAGATGCATCCAGTTTTGCCAGGTCGATCGAGGATGGTTTAATGCGGTTGACCTTGGCTAAGGCCCACTGCGCCGTCGCTTGCACTTCTGTATCGGAGTCCTCAGTTGCTGTGTGCAGCAATTGGCTAATTTGCGCGACTAAATCGTAAATACGGGTGACATCGCGGATGGCATTCTTGCGAACGTCGGCGTTCTCATTCTGCAAGGACAGCGCTAAGGCACGGCTCATCGGCTTCAAGGTTCGGGTACCAATCTCCGACAGCGCCGATAGAATCAAACTCTGCTGCCGAGAATCTGAGTCTAATAGCAGATCCACTAAAGGCTGTACCGCGCGACTATCGCCCCGCTGACCCAGTTCCCAAATGACTTTTTGGCGTTTTTGGGGATCGCATTGTTGGAGTTCCTGGAGCAGGGAATCGACAATGTTGTGTTTGCTGAGGCGAAGAGGGGGAGAGGGGTGGGTGAGGAGAGGGGTGGGTGAAGATGCTTCGGCGGATGGAGCGATCGCAGGATTGGTCTGGGGTTCAGGGTCGTTGGGGACAGGGGCCGGAGTAGCAGGAGCAGCAGCAGGGGCAGCAGGAACAGGCGTGGAGGTTACAGCTGTGGGTGCTACAGGCACAGGCATTACAGGGGAAGAAGCCACTGGGGCGACTCGCTGTGTTAGGGGAATGTAGCCTTGGGGGGCTGGTGATCCTGGGAGAGGGAGTGATCCTTGGGGGCCTGCCGGGTCAGGAGTTAGGGGGGAGGATTGACCGATCGCCGATCGTCGCATAATCAGGGCCACGGAACCGATGCCTAATCCCACTACCGAGAGTCCCATCAACCCCGGAACGAGCATTTTCTTGAGAGAGGGTTTGGACGCTGGGCGGGCGGAAGATTTAGCAGGTTGCTGGGTATTTTTCTCTGCGGATTTCTCTGCGGATTTCTCTGCGGATTTCTCTGCGGTGGGTGCAGATTTTTCAGCGACGGGTTGAGCAGGCTGGGTCGATGGCGGAGCACTCTGGGCGAATGCTGATAGCGCTGAAGCGGGTATCCAGCTACTGATCCCCATTAAACAGACAATCCACATCCACGGTAGACAAGGTTTGGGGCCATGCTGGAGGGGTCGGCGATGAGATTGGCGGTTGGAGGAGCAAGAAGCCATAACGTTAAATTACGCTCAGCGCGATCGTCAATATTCTTCAGATTGCACAAACTTTGCTCAATCCTAACCGTCTAGTTAGGTTTACGGTGAAGAAATTTTGCGATCGGAGCTGGAATCATCAGCCAAACCAACCGCTACAGCTGCTATGGCGTTGCTGTCTGTCCGATCGGCCACCGAATGGGTTAAAGCCTGCGAGGAATCTGAGTCATCCGCTGCGGGCCAGAGCTTGGCAGTGAGGCTATCCCGCTGATTGATTGCGTAAATACTGACTAGGGTGAGGGCAACCCCTAGCCACTGGTAAGGTTCCAAATTTTCAGCTAGGAAAAAATTGCCGAAGGTCAGGGCAAAAACGGGGGTTAAAAACGTCAGGGAACTGAGGCTGGTTAAATTCCCTTGGGAGGCAAAGTAGAAAATAAACCGTAGGACAGGGCACTGCCGAAGATCGTGGAGTAGCCCAAGGCTAGCCAATCAGTAGAGGTGAGGGCCGTCCATTGGTCAGTTTCCAACCAATCGGAGAGCAGAAAGAGCGGCAGTCCACCCAGGATCATGTGCCAACCCGTCGCAACTACCGGATCTACGTGACGAGAAACGTAGCGCACCATCACCGTGCCGATCGCCATGGACAGGGCTGCCATCAGCATTAGCCATTGACCGTTATCAAACAGACTACTGATCAAATCCAGGGGCACAAAACTGAAACTCGCTGCTCCCCAGGCAGTAGGATCCACCCACTGACTAATCCATTCCTGGGGTAAACCCAGCAAGCTAATGCCCACGACCCCGAGGAGTAGACCGATCGCGCCGATTAAACCAATCTTCTCTCCAAACAAAATCCAGGCCAGTAGCGCTACGGCCAAGGGTTGGGAGTCAATCATTACTGAACCCAATCCAGCCCCGGTGCGGGTCAATCCCTGGGCCAAAAAGCCTTGGAACAGCGTGCCATCCACAAGGGCAAACAGTCCGATCCACAGCCACGCTTGCCAGGTCTTGGGCTGTTCTCGGCGACTCAAGAAGGCTGCTAGCAACACCAAAAATCCGGCAGGGACGAGGCGAAATCCCGCTAGGAAAAAAGGTGTCGTATCGGCGATCGCGCCCTTCATGGCAACCATTGCCGTCCCCCAAAAGAAAAAGGGAGCAATCAACAGCAGCGCCGAAATGGATTTCCCTTGGGGAAGCTTTAACTGCATAGCCAGGTTAAGAGCGTGGAATGATTAGTTAAATTATGTAGTTGTGTAAAGTATTTGTATAGGGTGTGAAGCAGAGAAATCATTCAATCAGCCCGATCGGCTTGGCTGTATGGCGTTCACTGCCCACTCTGTAGCGCAGGCAGGTTTAGCTCAGGCAAGCTCTTTTCAGCATTTTAGGCCCTCTAAAAATTTTCTACCAACCATGTTTCCATTTCGTCCCCGTTACAAAAAACAAATTGCCCGCATTGAAATTCAAGGTGCGATCGCCAGTGCCACTCGGAAGCGTGTGTTGGAAGCGCTGAAAGAGGTGGAGGAGCGCAAATTTCCGGTGTTGCTGCTGCGGATCGATAGTCCCGGCGGCACCGTGGGCGACTCCTACGAAATCTACAGTGCGCTGAAACGGCTCCAGGAAAAGGGCTGTAAGGTGGTAGCCAGTTTTGGCAATATTTCCGCGTCTGGTGGTGTATTTATTGGAGTGGCGGCTCAGCACATCATGGCCAACCCCGGCACCATCACGGGCAGCATTGGCGTGATTCTGCGGGGCAATAATCTGGAACGGCTACTCGATCGGGTAGGAGTCTCCTTTCAAGTCATTAAATCGGGGCCGTATAAAGATATACTGTCCTTTGACCGAGAATTGACTGAGCCAGAACAGCAGATTCTCCAGGACTTGATCGACACCAGCTATGAGCAATTTGTCCAGGTGGTGGCTGAGGGGCGGCAGTTGGAGCCAGAGGCCGTGAAACAGTTTGCCGATGGTCGAATTTTTACGGGTGAGCAGGCGCTGAAGTTGGGGCTGATCGATCGCCTGGGCACAGAAGAGGATGCTCGCCGTTGGGCGGCAGAACTAGCGGGTTTGGATCCGGATAAGGCTAAGGTCTTTCGCTTTGAGGAACCCAAACCGCTGCTCAGCCGAGTCACTGGCAGTCGATCGACCGTTCAATCCTGGGCCATGCTGCCTCCCGTGCAGACGGGGATCGATTGGCTGGCCTTTGAACTAGAAACCCAGGGCATGCCTCTTTGGTTATACCGTCCCTAGTTGGCTAGTAGCGGTGTAAAAGTTCTGTCAAGCATTCTGCTGGGCAATAAAAACTCTCCAAAAAAATAGTGCCAATTCTGGGTTGGCAAAGACCGTTCCGAATGGATAGCCTGGTAGTGGGGATCGCTGCGGCGGGGATCGCTACCGGGTGAGGCTGTTCAGGTGATGGCTGGAATCCCTTGCAACCTCTGGAAAAGGCGAATTCTACGAAAATTCTCGGAGCCTACCATCCTACTTTCCTCTATGGTCTTGCGACGGTTCTCCGGGCAGTGGTTGTGTCCAGATCTCCTATGATTAGTTTGCTCACCTCATTTCACACCCGGAGGATACCTAACGTGCACTGGCGAGTTCGAGCAATTCGGGGCGCAATCACCGTCAATGAAAATACCAAAGACGCGATCGCAGATGCAGTAACAGAATTGTTGGATGAACTGGAATCCCGAAATCTGCTGGATTTGTCGGAAGTGGTTAGCGTCACTTTCTCCGTCACCCGAGATTTAGATGCCATTTTTCCAGCGGCGATCGCCCGGAAACGTCCCGGCTGGGATCAGGTACCCCTGATGGATTTTCAGCATATGTATGTAGCAGGCAGTCTGGAACGGTGTATTCGGCTGTTGCTGCATTTCAACACTCCCGATCCCGACCAACAGATTTATCACCCCTATTTACGGGATGCCCGAATTCTTCGCCCGGATTTGGCGCTGATGACTCCCTTTGTCCAGAGCTAATGCTTTGCAGATTGAGCGTCCAATTCCGTCCTCTGTCATGGCTGGGTCGATGTCTAGACTCGGTGTCTAGACTCGTTGTCTAGATAATGCGTCACCTAGGGGCGTGGAGTTGGCGCTTGTTCGATCTACAGGCCAGGGCTTGCGTTGCAACGTGGCCCACCGTTTGAGGCATTGGAACAGCCATCAGTCAGCCATTATGTGAGTCCCGATCGGGTTTCACAAAGGTTGAGCTTGAGTGGCCAAAGTTTGCTAATTGCAAAATTTACCAGGGTCAACGTCAACGCCAGCCTTTGAAGATCCCAATTCATGGAATAATGAGTTCTCTGTAGGAGAGCATTGCTGCTACTAGTGGCTGCAACTAGCTGCAACTAATTGAGGAAGGTTATGACTGAGACTGAAATCTTTGAAAAAGTAAAAAGCATCGTGGTGGATCAACTCAGCGTGGAAGCGGACAAGGTTGTTCCTGAAGCTAGCTTCCAAAATGACCTCGGTGCAGATTCCCTGGATACCGTTGAACTTGTGATGGCTTTGGAAGAAGAGTTCGACATCGAAATTCCCGATGAAGCTGCGGAAAGCATTGCGACCGTCCAAGCGGCTGTGGACTTTATCAAAGAGAAGTCTGCTTAATTGTTAAAGTTTCGGGTTCTGGGTTTTGGGTTTTCAGTTCTGACATCTGACTCAAAACTCAAGCTTCAAGACTCAGAACTTTTGACCTCACCTTTGAACTGTAAATCATGGCAAATCCTGGATATAAGCGCGTTGTAGTCACAGGTCTCGGTGCAATTACGCCGATCGGCAATACCTTAGAAGAGTATTGGGACGGGTTGATGGCGGGTCGGAATGGCATCGGGCCAATCACGTTGTTTGATGCTGCCGCTCACGACTGTCGGATTGCAGCGGAAGTGAAGAACTTCGACCCCAGTGCGTATATGCCGCCCAAAGAGGCGAAACGCATGGATCGCTTTGTTCAGTTTGCGGTAGCGGCCAGTAAGCAGGCAGTTGCCGATGCCAAGTTAGAAATTAATGAACTGAATGCCGAACAAATCGGGGTGTTGATCGGGACAGGAATTGGTGGATTGAAGGTGCTGGAGGATCAGCACGAAATCTATCGTACCAAAGGCCCCGATCGCTGTAGCCCGTTCATGATTCCCATGATGATTGCCAATATGGCAGCCGGGGTAACGGCAATTCAGTTGGGCGCTAAAGGGCCAAACTCCTGTTCTGTGACGGCCTGTGCGGCGGGTTCCAATGCGATCGGGGATGCCTTTCGCATTGTGCGTGGCGGCTATGCCCAGGCGATGATTTGTGGCGGGACGGAAGCGGCGGTAACGCCTTTGTCGGTAGCAGGCTTTGTGGCTTGTAAGGCGGCCTGCACCAGCCGGAATGATGATCCGACCCATGCTAGCCGCCCCTTCGATCGGGATCGCAATGGCTTTGTTCTAGGGGAAGGATCGGGGATCCTTGTGATTGAGGAAATGGAACACGCGATCGCGCGGGGTGCCAGGATTTACGCGGAACTGGTTGGCTATGGTGCCACCTGTGATGCCTACCACATGACGGGTCAAACGCCCGGTGGGAAGGATGCAGCTCGGGCAATTTCCCTGGCGCTGAAGGATGCGGATTTGTTGCCAGAGTCGGTCAGCTACATCAATGCCCACGGCACCAGTACACCGATTAACGACCCCAACGAAACCGCTGCGATTAAGCTGGCGCTGGGCGATCATGCCTACAAGATTACGGTGAGTTCCACCAAGTCGATGACCGGGCACTTGCTCGGCGGTGCGGGGGGGATTGAGGCGGTGGCCAGTGTGATGGCAATCGCCCACGATCGGGTGCCACCGACGATCAACTTAGACAATCCCGACGAAGGCTGCGATTTGGATTACGTGGCCAATGAAAGCCGGGAACAGGTCGTGGATGTGGCGCTCTCGAATTCCTTCGGGTTTGGGGGGCACAATGTGACGCTGGCCTTTAAGAAGTTCGTGCCGTAGATCGAGATTAATCGCTAAAAACCGGGGTTCTTCTGGGTGCTTCTAAAAATTAGGGAGTGCTAAGAGAATCCCGGTTTTTGTTTGAAGATTTATCGCTTAGCCAACTGCTGAACAAAGGCTTGATGGCTGGGATCCGCGAGTCCCTGGTGCAGTACATTGAGAACTTCAGCAATGTTGCCTTCCAAGAGCGCAGGCATTGCTAGCCATAATCCTGGAAACACACGACTGCGAATAATGCCATCGGTATCCGGCTCCACCAACACAAATTCCTCATCCTGCAAGCGGAACCAACTTAAACGATTTTCAAAGGTTTGCCAGACGAGATATTCCTGAACTCCATTGCGACGATAGGCGTTTTGCTTGGCTCCCAGATCGATCGCAGCACTACTGGCCGCAATTTCGGTGATGAGTTCCGGTGCCCCTTCAATGTAGCCATCGTCACTGATGGTGGAACTCCCCCCGGTTTCAATGCGCAGTAAGGCATCTGGTTGGGGTTCATTGTCCATGTCCAGCCGGGTGGTGGTGTTATCTGCCACGCTGACGCCAGGGGTTGCAGCCCAATACACGGTTAACCACCCGATTAAGGCCGCATGGGGGGTTCCATGGAAGACTCTAACCGGGGATGCCACGTAAACCACTCCTTCAATCAGTTCGGCTTTAAATTTTTCGGGGGTTGCTTCATAGCGACGCTCGAATTCTGCACGGGTTAAGCGATCGCCGCTTTCTAAGGGAGGAATCGGCTGGTTGCGGGCAAAGGGCTGGAGAACCATGGGCAACAATGGGAAATTGGATAACTTGAGCAACTAAAAACCGGGATTCTTAAATTATGCTTCGAAGAATTAGATTACTAATAGAATCCCGGTTTTTGTCATTGGGGGCTAGGTAAAAATCTGAGCGATCGCGGTGCTGAATCCCGGTAGTAGGGGGGAGGTGAGGGTGTCGGATTCGAGCAGGGTGGTGACCAGTTGGAGTTGGGCGTTGGTGCGGCGATAGATTTCTAGGGTTTTGAGTTGCCAGTTGACGATCCAATATTCCTGCACGCCATGGCGAGAGTACAGCTTGAGTTTGACTTCCCGATCGCGCTGCTCGTTAATGGCACCGGGGGACAGAATTTCAACCATCAGCTCAGGCGCAACCACCAGGTGACCCGCTTCATCCACGCCATTCGCAAGGCGGTTTCGACTAATCCAAACCACATCCGGAATAACGGCATCAGTCGGGGTGAAAATAACGCCTGGAGTTTGAAAGGGTTCCCCCAGTTGGGTTGTTCTTGACCAAATTGCCAATTCTACATAGATGTGGCCACCTGAGGCTTGGTGGCGAATGTGGGGCGCACGGGTCACAAACAATTCTCCATCGATAATTTCATAGCGTTTCCAGCCGCCATCGTCGGGCATGACATCCAGATCGCGAGTTGTCCACCGCAGGGAGTTAGGAACCATTGGGATGACCGTTGAGCTTAGTTCTAGTGTAATCGATCGCTCGAGAGGACTAAAAACCGGGGCTCTTCTAGGGGCTTTTAAAAATTGGGAGTGTGAAAAGAACCCCGGTTTTTGTATTTCGATCGCTCGTGAGGACTAAAAACCGGGGTTCTTCTAGGGGCTTCTAAAAATTGGGAGTGTGAAAAGAACCCCGGTTTTTGCTTAAACCATCACTGGGTAGAACGCTCACGTTGCATTAAGCTGAAGTATTGCCAATCAGAACCGGGAACCGGAACGGGGATACTCCAACGAATACGATCGCTAAACCGAAGCGAATGGAGTTGGTTAATCGCGGCTTGGACTTCTGCGCGAGTACCGAATAGATAAAATTGCAACGGCTTCTGTTCCAGATCGATCACACGATCGGGATTACCAAAGTTAATCACCATGGGATTTCTCCAAATTGTTGAGACGGGAAGAAACCCCAAAAATTAAAGCCACCCTTTTGCGCAGGACAAGTAGGGTGGCCCGATCGAATGTTAAAATCCGTGTCAGACCGCCTAGCTGCCAGGACAGCTTCGGGGTTTAGCTACCCATTTGTTGTTCGCAGCAACGCTGGGTAGCGCCTTAATTTTCGGGAAACAAGCTGATCCGATGACCTACGGTCGGTCTTCGACCAACGGGTGTTGAAACACGGTTGTACTCAGCTATAGGAAACGAGCCTACGGAAAACTAGCGGGTCTGTCAACCACCCTGAGATACTTCGCAACAGTGTAAATTAGCACCATCAATTGGCAACGTCAATTAGCAACATCATTCATCAAGCTGCATTTAGCACGTTAGCGGCGGTTAACTGAAAGGCAGGAAACGTTGGGGAGCCAATGATCTGTGTTTTTCTTAGGATGCAGTTGGTACCCAGTTTTATACTAGCCATCATTACGGTTGGATCAACTCGAAGATACTTGCCTCAACAACACTCAGAGACCCCTTTGCTGAGCTAAGAATCCGCACTCCAATTCTTGGTTGAGGAGGATGTACAGGTGAAAGCTGAATATCGCAAACTTTTCTTGAAAAATGTAAATTAATTTCTACTTGAAAAACAATGAAGAGAAGATTATTCTGAGGCAAATACAGCGGTTAAAAGAGTCTTATGAGCCAAGATAAGCCATCACGACTAGATGTATATCTGCAAGAATATGAAAAATTGAAGGACGAGCAAACAAGCTGGATCGGGTTTCGAGACAATTTGTTATATGTGAATTTAGCGGCTATTGGGGGGATTTTAGCGTTTGTTTTTTCTAAGGAATCTAGCGGAGATGCACCCAACTATACTGCGTTATTAATCATTCCTTGGGTATCTGTAATTTTGGGTTGGACTTATTTGATTAATGATGACAAGATCTCTTGTCTTGGCAATTATTTTAAGAAGAAGTTGGCAGATAGCATTCAGACGGAGCTTCAGGGAAGCCAGTTGCAGGAGGACGAACTCAGAGATGAATCGCTGTTTGCTTGGGAAGAGTTTAATCGCACATCTAAGAGGAGAATACGCCGGAAGATTGTGCAGTTGTTAATTGATGAAATGGCGTTTGTGGTACCTGGTATTCTTTCGGTGATTGCCTTTAGTCGGTTGGGTGGGACGATGATCGATCCACTAGTTCAAATTTTGTGTTGGATTGAGTTCTTAATTGTGATTGCTTTGGGTATAGAGATTTTTGTTTATGCGGAGCCGTGGAACTTTTTTAAAACAGATCACTCTTCCTAAAAAAGGTTCTCGCTGTTTTGGAAGATTTGAAATCTACTGTCGAGACTTCTTCAGTTCATCTAAGGCAAATTGATTAGATAGAACATAATGAACGAAGTGTGCAGCCGCAGCCGCAGCAACATCTCTATGCGATCTTCTCTCATTCTTTTTCCCATCTGCCCAATCGCTAATTGCCTTGATGACAATCCAAGGAGTTTTCTGAGCTACTGCTGCGGCATAGAGACCAGCACCTTCCATTTCGCCACCAATTGCGTTTGGAAAATCCGTGAAAAGTTTCACCTTTTCATCCAAATTATCAAGCAATGTACCGCCAGTTAAAATGGTTCCCGGTTCGTGTGCAGTGCAATTCTTGCCATCTGGACGCTCAAATTTCCAATTCAAAGGTGCTCTGAATAGATTCCTTAAGATTGGGTCACTATCTGGACGGCTTGCAGTGTATTGAGTAATTGCAGCTTCCACCCGTTTCGCATCATAGGGAATGAGATGGTGAGACACCAAAATGTCACCAATTTTCTGTTTCTTAGGTGACTTGCCAAATGCGATACCCACCATAATAACTGCTAGAGGCTGCCAAGTTGTCAAGCTCTTCTGCACTGCATTAAAAGCAGCATTTAAACCCAATGCACCGACCTCGCACATAACTACAGCAGTTTTGAATGCTCCAAACTGACCTAGATAACAAATAGGATCTGTGGAAACTTCCAATACCAGCCCCGAGCCAGGATATGGTTTTAACAGGCGTAATACAGCATCACGTTCAGTTGGTACTGCCGTTACAAGTAGTACTTCTACTTCATCTTGCAGTTTTGAGATCTCGTCTTGACCTCTTGGAGTGGGTTGAGGAATTGTTTCCTTTTTGCCCCAATCGAAATTCTCAATACTATAATCACACTGATCTAGTGAATCCCCCCCGGAAAGTTCCTCTCGAAAAGCTTTCTGGTCACTACTTTTTGAAGAAAGATCATCGGTTGATTGATCATACGTCGAAGCAATGTTGTTGGCAATTTCTTTATCTTCATCATTTATTGCCTCCATTAAGAGCCACTGAGTGCGTGGACTTGTATCATATAGTTCTATGAGTGCATTAGCCCAATCTTTAGTATCCTGGCCAGTCAATATATTTTGTTTATATGGTTTCAATTTACCATCAAGAATGTTATTACAGAGAAGTCTTAAGCTAGCAGGAAGCATATTTGCAAGTTCGTTAAAGATTGCTCTCCTAAGCAATTTCAAATTCGGGTATTGCTGTTTCCAGAAATCTTGATTTTTTGTCATTTTTTTCACCATAACTCCTGTGTTGTGATATCAATACTCTTAGCTCTTTCACTCCCTTTTTGAATATCTTCACAGTAAATTTTCTCTGACCTGCTTGCGCTTCTTCGAGTTGTATTTGACTTCACTTTAGTCTTTTGTGATTCTTGTTTATATGGTTTTTCATTGTATTTCTTTGCAATATCATCACTTATATCTTCTTGTTGATCATATATTTGAGCCATTAAAATCCATAAATCACGTGGGCTTGCATCGTATACCTGTATCAAATTAATAGCCCAATCTTTAGTGTCGTGGCCAACCAGTACATTTTGCCTATATCCTTTCAAATCTCCATCAAGAAGGTTATTACATAGCAGGCTCAAAGCAGACGGCGGCATGGTGGATAAACTATTGAAAATTGCTGTACGCAGCGTCTGGGTATTGTCGCATCTATTTTCCCAGTAGCTGGGAAGATCTTTCGAGAACGGAGAAGTCGGAGATGTGAACCTGTCTGTAGTATCAGCAGACTGAGCAGGTTCTACACTAAGACCTAAAGGTAAAGATAGAGAAATATTTTGAGTCTCATCAATCCGGATGATGTATTCTCTGCAAGAAGCTGCTTCCAAGTCTGATACCCTTCATAAGATATGAGTCTTAACCAAGCTACAGAATAAAGCTTTGTACAAAGAGATTCAATTGGTATCTTTGAATTATGCTCGAAGGTCTTTAATGAATTCACACAGATTGAGTCACCTTAATCTAGGTCTTCTCCTGGGTAAGCGCCTTCTCTTTGTCTCTCCTGCCTGATCTTTTATCTGATTTTCATCAGCAGGAAAATCTCCACCTGACATACTTTCCCCCGCCCCCTCACTGACATCAATCCGCTTTTGAGTATCAGATTTCTTGTCATAATTAGGTTTTTCATCTTGTGGGCTCATATCTTTACCAGCCTAGCGTTTGGCTAATCAACGAGTCAATGAACGTGTCTAACTCAACATGCTCCTGACCAAATTCTAACTGCTTTTGCTCCGATCGCAACTTTTCCGCCGAGTCTTGCAACAGATCATAAATATCGTGCAACCGCATATCCGCCCTGGCATCATTTTGCGAAACCTTGATCAGCGAAGCCTCCAACACTTCTGGCTCCAAGGCAAATTGAACTTGACCATTAGACTCCCCAATACCCAAATCAATATCTGTTGCCTTCAGAAAAGCCGCCATTGCCCACCGGATCCCATCTTTCCCAAACCAGCTCTGAATCTGCTGCAAATATTCACAGCCCTTCCGATACCGCGAACTCTGGAACGGCTGAAACTCTGCAAAATACTCACTTTTCTTTGCCCTTGCCGACAACCCGTTATCCCGCTCAAACAAAAACGTTCGACGACGATAGGCTGACTCCGCCATCACACCCCCCATTTGAGTGAGTACCGTCAACTCCAACCAAGTCGCAAACCCCTCATTCACAATCACCGAACTATCCCACAACGCCTGAATTGCCTTGCGATAGCGGAGATACATAGCCCGAGGATAGGGAGCCTTCAACCGCTTAACCTCCGCATTGCGCGTCATCCCATGGCGATACAAAATCGCTAACTGCTGCCCGAGCTTCGTATGACTAAAAAAGAACCCATGCCCATACTTCTCATGCAGCACCAACGCCGCCAAATTCTGCGGCAAGCGCTCCTCTTCACCCTCCGCAATCAACAAATTCTGAGCAATTCCCTCCGCAAAATTCCGGTGCCGTTGCCCCAGTTCCGCCGCCAACTCCGGATCATAGGGAATACAGCACCCATGCAACGGAGAAAACGTTGGAGCAACCTGATTCAGCAAATACTCGATCAAGGGACGATTTGACCTACGCTCCTGCCGCGCCACCCGCAACGCCTCCAACTTCTGCTCAGCCGTCTCAGGTGAATTCAGCAACCGAACTTGATCTTCGGGGGTATAAATCTTGCAGGGGATGTTGCGAATGACCTCCGAATCAAACCGCCAATCCAGTTGCGATACCTGGTACTGTAGCTGCGCTATGAGTGGCTGTAACGCTTCCCGCTCAATCCGCTCAATCCGATTCTGCACCGACTCTGCCACCTGTACCAAAAAAGGAGAAACTTTCCGCTCCGATGCTCCCACCCGCACCGTAATCGGCAGCGTTCCCGCCCCCAGCGCATTCAGCCGCCAACGATTACTCATCCCTGCCTTCAGTGGCTCAAGCTGAATCTTGTGAGATGGAGACTGCAATTGCACTTGCAACTCCGAATCCGGCACTGCTACTGTTTTTTTCAACACCGCCACCACCTCATAGGGCTTGCCCGCTTCCAGTACCTTCGGCACAGTCCCACTATCATCCAAAACCACCAGATCAACTTCCCCATCTGGTACACATTCAAACTGCGCCGCAGTATCAAAAAACAACGGATTCCGCTGAGCAAGCTCGATCGTTAACCGAAGTTGATGATCACCCAACTGATGGGGAATCACCATCCACTGCATTTGCGTCTGTTGAAACGGGCCGATCGATCGAATCTGCTGCCTAGACTCCCGAATTTCCACACCTCGGCTTCCCTCCAGCAAGCAGTCAACATATTCCAATCGCCGCTGGCTAGAATTTTTTAGCGTCATCCGAAATTCGACCGCTTGCCCCTTCACCACCTCCGATGGCATTGTTGGCTCCAAGCAATCGATCGGATTCTCCGCCATTAACCACCGCACGATATTGAGCATAAGCTGGCGATGACTTCCGTAGCCCAGATAATCGTCTTCAAACAGTGCATAATCCGCGATCGCCGCTACTCGACCATACTGAACATCCACCCCCACCAGAAAAATTTCCTGAGTTTCTGGCAGGCGAGCCACAACCTGCGGACTCCCCAGTACTTCATCCGGAAGCTCCGGTAAAATTTCCAAGTAAGCAGGCTCCCGCAAGAAAATTTTATTAATGTCTGAACTCATGTAATGAGGCTCAAACTGAGCAATGTCTTCGGGGGGATAGCTCAAAAGGCGCTTAAATCGAAGGCCAAATTCTTGCATTAAATAATTCGTACTATATTTTTCATCCTCTTCTGATGCTGGAGGATCTTGATCTTGCTCATAAACCTGGCGCTCTTGCTCAAACAGGGAATCGTAGCTATGGGCAACTAGCAAGCCACCCCCGTCCTGAACAAACTTAACAATTCCATCGATTTCCTCCTGAGTCAACAAAGTCTTCGGCGCACCTAAAACCAAGACTTTTACAGTGTCAGGACTCAAACCCTTTTTCAAATCCCCAAGGGATCCGACAGAACATTGCACCTGAAACTCATTGGTTAAGCTTTGAAAGAGCTGAGAGTTAGCTTCTTGATCACTACGATCTACATCAGACTCATCACGTTTTCGCTTAGGACGCTTGACGGCCTGTCCAGACTGATTCCCCCCTTCCACTGAGGCAACTGTTTGTTCCCCTTGGGGTTGCCACAATTCGTCATGGGATGAAGTAAACCAGATTAGCTTCTTTTTTTTAGTAGCTTGTGTCACTGAACCCTCATTCTCCAGCACGCCAATATTCTGTCCTGCGAGTAGTTCTAGCATAGCCACCACCTAATGAGACTAGATATTTTGCTTCTGTCTAGTTATGATACAAAAATACTATAGTACATAAAAACTATTTTAGCTATTAAATAGTCGTTTCCTGAAAAAGAGAAGTTAAAGTGTTCATCTAGGTCAGTGGAATAGTCTTTAAGAAACGAAACAGTTTACACAAATTGAAACTACAACCAACTCACACTGACCACAGCCGAACACCACCGCTATGTCAGGAAATCGTTCCCATTATTGCTACCAAATATTTTTGGACTCCCATGGGATCAAGGTTCCGTCAGCTTAAAAGACCTGTACAGAGTTGTTGCGGTAGTTGTTTGACAACGCGCTGAAACGGGGCAGAATCTTGTAATCCTTGGGATAGAATCAACGCACCCTGAATGGCGATCACGCCATCTTCTCCCCGTTGCTGAGCAAGGTTAGCATCCATCCCAGCTTCCTCCAGCACCGCCGCGATCGCCGCAATCCAGTCCCGCAAAATCTCACTGACCTGAGTGTGAAAAACATCACGGGCAGAACCCAAAAGCAAAATGGCAAAAAGACAGGGTTGTTGCCCGCCCTCATACACCTCATACATCCGATCGCACATCACCTGAAAACAGGTTAATGGCTCACCTGAACTCCGCAGCATTTGTAGCACATTGCGATCCAGCCAGCCTTCAAGATAATCCAACACCGCCTCCACCATTTCATCCTTGCCGCCGGGGAAATGATGGTACAAGCTGGCTCTCCCCAATCCAGTGGCTTCAGAAATTCTGGACAAGGTTGCGCCATCGTAACCATACTGCCGAAACAGGTTCAGTAGGCAGGGAATATACGTGTCTTTGGGCATGGGACTTGCTTGGAAGATAGCCAGTGAATGCGGCCAGTGAATGCAGCCAGTGAATGTTGCTATTGAATTCACCTATTGACAGTGTACCGTTCGTTCGGTATAAATTAGATGTACCGAACGAACGGTACAGTCGTTGACGCCCTTTCCGGGAAGCCCGGTCACTTCACGATCGCCTTCAACCCAGCCCAGTGCAAGACGAGAACCTCGCCCTGCTGAGATTCTCTCCCTGCTGCAACCCGCCCCGGACTCAAAGCCTCACAAGTCGCGCCCGCACTGTTTTTATCCCTACCGTCTCATCTTTACCCCTGCATCCAAAAGGAGCATTCCAATGATTCAGCTCTACGGTCATGAAATCTCTGGTAATAGCTACAAAGTTCGGTTGATGCTGTCATTGCTCAACCTAGATTATGAATGGGTCAGAGTAGATTTAATGAAAGGCGAGCATAAGTCGCCGGAATACCTCGCCATGAATCCCTTGGGACAAGTGCCCCTCCTAGTGGATGGAACCATTCAACTGGCCGATGCCCAAGCCATTTTAGTTTATCTGGCGCGGCAGTATGGCGGTGACCCATGGCTGCCGCTGGAGGCTCTCCCCCTAGCGCAGGTGATCCGCTGGTTATCGATCGCGGCGGGAGAAGTGCGCCAAGGGCCTGAAAATGCACGGCTTTACCATTTATTCGGTACTGGAACTAACATCAATATTGAGCGAGCGACCCAAAAAGCAAACTTAATTCTCAGCCAACTCGATCAGCATTTGCAAACCCATACTTGGCTGGAGTTTGACCGTCCTACGATCGGTGATGTCGCTGTCTTTCCCTATGTTGCTCTCGCTCATGATGGAAAAATTGATTTAGATGCATTTCCCAATGTGTTGAACTGGATCGATCGGGTCAAACAATTACCCGGTTACATACCCATGGCAGGACTGTAGTTCTCTGCAATTTAACTCATCCCATGCACAGGAGAGAATGTACCATGGCAAATCCAGGCTGGTCACAGACCGCGTCTCCTTTCCATGCGGGGGAACTGGCCATTCAGGCGCGCTTGGGCATCCAAGAACAGATGGATAAGCAAGGTCGGCGAATCATTCGAGACTATCTCCCCGATCAGTTTCGGCAATTCTTTGCCCAACTGCCCTATGTCATTGTTGGTACGATCGATGTAACCGGCAACCCCTGGGCTTCGATCCTAGTTGGCAATCCTGGCTTCCTTTCCACGCCGGACGATCGCACGTTAAAAGTGGCTGCCCAGCCACTTTTAACGTGCGATCCCTTAGTTGCTAATCTGGCGCAGGGTGCCAACATTGGTTTGCTGGGGATTGAACTGCCAACCCGTCGCCGCAACCGGGTGAATGGGATTGTCACTATCATTGATACCGATGGCTTTGAAGTACAGGTGCAGCAAAGCTTTGGTAATTGTCCCCAGTACATCCAAGCCCGCAGGTCTGAGTGGGCTGAAGTTGCTCCAATCACTCAACCCCCATATTCGATCGAACAATTGGGCAAGAGAGAGCAAACCCTCATTACAACGGCTGACACTTTTTTTATTGCCACCGCCTATCAAGCTGAATCAGCGGACGCAGCCAGTGGCGTGGACGTTTCCCATCGGGGCGGGAAACCGGGTTTTATCCGACTGGAGAACGATCGCACTCTCACCATCCCTGATTTCTCCGGGAATCATCACTTCAATACCTTTGGCAACTTGGAGTTGAATCCCCGGGCTGGCCTTTTGTTTATCGATTTTTCTCAAGGACACCTGCTCTATTTAACAGGGACTGCTGAAGTGATTTGGGAAGGAGCGGAAATTCTCACCTATGCTGGAGCAGAACGCTTATTGCGCTTTCATCTGCAAAGTGGCTATTACGTGGAAAGGAGTCTGCCGCTGCGTTGGTCAGATCCCGAATTTTCACCGTTTCTCGCTGACTAAGCTGCTCTGAATTAGCCCCTTAGTATCTGACTCATTCATCATTAGGAAGGCGTTTTGATTATGGAAACCAAGCCACCCCTGCCTCCATTCACCCTAGAAACCGCCAAGATCAAAGTCCAAGCCGCTGAGGATGCTTGGAATGCCCGCGACCCCGATCGCGTCGCGCTGGCCTATACCGAAGACTCTGAATGGCGGAATCGATCGGAATTTTTCAGCGGGCGACCTGCGATTAAAGAGTTTCTCAAGCGCAAATGGGCCAAGGAACTGGATTACCGTTTGAAGAAAGAACTCTGGTGTTTTATGGATAACCGCATTGCCGTGCGGTTCGAGTATGAATGGCATGATGATGCAGGGTTCTGGTATCGCGCCTATGGCAATGAAAACTGGGAATTCGCTAGCAATGGTCTGATGATGCGTCGGTTCGCCAGCATTAACGATGTGCCCATCCAAGAATCGGAACGCAAGTTTCGCTGGGAGCGTACCTAATCGTTGCATCAGCCGTAATTGCATAGGAGAGGGGAATAAGTCTTTTGAAGCTGAATTTAGGTTGGTTGCGCTGGGTGTCGATCGAGAGCTCCTTGGCGCAGGGGTAGCTGCCCTCAACAACCCAACCCAACTTTGCATAATTCAGAAACCTTGGCGCTATAAAATCGTCTAGGAAAAGAAATCGTCCAGGTCGATCGGCCTTTTTTCCCTGATTTCCCCCTAGGTTGCTGGACAATTCTTTAAAAGCCCACCACTCGATCTTCTATGCGTCATTCTATTGTTGCCTTGAGCCTCCTCACCCTATCTACCCTACTGACAGGTGGCCTTGCCACCGTTGGGCTGGCCCAATCCCCCATCGTACCTACCGCCCAACCGGGTCTCAGCGACGAAATTGGTTGGGAATTTGTCGGAGAATCGACGCTCAATTCCACCCAAATTGTTGAAACGGAATATGTGGGCGACTGTCCTGGCAGCGAGATTGAAACCAAAGAAGCCCGCTTCACTTCCAGCAAAACCCCAACCAGCGATCGTCGTCGGGTCATTGTGCGCAACACCACCCGTGGCCTGACGGGAGATACGATGCCCTTCACGAATCGGGAATATGACAAGGGCCGATCGTCGGAAGCGACCAAAATGGAATTCGGCACCAGCCACTCCTCCAAACGATTTCGGGTACTGCCGGGAGTCAATGAATTTGAATATGAAATTCGAGAGCGCGATCGGGTGATTGACTCCGGTAAATTCAGTGCCAATATTGAAAAAGCAACCCGCCAAATTACCCGCAATGCCCAATGGTACAACGAAGAAGTTTGTGCAAATTCTTCCGTTTCCAATAATGTTTGCGCTGATTTACGGCAGCGTCGCCAGTTCCGTTGTTCTACGGGTAAAGTGTTACAAAGTTATTTTGAATCCGACGATTCTCCCAGCTATCGCACTTTGATTTCTAATCAGACTAATAAATCGATTCGCTTGTCGATCGATGGCGATCTCTACCGATTGGAATCTGGGGAAAGTGTGCGCGTCCGTCGTCGCAGTTCCTTTGAAGTGCGCTACAATCCCACCTGCCAAACCTGCGAATTGACCCACAGCAACTATGTGGAAGCTGGGAAGCGAGTGAAATTTCGCCAGCAAAATAGCCGCATCGAACTGGTAGACTATCCCCGAAACGATTACTAAAACGATTGCTAGAACAATTGCTAAGATGACGCCCCAGAGCCCTCAGCGATGACCTTACCAAGGACTCCCAATGAGGGTGAAGGCTGACCAGTAATAGGGATGGGATAGGGTGCGATCTCCTAAACTTTCCAACTCGATCGGTAGCACCGCTTTCCCACCCGACCACTGCAATTGGCCATTCTGAACCTTCACATTGCCCTTCAGCATTTGGATTTGGGCTTGCCGAATCGCTTCAGCTTTGATGGGCGACTGACGCAACTGTTGGTAGAACTCTGCCATCAGCCCGGACGTGCCCTCATCACTGACATTCCACAAACTGGCCAGCGCCGATCGTGCCCCCGCCTGCACGGCTAATCCTGCAAAGCCTAATTCCGCCTCGCGATCGCCTAGGGCCATCCGGCAAGCACTCAGCACTAGCAAATCCAACGGCGGATCGTTCCAATTCAGCTCCCGTAACTGATTCAGCCGCAACCGTCGATCCTGGAGTTGAATGTAGGAATCCGTCAGATCCCCCGGCAAGAATTCGCCATGGGTGGAAAGGTGTACCAGTCCAAAGGGTTGACGCTGGCGTTGATTTTTCAGATTTGTCAAGGTGAAGTCTTGGTTTAATAAAATACTTCCCGGCCACAGTCGGCGAATATTCGTCAATTCCAATTGAACCGCTGGCAATGGGGCTTGGTCAGTGAACTGGGTAGCTCCCGCAGCCAGCACTTCCGCCTGTCCCAAATCCACGAGGCGCGGGTCAGTCAGGCTGAGGCTCGGCATCAGGCCAATGCTGTAGTTTTCCACAAGGAACTGTTTGCCATCATAGAGCGCTGCTAACGGAATAAACCGCAGCCCTGTATCCAGGACAAAGGCAATATTGCCAATCTGCCGATCGCGCAATTCCCGTTCGATCGGACGAATCAGCCAGTCATACAGTTTTTTAGCGGATTTTATATAGCTGCGGGTATTGGTTTTGCTGGGGTCGGCCACTTCCGATCGGAATTGCTGGGCCAGTGCTAGAACTTGCGCGCGATCGGCCTGGGGAATGCGCAGAACGTAGGGAGGCTCAGTGGGGGTCACCAACAGCAGTTCCAAGGACTCCTGCTCTTTGACGACTAATTTGATATCCTTCTCCTGCCGTTCGATCGTGCCTTCCGTTGTAGGGACAAATCCCACATACAGCAATGCCGGTCGGATTCCGGTCACCTCAGACACCCGTTCTAAGGTTTTACGCGCTGCGCCCAAGGAAATGACTCTAGGCAGATCCGGCAAATCTAAATAATCAGAAAACTCAAAGGTGTGATCATTTTCCCAGTTATCAAACTGACTCCCGAGATCTAACAAATCATCATCGGTATCCGGTGGCGTTTCATTCTCGTTAGGCGATTTTTGTTGAATTTCGGGGAAAGGCGGCAAACCATCGGTTGGTGGTGTTGGGGCCGTAATTTCGGGTGTAATGATGGTAATGGTACTGGGGGCTGTCCCTTGTACGAAGGTACCAGAAATCGATCGTGTGGGGTCTAAGCGGTTTGTAACCCCGGTTGTAATTGTGGCAGCAGTACCGCTAATGCTGGCATCCCCGATCGTAAATGGCACATCGGGTGCTAACCGACTAGCACGAATGATGATCGAGCCGCCGCTAATGGCACCTGCTGTAGAAATGCTAGAGAGAATGCTATTTTGATCGGTAAAGCTACTACCCATGCGGAGAAATCGGGCTGTGGTGATGTCTACCTGTCCGCCAATCCCATCGGTTCCCCCCTGGGCATTAATGAAGCCAATTTCAATATCCCCTTCCGGATCAATCAAGACATTTCCCCCATCAAAGAGATCGGAATGGCTGTCGATCGCTTCGAGGCGAATTTGCTCTTGGGCAATGACGGTGATGTCACCCCCTTGACCGTCGGGATTGGCACTACTGAGCAACAGTTTGGGTGCGTCGATCGCCGCCGCTTGTAAGGTCAGTTTGCCGCCTGCGGTATCGAAGGCAATACTACCGGGAACGGTTAATTTGCCCGTCAAAGTTAAGTTGAAATCGCCCCCTTCAGTCAAAACAAAGGTATTGGGAAACGTCAAATCACCAGCCTTATTTAAACTAAAATTGCCACCGCCCGTTCGGAGGATCGGAGGAAGCACGAGGGTTTGGGGAGCGAGTTGATCACCGATCGTCAGGCTGCTACCGGAAAGCAGAAATTCATCCGGCATGGAGAGGGTTCCGCCTGCATTCACGACCAGCTTGCCGTTGCTGCCCAATTCCACGGTGCGATTGCCAATCACGATCGGTTCTTCAGTCACCGGATCGAGTTCAGTCACTTCGCCCCCCACCGTTAAGTTCTGAGCGGCCCACAGGTTAATGGTTCCCGCTTGGTCAGTGCCACTCGCACTAATCACCCCCGTCTTCAGGCTGCCTTGCTGGGCAGTAATATCGATATTGGAACCAACTTTTGCATTGCTAGAGCGAACATCTTTAACATCGATATTTCCCTGTTGGCTCACCAGATGAATGGTGCTAGCAGAATCCCCTGCATTGGTCGTAATGGTTGGCAAAATTGCTACCCCGAACGTCCCAGCAGCCCCCAAAATCACACTGCTGGATTGAATGGTTTGTCCCGCTGAAATTTGAATATCTCCCGCACGACTGAGCCCTTGGGTAATTAGGCTACCGATGCTTACCGCTCCGGTGGTCGATAGGTTGACTGCACCACCCACGGGATTAGCAACTTCAGAGAGGATGTTGCCCGTACTGATGCCGCCAGTTCCTGCACTGAGGCTGATGTCGCCACCCGTTTGGGGCAACAAATTGGTAGGAAAAATACCGGAAATTAAGAGATCTCCGGTTGTAATTCCCCCAGTATTCGCCGTCAGGGTCATATTCCCGACAGTCGTTGTAAAGAAGGGCTGTTGAATCGTGAGATCGGCAGTTTGAATATTGCCCGATCGGGCGGTGAGATTAATACTCCCTGCTGATAAATTATTAAGATCGCCTGGACTGGTTGTAATTTCACCTACGCTAATGTTGTTTGCTGCAATCGTCAGATTACGACCTAGGGTGTTAATATTACGACCCGTTCCATTAAAGTTGCCCAGGGCTTCAAAGGTAATAGTCGAATTATCCGGTAAGTTAAAAGTTACATTTTGGTTGAGATTAATATCACGGCTGGCTTGGAGAATTAAATTTCCTGTGATGGCTTCAAGCTCGTTAACGGGGAGAGTAAAGTTTGTAGTGGTTCCGAAGTCATTAAATAAAATGTCTCCATTGCCTAAGAGCCCTAAAAAATAGGCAGTTGGATTAACGATGTTAATATCCTGCGGATCAAGTAAAACCGTTCCCGCTGGCCCTTGACTAGCGCTGACGTCCGCCTTGCCTAAAAAGCTGAGGTTCTGTTTGCCAGAGACTTCAACAAATCCACCTTGAGTCACGCCTTTAGCCGTAATCTCGCCGTTAAATTGCGTGGCCCGATCGCTCCAAGTAATCACCCGTCCACCGGAACCGGATTGTAGTGCATCAGCTTGAATTTTAGAAGCTTGATCAATGTAGGTTTGCTCAGCATTAGGAACTGAGCCTTTGCCTTGGTAGTCGCCCCCGATGCGAATGGTGCCTCCGCCAGCGTTGCCCGAAGCGTTGAGATTAGCATTGACGATCGCGACTTGGGTTCCCAAGTTCGTAATCGACCCACCCCCGCTGGTTGCACTAGACGTATCGGATACATCCTGGGTGCCGGAAACGATCGTCGTGCCCGTTGTCGTTGGAATTTTCAGATTTGATCCGGTAAGCTGTAACGTGCCATCGGCATTGACCGTGACTCCCGTTGCCGTTGGCAGATTGCCCCCCGTCAGCAGTTCCGGCAGAGACGTGGTGCGGAAATTCTCGGGAGAGCCTGTCCAGGGCTGGAGTTCCAAACTCAGTAACCCAGTCTCGGAATTCAACGTCGCAACGGTTGGCCCAGATACGGACGCGATCGTGAGTTGTCCCCCCGGTGCGGAGAGCGTCCCGAAGTTAAATACCGTCCCTGCCAGCAAGCTCAGATTCTGTCCCGTCGGAACTGCCAGATTGCCAAAATTCGCGATCGAACTCGGTTGCGGAGCGGTAAAAGCAAAGGTATTGGGAGTGCCCAATAGATTGCTGTAGTTGTTATTGCCGAGAACATTCAACCACTGATTGCCCAAGCCCACCCGATCGGCGGTCGTAGCGGTGAATGAAGCGGGTACGTTCAGGGATGCATTACTGCCAAATAAAATTCCCGCTGGATTAATTAGGACTAGATTAGGATTACCCCCGGTAATTTGAATCAATCCGTTAATGATTGAAGGATTACCACCATTCACGCTCCCCAGAATATTCTTCAACGCGGGATTGGCTAGAAAATTAGCCGTTTGCCCCGTCTCCAAGCCAAACTGAGTAAACCGATGAAATAAATTGCTACCATCCTGGGAGCGACTGCCCCCGGTAATCTCAAAGCGGTTCCCTTGCTGGTTGACGATCGTTCCCGTCCCGTCGGCTGTGAGGGTGATCGGTTGTGCTTGCACCGAGGCAATTAGCCCGATCGACCCTAGGGGTAAACTCAGCACAGACAAACTCAGTAGCGAACTCATTAACCGCTTTGATAATAGATTCATGGCTTTTCTCTTAAGGGAACTTCACAACAGGTATTTAACGGCTGCGTGGCAACCTCTTCTAACCCAGCGGTTTTCAGGAGAGTTTGCCATTCTTTTTCGATCGTGGCATCTTTAGGTTGCTGCAACCGTAGATTGGCCATAATGGTTAGGGCTTCATTCCAAATCCCAGCTTGCACATAGCGTTTCGATCGTTCGATCGGTGGAGCTAATAAAATTCCTTGGAGCAATTTGGGTTCTGTTTTTAAACGAATCATTGAAATATCAACAAACTGATTAACGGAAGTATCTTTTTCATCACACCTGACAACAAATTTCCAATGGACGATTTGATTAAACGGCAGTGGGGCTTCTGTTTTGGGCAGTTGAATGCGCATCACTCCAGGCTGAGCTTGATTGAGGGTCAAGATCGTGCGCTGGATGGTGAACTGATTATCTTCAGGATCGGGTTCCTCAATGCGCAATTCGGCAGGATGATTGGGAGTGAGGGCATAGGGCAGGTAAAACCAGAGGGTGGGATGAGCTTCGGTCGTAGATCCCACAAATAGCGGTGCTTCTTTACCTTCCCGTAGCATGGGTACGAGGGCAGTCAGAGGTTTGTCCGATCGACAGCCTCCTCGGCTGGCGGCTCCCCGAGGCCGGTTGTTGTCTGCCCGCCGGGATTGCCCCGTAAGTAACCGCCGAAGCCGCTCGGTAATGGATTGTGCGGCACTGGGGGGAGCCTGAATAGTGAAATTCAGTCCAGTGAAAACCAGCGTCAAGCCGACGGCAAGGAGCTTTCGATCAAGGAATTTACGATCGTGGAAAACGTAATCTCGAAAGCATTGACGCCAGTGTTGGGGAAACTTGATCATACGGGTAGATTGCCTATTGTCTTATAAATTAGCTATTGTCTTAACTGTTGTTGCCGAGCGGCCATTTTGACTGAAATGACTGCCGTTGTTACCATCATAAACGCCGGAGGCAGGAGCGGCACCCAGGTGGAGCCTAGGCTAAACCACAAGCAGGCACTGCCCACCAAGCCCCCCATTGCGACCCCTAGAAACAGGCCCCGCCGCACTGGATCGAGCCACAGCACCACGATCGCGCCGCCCACGCCTGCCCAGGCCCAAATCCACAGGACATCTAACCAGAGAGGCCACACTTGCAGCAGGGGCCGATCGTTCAAGGCGGCACTCAGGAGTTGGCTGGTCATTTGGGCTTGCAACACCACCCCCATAATGGGGCCGTAGGGCGTTTTGAAGTAGTCGTTGTTGGCTTCGGAGGTAATGCCAACTAAAACGATGCGATCGCGGACATCCTGCTCAGTGAGCTGGCGATTTAGCACGTCTTCTAAGGTCACTCGTTTAGCGATGTTATTGACCCGTTCTTGGGCAGTTTTGCCGGGGCCGAGCCGATAGTTCAACAGCAGGTAATGCCCTTCGGAGTCGATGCTGCCTTGGTAAGCGTTACTAAACAGGCCCAGTCCCGGTAACTGAGATTTTCCTAAAGTAATCGATCGACCGATGGCGTCCGGTGCAATTTTCACAAGACCTGTTCCTTGTACCCGATCGAGGTAATGCTGGGCCACCGCCCAACTAAAGGAGGCGATTGTTGGACAGGGCATTTCAGGCAGGGGTTTCCGTACCATCATCTGCTTGCGAACAATTGAATCAACATCATAGACAACGTCGGAAAATCCTAATCGATCCTTGGGAATATCTGGCGGTGGATTGATGGCGCGATTACTATCAGGATCACGTCCGTCTCCGTTGGGAAGCTTGCAAAGGCCAATGATACGGTTATCAGTACGAAATCGCTGGGCGAGTTGTTGAACTTGAGGGTCGATCGTGAAGTCGCGGTAGAGATCTAAACCGATTAAGCGGGGCTGGTAGGGCAGCAGTTCGCTGAGGACGCGATTGAGGGAAACATCAGAGAGGGTGCCACGGGCGTTTTCGTTGCGTTGCAGTTGGGCTTTAATATCCGCTTCCGTGACTTCGATGACGAGAAAGCGATCGTCGGTGCCTTCCACGGGTTTGATTTGGGCCATGCGATCGAAGACCCACAGTTCCACGGGTTCCAGTAATCCGGTGACGCGAATTCCCCCGATCGCCAGGAGCATCGCCGCGCTGGTGACCAAAAGGGTGGGCAGGTTGGGGCGATAGCCAGGGGCTTGGCGGCTGGTGGTGATGTATTGGACTTGCAGTTCCGTAGGGGCGGGGGCTTTAGTTGCACTCGTTTGCAGCCAGGTTTCCGCTTGAATGAGGTCTTTTCCACGCAAGAGAAAACTGGGTTCGCGGTGGTTCCGATCCCACTCCAGGGCTTTGATTTGCAGGCGGGTGTGTTGTTTGGCGTAGTCCAGATCGGTGTCGATCGCGGTGACTAGGGTTTGGAAGCCTTGCTCAAAGTTGTCCTGATCGCGCAAGAAAATCCAATTGAGGGCGCTGAGGGTGGGGTGGACTTGCTGCGGATCAACGTCACGGTAGATGACGGGAACGAGGCGTTTATTGTTTTGAATGGCGTGTTCGATTTCCCAACCGCAGACTTCCGAAGTGACTGAGTCAGGCGAGAGAATAAAGACGAAGGTATTGGCGGCTTCGATGCCCGATTGAATGGATTTCCACCACTGTTCAGTAGGTTGAATGTTTTGCCAATCGACCCAGAGATCCCGATCGCCTTGGCGCAGGGCGTCGTGTAATTTCTGCACGAAGGCTTTGTCGCGACGGGAGTAGGAAATAAAAACGTCGGGGGTAGAGCCGGGAGGCAGGTTGGGGGTGGAGCCGGGAGGCTGGATCGATTTACTCGATCGGGAATTAAAGCGAGGCAACATAGAGTACAGAAGAGAGCACGGGTGATCTGGGTAAAAACGGGGATGGCAAACAGATAAAAAACGGGGGCAACCGGAACATTTGGAACGCTGATCAGCTAATGGAATCGGGGGATTTAAGGAACATGCAGGTCACAACAGGTCACATTTTTTAGCGTAGTTGCCCGATTTGAATTTTGCAACGATACAACGGCTGAAAATCAGGTCTGCGTGAGTAGCATTTGATACATACCAATGCTGGGTGATGCAGAGGTGCGAGGTTAAAAAAGATGCCTCAGGATTCTCCCAAGGCAATTGAAAAGAAATACGATCGTGATTAAAGAAGTGTAGAGATTAGTCAATGAAACGTGAATCGTGTAGGCAACACCAATTAACGAACGCTTCGCACTAGAAAGTTGGGTTGGCCACAACTTTTCTGGGAGTTTTTCAGAATTTGGCTGCTACAGTCTCCCAGTTGGCCGTTTTTGCTGTGGCAGACCATGACTTCTTTGAGGAAGCGTCCGGAGCCGGAGCAACTGGGGGCGATGCTGTTTTCGGTCATGGCGGGGTTGGTGCGGATGAAGTCTTGCTTCAGATCGGCGATCGTGGTGCGGAAGGGTTGGGTGGGTTTGATGTAGCGATCGGGGATTTTGACGCCGTTTTTCAGGTCAAAGGCGAGTTGGTGGTATTTGGTTTGGCTGAGGCCGGAGCAGGTGCCGTGTTTTTCCCATTCGTGGGTGTAGAGTTTGGGGCTGGGATAGAGGTTGGGGAATTGTTTTTTGATTTTGGGGTTGAAGGCTTCGGTGGTGCAGTTGGCGGGCCAGCCGCTGTTGTATTGGGGCCAGAGGCCATGGAGCACGAAGCCGAGTTGTTTGCCTTTGCTGCATTGGTTGGGGTCGCGGGAGCCTGCGGTTTCGCAGTAGTCGGGGGACCAGGAGAGGGTGAGGACGTAGAAGTCGAATTTGCCGGGGACGTTTTGGCTGGTGGTGGTGGGTTTGGATTGGGGTCTGCGCCGTGCTTCGGAGATGAAGGGGGTGAGGCAGAGGGTGGCGAGCAGCAATGTAGGGAGGATTGCTTTTTTCAACATGGTGAATCCCGATTGACGATCGATCTAGAAAGTGGATGTGTGTGCGATAAGGCTGTAGGAGCTATACATCAGGGTAGGGGATCTTTCCAGAAATGTAGCGATCGTTGCAATATTCGTTTAAGTTCAGGGTCGATCGGGCTTGCAAAGGGCAACACTATTTACGATCCATTCAAGTCATCATTCGGTATCACCACAAAATTCGGCATCGTCAATTTCGTTATTCCAGAATCCCAGACTACTGCTGGCTGCTGCGACTAGGTCAGCGAGGGAATCAGGCTCATCTGGCAGAACTAAGACAATCACTTTCCGGCCTGTTGCGAAGGGGACTTGTAGTTCAATATGACCTTGCGCTTGGACTTCAACTTCATATCGAAGCGGTGTTGGGTTGGAAGCTATTTCAGACATCGGAATTTTCTGTCAATGTTCAGATTAGTCACTATTGTAGAGCACTCATGATCTGGAGAATGGGCTGGGCTGTGAGACCAAAGATTGTGGAATCTTCGTCTTCTATGTGAAGGGCGACGGCTTCACGATCGTTACCATGTTTCAGGCTTCTCTTGCCTACCCAGAATTTCGCTATAATCAAACCAGTGAAGCTAGTTACGTCACGTATGGTTGAATGGGATGGGGACAAAGCTAAATCAAACTTCTTGAAACATGGTGTTACCTTTGTTGAAGCAGTTAGCGTTCTTGATGATCCCTACGTCCTTATTTTAGACGATGCGCTTCACTCGATCGGTGAGCAACGCTTTCTCGCTGTTGGATATTCTGCCCGGAACCGACTGCTGGCGGTTGTCTATACCGAACGGAACGATGATTTTCGGATTATCAGTGCCCGTCCTGTCACTGCTGGGGAGCAGAAAATGTATGAGCAAGATCTCTAATCCGCAACCGTTAATGCAAGATGGTGAAATGTTGGATGAGTATGATCTGAGTCAGGCAGTGCGTGGACGGCGACACCAGGCTAAGGTGGGATTGGATTTACCTGGCGTACAGTTTTTGACCAATAGCAATGGCCAGAGAACAGCTGTTCTTCTGAGTCTTGATGTTCATGATGCGTTGTGGCGATCGACGATCGGTCAATTTACGAATCTTCCTGATGTTCAATTTCTGATTGATGAGCGGAATCAGGCGCGATCGGTACTTCTCGATTTTGCTGATCATTTGTCGCTTTGGCAGGCGCTTTACGATCAAATTATTCAGAGTGTGCCAGGTTATGACGGCGATCGAGTGAAAGGTTGAGCCGATCGTCCCCACTCTCTCACCCTCCTACCTTTTCCCCAATTCTTCTGCCAAAATAGAAAATGACTGAAGGTGAGGACGAGAGATGACACGAGAGGAGCTACTGTCGGTTATTGAAGAGGTAAAGCGAAGTGGGCAGACAATTCTTAACTTGTCGGGACGAGGGATTAAAGAACTACCTGAAGAGATCGGACAATTAACCAACCTCACTTCCCTCGCCCTCATCGGCAACCAGCTGACTACATTGCCGAAATCGATTGGACAATTAACCAACCTCACTTCCCTTTACCTGCGGAGTAACCGACTGATAGCATTACCGGACTCGATCGGGCAATTAACCAACCTTACTTGCCTTTTCTTCCACAATAACAAACTAACAGCATTGCCGAAATCGATTGGACAATTAACCAACCTCAAGTCCCTTGATCTTAGTTATAACCAAATGACGGTACTACCGGAAGTGATCGGGCAACTAACTAACCTCACTTCACTTGACCTCCGCAATAACAAACTGACGGCACTACCGGAATCGATCGGGCAATTAACCAACATCAATTCCCTTGATCTTAGTTATAACAAACTGACGGCACTACCGGAATCGATCGGGCAATTAACCAACATCAATTCCCTTGATCTTAGTTATAACAAACTGACGGCACTACCGGAAGTGATCGGGCAATTAACCAATCTCACTTCACTTGACCTCCGCAATAACAGACTGACGGTATTACCGGAAGTGATCGGGCAATTAACTAACCTCACTTTCTTAGGGTTACTAGGTAATCCTTTTGAAAGATTGCCTAAATCAATTAGTCAACTCCATAAATTCACTTCACTTGACCTCCGTAATAATAGACTGATGGTATTACCGGAAGTGATCGGGCAACTAACTAACCTCACTTCACTTGACCTCCGCAATAATAGACTGACGGTATTACCGGAAGTGATCGGACAATTAATCAATCTCACTTCACTTAAGCTCAGCTATAACCAACTGACAGCATTACCGGAATCGATAGGACAATTAGGTGGCCTCATATCCCTTGACCTCAGCTCTAACAAACTGACGGCATTACCGGAATCGATCGGACAATTAACCAACCTCACTTCACTTGACCTCCGCAATAACAAACTGACGGCATTACCGGAATCGATCGGACGATTAACCAGGCTGAAAACCTTAGAGCTTAAAACGAATCCACTAAGTGAGCTTTCTCCAGAAATTAGAAATAAGGAGGGACTCATAATTCGTGATTATTACCGACAACGCTTAGAAGAGAGTACGGATTATATTTATGAGGCCAAGCTGCTTGTTATTGGAGAAGGTGGTGCTGGAAAAACCAGTCTAGCGAATAAACTAATTGACTCTAGCTACAGTCTTAAACTCGAAGGTAGCGAAAATCCAGAGCTATCTACCGAAGGGATTAATGTACTCCGGCTACGCTTTCAACATTCCAGTGGCAACTCTTTCTACATTAACATTTGGGATTTCGGTGGGCAAGAAATCTACCACGCCACTCACCAATTCTTTCTCACAAAACGTTCTCTCTATCTCCTCGTCGCCGACACTCGCCAAGAAAACACTGACTTCAACTACTGGCTCGAAATTGTTGAACTCCTCAGCGATGCTAGCCCCACTCTGATCATCAAAAACGAAAAACAAGACCGTCCCTGTCAAATTAATGAAAACCAACTGCGGGGACGATTTACAAACCTAGAAAAAATTCTGGCAACCAATCTCGCTACTAATCGCGGCCTCCCCGAAATTCGTGCTGCCATCAAACACTACATCAGCCAACTCCCCCACATCGGTACCCCTCTGCCTAAAACCTGGGTCAACGTCCGCAAAGCCCTAGAAACCGACACCCGCAACTACATCACCCAGCAGGAATTCCTCATCCTCTGCGACACCCACGGCTTCAAACGCCACGCAGACAAACTCCAACTCAGCGGCTACCTCCACGACCTCGGTGTCTGCCTCCACTTCCAAGATGATGACCTCCTACAACGCTACGTCATCCTCAAACCCGAATGGGGCACCACTGCCGTCTACAAAGTCCTCGACACCGCCAAAGTCCGCCAAAACCTCGGTTGCTTCACCAGCGAAGACCTCAAACTCATCTGGGCCGATGAACAATACGCCGACATGCGCCCAGAACTCCTGCAACTGATGAAAAACTTCAAACTCTGCTACGAAATCCCCCACCGCCCCAAAACCTACATCGCCCCCCAGCTCCTCTCCCCAAACCAACCCGATTATCCCTGGGACGACACCGACAACCTCATCCTGCGCTACCACTACGAATTCATGCCCAAAGGGATGCTCACCCGCTTCATCGTCGAAATGCATCGGCTCATCGACAGCGACCTCGTTTGGAAAGACGGCGTCATCCTCCAAGACGCCAACACCCGTGCCGAAGTCATCGAAGCCCGTTACCGCAACGAAATCCGCATCCGCATCTCCGGCTTCCCAAAAAAATCCCTCCTAGAACGCATCCGCCACGAATTCGACAAAATCCACCAATCCTATGGAGAACGTCTCCGCTTCCAAGAATTTATTCCCTGCAACTGTACCACCTGCAAAGGCTCCCAAAAGCCCCATGCCTATGCACTCAATCGCTTAGAGGAACGACTGAGAAACAATCGACACGAGATCGAATGCGACATCAGCTATCAAATGGTCAACGTCCGTGAATTAATCGACGACGCGATCGGCTTCCAACGCCCTGTCCATCAACCTCACTCAGACGATCCAGCCAACATTCATATCCACATCGGCGATCGAATTGCAGGTGATAAAATGGGAAGAGACAAAGTTGGGAGGGACAAAACCGAAAACTACTAGCTCACCAACGTTCGGCAAACGTTCAATCTCGTTCCATGCCCAAAAAAATTCGAGAAATCAAACAAATTGTCAGCCAAGCAGGCTTTGTCTTACAAAAGAAACGCGGTAAAGGAAGCCACACTTACTGGATTCATCCACTTCTTCCCGCTATGCCGTTAATCATTCCCGGCAAAGATGGAGATGATGCACCAAAATACTTGGAGAATCAAATTGAGAAAGCGCTAGAAATACTAAATCAACATAGGGATAACTCTGATGGAAACACTTAAATACACCATGATCATCCAATGGTCAGAAGAAGATCAACTATATTTGGTGCATTGCCCTGATTTTCCGTGGCAACAATTCATTACCTATGGTAGAACCTATCAGGAAGCAGCGGAAAATGGCCAGGAAGCTCTCGCAGGTCTAATTGCAGTTCTGCAAGACAATAATCAACCCATTCCCACACCTTCTATCAATTCAACCCTCCAAGCTGCTTAAATCCGTCATGTTGTCTGACAACCATCTTAAAATCCTGCAAGCGATCGCTCTGGGGCACTTATCCACAACAGCCTTAGCTGAGGAACTTTCATTACCCCCTACACTCATCGTCCACTTGCTAGAAGAACTATCCGAAGCCGGATTTATCAAAGCCGCTTCTGCCTATCGATCGGGACATCGTGAGATTGTAGAAAGCTACTTAACCAACAAAGGACGAGCAGCAGTTGATGCCCCAGCGCATTTTTTGAAGCCCTCCATAAGCTTGCAAGAGAGTCCCCAAATTTGGACGGGAGATTACATCGCCGGAGATAAAATTGGCAACGATAAGGTGATGGGAGATAAGATTGTAAACATTCAACCTAATTCTCAGTCTGCTGATCACGCTCAACCGTCTGCGCCACCTCGCCCTACTACCTCTTCATCTTCACCAACCTCTTCTCAAATGGCCACTCCGCTCAAAATTTTCGTTAGCTACAGCCACGAAGACGCCGAATGGTTGAAAAAACTGCAAATCCACCTCAAACCCCTCACCCGCAAAGGCACGATCGATCTTTGGGACGACACCCGCATCCAAACCGGCGACGACTGGCAACAGGAAATTGAAACCGCCCTCGCCAACGCCCAAATCGCCATCCTCCTCGTCAGCCCCAACTTCATCGCCTCCGACTTCATCGCCGACAACGAACTGCCCCCCCTCCTCGATGCCGCCCAAGCCAACGGCCTCAAAATCTTCTGGATTCCCATCAGCTACAGCAGCCACACCGAAATGGACTTCAACAAATACCAAGCCGCCCACAACCCCAAACAACCCCTCGCCAGCCTCCCCCTCGTCGAACAAGACCGCGTCCTCGTCAAAATCTGCCAAGACATCAAACGTCTAGCCACCTGATCCCGATCCGCCCCGTAACCCCAACCCTAGCTATTCTTCAGCTCACCTTATACCAAATTAACTTGTCATGCCAACTCATAACG
>MUGG01000106.1 GCA_002148405.1 Alkalinema sp. CACIAM 70d | reverse complement strand
CTCCCATTTTGGGAGAAGGGTTGGGGATGAGGGGGGTCGCCAGGAACTCATAGGTCAAATAGAATTGCTATATCTAACAATTGTCAAGAAACCGATGCATAAACCAATGGTATGAAAGGAATTAACATTCATTTTCATCGTTAATCCGGAATAACAATAGCAACTGACGAAGTAACTCTTAAGTCAATCTTTCCTAGTTATAGATTCTGATGCAGTAGCATTAACCAGTACGTGTCTCTAATGAATTCTAGACTAAATAAAGGTTTAACTGTAACTCGCCCTGGTTGTCTGGAATTGCTACAGTTCGTGAGATTCTACGGCGGAACTGACTCGGAATCAGCTAGGATATTTTGACTCGACTATCGCTAATTTATAAGCACTCAGCGCAATAATTCCTATGAAATGCTGGCAAAGCTATAGGCTTTTAAATCCCTTCATGACGCGATCGCACCCCCTCCGATCGCTGCTCTTGGGACTGTTGCTTGCGCCGTCGATGGGTGTAATCCTCCCTAGGATAGGACTTTCGCCCGCCCTTGCGGAAACCCGTTCCCGCCCCACCGTTCCCTTTAATCTATCCGCCCCCTCGAATTCATCGGCCCCTTCTACGGTACTAGCCCGATCAACTCCGGCTCCAGTTATCCCGCCACTCGATATTCCGCAACTGAAGGCCAGCCTCGATCGAGAGGACTTAGCCGCCGCCATCAATCAGGTCGAAGTGGGTTGGAAAGCGCAGTACGAAGCCTTTTATGAAGGAAAACTCAGTAGCCAATTGCTGAGCTTGGAGCAAATTCAAACACGCTTGCAACAGTTAACGCCACGCACCCAAACCAAAACCGCGCTCCTCTACGCCATCCCCCTCCCCGATCGCTTAGATATCATCCTCGTCCCCCCCCAAGGACGCCCGATTCATCGATCGATTCCTGCCGCCACGCTGAAAGCTCGCAATCAAATCGGCGCACAATTTCGCCTAGGCGTCGTCAATCCACTGTCGGAACCTCAGGAGTACTTACCCGCTGCACAACAACTTTACCAATGGCTGATTGAACCCGTTGCAGAAGACCTGAAGCAGCAAGAAATTGACACCATTTTATTTTGCCTAGGCACCGGATTGCGGGGCTTGCCCCTCGCCGCATTGCACGATGGCAAGCAATATTTAATTGAAAAGTATAACCTTGGCGTAATTCCGGCCTTTAATTTACTGGATCATCGCCCCAACAATTTACAAGGCTTGCAAGTGCTAGCGATGGGATCGGCCAAATTTAGCCAAGCGCCCCCCTTGCCTGCGGTGCCGATCGAATTGCAATCCGTTACGCAATCGGTTGGCAAAGGAAAACAACTCCTCAACGAAGACTTTACCCTAGCAAATTTACAAAAGGCCCGATCGCAACAGCCCTTTGGCATTGTCCACATCGCCACCCATGCGGTCATTTCGGCCCATTCTGCCCAGGATTCCTATCTACAACTTTGGGATCAACCGTTGCGCTTGACGGATATCCGAGAACTCAACCTGCGGGTGCCGGTGGTGCAGTTGCTGGTGCTGAGCGCTTGCCAAACGGCGATCGGAGCACCCAACGCAGAACTCGGTTTTGCAGGATTAGCGGTACAGTCCGGAGCTAAGGCCACGATCGCCAGCCTCTGGTCGGTGGACGATACGGCAACTTTATTGCTGATGCGGCATTTCTATGGGCAGTTGAAACAGGCTCCGATTAAATCATCGGCCCTACGGCAAGCGCAGATTACGCTGTTAAAATCCGGCATCCAACGCCGTTCAGCCTCTAATCAAACCTTAAACCAAACCTTAAGTTTTTCTAGCCCGATCGCCTCCCGCGCCGGGGATCAACCCTTGTCCCTCGCCACATTGCCCACGCTGGAACAAACGGATTTTTCCCATCCTTATTACTGGGCAGCATTTACAGTCATTGGAAATCCCTGGTAGAAACAGGACAAAGGACCTTCAGCCATGCCTATGCAGCCCCGTAAAGATCTTATTGCCAGCTTCTCTAGCTTCCTTCAGTTCCAGTCCGATCGATCGGCAGGCTGGGTGGTGGATGCCCGGTTACGTCGCAGTATGCAAACCCAAACAGCCCAGGAAACAACAGGTCAGGAAACGACCCAGGAAACAGCCCAGGAAACGGGTCAAGCGCGATCGGAGGACTTTTGGGCGATCTACTGGCATCGGGCTTGGCAGACCAGTCAGACAGCCAGCAATCCCACGCTGCGACAACGCCTTGCCCTAGGCCATCTTTCGGCTTACCTCCAGGAAACTTGCTACTGGAGCGTTCACCGCACCATGCCCCAAGTCAGTTCCAGCCAAGTCAGCTTTTCCGATTGCTTTCAAGGGGTGATTGCGGAAGTGCCTCGGTTGCTGCGGGCCTTTGACTCGAGCCAGCGTCCCAGCCTCAAAACCTACGCCAATACGGCCTTTTGCAATATCCTGCGCAGCAACCTGCGGCAACAGCGGGAAATTGACCTTTGTAGTGAATGGAGTTTATTGCTGAAACTGAGCCGGAGATTATTGACGGAAACGTTGCAGCAAGCGGGTTTGAGTGCAACCCAGCAGCAGGAATACCTGTTGGCTTGGAGTTGTTTTATGGCGGCCTATCCCCCCAGTCGTGGTGCCCAGGGGCGTACCTGTGCTGGCCCAGATGCCGAAACTTGGGCGGCGATCGTTGCTCAATACAACCAGCAGGCTAGCCAGCCGGGGAACCCGTCCGACCCAGGGCTCAAAGCGGACGTGACAGCGGAAACCTTAGAGACTTGGCTCAAACAGATGGCCAACCAGGTGCGGCGCTACCTTTACCCAGGGACCCAATCGCTGAATGTGGCGGCGGGGGATGGCGATGATGATTGGCAGGTGGATTTGCCCGATGTGCAGCGGGAATCGCCATTGGGTGAGCTGATCTCCCAGGAAGAAGCCGACGATCGCAAGGCCCAATTATCAGCGATGCAGGCGTTTCTGCAAGGGGCGATCGGGCAATTAGACGACATGGGGCAGCAGTTGCTGAAGCTGTATTACCAGGACAATTTGACGCAGCAGCAAATGGCGAAAATCTTAGGTGTTCAACAATACACGGTTTCGCGGAAGTTAGCCAAAGCCCGCGAAAATTTATTGCTGGCCCTCAGCCGTTGGAGTCAGGAAACGTTGCATATTTCTTTAAGTTCCACCGTGGTGAAATCCATTAGCACCTTACTAGAAGATTGGCTGCAATCGCACTATCGATCGAGTTCCTAGGATCGAGTTCTTAGGATCGTTACCTGCCAGCATCCCAGTCGCCAGCCCACCACCGAGGAAAGTTCCATGAGTCTCTATCTAGAAAGTCCTACCGAACTGATTTTAGAAATTCCGCAAACGGTACGATCTCAGGCAGACCAGCACAGTCAACAGGGCGCATCTTCCTCCGCACAATGGCAACTATTTTTGAATCACCTTAGTTTGCAAACTGTCTTGCCGTGGCTGAGATCGGAATACTTCCCGCAAGCGGCAGCCTTTCCCAATGGCGGTGATTTAGCCAACGTTTGGGCCTTTGTGAATGGCGCGGGAATTCAAGTAGGGGCAAAACGGTTGGTTTTACTCCCCGATCGTAGTTTGGATACAGCGGAATTAGTCGTGCCCCAGGAGTGGGTGGATGCACCGGATTGGCTGGGGGATTATTTTATAGCGGTACAGGTGAATTTAGACGAAGGTTGTGTAGCGGTCTGGGGCTATGCGACCCATGCCATGCTGAAAACCCAAGGGCGCTATGATGCCGACGATCGCACCTATCACCTCGATCGGGACTTTTTGGTGTCAGATATTTCGGTGCTGTGGGTGGTGCAGCAATTGGCTCCCCATGAAGTGACGCAGGCAGCGATCGCCCCCTTGGCAACGGTGGAAGCCGTGCAGGCAGAGAACCTACTGCAACGCTTAGGGAATTCCATTAATCCCCGCTTGGAAGTGCCCTTTTCACTCTGGGGTACGTTGATTACTCAAGACGCTTGGCGACAACGGCTCTATCAACTCCAGCAAAATTCATCCGTTAACTCGACGCAAGCCAATCTTCAACAGACCTTACAACAGTCGGTTACTCGCTTCGGGCAATGGCTGCAAAATCAATTTGAAACAGGTTGGCAAACCCTAGAGGAATTACAGTTACAACCCGCGATCGCCCTGCGGGATGGTGAGGAAACTGTGGAAATTGTGCGACGGGTGAAAGCCCTGCGGTTAGCGGATCAGGTTGTGCTCCTGCTAGTCGCAATTATGCCGGAAGCGGATCAACGGGTAATGGTGCAAGTCCAACTTCGCCCGATCGCCGGAGTAGACTGCCTCCCGGAAGATCTAGCCCTCAGTTTAGTGGCCCCGGAAGGCGAAATTGTGCAAACGGTGCAAGCCCGATCGGCGGATAATGTGATTCAACTGCAACGGTTCCGCTGCCCGATCGAAACGGCCTTTGCGGTGCAGGTCACATTGGCACAAACCACCGTTGTGGAATCCTTCCTAGTGTAACGGCTGACGAAACGAAGGAGACAGTATGAGTCAGCTCGTGGTTTTAAATTTAGGGAAGGGCAATTGGCAGCAGGGATTTCCGTCGATCGCGGCGCAAATTTGGACGGATTCCCAAGCCAATCCCATTCAGGTGACGGGAAGTCTCCCAGCTCTACCGGAACTGCATCAATGTTCTCAGCAATGGCGCAACCTCTACCAAGCACTGTATCGTCACCTAGGTGGAACTCAGCTGGGGGCCTTGCGATCGGTCTTTGAAATTGATGAAACCGATGTCACCCATGTGTCCAAGTCAGAATTTAAAACCCTTTGCCAAACATTGCACCGTTTGCTCAATCAAGCACTCAGCGATCCGGCCTTCCAAGCCATCGATCGTCAGTTGCGTACCCAGTTGAATCCTGTTGAAGAAGTGCAGTTAGTGATTCTGGCAGAGCAGTTGGAAATCCTGCGGTTTCCCTGGGAACATTGGCAATTTTTCGACGATTATCCCCGCGCGGAATTGGCGCTGAATCCACCCAATTATGGTCGATCGTTCACGAAGCGGGAGGTGGTGCAAGCACGAAAAGTTCGTATTCTCGCGATCTTAGGTAACAGTCAAGGGATTGAAATTGACCACGATCGCACTTTGCTGAATCAGTTACCCCAGGCGGACGTTCATTTCCTCGTAGAACCCAGTTCACAACAGTTGAATCAACAGCTTTGGGAACAGCCGTGGGATATTTTGTTTTTCGCAGGCCATAGCAGTAGCCAAAGTCAAGGCATTCTGCAACTGAACCCCCAGGAAGAAATTACGATCGAAGATTTGAAATATGGCCTACGACGCTCGATCGAACAGGGGCTGAAACTGGCAATTTTTAATTCCTGTGATGGGTTGGGCTTGGCTCAGGATTTGGCCACACTGCACATTCCGCAGATGATTGTCATGCGGGAACCTGTTCCCGATCGGGTGGCCCAGGAATTTCTCAAATACTTCCTGACCGCGTTTTCGGCAGGAGAATCGCTCTATTTAGCCGTGCGGGAAGCGCGGGAAAAATTGCAGGCGATTGAAGCCCAATATCCCTGCGCCTCGTGGTTGCCTGTGCTGTGCCAAAATCCAGCGGAACCGTCCCCCCGTTGGCAGGATTGGTGTGCAGTTGCGGCTGCCCCCTCGCCGCAATTACCCAAACGATCGCTCTCAATGGGGCTTGCCAGCGGGGCGTTAGTAGCTGGGTTGGTGCTTGCAGTGCGGGCCTTAGGTTGGTTGCAAACGGTGGAATTAGCCGCTTGGGATGGGCTGATGCGGCTGCGCCCAGTGGAACCGCCGGACGATCGCATTGTTGTAGTCACGATCGGCGACCAAGACATTCAAGCCCAAGGCAACGAACCCCGTCGCGGATCGCTGTCCGATCGCACCACCCGGCAACTCCTGACCCAATTAAATCAAGCCCAACCGCGTGTGATTGGGTTAGACATCTATCGGGATTTTTCCGCCAGTGATCCGCAGTTGGCGAAATTACTAAAAGGCGATCGCTTAGTGGCGATCTGTAAACGACCCGATGCCCAGGATGACGCTAGCGGTATTCTCCCGCCACCGGAAACACCGGGAAAACAGGTTGGCTTTAGTGATTTCGTTCAGGATGCCGATGGCATTGTCCGCCGCCAGTTAATTTCGATGTCTCCGCAATCAACGTCCCGTTGCACAGCTAGTTATTCCTTTAGTGCACAACTGGCGTTTCGCTATTTAGCTAGCCAAGGCGTGGCGATCGACTTTACCCCGCAACAGCAGTTGAAATTAGGTCAAGCGGTGGTGAATAAACTGGGTAATCGATCGTCGGGCTATCAGCCGGTGGATGCGGCGGGAATCCAATTGTTACTGAATTATCGGAATGTCGGATCGCCTGCTTCTCCTAAAAATGTCACGCGACAAATTTCCCTGACCCAATTCCTCAAGGGCGAAGTCAACCCAGATCTGTTTCGCGATCGTATTGTAATCGTGGGAGTTGTAACGCCTAATACGGGAGACATCTGGCCGACGCCCTACGGCCAAGCCTTTGCCCAGCGCTTACCCGGTGTGATGGTGCAGGCCCAAATGGTCAGTCAACTGCTCAGTCTGGCGCTCGATCGACGACCCATCCTGCAACCTTGGCCCTTTTGGGCAGAGGGGATTTGGATTGTGGGTTGGTCGCTGGGTGGGGCTGTGCTGGGGGTGGGGCTGCGATCGTTGCGTTACTGGTGCGGTGCGGTGGTTATCGGCTCGAGTCTATTATTGATTACGAGTTATGTCCTATTACTGCAAGGAGTTTGGGTGCCGTTGATTCCTCCTCTGATGGGACTATTCATTAGTTCCAGTCTGAGCCGTATTGTTCAATTTAAATCGTCTGATCTTGAAATGCGACCTGGAGTGATACCGTCATGATGTTATTTAGGTTTAACTATCACTATTTATTAATTTCGTTGACTGGTAGTTTAGCAATAGTGTTCAGTATTTCTAGCCCTGGAAATACCCAAGGTCAATCTGTTGAACTGAATGGCAACGCAGGCAATGGCAATAGTCTGTCCCAAAGTATTCAATGGGATCCGCCCACGCCGCCCAACAGTGGAGAGCCGGGAGGTCGGGGCCAGGGTGGAGGCTCGCGAACGAACTGCGATCGCTACGCCAATCTGCAAGCGATCGTACCTTCCTTGCGCTCCAGAGCACGGTGGGGCCAAACGGTGAGCGATCGACCCACGCTCTGGATTTACGCACCGGAGGGGTTTGCTGATCAGGAAATCGTAGAAATTCGCCTGAAGGATTCTGCAACGGGCACCTTGGTACAACAACGATTCCAAACCCGCGCGATCGAGCCAGGAGTCACCAGTATTGCCTTCCCAAACCAAGCCGCCTTAAAGGTGGGACAGTCCTACCAATGGTCTTTCTCGGTGCAATGCCAACGAATCGACGCAAATAATGTCGATACCATTGATACCCCAATTACTTTGCAGGGTTCCGTCACACGGGTTGCGCTCAAATTACCTGTGCTCCAACAGTTACGCCAACAGAAAGATCCAATACAAAAAGCCATGATCTATGCTAAACAGGGAATTTGGTTTGATGCATTAGCAACCTTAGGTCAGGTCTTACGATCGCCTGCTACGAGCCAGGACAGGATGCACCAGGATGCTCAGACGGCCTGGAATCAGTTACTAGACCAAGCTGGATTTGCCCCGCTCAACGCCGTCCCGGTACAGCCGGAGTTAGGGCCTGCGCCTTTAAATGCCCGTTGACTCCCATCCTGGGTGGAACGCATTGCTACGGCAGTGCTACAGCAGTCCACGATAGCGGATAAACAGCAATACGACGGCCCAGGAGCCCAACGCGACTTTGACTGCCACTAGAATATTGAGAATGGGAATGATGCCACCGCTGATCAGCTCGCCCATTTGGCCCCGTGGTAGGTCGATGCCTGCCAGGGTGATCATGGCCAGCACAATGAAAACCAGAACCGAAATTTTTTCCCAAGTAGCGACACGCCAGCGTTGATAGATAGCCTGCATGCCCTCTAGGGAGGATGTCATGGCCACCAGCCCGATCGCCGTTCCCCCTGCAACCCCTGCGGCAAAGCCTCCACCGGGACTCAGGTGCCCTCGAATGGCTAATTCAATTCCCACTAAGGCTGCAATGGTTGCACCAAGCCGAGCCAGAAGCATGGAGGAAGAATCGGTAAATTGGTGAATTTGCACCGAGGGTCGCTCATTGGCCAGCAAAAAATGCGCTCCCATGATGGCGATCGTAAAGACAATTACCTCAAAAATGGTGTCATAGAGACGATTGTATAAAATAATCCCTGAGACAACGTTAGGGATAGCACTATCTTGCGCGATCGCCTGCACCGCAGAAAACGGTAAAGTGGGCTGTGGATTATCCATCCACAGCATTTTGACATAGAAAACTAATCCCGCTATGAGATAAATCCATTTCATCACTGTCTCTCCTGGGAATTTGCAGGGGCGGAATTCAGGGTTGGGAGGGCTGCAACCGAGGTTCCTAAATTAACAGAGGTTCCTAAGTCAACATAGGTTAAGCGAACATTGGGAGAGTCCATCCCGGATTGGAGGATCTCATAGAGACGCGGGATACGCACGGTGATCGTGTGGGTCAAGATCGGGGAAGTAAGATCGTCTACCGGTAGCCAAGTGGCATGAATTTCCCGGTTTTTCATGGCTTTGAGCAAAGCCCCTCGATCGTCGTAAGTGATCCATTCTACTTGCATGGCGTAGGGCTTAAAAAGACGACGGAGGGTTGTCAGAAGCTGTTGAAAATCATGCTGTTCCACACCATCGGGGTGGGTCTGCATGGCTTCATCCTCCTGTTGCAATACACCTAGACGGAACACCAGCGACGATCGAACAGTAATGGCATATAACGTGACGGCCAGTAATGTTCCAACTAACGCTTCGGTTAATGCAACATCTGCTGCCCCCAAGATTGCATAAATCAATGCTGAAATGGCCCCTAACACACCCCGCAAAATCAAAGCATGGTAAGGATTTGTTTGCACCACGACCATGGATGCCGCTAGGGGCAGCAAGGCTACAATACAGTAAATATAACTATCAGTCATCATTTCTCTCCAGATGTGAATCCAGTCGCGGACTGCTGGAGCAGTAGGCCAGCACATATCCCAGCATGGTGTTCCAGAAAACGAGGGATAGAATTGCAAGGAGCAAAAGGGGCCATTCTCGGGGGCGCAGGAGCAATAACCCAACCATGATGCTGATTGAGCCTAACGTATCGGAGACTGAGAGATTATGCAGCTTAAAAAGTACCGATCGACGACTCAATAAGGATGATGTTCCCCAAAACCAAAACACAAGTCCTAGGGCAATGCAACCATAGCTTAGTATCTGCATTACGGCTCTCCCAATTGTTTCACAATATGTGCCAATAGCATTAACCCTGCATTGCCCACGCTTATGACAATGACACCAACAATGCCAATCATCCAGTCATCTCGTAAGACAGAAATCAATAAAACCATTACCGCAGCTTTGGTCGAAACGCTGGAAAAAGCCAACATCATTTGCCAAATATCTTCATTCCGCCAAGATTCGTACAGCGGAATCAATAAGGCCGCAATCATGGCAAAGAGAAATAGATTGAGGATCATGATAAAGCCTCAGGTTTGGACACACGGGGTTTGCGACAAACACGGTGGACTTCGTACCAACCCTCATCGCGATATTTCAAAACCGTTGTCTTGGGGGTAAAGGTGATCAGAAAAATGTCTAAAAAGACTAATCCTTGCGATCGTCGGGAGGAAACGCGCTCCAGCACGATCTCTTCATGGGTATGGGGCCGTAGGATTAGGTCAAAGGCTTCGGCATAGGCTTGGGGAATGGCCAAAATGATTTTCCCTAAGCCCCGTAGCAAATCTTTGAGGCGTTCCGGTGCAGCAGTGCCCCGAGGCAAGAAGATGGCAATGGCAACCCCAATGGCAATGTTAACGAGACTCAAATTAGCGGTTAGTAACAACCAAATGGTTAACCTGAAAATGAAATGTCCAATCATGTCAGCACCATCCAAAATAACAGGACTAAACTGAGACTCATCACCCCAACGAGATGGTCAAATTGTTCAAACATACGGGGCAATTTCACCACCCAGCGACGAAAGATAAACCAATAAGCCAACCAGCCTAGCCCGATCGTGGCGAGGGGTTTAACCACATTCTCCAGGGTATAGGCGTCGTAGTAGACCAAATTGGCCCCCACCAAGCCGCCTAGTAATATCAAGATGGCGGCCCAGAAGCTCAAGGGCAGAACGGGCCTCGGTTTTTGGGCTGGGACGGGCGGATTTGGGCTGGGTGACCCTGACAGCGCCCAAGATGGGGTTTGAACGGGTAGGAAAATAAATTTTGCGAAGGAGATGGCGGTGCCCAAGGCGGCAATGTTCATGCCTACCACTTGCCAGGGCAAGAGATTTTTCATGGTTAATACCTTGGCTCCAAATCCGGCCAAAAGGGGAAACCCGGAGATGGAAAAGCTGGCTGCCACCACTGCCCCCCAGAGTGCCAGGGGAATCGGTTGATGTTGCAATTCCTTGAGGTTGCGGCTGGGTAACTGGCCGACGATCAGGAAGAGGGCGGCTTTGACCAGGCCATGGGTAAGGGCATAGAATCCGCCCACTTCTGGGGCAGCCAAAATGAAGCCTAATTGCGAAATCGTATGAAACGCCAACATGCGTTTGGCATCCTTTTCTACCACTGCATAGGCAACGCCAAAGACCGCCGTGCCCACCCCAAAAATGCGGACGATCGGGTCAATTTCTTCTAACAATAGAGCACAGCGCGCCAGGGGTAGGATGGCCGCTTTGACGACCACGCCAGACATCAATGCAGATACAGGCGAATCGGATTCCGAGTGGGTCAGGGGCAACCATAAACCCGAAACAAAGATGCCGCCCTTCACCAATAATCCTAAAAGAATTAAGGCGATCGCTTCTGGGGGGGCTCCTCGTAGCCCTGCAAAATCAAAGGAATGATGGGCTTTGTAAACCAGCACCGTTCCAACCAGATAGAACAACATGGCCACGTTACTGATAAACAAGTAGCGTAAACCAATCCACAGGGAGCGATCGCTGCGGGGATAGGCGATTAACAGAAAGGTCGCAATGCTAATAACTTCTAGGGCTACATATAAGCTCATGAAGTCTGCACAGGCGAAAGCGGAGTTAACGCTGCCATGCAGCAGTAAAACTTGAGCATAGAAGAATGGAGATTTATCATGCTTCCAGCAATAGAAAAGCACCGCTGCTGTTACTAACGCATTGGTTAAGATAAAAAATCCAGTTAATGGATCAAGCAGTAAGCTAACACCAAAATGATCCAGCAGCTTTAGATTAACGGGGGATGGAGCCAGGAAAAGCTGTGTTGCATAGGCCGCAGACGACAATGCCCCCAATAGGGCACCATAGCGGCTGACGGTGGGCAACAGGTAAACAATGAACCCGAGCAAAAAGGGACAGGCAATCCAAGCAAGGGTCCAATAGTTAATCCAGTGATTCATCATGTATTACTCTTTTCGATCTCGTGACACTCTAAGGTCGGGTTATCTCGTGATAGTTTCATGGCACCGACGAGCATGAGCGCCTGAATGGATAGCCCAATTACGATCGCGGTCAAGATCACCGCTTGTGGTACTGGATCGGCGTAGGCTCCTGCGGGGGCTGGCTCTGTCAAGATGGGTGTGAAAACCCCATCCCGGCCTGCAATCACCACGTAATACGTAACGACACCAGTGCTCATCACATCCATCGCGATAATTTTCATGACCAAATTCTTTTTCAGCAAGATGCCAAAAAAGCCACACAAGATCGTTGCAAAAACAAATGCTTCAAGCACCATAGGATTTGCCTAATCATGGAATAGATTGACAGTAATGGATCGTGATAGATTATTTTGAATGACGGCTATTAGACGCAAGAGAAGCAACTTTTGCAATGCCGATTGCATCATTCAAGAAACTGAGTTTGCGACAATCATCCCAATGGGATTCCAGCTTAATTAGTATCGTTCAACGAGTAACTGGAGTCATGACTCCCTTCCATTCATACGAATCAAAGCCCAATCCTGCTGGTATACAGTCAATCAAGAAGCTTCATACCAAATTGATTTATCACTGCTACAGATCCGATCTCCCCCAGCTCCCCTTAACAAGGGGGAATTCAGCTCAAAGTCCCCCTTATTTCTAGCGCAGCGGCGCGTAGTGCGGGGATTTAGGGGGATCGTTATGGGTTGCAATCACAAGTTGATTTGGTATTACTTGCAATACATCGAAATAAACAGAAAATAGTAACCCGCTTCAAGGAAGGCTATGAACGTATGAATGAACGATAGGCGAGTTCTGCTGTCACCCCGATCGTAGAACTTCTACGCAGGATTTCTCATCGCTCCTTGCAAACCTCCATGGAAGTAATAGAATTTTTTAGATAGCTTTGTACAGTTCAATAATAAAACTATTATCATCAATCAAGCCTCTCAGCAATGGCTTCTGATAAGAAAATTTAAGGAGGCTGATAGGCATAGAGAAATCATAATTTTAAGGATTAGAAATTCCTCACTCTGTTAGTGCAATAGTTCAATGAACTTTAATCACTAGTGACCATCAAAAATTCCAATTGTTGATTTTTGAAACTCAAGGTACGGGTGTGAGATTTTCTTAATGCCAAAGTAAGGAAAGCGTTTGCAGCAGACCGATCGCGACCCCGAGGACGCCTCCTAGATTAACGATCGCCTGTAGTTCTGTCTGAACAAGTTCGTTAATTCCCGCTTCCATTTCCTCCGGTGGGGTTGCCATAACTCGGTTAATGATTACTTGATCGATATCTAGAATGGGAAGAACTTCAATTACGATGTTTTCTAAATCCCGTTCTAGGTAGCGCTCTAAAACGTTGGCGATCTCCCAACTAACGACATCTAGTGATTCACTCACGGCACTCAGAGTTTGCAGCCTTTTAAGAACCACCGAAGCCACGTTTTCCCAATTGACAGAGGAACTCAGCCCTTGCAGGAGGTCGGCCCCCCGATCGCGCAGATAGGTGCGGACGCTGTCCCGTAGGGTGCGGCGGAGTTGTCGGACGGTGGAGACCGGAAGGTTTTGCAGGGAAAAGTCGTAGAAGAATTCCTGGAAGCGTTGCTGAATGCGCAGGGAGATGACCAAGTCTTTGATAATGGCGTTGGTGGCTTCCCGATCGTCGAGGCAAAAGGTGCGCAATCGAATCAGGGAATTGCGTACACCAAATAGATTGGCAACCACCCAGTAGGTACCGCTGGTTTTTTCGCGGAAGCGATCGTCGAGGATTTGGATATTGCGATCGGTGAGAAAATCGACGAGGATTTGCCGCAGGACATCGGGAGGAAGAACGGAGGTGAGTAGCCAAACGGAGAGGTGGTTGGCCTGTTCTTCAGTCAGTTGAAATTCCAGTAAGATTCGATCGAAAATCTGATTCAGTTGGGTTTCCAAGAAGTGTTCTTGCTGAGCTAGGACTTGCAGCAATCGAGGCAGGGAGTCACCGAATAAATCCCGCAGGATATTTGCAAGAACTTTAGTGGTATTTTCTTCTTTTCCAGTTTGCAGTTGATCCAGGACGAGGCGAAGAATCCAAAGAATGGCGGCTTGGACTCGTTCAACTTTAAGCAGGCGTTGGGCAATGCCGTGGATTTCATCAGGGGTGAGGAGGGAACCCATAATAGTATCGGCGATACGTTTAGCCAGTTTGGCTTGGTTGCGGGGGATGACGCCGGGGGTGAAGGGAACGCGGAAGTTGCCGATGTACCAGGGGCGGTAGGGGCGGAATAACATGCGAATGGCAATGTCGTTGGTGAAGTAACCAATGATGCCACCGACGATCGGGGGTATGACCCAAGGCCAAAGGTCTGCAAGTTTCATTTCAGCCATCCTAGCGCGAATCACCCAGGATCTAGCTTAGCGAAAGGGGACACGCTTTGTGTGGCGAATCAAAGGAAAGATGGTGCGATCATTAGATATTCAGATAAGAGTTACGGTTCAATAATGTCCCGACGATCCAAGTAATTAACTCTAGCATGGTGGTGAGAGACCGGTTTGGGCCGACGAGTCGCCGCCGTAGACCAGAATGGCAATCGCACTTCTGGCACCACGGCATCTGGCACCACCACCTACACCTACGATGAGCGCAATCGGTTGGACTTGGTGAAATTGAATGGGGCATTGCAAGCGGATTACGACTACGATGCCGCCAATCGCCTGACCAAAACTAGCTTCGGCAATGGGACGGAGGAAATTCGCGAGTACGATACCCTCAACCGTCTGAAGGAATTGACCAGCAAGCGGGGAACCGTCGAACTGTCCAAACACGTCTACACCCTGGATAAAGTTAGGAATCGCAAGACAGCGATCGAGGTTGTGAATGGGCAAACGAGGTCGATCGCTAACAGCTACGATGATTTGTATCGCTTGATCGAAGAAACGATCGTGGATGCGGTGAACGGCGATCGGACATCCATCTACACCTACGACGCCGTAGGCAACCGCGTGATCAAAACCGTCAACGAAGTAACGACAAGTTATGCTTACGACTAGAACGACCGACTTCTGAACGAAAAAGTCAACAATGCCATCACCGTCGAATACACCTACGACAACAACGGCAGCACCCAGACCAAAATCGAGAATAGTATCACTACGACCTATAGCTGAAATAACGGGAAGCGCCTAATCTCAGCGATCGTAGGAACGAAGACTATAGACTACAGCTACAACGACCAAGGGATTCGAGTATCTTCCAAGGAGAACGGAATCGAAATGCGGTATCTGCTGGATGAGGGCATCACGGCGAATGTATGGGAAGAATATACGCCGGATGGCAGCGTGCAGGCATCCTACGTCCATGGGAATGACCTGATCACCCAAACTCAGGCGGGCCAGACGAGTTACTACCTGGTGGATGGATTAGGCAGCATGCGATTGTTGACGGACACAGCGGGACAGGTATTGAATGCCTAGTAGCTAATAATCCAGTCACGAATTTAGATCCGACAGGCTTCTTCGTATCTTTGGGTGATGCTAATGCAGCATTTGCAATCAGCCAAATACTTGAGGGAATTAATCGAAATTCAGCTTTCAGCGCAGCGAATTATGCATTAAACAAATTACAGTCAATCGAATCGCTGAGTGAGATCGCATCGGTCTTGCAGGTTGGGTTAAAGCATGAAACCTAACATTCATCGACTTTAGCGTACCTGGGATGTCGATTGCGATTAGGGAAATAACCTCAACTCAGGCACGGTAAGGAGTCTATCCCAAACTCAAGGATCCTCACCGATCCTTGCAGTCCGACAGGTACCCCAACCTCATCCCAAACCTTAGCTTGCGATCGAAGAACTCAGCGGCGAATTCCACTCCGGCACAATCTTCGCCTGTGCCATACTCAACGCCGCCACTGTTCCACACAACAATAACCGATCGCCCTCCTGTATATCCACACTGCCCTCCGGCCCCTGGAAAAACTTCCCTTCCCGTCGCAGCGCCTGCACCTGCACCCCCTCTAGCGCCAACGCCTCAATCCGTAACCCTACGATCGGACTACCCTCCGGCACCCCCAGCCACTGACAGGAATTTCCCTGGGCCGGAACTGCCACCTCTCCCTTCACCAATGCCTCAAATGCCCTCATTTCAGACGCATCGCCCACCAGCAATACCCGATCGCCTTGCTCCAGCGTCATTTCCCCCGTTGGGTAATCAATCTCCAACCCCCCTGCCCGCCGGATCGCCATCAACGTCACCCCCGTCAGCCGCCAGACATCCGTCTCCTCCAACGTCATCCCCAGCAGCGGCGAATCATCCGGCATGTGATACCACTTATTATTCAAATCACTCGTCGCCGCCTTCAACTCCCGCGATAACTCCACCGCCGACAACGCAGGCCGAAACTCTAAATACCGCGCATTACGAATTGTTTGAATCCGACTCTGCACCAAACTACTCGTCACCCCCATACCCATCCACAGGTGGGCCGAAATCTCCAAACTCGCCTCAAACTGTGGTTGCACCACCTCCCGTGCCCCTAGTTGGTACAGCATCTCGATATCCTTCGGCTGATTGGCCCGTACCACCACATCCAAATCTGGCGCAATCTCCAACGTCCGCTTCAACGCCAATCGCGTACTCATGGGATCGGGCAGCGCGATCGCCATCCCTCGCGCCTCCGCCACCCCCGCTTTTTCCAGCACATGCAAACTCGCTGCATTGCCGTAAATGTAGGGAACGCCTGCATCCCGCAACTGCTGAATCCGACTTTCCGACTGCTCCACCACCACCACCGGACAACTCTGCTGCTGCAACAACTTGACCAAATTGCGCCCCGTCCAACCATAGCCGCAGATCACCACATGGCGCTTTTGAGGCAGATCATCTGAATTCTCCATCAACCCTTCAGACTGAAGCAAATACTTTGCTAACCAGGGCACCGCCTCCGCCCAAGCCAACAACTGCGGCACTGCCCGCAAAATAAACGGCGTCACTACCAACGTCACCGCCGTCGTCCCCAAAATCAGCAGATAAACCCGCCGCGACACCAGCCCCAGCGCCTGCCCCTCACTGGCCAACACAAAGGAAAACTCCCCAATCTGCGCCAGCCCCAAACCACTGATTAGCGCCGTCTTCAAGTCATAGCCAAAAACCTTGACCAGCGGCGTCACAATCAGGAACTTACCCACCAGCACCAACGCCACCAGTCCCAGAATCAGCTCTAGGTTATTCCACAAAAACACGGGGTCGATCAACATCCCGATCGACGCAAAAAACAACGACGCAAAAATATCCCGAATTGGCTCCACATAGGTCAGGGTCTGATCCGCATACTCCACCTCCGAGATCATCAACCCCGCCACAAATGCCCCCATCTCGATCGACAGGCCCAACTGCTCCGTCAGCAGCGCAATCCCTAAACACAGCGCCACCACTCCCAACAAAAACAGTTCTCGGCTCTCCGTCTTGGCCAGCAGCCGCAACAGCCGGGGAATCACCCAGATCCCCGCTGCCACCGCCCCCAGCGCAAACAGACCCGTCTGCACTAAGGCCCAGCCCACCGCCAGTCCAATCTCCTCCGCAGGTTTATCCAAGGCAGGCAGCACCGCCAGCATCAACCCTAGGGCCAAATCCTGCACCACCAAGATGCCCAGCATCACCTGCCCGTGGGCTGTCCCCGTCTCGTTACGCTCCATCAGCGACTTCAGCACCACCGCCGTCGAGGATAGCGACAAAATCGCCCCCAGAAAGACCCCCTGGGGCGGCGAAGTCACCCAGCCCATCAGCAATGACGCCCCTGTCGTCACCAAAATCGTCAGGGCAATCTGCAAGCCTCCCCCGCCTAAACTAATCCACTTCACCTTCTGCAATTCTGAGAAGGAAAACTCTACCCCCAGGGCAAACAGCAAAAAGGCCGCCCCGAACTGCGCCAGAGTCTCCACCTGCACCAGTTCCTTAATCAGCCCCAGCCCCGTCGGCCCCACAATGATGCCCGCCAACAGATAGCCCAGCAACACGGGCTGGCGCAGCAACGCTGCCAGCAAACCCCCTGCTGCCGCTGCCGCTAGGACGGTCACCAAATCCACAATTAGTCGAAAGTCTTCCTGCACAGGCCGCTCTCAGATGAGAAGAAATATTACAGTTGATTAACTTTCAGGATACTACAGGCCCATGGGTTCCCAGGGGGTAGATCGATCAGATTCCTCGATCGCACTTGCCAAATCGGCATCCTAGTAAGGTTTGCCGCGATCTAGACTGAACAGTTCAGTCCAGATCCCTTCCTGAGATTGAGTGTCCGTCAGACTGCAAACGTGGGAGGTATTAAAAAGTACAGAGGCCCTGTCTAGCTTAAACGCTAGGCAATCACTGTAAATGCTATCCCCGAAAAGGGTTACGTTTCTCGGAGGAAGGCAATTACCCATGGCCCACCGAAAAAAAAAGTGAGAGATTCTTTGGAGAATCCTTGATTTCCCTGATACAACTGAGGAGAAAACGTATATAAATTGTGTGGTGCATAATGGGTGTTGCTAGACCTCAATTCTGGGGCATGATGGATAAAACCCATCTCAACACGCCACGATCAAGCCAGTGGAAAGCGCTATGAGTATTGAGAAGATCGTCGAACAAGCCTTGCAGGATGGTTATCTGACTCCCGCCATGGAAGCGGAAGTGGGACGGATCTGTGATACGGCCTCAGAACTCTCGATCGAGGAATACATGTCCCTTGATCGTTTGATGGGTGCCCTGCTGACTGGAGAAGTGGTGGCCGTTCCCCGGAAGCAGTTCATCAATGTCATGGAAGAGTTAGTCCTGACGGAAGCGATCGCCCGTGTCGCCGAAATTGAAGCGACCAGCGAACGTACCCTTGACCTAGGGGATATTGCGGCTTACGCTCTCAACCGACTGCCCCCGCTCTATGCCACTACGGAAGAAGGGGCTACCTATCAACGATCTAAGGCGAAGGAGGACTTGTCTCCCCTGATTGCGCAATGTGTCAACGAAGCCATTGCGAAGAACCTTGATCGACCTGAATTCTTCCCTGAGCGGCAGGCGATCGGCAAAAACAACAACAAGGACGAGATCTTGACCCAAGTCAGTTCTCTATTGCAAGCCTATGCTCCCACTTTTGAAGCTGGGGCCAGATAGGCGAAGCTGAGGCTAGATAGAAAGGGTTAACTCCGTCAAGTTAACTCAGTAAATGTCAAGATTGTCTAATTAAGTTAATAGATTAAATTTATAGATTAACGGTTAGTTCTATAGATTGAAATCTAATAGTCAAGGCAGATCACGGCAGTCAGTTGGGTTGCTGTGATCTCGATCGGCTGCGATTGCGGTGGAACCCAGGTTAGGGTAGGGTAACCTCCCTGTCTTTGCGTGATTCTGCTGTGGCTGCTTGTAAAAGTTAACCCCTAGGAGCAGGTATGAGTCACTCCTAGGGGTTGATTTTTAGCAAATTGTCGTCAATTTTCGTTCAATCGTGGGTGAGTCTCAGGCTACACCTGCAAGACCTGTTTTGCCACTTCTAGAAAGTCTCGGCGTTCTTCATAGCCGTTATAGCCTCCGTTGATCGTCAGCGTAATATTGTCGAGATCATCCTCATCCGCCAAGCGATTGAGATGTTCCCGGTTCCAGAACCAGCCCGCACTTAAGCAAGCTAAGTCGGGATCTGCTAACCGGGTCGGATTCGCCAGCAGATCTATCCCCAAATCTGCCCCACAGCTTCGGTAATTATGGCGACCCGTGACTTGAATCAAGCCCCGCCCCTTAAAACGAACACCATCGCCTTCCTGAACATTGCCTAAATCTATCCGACCTTCATAGTCCTCCCCAGAGGCCAGTTCTTCTAGGTAGTTGAAAGACCCCGATTCGTGGGCCACTTGCGCTAGAAAATGGGCTTGGCGCAATGGCGTGTTAATCTCATAGGTCACCATTGTTTGCAACAGGTGGGGATGGAGCAAGCGAACCTGTGCAGGTTCGGCATAGGGTGCAATGTCTAGTAAGTTGTCGATCGAAACGGGGGGAATCGCCACTTCTGGAAAAAATTCAGCATAGGGAGACTTTCCCTCTGGACGATCGTTGGCTCGCAGCAGTACCCGCAGCGTGTCGTCTACTAGCCCATCCTGAGTTTGCAGCGTTTCTCCAGAGATGCCAACAATTCGTTGCTTTAGCAAATCCGCTGCCTTGCGGCGCGCATCCGAGATCGCCAGGTTTGGGAAGGTGCCTGCGTAGGGTGCCCGGTTAGCCGGACGCTTGGGCAGATTATTGAGCACCCGCAACAGTTCATCGGCTTTAAAATCACCCGTTACCAGTTCGGTTGTGTCATTCTCGGTCAGCAAACTGGCAAGTTTATCCGCAGCCTGTTTACGCCAAATTTTGAGCTGAGTCGCAGAGGGCATAGTTTCGTTCGATCGATCAAGTTTAATAGAGCTTTCTTCCAATGTTGTCGAAAAAACGCTAGGTCTTCGACATCCGTAGCATTACTTCACTTGCTCGGGAACGTCTTCCGTAAAGGTGGATTCACGGGAACACTAAGTTTGCAGTCCTAAGTTTGCAGAAGAGAGATCTGACCATTTCGCACTTGCAGGATGGGTAAATCTGCCGATCGAATCAAGCTTTCATCGTGGGTCGTGACCAGAATCGTGATGCCGATTTGGTTGAGCCGCTTCAGGATATTCAAAATTTGCCGGGAGTTATCAGGATCCAGGTTACCTGTGGGTTCATCTGCTAGTAAAATCGGCGGCGTTCCGACGATTGCGCGGGCAATGCTGACCCGTTGCTGTTCTCCTCCAGACAATTCCTCCGGGAACACTTCTGCCTTGTGCTGGAGTCCAACCATTTTCAGCGCAGGTTGCAGCCGCCGTTCCACTTCCGCCCGCCCATAGCCCTGGGCCCAGAGGACGAAGGCGACATTTTCTGCCACGGTGCGCCGGGAAATCAGTTTATAGTCTTGAAATACCACTCCAATCCGTCGCCGCAGTCGGGCCAAGCGATCGCCCCGCAGAGTATTCAAATCGCAGCCATCTACTTTCACTTCACCGAGGCTGGCCCGTTCTTCCCCATAGAGCAGTTTCAGCAGGGTGGATTTTCCTGATCCTGAAGGCCCCGTCACTAAGTAGAAATCTCCTTTTTTGATATCCAAGTTGACTCCCATCAGGGCTTGGCTACCGTTACGGTAGGTTTTGCTGACGTTTCGCAGTTGGATAATCGTTTCCCGTGCGGCCTGGGGCGCAACTCGTTCCTCAGTGGGGGACTGGCGCGGTTCTCCAGCCGATGGATGAGTGGGTGGATGGGGTGAATAGCCCCGATCGGTTTCAGCGATCGGGTTTGCTGGACTGCTCTGGGGATTCACCACACTCTGCGCCATACACCACACACTCCTTCCTAATACGGTTCCTATCGCAATTCACGGCTGACGGGGTTGCGTCCGGTCATTCGATAGACGATCGATCGCCAAGCGAACTGCGGTAACGCTAACATCCGCTTCCAACGCCACGGTTCCTGGTAGAGCCGATATACCCATTCCAGGTGATTATCCCGGAGCCAAGCGGGGGCGCGATCCTTGGTGCCCGCCCAGATGTCAAAACTGCCACCCACACCAATCCAAATGGCCTCTGGACAGAGGTGACGGTGTTCGGCAATCCACAGTTCCTGACGGGGTACGCCTAGCCCGACGTAGATGATTCGCGGTTGTAGCGATCGTAATTGTTCCCAGAAACCCGCCATTTCTTCCCCTTGAAGGTAGCCATGCTGAGTGCCGGCGATCTGTAAGCCAGGGAGTCGCTGTTGCCAATTAATTGCAGCCTGTTCCGCCACCGCAGGCGCACCGCCATAGAAGAAGACCGGATCGCCAGATACAGATGCATGGCGCAGCAAGGTTTCCGCCAGTTCAATGCCGGGACAGCGCTGGGTCGTTTTGCCGTAGAGCTTGAGGTACAGCACAATTCCGGCCCCATCGGGAATGACTAAATCTGCTTGGTGAATGATGGTTGCTAGGGCTGGGTTTTGCTCCGCCTGCATGGTCATTTCCGCATTGAGCGTGACAACATGGCAACCCTGGTAATGCCGGAGACGATCGGCCAGCCAGCTGGGATAGTCAGTTAGGAGATGCACGGGCAACCCGAGAACGGAAAAGCGATCGGGGTGCTTCTGTTGGGGGGAGTTGGACATATGCGGATCGGCTGCAACCATTGCCACACCTCTACAATGATCCCGTGGGTAATTGAACTTGGGTAATCGAATGAGTGTTCCAGCAGTTAATCTGGATTCCGGATGATTCGTCTGCTAGGCAATAATCCCTAGACAAAAATCGATCATCCAGGCAATGCATTGTAACCCAGGCCGTCGCCAAAAAACGCTCAATCGTTGGATTTTCATGGATTTTTTCAGGGCCAGCCGCTTTCACGTCCAACAGCTTTCATCCCAGGAAAATGACAAGTAGGTGGATGGGTCGGTGGGTCGGTGAATAGGAATATTGTTTCTTAGCAAGTCCGTGACCCAAAACAACTCTGAATTCTTCTACAAGAACTATCGATTGCTTGATCGACGTTCAGAATAAGATTTCTATAGCTATTACTTCTAGTGATTGCGAATCTATTGATGCAATTCAACCCATCAACTCACAAAATTCGCCGAACTATCCAATTCATGTAAATCACTTCTTAATGTCTTTTAATTAATTGTTGTATGTAAGTGTACAGATCTTCGATCGGCACATTCTCTTGTCACGAAATTTGCAAACTTTGTCACACTGGAAGTCATGATGTTGGGTGAAGACTCATGTTTGTGTATCCGGAGTTGTTACAACTCGACGAACAACGGTTAGTCCAACGGTGGGAACAGCCATCCCCTGCTGGGGAGGATGCCTTTACCTATTACACAGAAATTGCCCAGGCTCTCCTCGATCGAGCGATCACAACATTGCCTGCCCTCACGGAGGACTTGGAAGAAGATGAATCTGGGCGCACTACGGCATTATTACTGCTGATTCATCACCATTACGTCCCCAGAGAGGAGCCATCTGGGGACAATTTCAGCTAGGAGTAGACAACCTCTGCGCCTATCTTGCGTTCTGAAATGAGCCGACTGGCCAGCTGATCGCCCAAAACTCCCAGAAAACGCTATTGTGAGTATTTGGTCTGTCTCTCACTTTCTCTGCACCCATGGCTCAGTTTCAGAACTTTTTGGCACACCTTAATCCATCCCAACGGCAGGCGGTCGAGCACTTTTGTGGCCCGCTGCTAGTGGTGGCCGGGGCTGGCTCGGGCAAAACGCGGGCTTTAACCTATCGCATCGCCAATTTAGTTCTCACCCATCATGTGGATCCAGAGAATATCCTTGCCGTCACCTTCACTAACAAAGCTGCCAAGGAAATGAAGGATCGAATTGAGCGCCTGTTTGCCGATCAGCAGGCCCAAGCCACCCATGGAAAGCCTTTGAATGCCCTGCCGGAATACGAACAGACCAAGCTGCGATCGCAAGTCTACAAAAACATCACCAAAGACCTGTGGATTGGCACGTTCCATGCCCTCTGCTGCCGAATTCTGCGATTTGATATTGAAAAGTACACCGATGAAAAGGGGCGGAAGTGGACGAAGACGTTTTCTATTTTTGACGAATCGGATGTACAAAGTGTTGTGAAAGACATTATTGTCAATAAACTCAATTTAGACGACAAGAAGTTCGAGCCACGTAACGTCCGCTACGCCATCAGCAATGCTAAAAACAAAGGCTTATCTCCGGCGGATGTGGAGCGGGAACAGCCAAATTTTCGCGGTCGGGTGATTGCCGACGTCTATAACCATTACCTCGATCGACTGGCGGAGAATAACGCCCTAGACTTTGATGATTTAATTTGGCTTCCGGTTAAGCTGTTTCAGCAAAATGAACAGGTACGAGATTACTGGCATAGACGCTTTCGTCACATCTTAGTTGATGAATACCAGGATACGAATCGAACGCAATACGATCTGTTACAACAACTGACCACGAACGGGGAATCTCCACGCAAATTTAAGGATTGGAACCACCGATCGATTTTTGTTGTGGGAGACGCAGACCAGTCTATTTACTCCTTCAGATCGGCTGATTTCACTATTCTGATGGGATTCCAAGAAGACTTCGGTGATCGTAAAGCCGATACGGAAACGCAGACGATGGTGAAGTTGGAGGAAAACTATCGATCGACGGCCAATATTCTAGAAATGGCGAATGCGTTAATTGAGAACAATACCGAGCGCATTGATAAAGTCCTTAAGGCAACTCGGGGGGAAGGGGATGCGGTTTACTGCCATCGCTGCGACGACGAAGTAGACGAAGCGGAATTTGTGGTGCGGCAAATTCAGAGTTTGGAGCGTACCAATCCAGAACTGACTTGGGGCAAATTTGCCCTCCTCTATCGCACCAATGCTCAATCCCGCGCCCTAGAAGAATCCCTCCGCCGTGCTGCCGTGCCCTACAAAATTATTGGGGGCCTGCGCTTCTACGATCGCAAAGAAATTAAGGATGTACTGGCCTATTTACGTGCAGTGGCCAATCCTGCTGATACAGTGAGTTTGCTGCGGGTGATTAATACCCCTAAACGCGGGGTGGGCAAATCCACGATCGAATCCTTAGTCAGAGCTGCCACAGAATTAGAAACTTCCCTGTGGGCAATTCTGAGTGATGAAACTTCAGTTAAAACCCTGGCAGGCCGTTCTGCTAAAGGGGTTTTAGCATTCTCTGGGTTGATTCAAAAGTATCGTCAGCGGCTTGATCAGATGTCTGCTTCAGAATTGGTGCAGAACTTGCTGGAGGAATCGGGTTACTTAGATGATTTGAAACTGCAAGGCACCGACGAAGCGATCGATCGACTGGAAAACGTGCAGGAGCTATATAACGCGGTATTGCAATTTGAGGAAGACAGCGAAGACGATCGTAGCTTAACGGGATTTCTGGCCAGTGCAGCTTTGGCGTCAGATTTGGATGATAAAAACAATGAAGATGAAGTTGTCTCGTTGATGACCTTACATTCATCGAAGGGATTGGAATTTCCCGTCGTGTTTCTCGTGGGATTGGAGCAGGGGTTATTCCCCAGCTACCGATCGTTGGATGATCCCGCTGCGATCGAGGAAGAACGGCGGTTGTGCTACGTGGGCATTACCCGTGCCCAAGAACGGCTGTTTATCTCCTATGCGCGGGAGCGGCGACTGTACGGAAACCGGGAACCGGCCATGCCGTCGCTATTCCTCGCAGAATTGCCGAAGGAATTATTGGAAAGCAATACCCTATCGGCCATTCCGTCACGGCTGAGTCAGGGGCTAGCCAAAGGAGGCAGCGGCAAGGCAGTGGGTAAGGCGGGAGGAAAAGCAGCGGCGACTAGCTCAACTTTTAAGGCACGCAATAATCCGCCTCAGGAATGGAAGGTAGGCGATAAGCTAGTCCATGAGGCATTTGGCACGGGGCAGGTGAGCCATGTATTTGGCAATGGTGCTAAGGTGAATTTAGGAGTGAAGTTTCCCAAAGCGGGTCACAAGATTATTGATCCGAAAATTGCCCCGATTCGCAAGGTGCAGTAGGTTATTCCGAAGCAGGTGGATATGTTTTTAAAGCGTTGACGGCTGTGATCACCGCTTGAGCCGCCCGATCGATATCAATTTCAGTATTAAATCGACCAATGCCAAAGCGAAGGGACGCAAAGGCGAGATCATCGGGTAAATCCAAGGCGGTGAGAACGTGCGAAGGCTCGATTTTAGCGGCAGTACAAGCGGAACCGGAGGAAACCGCGATCGTAGATTGCAAGGCTAGGAGCAACGCTGTACTTTCTACGTGAGGAATACTAATATTCAAATTTCCCGGTAGGCGTTGTTCAAAATCACCATTGAGATGGAGGCTGTCTAACGTTTGCAATTGCGACCACAGGCGATCGCGCAGTTGGCGAATCCGTTGGGATTCCTGCGGAAGCACGTCGATGGCAATTTCCACGGCTTTAGCAAAACCGACAATCTGCGGTACATACAGCGTCCCCGATCTCAGTCCCCGTTCGTGGCCGCCGCCGTGCAGTTGGGGAGCCAAGGCCACCCGAGGATTGCGCCGCCGCACATACAGCGCGCCGATGCCCTTGGGGCCGTAGACCTTATGGGCCGTTAGGGACATTAAATCCACCTGCATGGTTTGCACATTGAGGGGAATTTTGCCGATCGCTTGGGCGGCATCTGTATGAAAAATGATTTGGCGATCGTGGCAGAGTTGGCCAATTTCGGTGATCGACTGTAGCACGCCAATTTCATTATTCGCAGCCATCACGGAAACCAAAATCGTATCCGATCGCAGCGACGCTTCCAATTGCGCCAAGTTGAGTAATCCGTTGGTTTGAACAGGCAGAATCGTGATTTCAAAGCCTAGGGTTTCCAAATAGCGGCAAGGATCCAGTACCGCATTATGTTCCGTTGCCACCGTGACGATATGCCGACCTTGACCGTAATAACTTTCGGCAACGCCCTTAATCGCTAAATTATTCGCTTCCGTTGCCCCACTGGTAAAGATAATTTCCTCAGGTGTTGCACCGATCGCTTCCGCCAGTGTTGTTCTTGCTAATTTCACCGCTGCTTCCGCTTCCCAACCGTACTGATGGGTAACGCTGGCGGGATTGCCGAAAAACTCTGTAAAAAAAGGTTTCATTGACTCGAAGACGCGATCGTCTACGGGTGTAGTCGAATGACAATCGAGATAGATCGGGCGATCGGGCATAGTGGCAGAATAATGCAGAATAAAAATGATAGAGAACTGGTAGGGCTCGCTGTAGAACTGGCTGGAACTCTATCTTGTGACTATCCTACAAGGAATTCCCGAGGGTCGGGTGACCCTAGTACGGGTGCAAGCGAGGCCATCGCGCTATAAAGTGGAGTTTGTCCTTCTGTGGAAACGGGTTAGACCATGGCTACTACCGCTTCAAAATGCGCGATCGCCCTGGGCAGCAATTTGGGCAACTCCTTAGAAATTTTGGAATCGGCATTGAGGATGCTGGCGGCGACCCCCAAAATTCAGGTACAGGCTCGATCGTCGTGGTATCTTACCCAGGCCGTAGGCCCCCCCCAGCCGGACTATTTCAATGGCTGTGCCCTGCTGCAAACCCAGTTGCAACCACAGGAATTGATGACCCAACTGCTGCACACGGAAAATCAGTTTGGTCGGGTACGGCGGGAGCGGTGGGGCGCGCGAACGTTAGATTTAGATTTATTGCTGTTTGAAGATATCATTTTAACCACGCCGACGTTGGAATTACCCCACCCCAGAATGCACGAACGGGCGTTTGTTTTAGTGCCATTGGCGGAAATTGCGGCGGATTGGCTTAATCCTGTGACGGGGCGATCGGTGGCAGAATTGTTGGCGGACATTGACTGTAGCGGGGTAGAAAAGTGGAAGAATTCCCCGGATGATCCCCAGACTCTGGCGAAAGAATTGGGTATTTAAGGGCCCGATCGAGGTTCTCTGCGATAGGGTTGAGAATTTCTGCGCTTTGCCCTTAGAATTCAGTGAGACTTGCGTCTCTTTGAGATTGGTTTTTCGTTGAAACTGATGTTTCTTTGTTCTTCTTATTCATTTTAGGTTGATTAAACACTATGCCCTTTGGTTCTGAACCGCCTCAATTGCTGCGTCGTAAGCTATTTTATCAAGGCCGCAAGTTTGCCTATGAAGTCAATCGCCTACGGTTGCCCAATAAGGTTGAGGGAGAGTTTGAATGTGTGCGTCATCCCGGTGGGGCCTTGGTGATCCCAGTGACGCCGGAGGGCAAGCTGGTGTTGGTGCGGCAGTATCGCTTTACGGTGAAGTCGCGCATTCTGGAGTTTCCGGCAGGAACGGTAGAAGAGGGGGAAGATCCCGTCGCAACGGTAGAACGGGAAATTCAGGAAGAAACGGGGTACAAGGCTGCTGAAATTGAGAAGCTGGGAGAATTTTTCCTGGCTCCGGGTTATTCCGATGAAATTATCTATGCGTTTCTGGGCAAGGGCTTAGAGCAGTTGGAGCAACCGCCGGAGCAGGATGATGATGAAGATATTGAAGTGGTGTTGATGACGCCGGAGGAAGTGGAACAGGCAATTCTGTCGGGAGATTTGGCGGATGCGAAATCAATCTCTGCCTTTGTCATTGCCCGATCGAAGTTGATGGGAAGTTAAAAGACAGAAGTCGAACTAGGACAATCGCTGTAAGGGTTCCTTCAGCAAAGATTCAGCCATCAATCTCAGAGATCGTAGCTGCAATCGTGGCTGTGAGGAATCCTTTTTCCGGTTTACACATTCATCTCAACCACACTTCATCTCAACTACCGTGCGGTGGTTTGGGGTTCCCTCGGCGGCGTTGTAGATCCGATCGACGATCGTCCCTGCGGTTTACCTAACTGGTGCAGTTCCAGCTTCGGCATCCGCTGCGGCTTACCCAATCCATAGGTCACATCATAGGCCCGCGCCACTAGCCAGAGCCACAGGCTGGGATAGCGCGATTCTAACCAAGCCCGCTGCCCCAGCACCAATCCAGGGAACCAGCCACCGAACAGGAAGCCCACGATCGCGCTCAATGCAAAATTCACATAACTACCAAACCACTGCACCCATTCCTGCACCGTCGTCACCCGCCAAATCCAAGCCAACTGTGCCGGATTCATCTTGGCCGCTGTAATCGCCATCTTGTTGAAATCGAGCCAACTAGCACGATCTTTAATAAAGTTATCGGCAACGTCCGGATCCTGTCTCGCCAATACTTCAAAGAACGTATTGAGCAATGCATTGGGTAAGTAAGGCGGAATGTTATCGTGGGTCGGCACCATCATGCCCTTAGAAAAGAGCCAAGTCACTGAAACATTACTTTGGTAAGCCCGAATTTGATCTAAATAACTTGCGGTTAATAAATCATGCTTGAGACAAATGTCTAACAGATGGGTTAACCGTCCCAGATTACGCACTAACGATCCAAATCCCGTAAAAATCAACGGAGACTGCAACGAAGCTGCATCCCCGATCGAAATCAATCGATCGAACGCTACTTTACGATCGCTAGCATTGCTGCTGAAGTGGCCGGGAATATAGCCAAAGGTTGCCTTTTTCCAGACCAGCTTGTCCATATCGCAACGGCGATACTCCGGCAAAATCGTGAAAAAGTCCTCATACATTTCCAGCAACGAGCCGGGATTTTCAGGATGGACTTGGTGATAGTGGAACAGATAGAACGTTAAATCCTTTCCCTCACCGGGGAACAGTTCCCAAATCAACTGCCGCCCCTTGGACAAATCACCATGGCTAAACAAGACATCGCCATACTGCGAATCCCATACCCCTTCCTCAAAGCCATCGGAAATAATTGCGCCCACCGTCGGACACACACTATCAAAGGCCCGTCCCCCGTTCAACTGCCACGCGATCGGCGAAGCGGTGCCCATCGCATCTACCAGTAACTTACCGGTGGCGACCTTCGCCGTTTTCGTCGGCAAGTTGATCGCCTGAACCGTCACACAGTCGCGATCGACCTCCGCCCGTTGGAACTCCGTTTCACCCCAAATTTCGCCCCCCGCCGTGGTTAGCTTTTCCCCGCACAACCGCAAAAACTTCTCCGCATCGATCGCGATATTCAAGACCGTCGGTGTGTGCAAAATGCTCGATCGGGCTTGGGGTGGATTATTACCGTCAAAGAATTTATGGAATCCATCGACATATTCCGCCGCAATAATCGACTCAAATTCCTCGGCCGTAAACAAACCTAAATCAATCAAACTTTGAAATTCCTTACGGGAAATATTCCACTCCCGATTCATCCGGCCAAAGGGCAATCGTTCCAGCAGCAACACCCGATAGCCTAATTGGGCCATCACCGCCGCATGGACAACCCCCAACGCCCCGCCAACGTAAATCAGATCATAATCCGGTTGAGGCGCTGCTCCCGATGGGCTAGGGGCCGATTCCTGGGCCGATCGCTCAAAGATCACCTGCTTGGGCGTTTGGGGATTGCGTACCCCCTCCCGCCAGCGTTGCTCCCACCAGTAGACCCGCGTCAGGTCGTATTCTCCGTTGGGAATTTTTTGGAAATATTTCACCGTTTCCGGATAATCCGCCGCCAATGCTTCAAAAATGCTCTGCTGGGACAGATCAATTTGGGGCGGCACAGGATACTGATTCGGAAATGCCGATCGAATCGCTGTATTGAGATGGGTCAGGATCGCTTTTTCCTGGGGCACCGGGTTCTCTGCCCAACGGAATACCTTTAAGTACGTTGTGCGCTGGACATGCCACACAAAAATCGAAAGTTCTCCCGCCCCGATCGCCACCCGGCAGCCATTGGGAGTCGCTGTTTTCTGCCCCATGAGAGGTTGATAAGTTTCCCGCAGCCAGTCACGTACAGCATCGGTTTTGGGTTGGGGGATTTCGAGGTAGAGAACTTCTTTCATTTGCGGTATGAAAACTCCGATCATTTACCGAGGGCAATGGGGTTGACAGGTCGCCAAAATGAGCTAAACTCCTGATACCAAATCAGATAGCTGAGAAATATTTACACTTCTTCATCTTGATTCTAAGGCGTCTTCGCATCTCCTATGAATTATCCCATCCCCCGGAACTCTCGAAATTTGGCATCGTTGCGCCAGCAGCCTGTCAACGATGAGTTATTGGCCCAAGCGATCGCAGGGGTAATCGAAAATGCGCGAGCCAGGGGGCAAAGCTTAGAAGACGTAAAAGCAGAAGTGTTGGCTGATGATTCCTTGTTGGATCCTCAGCAGCGTCGCTGGTTATTCGATATTGTGGCCCAAGCTTGGGATAAGTTGGCGTAATGACGGCGTTGGATTCTGCTTGCCTAGAGTCTGCCTTAGAGGTAGAACGATCTCCCAGCTTAACCGAGCCACAAGTCCTGGGAATTGATCTCGGGGGCACTGCTATCAAGCTAGGACGGTTTACGGTAACGGGTCAATGTCTGCAAACCCTGACCTTGCCAACGCCCCAACCTGCTGAGCCAGAACCTACCCTCGCGGCGGTCTGCAAAGGCATTGCCCAAGTCGATCCACAGCGTACCGCGATCGCCATTGGTATTGGCACTCCCGGCCCCGCCGATCGCTCAGGCCGAGTAGCCCGCATTGCCATCAATCTGCCCCACTGGATCGATATCCCCGTTGCCGCCTGGTTAGAAGCCAAGACGGGGCGTCCCACGATCGTCGAAAATGACGCCAATTGTGCTGGTTTGGGGGAAGCCTGGTTAGGTGCAGGCCGATCGTTTCAGAACATGATTCTGCTGACCTTGGGCACTGGGGTGGGCGGCGCGGTTTTCATCAATGGCCAACTCTTCACAGGACGCCACGGGGCTGCTGGAGAACTAGGCCTAATTTCGATGGATCCTGAAGGTCATACCTGCAAAAGTGGTAATCGCGGCTCCCTGGAGCAGCATCTAGCGATCGCGGCCATTCAACGGCGATCGGGCAAGGATCCAGCGGAATTGTTTCAACTCGCCCGATCGGGGAACTACGAGGCTTTAACCTTCTGGCAAGCCTATGGTCGGGATCTGGGAATCGGGCTCACTAGCTTGATCTATGTGTTGACGCCTGATGCCATCATCATCGGAGGCGGTATTTGTGACAGTAGTGAATTTTTCTTTCCCGCTGCCTGGAGAGAAATTGAACAACGGGTGATGCCTACCTCACGGGATGGCCTGCAATTGCTCCGAGCGGAACTGGGTAACCGGGCAGGCATGTTGGGGGCGGCTAAGCTGGCGATCGATCGCTACCTTTCAGCCTAGCCCCGCCCTGCTTTCGCAAACAGTTGCAAAAAGCATGAATGCAACTCTGACTTGGCTTTAAATCAATGCAACCGACGTTCTGCCTGACGCCAAGAGAGTTTCTGCGCCATGCTTATCCATGGGACGGGCAAAGAAAAAGCCCTGGGCTTTTTGGCAACCAATTTTCAGGAGCGCATTGAGTTCCGTTTCCGTTTCAATGCCTTCTACGACCACCTCTGGCCCCAGACTAGCCGCTAGGCGGGTAATGCCTTCAATCATTTGCCACTGCTGATTGCAGATAAAGGAGCGATCGATTTTTAACTCCGTAATCGGCAAGGCATACAGGCGGCTGAGGGAAGAATATCCCGTACCAAAGTCATCGATCGCCAGTTGCACGCCCAGATCTCGCAAGTGCTGTAGAACTTCCACATCCGTCTCCGGATTTTCTAAAATCGCACTTTCTGTGACTTCTAAAATCAGATCGTTGGGCGTAATTCCCGTTTCCTGTAAAACGTCTGAAACATAGGGAACCAAATCCGGCTGGGATAACTGAAGTGCAGAAAGATTCACACTCATCGTCAGGTCTTTTAGCTCTGGGAATTGTTGCTGCCACACCTTGAGTTGATGACAAGCGGTGCGCAGAACTAAGCGATCAACTTCTTGAATTACCCCCATACGCTCTGCAATGGGAATAAAGACCGCAGGTGAAATGAAGCCTCGCTGGGGATGTCGCCAGCGGGCCAACGCTTCAAATCCAATGACCTCATGGGTTTGCAAAACCACGATCGGTTGATAGAACACCTCCAAGCTCTGGTTTTGCAAGGCTTGTTCAAACTCTCGTTCTAAGTGGAACTGTTCCATATCTGAATCTGTCCAAATAGTCATTACTGGAACAGTTTCTTTCTCAATGGCTTCTGCAAGGCGAATCAGGCGATCGATATTGCGTAACGCCATACTGAGTAAAGCTTGCCCCTGCTGCGACTGGGCATTGAGCTTACCGTCATGAAGCAGCCCGAGTGCGCCTCGGATGGAGTTCAAAGGTGTCCGCAATTCATGACTGATTAAAGCAATAGGATCCTGCAATGCCTCAGGTCTGTCGTTATTAGTTTCATCCTGAAAAGATTGCGGCAGGTGAGCAACTGTTTCTGAAAGTTTACCGGTCATTCGTTTTTTCCTTGTTATGACAGTCATCTAGGCGGACACTGATACCCAACTTGAGGCAGGTTAGGATGACTGAGCAGTTGCTAGTCCACTGCGATCGTCACCAAGTTAATTCCTGAACTTTTCTTAACTGCTGCAATCCCAACTTTCAACATTGGCGGGTTCCTAGGGGGGTATGTCTTTTATAGCCCTTGTTTCAGCTATTGTCATACCTTAGTCATTGTCAGCCACCTTTTCAGGGCAGCTCTAACAGTTAAACTCGCCGGAGCCTCCACTGATGAGAATCTACATAGCCCATGAAGAGCAGATTATCGATTAAAAATGGAATAAGCGTGAAAATTTCCCGATTCATTTTACTTTTTAAAAGAAATAAGGTATAGCACTTATGACACTGACTCAAAGCACAATCCCTAAAGCACAATCCCCAAAGTACAATCCCCAAAGTACAAGAATTTGCTCAAACAATAGTTAGGTTAAAATATAAAACCAAGGTGAAGCCATGGTGAAGATTCCGATAAACTGGTCTCAATCAAATGAGCAATTGAGTTAGGTTTTGGCTATTTTGGGGGAATAATCGAGTTCAGAAGGGGGATTGCTGACTATAGTCTCCTTGGATAATAAGCATCTCCTGCAATCCTTATGCAACTGAGTATTAGTGTTTGAGAAGCTACGAAAATATTACGGAGTAGCATTTGTCATTAATGCATTGGCTGAACAATCCTCACCATGAATCAAGATGTTGACGATCAACCTGTTTACCTGAAGTCCACTCTTTTGCTCTATATTTCTCAATAGTCCAGATTCACTGTTCTTTGTATATTTGTGTACCATTGTCTGGTCTACAAGCTTCGTTCAAGAGTTGCTCCTGAAAAAGTTGGTTAGATAAGAGTGAGCCTATGAAAAATTTCTTGGTAATAAAATATTTTTTGTCGTAGGTTGTCGATCCTATTGAGCTATCAGTTTTATCGTGAAAATGAAGATGCTTCTATCATTTAATTCAATGTCGTTGATGACACCGATGTTGAATTTCCTAAGATTGATGTTCCTCCTAGCTAGATACGAATTTTCCCGGATATTTTATTTAAAAATGCTATGCGATTAACTGGTTTTCACCATCTTTTCATAGACTTCATCATCCTTGATTAATCCTCTATATCAATTAGTTTCTTGTTCGCTTTGGCTGTAATCAATAAAAACACAAAAAATGTTTTAAAAGAATTGGAGTTTGATAACTATGTTGAAGCGTATCTTAGTGATTGATGATGAAGAAGACATGTGCGAGATTGCCAAGATTTGCCTGCAAATTACCAATACTTGGGATGTCCTAACGGCAACCTCTGGAGAAGAAGGAATTGAAATTGCGGAAGCCAGTCTTCCAGATGCGATTTTACTGGATGCCGCTATGCCTCGGATGGATGGTTTGCAAACGCTCAAAAATCTCCATTCCAATCCTAGGACTCAGAATATTCCTGTAATCATGCTGACAGCAACTGTTAAAGTCGCATCTCAACGAGAATATTTAGAATTTGGTGCAAAAGCGGTTTTGATTAAGCCATTTGATCCAGGGAGTTTAGCTAGTCAAATTGAAGTTGCGCTGGGATGGATACCTTCCAATGAAGGTGAAAAAATTTTATAGTTGATGATCTCTTGCCTCCCTAAGAAGAACTGAAGAGCACAATTGATTTGATTGCCTTGGAAAATATTTTTTTGAATCGATCGTGGGCGTCTAAAAGTGACATTTGAAGCTTGCAACTTTAAAACACCTAGTTTTAGTTAACTTGCGGTTGAAGTTTGTACCATCAGCTTCTGAATACTTGTCTTCGGACTGACTACGTTAAACCGTCAAACGAGTTGACTCAACCCACTGTATACGTTTAACTGACTGGGAAATACCGCACTCACTTCAGAAGTTGATCCAGTTAAGTTGCTCTAACTAAGCTGCTCTAACAGATTAGGGTTTGATCTAGATGGAGTCGATCGAGATCAAATGAGATCAGACGAGATCAGATTTCAACGCCTAACCTGTGTTCCTGAGTCGAGCTTGTCATAGCTTCTCCATCCACAGTAGGTCACTGCGAAACCACAGCTTCATAGGATCGACATGTTTCTGAGATAAGGTACTCGATATACTCTCGATACCTAAGGTGCTTGATATCCCAAAGCACCTCATATCCCAAAGTACTTGATATACCCTTGATATACCACAGTACTCGATACACTAAAATACAGGGCTGACTTGGTTAGCTGGTTTTCTTTCTGTCGGTTATCCCCCTATGGCATCTATCGCCCGCAAGAACCTATTTGAAGACATTCCCCGCTTTTTGGTTGCCCAGGCTGGGATTATGTTTGCTGTGAGCTTAGTGACTATCCAGTTAGGCATTCTGAAAGGGTTTAGCCGATCGACGGCGATCGTGGTTGATCACACCACGGCTGATCTTTGGGTGACCTCCCAGGAAATGGTGTATTTTGAGCTGACGTCTGCTTTACCCGCCGACTACCTCACCCAAGCTGAAAAAGTGTCAGGGGTCGATCGGGCAGAAGTTCTATTACTCCGCTCTGGACGCTGGCGAGATGCCAATGGCAAACTGGCTCCTGTGAGAATTTTTGGCTTTAATCCTGACGGACAGCTTTTTGCAGGTTGGAAAATTTTACAGGGCAAAATTGAAGACCTCAAGCAGCCCTACACCGTCATGCTAGATCAAGATAGTCGTCGATCGCTGGGGCTTCAGCAACTTCGCGATCAAGGCAGCATCGGATTTTTACCTGCTACGGTGGTCGGATTTTTGGATGATGTGCAATCCAATGCCTCCAGTCCCTTTCTCTTTGCTTCGTTAGAAACAGCCAATGCCTACGGAACCGCAGAACTTTCGAGTTCCATCACTTGCACCCGACAAAGCAACGGAGAACTCAACTGCACTAACCGCTTTCAGAATCGGCCACTGGGCCAGAAGATCGGCGAAATTCAGCCCCCGGCTCGACTCAATTTAGGCGATCCCATTACCTATATTTTGATTCGGGCCAAACCAGGCGAGAATCTGGATTTATTGAAACAGCGCTTACGGGATGCCTTACCGGGTACAGAAGCCTATACCCGCAAGGAAATGGCTGCCCTAACCCGGAATTATTGGGAAGAGCGGACTGGTGTGGGATTCATCCTGGGCTTAGGAGCTACCGTAGGTTTTATTGTCGGTATGGTCGTGGTCGGGCAAATTTTGTATTCTTCAGTTGCTGACCACATCCGTGAGTTTGGAACTCTTAAGGCAATGGGTGCGTCCAATTGGGTAATCTACCGCGTAATCATTGAACAGGCTTTGTGGATGTCAATTTTAGGCTATGTTCCTAGTATTTTGCTCTGTGTTGGACTCGGCCATTGGACTCAGGCTGCTAAAGGCGTCATGATTTTGATTGAGCCAACCACTGCTGCCGGAGTCTTAGTGTTGACGGTGGTGATGTGTGTTGGGTCTGCGCTGTTTGCTGTGCAAAAAGTAACTCGCGTAGATCCAGCCATTGTCTTCAAAGCGTAAATCTTTAGAGCGCAACTCTTTAAACCGTCAAGGAGGACTGTGCAGTTTGCATAACGCTTCCTCGTGAATGTGTAAGTACCTACATAGCTTTTTCTAAATCATGGCTCTTCTGAAATCCCTGAGGAATGCCCTTGGGAAAGGAGGATTGAGCGATTAGACTAGAAGATACTCGCTCCCACATCTGGATTTGGCCACCCCCTGGGTGAAGCTAATTCTAGAATTCAGTTCTCCCTCTGCTTTGATGCCGCTATCGAGATTTTGACGAATGACAGCGATTGATTTTGACCAAATCCAACGACCTGGGAGCCTTTCTGCGGCTACAGTTACGCCCTGCCGCGAGTCTTTACTTCAAGATGCGTTGACCCAAAAGGCGATCGCGGCCTGTGGGGTGAGTATGATCTACCAAACGGGGACTCAAGCGTTCCATGCACTCAAGAATGTCAGCCTGACGATCAATGCAGGGGACGTTCAATTACTCATGGGGCCTTCGGGATCCGGTAAGACTACGTTACTGTCAATTTTAGCAGGCATTCTCACCCCGACCGAAGGTCGTGTCTGTCTTTTAGGGGAAGACATTACGCGGATGTCAAGTCGCCAATTGGCGGAATTTCGGTTGACTAACTTAGGGTTTGTTTTTCAAGGGTTTAACCTTTTTCCGGCTCTAACAGCTCTGGAAAATGTGGAAGTTGCCCTGCATCTTAAAGGGATCAAAAGGCAAGCTGCCCGTCGTCAAGCGATGGAGCTACTGGAGCAAGTGGATTTAGGCAATAAAGCCAACAATCTGCCTCGGGATCTCTCCGGTGGGCAGAAGCAACGGGTGGCGATCGCCCGTGCCTTGGCTGGCAATCCCAAGTTGATCATGGCCGATGAACCCACCGCTGCCCTAGACTCCCAAAATGGTCATGCTGTGATTCAGCTTCTACGGGATTTGGCGAAAGAAGGGGGCCGCACCGTGCTGATTGTGACCCATGATCCTCGCATTGTCGAAGTGGCCGATCGGGTCATTCATCTGGAAGATGGTATTCTGCAAAGCTAATTTGTGATCCTGATTCCCTGAAACTTTCTAGTCCTGTGGCTAGTGCTAAGACTGGCCACAGGCTCCCGGTCTGCTTATTGGTAGGATCCAATTTTCTTATTCAAGGATGGAAAATTCCGATTTGATAGGGATTAAATCGGCTGGGGCAAGCTATTAATAATTAGGTACAACGATCAATGGTTGACTTTGTGCTCGATTGCGCCGAGGTTGTTTGATGCTGGATGCCCCACCGATTGACTTTTCCATTCCAGGATATTCCCTAGTCGAACAGGTCTACAACGTTGCAGGCCAGGTAATTTATCGTGCAATTCGCAATCAGGATCAAGCATCTGTTCTCTTAAAGGCGATTCAGGTGGACTCGATCGCCTATTCAATCATTTATCAATTGAAATATGAATATGAGGTGAGTCGGAAACTCAGTATTTCGGGGCTGGCTCAAGTACTCACTCTAGAAATGAGTGAGCAATGTCCCCTCCTTGTTTTGGAAGATTTAGGTGGCTATCCGCTAGCCCACTGGATCGAATCGGCCCAATGTTCACTGGTGGAAATTCTTCAGTGGATGGTCAAGGTGGTTGAAACCTTAGGCCATCTCCACCAACAGAACATTGCCCATCGTAGTTTGGATCCGAACAATATTCTGATTAACCCAACGACCGGCACTGTACAGCTGATTAATTTGGGGATGAATACAGGCTTGCCGTCGGTTTTAGGGCGCTGGGAAATCTCCCAGCTATTCCGGCATGCGTTAATCTATTGCTCTCCTGAACAGACTGGCCGCCTTAATCGGACGGTGGATTATCGAACGGATTTCTACTCTTTGGGTGTGACGTTATATCAGGTTTTAGCTGGACAGCCACCCTTCCTGACTCAAGATCCCATTGAACTGGTACATTGCCATATTGCCCGCCAACCTGTTCCCCTCCATAAGCAAAATCCGGCGATCCCGATCGGCCTCTCGGCGATCGTCATGAAACTACTGGCCAAGACTGTTGAAGATCGCTACCAAAGTGCCTATGGTTTGAAGGCAGATCTGAAATATTGCCTAGAACAACTTGTAAAAACAGGGACGATTGCTGAGTTTTCCCTGGGACAGCACGATCGCTCGACTCAGTTTCGCTTTCCCCAAAAACGCTATGGTCGAGATCAAGAACTCACCTTGCTTTTAGACTCCTTTCAGCAAGCAGGCCAAGGTCACCTGAAATTTGTGCTTATTTCTGGGGCGGCAGGCGTGGGCAAGTCCTTTTTAGTGCATGAACTGCAACGATCGATTCTGCCCAAACGCAGCTATTTCATCACTGGAAAATTTGACGAATTTCGTCAAGATGTTCCCTATCTTTCACTCATTCAAGCCTTTCAGGAATTGGTTCGCCAAGTTCTCACCGAAAGCGATGCCCAAGTGCAGCAATGGCGCGAAAAGCTGACCCAGGCGATCGGCAATAATAGTCAGATCCTCATTGATGTGATTCCGGAAATTGCCGTCCTTTTAGATAAAACCCCGCCGCCAGCTAAGCTGGATGCCCTAGAAAGCCAAAATCGCTTTCATCTCGTTCTGCAACAATTTATTCGTATTTTTGCCCAAATAGAACATCCATTGGTGATTTTCCTCGATGACCTGCAATGGGCAGATGCGGCTTCTCTCACTCTGATTCATCGACTGTTAATGGATCTCGATCAGGTTTCCTTGCTCATGATTGGAGCCTATCGCTCCCAGGAAATGGGGGAGGATCATCCCCTGAATTTACTCGCTTCGCTACCGATGACTCAGCCTTTGGACATTCCGCCCCTGCAGTTGTCCGAGACGGTTCAGTTGCTAGCAGACAGTTTTGGGCTGAGTCCGGCAAGAATGACGCCCCTTGGGGAGCTACTGTTTAACCGAACTCAAGGCAATCCTTTTTTTCTCAACCAACTTCTGGAGTTTCTGGATAGTGCGAAATTAATTACTTATGATTGTGAACAGGGTAGTTGGCAATGGGACTTAAATCGGATTCAGAATCTGGGGATCACCCAAGATGTTGTGGATCTGATGATTGACAAAATTCGGCGCTTACCAATAGCGACCCAACAGTCCCTCAAGGTGGCAGCCTGTATTGGCAATGAATTTAGTTTGGGATTGCTAGCGGTGGTGCAGGGATGTTCACCCACTGAAATTGCCCAAACGCTCTGGGATGCCCTCCGAGAAGGACTGCTATTACCTGCTAATTTGGGGACAACTCGATCGCTGGATTGGGAAATTTGGCTACTCCAAGAGCACCCTGAGGTCACGACATTCCGCTTTTTACACGATCGGGTTCAACAGGCCGCCTACTCTCTACTTCTCCCCACAGAACGCCAAGCTTTCCACCTCAAAGTGGGGCAAGTGGGACTCCGGCACATGCTCAGTTTGCGGCAGGAAGATCAACTATTTGAAGTCGTTAACCAACTCAATGCAGGGCGTGATCTCATCCACACGCCAGAAGAGCGCTGGCAATTGGCACACCTGAATTTAGGCGCAGGCAAGAAAGCAAAGGCTGCGGCAGCCTACGAACCTGCACGAAAATACTTTGCAATGGGCATCGCCCTACTGCCTCCCGATAGTTGGGATAATGACTACTCCCTCACGTTTGATCTCCTCAGTGAACAGTTGGAATGTGAATACCTCTGCGGCAACGGGCAAGGGGCCGATGTTGCCTTCAATGCCCTGCTGGATCATGCCCGCAGTCATCTCGACCGCGCGGAGGTATATGCCACCCAAATGGTGCTTTACCTCAGTCAAAATCGCCGATCGGACGCTCTCAGCCTTGGGCGAACGGGCTTGATCTCGCTAGGGGAGCCGGTTCCCTCTGTCATTGATCCCGTGATCGTTGAGGCAGAGCATGCGGAGCTAAAGCAGTTGCTGCAACGAAGCCGCGACCAACTGGACATAACTCAGTTGGCCTGCCTGCCTCGGGCACAAGATACTCACCATCAGGTCATTATGAAGTTGTTGCAATATTTGGCAGCAGCTTCCGTGACCCGCGATCGTCAGTTCTATCAATGGGCTATTTTGCGCATGGTCAAACGAACCCTACGCGAGGGGCTGACTGCTAACTCTGCCTATGGATTTGTGGCCTACGGCACCATTTTAAGTGCTGCTGAAGACTATGCTACGGCCCACGCTTTTGGCCAAGTTGCTTTACAGATCAGCGAGCAGTTCAATTCACTGCAAGGCATTACGCAATTTAGTTTTGGGGGGTTGCTAGCTCACTGGCAACTGTCCTTCCTGGATTGCCGACAATACTTACTCCGGGCCTTTCAGCAGTGTTGTGAAACCGGAGAATTTCTCTACGCTCTCTATTCGCTCGTGCTCCGGGCCGATATCACGTTGATGAGTGGAATCAGCCTGGAAAAGGGCGATCGAGATATTCAGCAAGCGAAGGAATTTGCCACGCAGCGACGGACTTCTACATTTATTAATGACGCGATTATTAAGCAACAGTTTATTCGGAGTTTACGGGGAACTACCCAAGCCTACGGCAGCTTTAGTGATTCAGAAATCTCTGAGGAAGCTCTACTGCACCAACTCCAACAACCCAGCGAACCACAAAACACCCTCAGTCGATACTACATTTACAAACTCCAGAGCCTTTATTTATTCGGGCAGTATGGGGATGCCCAAGCGATCGCAGAAGCTTCAGCCCAGTTAGTAGATAGCCATTTTGGAGTTGCCATTGCAGTCGAGCATTATTTCTACAGTGCATTGTTACTAGCAGCCCATTATTCCCATTTACCCGAACCTGAGCAGACTCAGGTTTGGCATACCCTAGAATCCCATTGCGCCCAGTTGCAGAAATGGGCCAACCATTGCCCTGCTAACTATGGTCATCGCTTGCTGTTGATCAAAGCTGCAATGGCTCAGCTACAAGGCCAGGATTCGCAAGCAACCACGCTGTACGATCGCGCAATTTCAGCGGCAAACGAACAAAGTTGTTTGTCCATTGAAGCGATCGCTGGTGAACTCGCCGCGAAATATCACTGGCAGCAAGGGCGATCTCGGATTGCGCAATCGTATTTTCAGGATGCTTGTGCTGCCTACAGCCAATGGGGAGCCCAGGCTAAGGTCATACAACTTCGGCAGGATTGGCCAGACTTGGCGGGCAGCAAACCTCAACGGGAGGCTGAAACTTGGTTGAGCGATCGTCTGCTTCCAGACTCGTCTCAACAACCGTGGACTGCGCGATCGACCCAAACTTTAGACTGGATGACGGTGATCAAAGCTTCCCAAGCTCTGTCGAGCGAGATCGTTTTCAGCAGCCTGATGGAAAAGCTAATGAAAATCGTGATTGAAAATGCAGGGGCTGAGCGAGGACTGCTTGTTGTTCGGCGCGATGGTGAGTTAAAGATTGAGGCGGAGGGCCATGTAAACGCTCCGCTCGATGGGGAAAATCGGGAGACGGACACCCTCAAGGCCGAACTCGCCGATCGCAGAGAGGCCGATCTCAATTCCGTCAGCAATTTTTCTCAACATCTGCCCTCAATGGGAGGGATCTCAATGCGGATGCCCTCCACCTTGATTGCCTATGTGGAACGGACACAGACTACGATCGTCCTCAACCATGCCGCAGTTGATGAGCGATTTAGCACTGATCCCTACATTCAAACGCAGCAAACTAAATCAGTTCTCTGTTTCCCGATGGTCTATCAAGGCAAGCTCACGGGAATTTTGTATCTTGAAAATAATTTAACCTTAGGAGCCTTTACCCCCGATCGTTTGGCAGTCCTCAAGTTGCTCACGGCCCAAGTTGCGATTTCGATCGAAAATGCCAGCTTATACAGTAATCTCCAGCGCTATTCCCAAGAATTAGAATTGCAAAATCAGGCGCTAGCAACTTCGCGGATGCAACTGCAAACCCAAACCTATCAATTGGAGGAGATGCTAACGAACCTCCAGCGCACTCAAGCCCAGTTAGTCCAAACGGAGAAACTCTCGAGCTTGGGGCAGTTAATTGCTGGCGTAGCCCACGAAATCAAAAATCCGTTGAATTTTATTGCAGGCAATATTGACTACGCTGACAACTATGTTCAGCAACTCCTACAGCTAATTCAACTGTATCAAGAATACTATCCTCAGCCAGTGCAGCCAGTACAGGCGTTGATTGAAGCGATCGACTTAGACTTTTTACTCAACGACCTTAGGAAGATTTTTAGTTCAATGCAAATGGGCAGCGAACGCATTCATAATTTGGTGGTTTCGCTACGCAACTTTTCTCGCACCGATGAACAGGAGGTGCAACAGGTAGACATTCATGAAGGGTTAGATGGAACAATTTTAATTCTGCAACCACGATTCAAGGCCACTCAAGAACGGCCTGCTATCCAACTGGAAAAACACTATGGTGAACTGCCGCTGGTCGAATGTTATCCCAGCCAACTCAATCAGGTGTTCATGAATTTGATTGCTAACGCGATCGATGCGATCGATGAACTCTGTCAGCAGCGGACGTTTGACGCCAATCGCGCGTTACCAAGTGTGATTCAGGTTCAAACGGAAGTGGTTGATCAGCAACACATTGCAGTTCACATTCGCGACAATGGCGCTGGTATGACCGAAGAAACTCGACAACAACTGTTTGCGCCCTTTTTTACCACCAAACCAACCGGTCAAGGGACGGGGTTGGGCCTGTCCATTAGCTACCAAATTGTGGTTGAGAAGCATCACGGCAATGTGAGCTGTGTGTCTGCGGCGAATGAAGGAGCAGAATTTACAGTTACGATTCCTATCCGTCAACCCAATCTGCCCCAACCCTCAACGGTGCCCCCCACAGCTAACTCACCTCACCCCTTGTAAACCTAGGGATTGGAAACCTAGGGATTACAATCCTAGGGAGTTGCAGTTGGCGCAGTGGGGGTAACATCTGCTGCCGGAACGGTCGTCCCAGCAGCAGGAATGAGCAGCACTGGAATGGGACTAGGAGATGGCTTTTGTAACAACTGCTGTTGTTTTGCCCGAAATGCAGCGGCGGCATCATCCACATTTTGTCGCTGTTCGATCGAGACAGCAGTGGGATCCACATTGGTCTGACCCTGCATTGCACGGTGGATTAGGTTGAATAGGCCGCTATTATCCCCTGTTCGATTAGTGAAGGGGTCACTGACCGTATCCGATCGAAAATCTTTCAGAGGATCCAAATCTGTTGCTGTTTGCGCCCGCAGAGCTAGGCTATTCCCCATAATTAGACCACTGCTCAACAGGCAGCCAAACGTAAGACGGGCAAGATGAGGATAGGGTTTCATAGGTTTTCTGCAATAGAAACGATAGTCAGTCAAAACGTTAGTGAGACTTTAGCAATGAGGACTGCTACAAGGGTGAAATTTCCACTCTCCTGACTTCTTCATTGTACTGAAGACCTGAGAGGACGAGAGGATGGACTTCAAGAAGTGGCAGACGATGCAAATCTTATTAATTTCAGACTTGCAACCTAAGTCAGGAAGTTCCCAAGAATTTTGAGGAAATCGCCTGTTAATAACTGAAATATCTTAAAATCTGGAGATCCCTAAGTTTTGCTCCCTGTTAATTGACTCACTTTCTCATCAATCTAGTATTCCCTGAGCTAAGTTCCCTTTCATGACCTAGGCCTCCTCTAAACTTAGGAAATTTCTCACGTAACTTCAGAAAAGTTTTATTTATGTAAAAAACGAAAAAAAGCAAATGATTTTCCAACCGATGAAGAGTATTTGCTTAGGGTGTGCAATGCTGGTTAGTGAACTGCTGTGATATGGCCTACTCCAATTCTCCTTCTGATCTTAATTCTTCCCAGAATTCCGCCCTGCATTTGTCCCCCGCGATCGTTTATCATCTCCGCAAACTTCTGCGCCAAAATTTCGATCGCTTAGAACCCCTGACCCCCCAAGTTCCTGGCGATATTGTGGATCCACTGAGTGATCTTAATCTTGTCATCGAACAACTTTGGCAAGATCCGGCGGTTATTCAATCCAAAGTTGAAAATTTAGAATATTTGAGTTTGCTGCATCAGTCTTTGAGTAGTCAGCAAACCCACCATGGCCCGCAACTGCGCCATCTCGAACATGAGATTTTTCAATTATTAGGCTTTCAGCAAATTGAGAATCGGCATTACCGAGCCACCATTCTTTTAATTGATGACTTAGAAACTGAACTGTTATTACTCTCTGCGGCCTTGAAGAAGCATTCCTACCGGGTTTTAACCGCAATGGATGGCCAAGCGGCGATCGCGATTGCCATAGCTGAACAACCCGACTTAATCATTTTGGATATTAAGCTACCGGGACTCAATGGCTATGACATTTGTACCCAGTTTAAACAAAATTCGACGACTCAAGATATCCCCGTCCTTTTTATGAGTGGGATTTATGATGCTCCGGGTAAAGTCAAAGCCTTTGAAGTGGGGGGTGTAGACTTTATTAGCAAGCCTTTTCAGGTGGAGGAAGTGCTAGCTCGGGTCAATCATCAATTAAATCTGCGGGAATTGCAAAAACGATTGGAAGATCAGAATGTTCGGGTACAGCAGGAACTTCAGGAACGCAGAAAGTTAGAGGAACGCTATCGTCATATGGTTGAACAATCGATCGATGGCATTTTTCAAACGTCTCCTGATGGGCATTTTCTCACCGTTAATCCAACCTTAGCTGAAATTTATGGCTATGATTCTCCTGAGGAATTAATGGAGTCCATCACTGACGTTGGCACCCAGCTTTATCTGCAACCTGGACGACGGGAAGGCATCAAAACCTATCTGCAACAGCATGGCCAAGTTTTAGGTGCAGAATCTCGGGTACGCCGCAAGGATGGCCGCAAAATTTGGATTTCTGAAAATATTCGATCCATCAAAGATAGTCGAGGTCAATTGCTCTATTACGAAGGAACGGTGCGCGACATTACTGAACGACGGCGTTTAGAGTCCATGATTTACCACCAGCGCAAACAGACTGAACGAATTTTGCAGAGCATTTTGCCAAAGTCGATCGCGGAACGGCTCAAACACAACCCCCAAACGATCGCCGATAGTTTTGAGGAAGTTTCGGTTTTATTTGCAGATATTGATAACTTCACCGCATTTTCCAGCCGCATTGATCCCACGGAACAGGTCAAGTTGTTAAATCAACTCTTCAGTGAATTCGATCGACTGGCGGAACAGTTGGGATTGGAAAAGATTAAAACCATTCGGGATGTGTACTTTGTGGCTGCTGGGGTGCCGGAACCCAAGGTCAACCATGCGGAAGCAATCGCGGAGATGGCTTTAGGGATGCAAGCCGTGGCTGCCGCATTGCAGGAACGCTTGGGGGAACCGTTTCAAATTCGAGTGGGGATCAGTAGTGGCGCGGTGGTGGCAGGTGTCTTGGGCAAAACTAAATTTACCTATGATCTTTGGGGCGCTCCGGTCAATCTGGCCAGCCGCATGCAATCCAACGGGCTTCCTGGTAAAATCCAAGTCACCCCCGAAATCTACGATCGCCTGCGAGATCACTACTGTTTTGATCCCCGCGAAGTGATGCAGATTCAAGGGGTGGGTGAAATTATGACCTATTGGTTAATTGGGCGTTACACAGGATAGTCAACTCGCCCCAAACTAAGTGCCCCTTTACCTATCCGAGCGATCGCTTAAGGAGGGGTTGAATGCTAAGCAATGACAGCAGCGCAAAGCCCAACAAACCGCCGATACAGCCCAACAAAGAGACATTCCCCCAAGGGGCTTGTAAAACGATATCGCTCCAGTGCCAATGGGGATAGAGATAGAGATGGCGAATTGGTTCGATCGCGTAACTTAAGGGATTGGCAGCAGCAACGACCTGTAACCAAGTCGGCATAAAGGACAGGGGAGCAAGGGCAGTGCTGGCAAACAGCAAAGGTAAATTGACGACTAACAGCACAGCAATCAGCTCAATATGGCCAGGTAGCGTAAACGCTAATCCCAGGGAGAGAGCGGTGACGGCGATGACTAAAAAAGCCAAAATGAGGAACATTAATCCTAAGCCGGATAGCGTGGGAAATCCCGTCCCCAGCAGGCCACTCACCACAATAATTGCTACGGTTTGGACTAAGCTCATTGTCATAATGAACAGGGCGGAGGCGGCCACGATCGAGAACCGAGAGGCTAATGGAGCCACCAGTAAACGATTGAGAAAGCCGAATTCCCGATCGAACATAACCGGCAATCCCGAATTTAAAGCTCCACTAAACGCCGTAAAAACAATGACTCCAGCACCCAGAAATTGCCCATAGGCCAAGGAATTACCTAAAAAATCTTGGGGAGCATTCTGAAACAAGGCACCAAACAAAATCAGCCACATCAACGGCTGTACCACCCCGGCCACTAACGTGGAAGGCCGACGCTTGAGTTGGATAAATAAACGCCGCGTTAAGGCAAATGTTTCCTGACCGAAGTCAAGCAGGTTAGCTGGAGGTAGCGTTGGCTGACTGGGATTGACGGGCGTCGCTGGGGAAAAAACGGACTGACTCATAGAACGATTCCTAAGAAAATTCCAGAACCCATGGTGAAAAACGAATGGTGAAAAACGAGCTAACTCAATTGGGCAATGAGCTGACTCAAAAGGTTAACAAACTGAAAAGTAATGGTTGCACAATAGACATTTCAAAAATAACTCAGTCAGATTTAGACCTTAGATTTAGACCTCAGATGACGGGTTTGGTGGAATACCAGTCCACCGGAACAAGCACCAAAGATGGAACTCAGCGCCATACTATAGGAAATGCAAGCCCAGAAACCTGTTGGAAGAACCGATTCCCGATCGCTTGGCTGCCAAGAGGTCTTGAAATGATGGTAAGCCAATAAACTCGCGATCGCCACCAACAACCAGGCAGAGAAAGATCCAAGCATGGACCACTGCTGGGCAATCTGGCGGCGGGGCGATCGACCCCCAATGGAGATAAAAGTTGCCAGCAGGCCCAGAATCAAAACTACCGACAGCGGCAAAATCTGGGCAATTACCCATTCCAGGGCAAAAAAGAGCAGCCATCCGGTGAATAATGCGGTTGTTAGCCAAGTGCTCAGAGCACCCAGAAACGTGACCAACATCAGTTGATAGGTGCGTAGCGGCTGGGAGACGAGTAAGCCTACCACAAGGCCCGTCACTAAACTGGCTACACCACTCATTACAAGCATCATCCAGAGTTCGATATGCGGCATTAGGGCACTACTCAAATATCCCATTGGATCCTCAGGGATGGGTTATACAGTCATTGTTGCCTATTCACCACCACTGTTTCTCACCGTTTGCGCTCTAACCGGAAAATCGCCGACTTTAGCTTTGCTGACTTTAACCTTGCCGACTTTAACGCCGCATAGCTTGTTTGCGTTCCGCTTTAGGATCCCGACGACCGATCGCGGCTAATTCCGCATCCATTAACGTTTGTCCCGTTGCTGCTAAATACACGTCATCTAAGCTGGGTTTAGACTGCGCCAGACTAAATAACGGAAGACCCGCTTGGTGGAGGGTCGATTGCACCAGATTCAGGGCATCGGGGCGAGCGTCTACCACTAAGTTTAAAGAATTTCCCTGGCCTGGATTGATGACGACACTGTGTACCCAAGGGAGCGTAGTCAACAGTTGTTGCGCCTGTTCGGCTTCTTCGATCGCTGTAAATTCCCGCAGTTTGAGGGTGATTCGATCACCCCCCAGTTGATGTTTCAGATGAGTTGGGGTGTCCGCTGCAATAACGGTACCGCGATCGAGAATGGCGACATGATCGGCCAAGGCATCTACTTCTTCCAAATAGTGACTGGTTAGTACGATCGTCATGCCCTGTTGTCTTAGTTGTCGCAAAAATTGCCACACCACTGTACGACTTTCGATATCCAGGCCAACGGTGGGTTCATCAAGAACTAAAATATCAGGCTGATGCAAAAGTCCAGCGGCTAGATCGAGTCGTTTCTTAAGTCCCCCAGAATAGCTGCCAATCAAGCGATCGGCCCACTCTGTCAGCCCTAAGAGCGCTAGCACTTCGTCAATGCGTGGGGTAATGCTAGGCCGAGGCAAATGGTAGAGCGCGGCTTGTAATTCCAACAGTTCTCGGCCCGTCAACAGTTTATCCAGGGCGACTTCCTGGGCCACGTAACCCAGTTTTTGCCGTACGCCCCGAGGATTGCTTAAGGCCGAAATTCCCATGACCTCGATCGTCCCTGCATCGGGCTGCATCAGAGTGCATAAACAGCGCAAAGTTGTAGTTTTGCCGGCTCCGTTCGGGCCTAAAATGCCAAAAATCTCCCCAGATTGAATTTCTAGGGAGACGTTTTTAACGGCAGTGACTTCGCCGTAGCGTTTTTGTAAATTTTGAATGGAAATCGCGGTTGTCATGGCTTCAGTGCTATTTAGCAGTTTCCAGAGACGCTCTCTCCATTCTAGATCCCTAAGCAGAAAAGAAGGGTTGCACGAAGGCCAAAAAGGTTTGATCCAACTGCTGCACGATCGGTAGACTGTCCACTACCATGCCCGCACAGAGCAGCATCATGTAGAGAATGGAATACTTAAACACCGATCGAGCAGTGAAATAGTCTCCCGGTGTTTGAATCAGTTCCCAAGATTTTTTGACAAACCAAAGGCCGAGCACCAAGGCAATCACGCCATAGGTTGCGCCCATAACGCCTAAGGGATAGGTTAAGACCAACGTTGTGGGAATTAAGGCCAACGTATAGTAAAGAATTTCCCGGCTGGTAAATTCATTGCCTGCAACAACGGGCAGCATAGGAACTTTGACGATCGCGTAGTCTTCGCGAATCATCATGGCCAAGGCCCAGAAATGGGGTGGCGTCCACAGAAAAATAATGGCAAAGAGAATCCAAGCGGTAATGCTTAAATCTCCCGTAACCGCAGCCCAACCGACCAGGGGAGGAATTGCCCCTGCTGCACCGCCGATCACAATGTTTTGAGTGCTGTAGCGCTTGAGGAAGTGGGTGTAAATCAAGACGTAAAAAACAATGCCAGACATTGCTAAGCAAGCACTCAGCAAATTGGCAAAGGTCGCTAGAAGTCCAAAGGACAATACGGTTAAAACCCCTGCGAAAATCATGGCATCCCGAGGACTGACCCGACCCGACGGCAGTGGACGGTTACGAGTGCGCTCCATGATGGTGTCAATGTCGCGATCGTAGAGGCAGTTAATCGTATTCGCTGCCCCAGACGCAAAGGCTCCACTCAAAAGGGTGATCAGTGCCAGCTTAGGATCGACCTGACCATGGGCTGCAATCCACATACTACCCGCCGTCGTAATCAGGAGGAGGAGTATGATGCGGGGTTTGGTGAGTTGAATATAACTTTGGATAACTTGTCGCCAATCGCGATTGAGAGGCAGGGTCGTGAGGGTATCTTGCATAAATCCTGGCGTAAGAGAGATGAGCAAAAATCGTTCTTCAGTAAGGAACGGGGTGCTATGGCGAGAAATCGATTGGCAAGTTCAGTAATGGCACTGCTTTAGTCATTAACTTCAGGAAGCAGACTCTGTGTGTTCTATCTTGGTGTTCTCTATTTTGATATGCTCTGTTGGCGCTCGAAGTAACCAGTAATCGACCCAGGGATTGGTTAGTTGGGAGGACAGTGGTTCAGGTAATAACCCTAAAATCAATGGCTAAATGAATGAAGGGCACTCCGTCAATGAAAATCTATCGGCTTAACTTTGCAAGACCGAGGAGCTTTGTTCGCTAACAAGCCGAGCAGTACGGAACATTGCAACCGTAAAAATCACCAAGGTTCCTAATAGTGATGCACCGACCAGTTGGTGAGCTACGGTTAAGGGTTCCACCTGTAAATGGAGTCTAAAGGTTGCCAGCCCCAAAAGAAGTTGCATTAGTAACAGAATTCCTGCCCCATGGATCACATGCCGTAGCCCCGGTGTAAGCACTTTCGATCTCATGGCGAAGACTACGGCAACGATCGTCGCGATCGTTGCGGGCACAATACCAATCAGATGGCTATTCATGACGGTGCAGAGTTGCTGTACCCCAAAGCACTGATGGAGCGCCCATCGGGAGGCAACGAGTCCACCGAGTAAACTTTGGAGATAAATGCAGAGAACGGCCACCAAGCCCACCCAGCGGAGTCGCTGAAATTTGTTAGCCGTCTGAAGTTCATCTGCAGAGATTCCCTGCGCAGGAACAAAGGTCTTGTTGGGAAGCAATAATATCCCGATCGTTAAAAGAGTACTAAAAAATAACAGCCCTGTACCTAGGTGTGCTGTGACAATATCGAATCGCAGCAATTCCGTGACAGTTAGCCCCCCCAGCACGCCCTGAAAGACCACCAGCCCTAGAGCAAAGGTCATGGCCCAAGGCAGCCATCTCGGGCAGTTCTGGGGCTGGGATCGCCGATACTCCCAGGCACCTGCGGTAACAGCGATCGTTCCAAAGCCAATCACCGAAGCGACTAATCGATGAAACCACTCTAGAAAAACTTGTAAATTCATTTGCTGTGAAGGCAGAAGGGTGCCGTAACACAGCGGCCAATCGGGACAGGAGAGTCCTGCATTCATGACGCGAGTGGCACTGCCTAGGGCCATCAACCCCAGGGTCGCGATCGCTAGCCCAAACACCGATCGGGTAATCCACTGTTTCTGCCCCAAAGTTTCTGGGATGGCATTCCCTATAACTCCATCATTAACCAAAGGATTTGGCTGTATCTGGTTTGTGGCTGCATCTGTCATTGCTGCATCACCTCCAACATCAAAACTACGATCCAAGATCAATCCAAACAATTTGGCCAAGTATTTCTGGTTGAATCCTTATCTGGTTGAATGCTTAGTTGAATCCTGACTTGAGTGAATTCCTCATTCATTGATGCCCCCTTCCTCTGTTCCCCTCCATTGTTACCAGAGCAAATATTTCGGGATAATTTTGGGAAAATAATGTTGCAACAATAATGAGTCAGTACTCTCATCCGGTGAAATCAACTTCTTTGATTTTAATTTGCCGGATAAGACTAAGACTTGCATCAAACCTTTAGAGAATCTTCAAAATTCTGCATCAAAAATCGAAATATTTCGTAACCGTCGTTTACCGATCCTGAAGAAAAGCCTAAGGATTGCAAAGTTTCTCTACCCGATCGGAAAAGCCTGATCTACCTTAGTTAGGTAGCTAGTTCGGTCGTTTAGTTCGGTCGCTAGTTAGCTCATCTGTCTGGATAGTTAATTCCTTAGAAATTGCTAACCTAAGAAATCGCTAACCTAGACAGTCAACATACGATAGCCAATTAGATTAGACCGCTATAAATCTGTTAATAGCTAGTTCGATAGCCGCGTGTGGCTTGATTTAAAAGATGCCGTCGCATAGGGGGAACGCATTGTGAAAATTCCGAGCCAAATCGCGACATTACTGGCTGGGATTCTGTTAACTCTTCTCAGTCTCTGGTACGGCTATAACCATCACCTACTCCCGATCGCGGCCTCTGCGGAAGCGGATCTGATTGATGATTTGTTCAACGTCATGATGACGATCGGGACAGGTATCTTCATCCTGGTGCAAGGCGCACTGTTGTGGGTGATATTTCGTTACCGGCGTAAAGCGGGTGACGATACTGATGCTAAGTACATTCACGGGAATATCCCCTTAGAGATTGTTTGGACTGCAATCCCAGCGGTCATTGTCCTCGCACTCTCTATTTATAGTTTCGATATTTACGAACAAATGGGGGGCCTCAACCCCATGGATCATAGTAGTCATCTCGCCAGTGCCCACGGGGAAGAGGCCCATGGAACCTCGGTAGCCAACGCTGGCCCAGGAGCCGCGATCGCAGCCCCCCTAGAAGCCCCTCCTGAGGCGTCTACCACTGCTACCGCAGTCGATGGAACTAAGGCCACCTTACCAACCGGTGAAAACCCGACAGGTGAGGATGCTGTGACCCCTGTCATTGTCCCCCCCGATGCCGTCACCCCCAAAGACGTTGTCTCCCCCGACGGGATGGCTCCCAATGTTGTGACGCCTAAAGAGGTGGCAATCCCGGTGACTGTCCCCGCAGATTCTGTGAAGCCTAAAAATCCCGCTGCTGTTCCTGCTACAATCCCCGATCGAAATTCGGTGATCGTCAACGTGAATGGGTTGCAGTTTGCTTGGTTGTTCAACTACGAAGGGACGGAGGTGACCGCAGGTGAACTCCATGTGCCCGTGGGGCGCGATGTGCGACTCAATATTTCGGCGATGGATGTTCTGCATGCCTTCTGGGTACCGGAATTTCGGGTCAAACAGGATGCCATTCCAGGGCGCACGGTCTCCCTCCGTTTCCTACCGACCAAAGTGGGTGAATATCCAGTCATTTGTGCGGAACTGTGTGGTGCTTACCACGGGGTGATGAAAACTAAAGTGGTAGTTGAGCCAGAGGATGCGTTCCAAGCCTGGTTAACCAGTCAGCAAGTCGCCAGTCGCCCAGACCAGGATCCTCAACTTCAGCAGGCGATCGCGCTTGCTCATCCCAGCACCCTGCATCTCAGCGATGCTGACTATCTTGCGCCCTATGCCCAAAGGCTTGGGGTGACGGTAGAGCACCTCCAATCCATCCAAGCAATGCAGCAAATGCCCGATCCCCACTTGTAACACCCACTTGTAACAACTGGTGTGATGGGTTTTCTGCTGCCCCTTAATCCTGGCTCAGCCTGCCCATGCTCTCCGCTGCTCCTTTCTACGATGTTCTGTGATCTATGACGATTCTCACTCCGCTCCCAGACAACACTCAACCCGCCAATTTGCCACCCCCCGCCAATTGGCGTAAGTATTTCAGCTTTAGCCATGATCACAAGGTCATTGGGATTCAATACCTAGTCACCTCCTTCTTTTTCTATCTGATTGGGGGAGCCCTCGCGGCGGCTGTCCGCACAGAACTGGCGACTCCGGCATCGGATTTTGTCAGCCCTGAACTTTACAACAGCCTGTTTACTTTGCATGGCACCGTCATGATCTTTCTGTGGATTGTGCCGGCCACTGCTGGGTTCATCAATTACCTCGTGCCCTTGATGATTGGGGCGCGGGATATGGCGTTTCCTCGGTTGAATGCCCTCGCCTTTTGGATTATTCCCCCAGCAGGTATTTTGCTCATGGCGAGCTTTTTTGTCACTGGTGGCCCTGCGGGCGCAGGTTGGACCTCCTATCCTCCCCTGAGCACCATGAGTCCCAAGGCTGGGGAATTAATCTGGATCCTCAGTGTTTTACTGTTGGGATCGTCGTCCATCCTGGGGGCGGTGAACTTTGTAGTCACCATTTGGAAGATGCGCCATCCCAAAATGGGCTGGAATGACATGCCGCTGGTGTGTTGGGCCAGTTTGGCCACTGGGGTCCTCATTTTGCTGTCTACGCCTGTGCTGGCTGGGGCGTTGATTCTACTCTCCTTTGACTTGATTGTGGGAACTGCCTTTTTTAATCCCACGGGGGGCGGCGACCCGATCGTTTACCAGCACATGTTCTGGTTCTATTCCCATCCGGCGGTCTACATCATGATTCTGCCGGTGTTTGGCATGATTTCAGAAATTATTCCGGTTCATGCCCGTAAACCGATCTTTGGCTATCGAGCGATCGCCTATTCCAGCTTGGCCATTTGCTTCCTGGGGTTAATCGTTTGGGCGCACCACATGTTCACCAGTGGAACCCCGCCTTGGTTACGCATGTTCTTTATGTTCGCCACGATGGTGATTGCAGTCCCCACGGGGATCAAGGTCTTCAGCTGGGTGGCAACTCTCTGGGGTGGCAAGTTAAATCTTAATAGTGCGCTCTTTTTTGCCATGGGCTTTGTGTCTATGTTTGTGATCGGGGGCATTAGCGGCGTAATGCTTGCAGCCGTTCCCTTTGACATTCACGTCCATGACACCTATTTTGTCGTCGCCCATTTCCACTACGTTCTCTTCGGTGGTAGTGTCTTTGGTCTGTACGCGGGGATTTACCATTGGTTCCCCAAAATGACTGGGCGCATGATGAACGAAACCTTGGGCAAAATTCACTTTGCTTTAACTTTTATTGGCTTTAACTTGACATTCCTCCCAATGCATAAATTGGGTCTAGAGGGAATGAACCGTCGGATTGCAGAATATGATCCGAAATATGCCACGATCAACATGATTTGCACGATCGGAACCTATCTTCTGGCCGTATCCACCTTCCCTTTCATCATCAATGCCGTCTGGAGTTGGATCAAAGGTGAAAAAGCGGTGGCTAATCCCTGGAGTGGTTTGACCTTGGAATGGTCTACCAGTTCGCCGCCACCGGAGGAAAACTTTGAGACTGAGCCCGTTTTGCTTTGCCATCCCTACGCCTATGGCAAGCGACCACAGGTGCCGCCCTCGGGCAATCTCGATCCGGCGACTTCTCCTTTGTCCACGTAATTTTCTCCAACCCTTGAACCATGACAGGCTCTACTCTTGATTCCAGCCAAGCTGAACTGATAATTTCTGCTGAGGAAATGGGGCACCAAGCCCACCCGGATTATCGAATTACCGGGGTCTTGGTTTTCCTAGTGGCAGAAGCCATGATCTTTCTGGGTTTGTTTACTGCCTATTTAACCTTCCGGGCGGTGGCTCCTGTCTGGCCGCCGGAAGGAACCCCAGAACGGGAATTGCTATTACCGGGCATTAACACCGCCATTCTGATTGCCAGTAGCTTTGTGATTCACAATGCAGATACGGCGATTAAGAAAAATGATGTGAAGGGAATGCGCCTGTGGTTTGGCCTGACTGCGGCCATGGGGGCGGTCTTCCTAGTTGGCCAGTTGTTTGAGTATTTCCATCTGGAATTTGGTCTGACGACGAATCTTTACGCCAGCACGTTCTATGTCCTGACGGGCTTCCACGGCTTGCACGTCACCTTTGGGCTGTTGCTGATTTTGGCCGTCCTGTGGCGATCACTCAAGCCCGATCACTACAACAGCAAACATCACTTTGGCATTGAGGCAGCGGAAATTTACTGGCACTTTGTCGATGTGGTTTGGATTGTTCTGTTTCTATTGCTTTACATTCTTTAAAGGCAATTAAGATCCGTCCCAATCGTGGGAATGGAACTGCTGAAAACGGCGGGGGAGTGCTTCTCTCCCGTTTTTTAATGCGTATTTGTGAGAGCTGACTGGAGACCGACTGGATCGACTGAACCCCAATCGCACGTCTAGGAGAAAAACCGATCGACCCCTGAAGTTGAGTCCTGTTACACAAATGCTTGAAGACAGATTTCCTGTGCTACATTGACTTTGCATCTTTATGATCCATGGATTGAGCGGTTGTCTATGAATCTGCCTTTTATTCTTGATGTTATTATCGGCCTGTTTTTTGTATATCTGATCCTGAGTCTACTGGCCTCGGAAATTCAGGAGCTGATCACCACACTGTTGCAGTGGCGGGCAAAGCATTTGCGAGATTCGATCGAGAATTTGATTGCAGGTGGGGCAGAGTCAGCCGAACAAAAAAAAGTCAAAGCCTTGGTGCAGTCCATTTATGACGATCCGCTGATCCGAGATCTCAACCAAGAAGCACGGGGGCTATGGGCCAAGGGATTTCGTAAAATCACCCAATGGATTTTTCCCAGTAATCGTAAAGGTGCTTTTGGCTTCAATCAAAGTTCGGGGCCGTCCTACATTGCTTCAGATACCTTTTCCACGGCACTTTTAGAGCGCTTGGGAATTTCCACCTTTGTTGATAAATTAATCGATGTTCGGTTGGATGAATTTATCAAACGGATTATTGGCGAAATTTCCATTAGCGATAGTACCATCACACCTGCCGATCCATCCAATCTAGTCGGGATTTGGGAAATTGCTGAAACCGTGGGCATCGATTTAACCACCTCTCGCAGTTTCCGTAATTTAGTTGAAGATTTTTACAATGTCCAGCAGGACTATCGCAAAGGCTGTACAACGGTTCTGTTTTCTGTCGATCGCCTAGCGGAAGCCCTCGATCGCTTTATTGTTAGCTACCCCGATCCACGCTCCGAAGATATTTGCTACTTTTGCGATCGGGTGACAGCCTTTAAGCTCAACCTCTTCGGAACCAATAATGAACGGGCCATTCTCTCCGGTGGGTTACAACCGACCCTCGCAGATGTAGTGGCCTTAGCTGACAAAGGATCTACCGTTTACAAACAGGTTGCCGATCGGTACACTGCCGCCAAAACCAGAGCCTTAGCCATTAACGAGCGGGTAACGTACCAAACAGAAGCGCTCTTGCAAGAACGCAGTGGCTTAGAGGTTGAGAGCATGGCAGAGCACCAACCGACCGAAGAAGAACGCAATATCTGCCGGGAAGAGGCCATCCGGACATTGGACGAGGAAGAATATCAAATCTACCAAGACTATCAAGTCTACGAGCGAGTTGAAAAAGCGCTAGATCACTTGCCCAGTTCTGTGCAGCAAAGCTTAGCTGTTTTAGCTCGCCGTGCCCAGAACCGAGTACAATCCACTCAAAACGCGGTGGAGCATTTCCGCGAAGAGATTGCTTTGTGGTTTGATGATTCCATGAGTCGCGCCTCTGGGGTCTATAAACGCAATGCTAAGGGCGTTGCGATTATTGTTGGTATTTCCATTGCAATGTTTACCAACTCCGACACATTCCATATTTTTAATCGGATTGCTAGTGACGAAAGCTTACGGAAAGTGATTACCGATCGGGCTAGCCAAATTGCCCCTGCCCAAGATAGCCGTCCAGATGCAGTGCGCCAGGATTTAGAGCGCTTGAAAGAAGATACCGAAGGAGTACTGGCTGATATTGCTTTACCGATCAGCTGGAATCCGAGTAATCTCAGCCGTCAATTGGGTTGCCCCTACGCCCCCAGTACAACGGATTTACAGCCGGGGGCCGACAAAATTTATAGTTTGCTGACCCGAGATCAATGGAATGACTTATATAAAGCTTGCTTAGGCATTACGTCGGTTCCAGAAAATACTTCTGTGCCGCTGCAAGTGGTGCAAATGATTGGAGCCAAACCCCTCGGATTTTTCCGGATGGTTTCTGGATGGTTGATCAGTGGGGTTGCCATTTCCATGGGAGCTCCCTTCTGGTTTGACCTCTTAGGTAAGGTCGTCAATGTCCGAAATACGGGAGGTAAGCCTAAAGATGCCAACAATCCCTAGGCCTCAGGACTGACGATCGCAGGGATCTATTCCCGTGACTTTCTGCATAATCAAGCTCAGGTTGCATGTTCAACTGCGTGACGTCGGATGGCCAAGAAAGTTAGCATTTATCGGCAAATCTTTTCTCAGAAAGCAACCCAGCATTCGTTGTTCGCCATCCTGTGCAGCGCGATCGTTAATGTCTTGCTACCCCCTTGGATGGCATTACCGACTCGCATCCTTTTACTGTGGGATGTGGCAATGGTCAGTTTTCTAAGCATTACGTGGTGGACAATTTTGCGGGCGACCCCGGACGCTATGCGACAGCGAGCCCAACAGCAAGATGCTGGACGGGTTGTCATTTTAGGCACAATTACCGCGATCGCTTGCATCAGCATACTGGCCATCACCTTTCTGCTCCGAGACAAAGGGCAGCAAGGCGAATTGTTAGTCCTACATTTGGGCCTTTCAATTCTGACGATCGTCGGTTCCTGGATGCTTGTCCATACGGTCTTTGCGCTGCACTATGCCTTTGCTTATTATCAAAACGATGAGCAGCAACCCTCCCAAAAAGCTGCAGGGATTGATTTTCCCAGTGACGCGGAGCCAGACTATTGGGACTTTCTTTACTTTTCCTTTGTGATTGGTATGACTAGCCAAGTCTCAGATACAGCGATTAGCTCACGCGCCATTCGCCGCTTAGCGTTGGGCCACGGCATCCTATCGTTTTTCTTTAACACCACCGTGATTGCGATGAGCATCAATATTGTGGCAGGACTGATCTAATACCAAATCAACCTGTGATTGCAACCCATGACGATCCCCCTAAATCCCCCTTTA